>DASRRJ010000024.1:0-37454 GCA_035656915.1 Anaeromyxobacteraceae bacterium
TTCACCGCCAACCTGCCCGCGGCCGGCAACGTCGGCTCGACCAAGCTGGTCTGGGCCGCCACCGACCTCGCCCAGGCCCAGACCATCGACTGGATCGTCCAGGGCTCGACCTACGGCCGCTACAACGCCACCGTCGGCACCCGCGGCGCCTCCCTCGCCGCCTGCGGCTGGACCGACATCGACGGCGACGGCGTGATGGCCGCCGACGGCGTCTTCCAGCCCCAGATCAACGCGGCAGGTGGCGTCACCATCGCCCCGCCGGCCGCTCCCTGCGACCCGGCGACCGACACCAACGGCCTTGGCCTCACCTACACCCACGGCACCACGCCGATGGGTGGCGTGATCTCCATCTCGTCCGACAAGGTCTTCTAACCGGACCCGAGTTAGGCGAGAATCGGAAGCACCCTGCGGCGGCACCCTGGGATCGGGGTGCCGCCGCTCCCATCCAGGCCATGCGCGCACGAAGGCTCAGCTTCGTCCCACTCCTTGCCGCAGCCGCCCTGCTGCCGGCGCTCCTCCTCGCCTCCCGCGTGGTCTTGTCGGACCAGCGGCGCCCCGGCGCGTACGAGGTCTCCTACGTCCCGCGCGGCAAGTCCCTGAGCCTGCTCTCGCGCCCCGTCCAGCTGACCGTCGCCAACTTCTACTGGCTGCTCGCCGTGCAGTACATCGGGGACCAGGCGCTGCGCCGCGGCGCCTGCGAGGAGCTCTACCCGCTGGTGGATCTCATCACCGACCTCGATCCGGGCCACGGTTACGCATACCAGACAGCCGGGATCGTGCTCTCGGCGGCCGGGCGCATCGGCGAGTCGAACCGCATCCTGCAGAAGGGGATCGAGCGCGGGCCAGACTGGTGGACCTACCCCTACTACGTCGCCTTCAATCACTTCTTCTACCTCGGGGACTACGCCGGCGCGGCCGAGTGGGCCGAGCGCGCGGCGCGCACGAAGGGCGCCTCGCCCAACATCAGCCACCTCGCCCTCGCCATGCGGGTCAAGAGCGGCGACCCGGACGACGCGGTGCGGCTGCTGGCCGGGCTGCGCGACGAGGCCAGGGACGAGAGCACCCGGGGCGCGCTCGAAGAGCAGTACCGTCTGGCCCTGCTTCAGCGCGACTTCGCCCGGATCGATCGCGCCAGCGAAGCGTTCCGGGCCGCCCGGGGGCGTCCGCCCGAGTCGGTCCGGGAACTGATCCAGGCCGGGCTTCTGGCCCAGCTGCCCTCCGCGCCCTACGGCGGCGCCTACACCATCGGGCCCGACGGGCGGGCCCACTCCACGGTCCGCGACTTCCACTTCAAGCCGCCGGAGCGCGGCCGCCTCGAGCCGCCGGCGCCGGCTCCCACTCCCTCGGCCGCACCCATCGAAAAGCCATGAAGATCGCCTCCATCGCCTGGGTCACGCTGCGCGAAGCCCTCCGGCAGAAGCTCGCCGTGAATCTGCTGGTGTTCGCGCTGCTCCTCACCTCGGCCTCGATCATCCTCTCCAGCCTCACCTTCGGCGAGCAGTACCGGATCATCTCCGATCTGGCGCTCACGTCGGCCCAGGTGTTCGGCACCCTCATCGCGGTCTTCCTGGGGGCGGGGCTGGTGGCGGGCGACGTCCAGCGGCGCACCGTCTACCCCATCATCGCCAAGCCGGTGGGGCGCGCCGAGTACCTGGTCGGCCGCTATCTGGGGCTGGTGCTCACGCTCGAGCTCAACCTGGCGGTGATGGCGGTTGCAACCGGCGTCGTGCTCGCGATCTACACCGGCGGTCTCGGGTTCCTCGCCAGGGCGCCGCTCGCCGCCGCCTACCTCGGCGCTGGCCTGCAGTTCGCGGTGGTGGGGGCGGTGGCGATCGCCTTCTCCAGCCTGACCAACGTGACCCTCGCTGCCATGTTCACCCTTGCGCTCACGTTCGCCGGCCACTTCTCCCGCGAGATGTTCGTCTACTGGCAGCACGAGAGCTCGCCGGTGCGGGCGCTCGCCTACGTGCTCCCGAACCTGGCCGGGCTCGACTTCAAGGTGGAGTTCGTCTATCAGCAGGCGGTCGGAGGTGCGCGGCTGGCGTGGGCGGCGCTCTACGCGCTGCTTTACGTGGCGGTGGTGCTGGCGTTGGCCTGCGCCGGCTTCGCCCGCCGGGACTTCCGGTGAGCGGCGGCTCCGGCCGCGCGCCGACCGGCTACAGGTTCCCCACCAGGTCCGAGGCGTTGCTGGCCCGCGTGGCCGCGCCGTAGCCGGAGCTGCCCTGGACGTGCGTGAGCACCGCCTCGATGGCGACGTTCACCTGCTTCCCGCCCTGCGTGACCTGGAACTTGGGGTTGATGCACTCCGAGCGGATGATGATGGTCTCGTTGTTGTCCTGGGTCGGGTTGTTGGCGAGCCCCAGCGGCCGCTCGTCGTCGTCGTCGCGCACGCTCACCCAGAAGTCGGCGCTGCCGTCGCCGTCGATGTCGGCCCCCGGGTCGAGGTGCTGGCCGTCGCTGTAGCCGAGGGTCTGTTTCGGCACCGGACACCCGAGCATCAGCAGGCCGGTGCAGCCGCTCAGGTCGGGGTGCGCGTCGAAGCCCATGCCCGCGGAGGAGCTCGCCGGGAGCGTGTAGTCGTACCGGTAGCCGGCGAGGGTGGCGTTGAGATAGTCGTTCCAGCCGTGCGAGGTGTCGTAGTTCGAGCCGTAGAACCGGCGGCCGTACTGGATGCCGGCCTCGGCGCAGGCGAGCCCGCGGTCCTTCACGCCGGCCATCGCGGCGTCCACCCGGTCGGTGCCGGCGATCTTCACCAGCGCCACCCCGAGCACGGTCAGCGCGAGGACCAGGGCCAGCACGAAGATCAGGGCGGCGCCCGAGGCGCGCGCCGTCCGGCGGAAGGTGATCGGGGCCGGCATCAGAACGCTCCGAGGCTGGTGTTGCGCACCGCCGCGCTCAACTGGTAGGCGCGGCGGACGTAGGAGGCGGTGGGGGTGGCGGCGCTCGAGGGCAAGCTCACCCCCGCGGTCACCGGGTCGCCCTGGCTGGAATCCACCGAGCGCACGCTGCGGGCCGAGACGTTCACGACGACGTTGCGCAGCAGCATCACCCGGGCGGGCGAGCCGAGGTTGGCGGTGAGCCGGGGGCCCTGGCTGCTGCCGAAGTTCCCGAAGGCCGCCTGCCCCTCGGTGAAGAGCGGATCGCTCGGGCTCGGGTCGCCCGTCAGCGGAGCCGGACAGGCCGCGAAGCCCCCCAGCCCGTCGTCGAGGTTGCAGTCGACCCGGAGGTTCTCGATCCCCTGCGCCAGCACCTCTCTGCCGTAACCGGACTGCGCGGTGGGAACGGTGGGGGTAGCGAGCGTCAGCCGGATCAGCTGGTACTGGGTGTTCACGTAGTAGAGCCGCGACTGGGCGAGGCGGACCGAGGCGCCCGCCCCGAGCTGCTTCATCTGCTGGGCGGGGAACACGTTGGCGCTGGTGCCCACCAGCGAGAGGGTGGGCGGGGTGCTGCCCGCGCTCACGCTGCCGATCACCCCCCAGCTCCCGTCCCCGTAGTCGCCCAGCAGCACCGGCTGACCCTGGGCGAAGCCCCCCACCACGTCGCCAGCGTTGAGCGTCGAGGCGACGCTGATGGAGATGGGCTGGTTCGAGTCGGTGAGCGTGCCTACCGTGGTCGCCCGCGGCCTCTCCTGGCCGCCCACCGCTCCCACCACCAGGAGCGCGTCCGTGTTGGGCATCACGTCGAGGAAGGCGCCGCCCGGGACGTTGGCGTAGATCTGCACGGCCGGACGCGCTACCGGGTTGGCTCCCGACGCGGTCCAGACGACCCCGCTGCCCACGCTGAGCGAGGACTGGCGAAGATCCCGCTCCATCCAGCCGAGGGCCAGCCGGGTGGTGCTCTGCACGTCGGTGACGGTCTTGCGCAGGAACTGGTCCCGGTCGACACGGATGAGCGTCTGGGCCGCCAGCAACACGACGATGGCGGAGATGCCCGAGGCGACCAGCAGCTCTAGGAGCGTGAAGCCGCGAGGGGATCGGCTGGATGCGCGGTTCGGCATGCCTGGTCCTCAGTCGGTGTACAGGAGATCGGCCGCCACGCAGGACTCGGCGCTGAAGCGCGAGGCCGGTGTGCAGCCGTTGTCGCTCGCCGAGCGGAAGCCCGACCCCGCGCTGCGCTCGACGTAGATCGACAGCTGATAGCAGCCGCCGGTGGTGGCACAGTTGCCGGCGAGGGCGGTGAGGGGCGTCACCTGGACCCAGCTGCGATACAGCGTATTCGCCGGGCAGCCGAAGCCGGTGGTGTAGCTCCCCAGTCTGCCGGGCGTGGCCAGCCCGGAGTTGTTGTCGAGCAGGGTGGAGTTGCCGTCCCAGCAGCTGTCGATCATCCAGGCGCCGGTGTTCCCCGCCGCGGCCACGTTGGCGAAGGAGAGGCGCGGGGTGACCGCGGCGCGATCCAGCAGCGCCGAGCGGAAGTAGGTGAGGCTGGTGCGGCGGTGGGCCACGGCGGTGGCGGTGGCCGCGAAGCGTGCCACGCCAACGAAGCCCAGCACGCCGATGAGCAGCAGCACGCCGGCGATCATCACCTCGATCAGGGTGGCGCCGCGCTCGGCGCGGTGGTCCGCGGTCCTGGTCATTGCGCCTGCTCCCAGGTCTTCACGATGGCTGGCGTGAGGCGGTTGAAGGTGGTCTGGGCCGCGGAGCCCCCCGACAAGGTGCCAGGGCTCTCGGCCACCTTCCGGATGGTGCTGTCGGTCGTGACCACCAGGGTGTCGCCCACGATGAGCGCCCCGCCGAAGGACTTCGAGCCGTTCGAGGCGACGGTCTTGTCGCCTCCTCGGACGATCCAGAGGTTGCCGGGGTCGTTCATGGTGGAGCTGATGTCGCCCGTGAAGGAGCCGAAGGCGGTGTTGAAGACGACGTTGTTGTTGGCCACCCGCGGCATGCCGTAGACCCGCTCGCCGAGGCCGAGCTGGATCTGCCAGACCGCCTGCGGCAGGACCACGCCGTAGAGGAGAGGGTTGCGGGCGGAGGAGAGGTCGACGGGGCTCGAGACCCGGGTCCCCATGTCCGGGTAGGCTGGGAGCACGAAGAGGTTGCCGCGCTCGAAAGGCGCGATGGCCCAGTCGACGCCCATGGTGCCGACCACCAGCGACAGCCGGTTCATCACCATGCTGGGCGTGAAGAGGGAGCTGCCGGTGGAGGCGGGGGGCACGACGGTGAAGCGCCCCTCGCCGATGGGGGTGGTGAGCGGCTGCTGGCTCAGGCCGCCGCCGGCGACGGTGTAGAGCGACTTCGTGACCAGGTCGGGCTGGTTGTCCTGGCCCATCTGCGGGGTGCCGTAGAGCGGGAACGAGCAGTAAGGGACGCCGGCGCAGGTCTGACCGGCCTTGACCGCCAGGTAGTTGATGTTGCGGCCATCGCGCGCGGCGAGCTCCCAGAGGTGCCCCTCCATGTCGCCGACGTAGATGCGGTCGGTGGAGCCGTTGGCGTCGAGGTCGCCGAGCGCCACGCCCGGCGGGATGCCGTTGTCGATGCCGCTCGCGTCGGAGCTGGCGTAGAGGTGCTCCCATTGCCACACCTTCTGGCCGGTGATCACGTCCACCGCGAAGACCTCCACGCCGCGGTAGCCGAGCGGCGCGGCCGAGCTGTAGTCGGCAGCGCTGGTGGCGGTGAAGGCGAGGTACTGGTAGGCGTCGCCGACCCAGACCTTGGCGACCGAGGTGCTGTAGGTGTAGCCGAGGTTCCGGTAGTCGTAGCGGCTGGTCCGGAGGTGCGAGATGACGTCGGCGTCCGTCGTGTTGTAGTTGGTCGGGATCCAGGTGGTGCTGGAGACGCCGTCGTCCCAGTCGAACCACTTGAGCGCCCAGCTCGACTGGACGGCGGGGTCGAAGGTCTCGAGCGGGGTCGCGCCGAAGATGCCATCGCCGTTCAGGTCCCACTTGGCGGTGTCGTCCACCGGGCCGCGCAGGTCCCAGAGCAGCACCGGCTTGAGCGGGTTGGTCACGTCGAGCGCGAAGAGCTCGGAGCCTCCCGACGCCGCCGAGGCGATGAGGACCGTGCGCCAGCGCCGGACGTGGTTGGGCCGCTCGCAGTTCGCGGCGTTGAGGTCCGAGCAGGCGCTCCAGTCGATGACGCCGTCGTTGTTGCGATCGTAGGGGAAGTCGCCGAAGGCGTCGATCACGTTGATCGAGCCGTCCACCAGGGCGAAGTTGGTGGCGACGCCACCCACCTGGCCGGGGGGGATGAAGGCCCAGAGCTCCTGGCCCGGCTGCACGCCGGCCGGGAGCGACTGGTTATCGGCCGTCCAGGCCGTCTGGCCCGAGGCCCCGGGGCCGACATAGAAGGCGTGCAGCATGCCGTCGTGGCCGGCCGCATAGGCCACCACCGGCCGGGTGCTCCAGGGGGCGCCGCTCAGGTATCGGCTCGGGCCTACGACCGCCGGGCTGCTGTGGTCGATCCCCCCCAGCACGGCCCGGTTGGTCTGCTTGATGCCGCAGACCACGCCGGTCTGTTTGCAATCGCAGTCCCCGTCGGCGGGGGTGAAGATGGGCGTGCCGGTGATGGCCGGGCTGTGCGCCGAGCAGAACCCGCGGGCCTGCTGCACCAGCATGCCGAAGGTGCTCCCGACGGCGCCGCTCGTGCCGGTACCTTCGGCGACCAGGTTGGCGGTGGTGTAGCCGGCCGAGTTGGTCGACGCGAGCAGCTCCGAGAGGTAGCAGAGGCCGTTCGAGTCCTTGGTGCAGGTGGAGAGGTCGGTCTGCGTGTGGTCGAACGGGATGAGCTGCCAGCCCAGGTTGGCCGAGCCGCCCACCGCCGTGAAGATCCTCCGGGCGCCGGGGAGCGGCATCACCGACAGGCTCCCGGTGGCCCCCGAGTCCCAGTTCTTGTGCTGGGTGAAGGACTGCGCCGCGCTCGAGAGGCTCTGGACGTCGTACTCGTAGAGGTGACCTGGAGTGAACGGAAACTGCCAGAGGTGCGGCTGGGCCCGGTTGTAGGTGGTGATGTCCCCGGAGTCCGGCAGGAACTCCTGGACGTAGGTGCCCTGGTAGGCCTTCGCGTTGCTGTTCGCGACCGGGCTCAGGTAGCCCACCGGCTCCGAGCGGGCCAGCTCCGGCGGCTGCAGAGGCACCAGCTTGCCGAAGATGCTGTTCATGATGAGCCGCTCGCCCCAGTACCCCTGGCCGTTGTTGTTGGTGTTGTCGAACTTGTGGCCGGCCACGTAGAGCATGAGCCCCTTGGTGGTGTCGTTGTCCTTCTTCCTGGCGGAGGCCACCGTGGGCCCCCCGTACACCTGGAGCACCTGGGTCACGCCGGTCGTGAAGGTGCTGCCGGCGTTGAGGTTGAACGACTTGTACGAGCCCTGGCCGCCGTCGTAGAGGAAGTTGCCGGTCTGGGCGTAGGGCTGGTTGGCGCCGCCGTAGATCAGGCAGCCGTTGCTGGTGCCGTCGCCCTTGTAGAAGCTCCCCACCGGCAAGAGGTCGTCGTTACAGTCCTCCGCGACCGCGAGGTTGCTGGTTGAGGTGGTGACGCCGCCCGTGGTCTGGTAGAGCGCGCCCTCGACCGCCTGGATGGTGTTGTACTCGGCGAAGGCGTTGTTCCCGGCGTCGAGGAAGTAGCCGAGCCCGGGCGTGTCGGTCGCGGTCGGGCTCACGCACACGCTGCCGTTGACCGAGCCGCAGTCGCCGCCCCAGAAGAGCCCGTAGGTGAGGTTGTTGACCGTTCCGTTGAGCCGGCCGTTGGGGTAGCCGGGCGCCGGATCGAGGAGGGACTGGGCGCCGGTGGTGGTGTTGGTGTCCGGATAGAAGTCGTAGACCGAGCCCGAGGTGAAGCCATTGGGATCGAACGTGCCCTGGCAGGTCTTGAGGCCGCAGTTGGTGGTGCAGTTGGAGGGGGAGCAGAGCCCCGAGTTCTGGAGCACGTTCCCGAGGAACGAGGTCTGGGCCGAGCTGCCGATGAGGGCGATCTGCGGCGGCTTCTGCGTGAGCGCGCTGACCACCGAGGCCTGGAAGGAGGAGCGGGCGCTGTGGATGTTGACCCAGGTGCTCGATCCGCTCCCGGCGGCGTGGTACTGGCGGAGCTCCGCGACGCTCGACAGCACGTTCAGGAACGCCGCCCGGTCGGTCGAGTCGATGACCCAGGCGCCGCCCAGGTACTTCACCACCGAGCTGTTCTGGTCGATGGCGTGGGTGGTGGTCAGGCGCGTGGGGCCGGTGCTGCTGGCGTAGGCGATGTTCCAGGCCGGGAAGGGAGCCACCTCGTTCCCGCTCGCGTCGACGGACGCCACCGGCTGCCCGCCGGAGCTGACCGCCCGCTGGACCGCGAAGTCGCAGCCGTCGTTGTCGTTGTAGCTGGGGGTGTACCTGGGCAGGTCGTTGGTCATCGTGTTGCAGCGGTACTGCGACAGCTTGTTCGGCTCCACGATCCAGTAGAGCGTGATCGGCCTCTGCCCCGCCGAGATGCGGGCCGCGTTGTTGTAGAGCACCAGGTACATGAGCCCGTATGTCCCGACCACGCCCGCGTCGGTCTGGTACTCGATCGAGGCCGGGATGATGAGAGAGCCGGCGTTGAAGGTCTTGATGGTGGCGGCGGCGGCCGCGGGCCAGGAGAGCGCCGCCACCAGGGCGAGCGTGGTGAGCTTGCGGGAGGCGCGCCTGGCGAGCGGATCGGGCAGGTGGTCGGTCATGGTCGGAGTTCCCTGCTGCTCCCCCAAGCAAGGGACATACCGGGCGGGGTTGGCCCGTAAGCTCCCGGAACCTGGGAGGTGGGCGAAGGTGGCAGGCGCAATCGCCGCCCGACCGATCTGCACCCGGTTACCGATCCTGAAAACGTTGCACAGGCCGGCAGCTCGGGGATCCGTGGCCCCTCAGCCGATCCCGAACTTGGCGAGCCGGTAGCGCAGCGACCGGAAGGTGAGCGAGAGCAGTTTGGCCGCCTCGGTCTTCACGCCCCCGGTGCGCTCCAGCGCCTGCTCCAGGATGCGCCGCTCGATGGCGTCGAGGTGGCCCTGCAGGTCGAGCCCCGACTCCGGCAACGCGGCGGCGGCCGAGGCCGCTGGCGGGAGCAGCTGGGCGCCCCGCACCGCCGGCGGCAGGAGCGCCGGGACGATCTCGTCCGAGTCCGCCAGCGTCACCGCCCGCTCGAGGACGTTGGCGAGCTCTCGCACGTTGCCGGGGTAGGCGTAGGAGAGGAGCAGCCGCTCGGCCTCGGGGGAGAGGTGGGCGCGAGGCCGGCCCACCTCGGCGGCGAACCGCGAGAGGAAGTGGGCCAGGAAGAGCGGCAGGTCCTCGCGCCGCTCTCGTAGTGGCGGCATGCGCAGCTGGATCACGTTGAGCCGGTAGAAGAGATCCTCGCGGAAGCGGCCGGCCCGCACCTCGGCCTCGAGGTCGCGGTTGGTGGCGGCCACGATGCGGGCGCCGAAGGCGTAGTCGTTCGCGCCGCCCACCCGCCGCGCCTTGCGCTCCTGCAGCGCCCGCAGGAGCTTCACCTGCATCGCCGGCGGCAGCTCGCCCACCTCGTCGAGGAAGAGGGTCCCGGTGCCGGCCACCTCGAAGAGGCCCGGCTTGGCCTCGCTGGCGCCGGTGAAGCTGCCCTTCTGATGGCCGAAGAGCTCGCTCTCGATGAGCCCCTCCGGGATGGCGCCGCAGTTGATGGCCACGAAGGGGTCGGCGGCCCGGCGGCCGCGGGCGTGGACCGCCCGCGCCACCACCTCCTTGCCGGTGCCGCTCTCTCCGATGATGAGCACGGTGGTGCGGGTGGGCGCGACCTTCTCCACCAGCTCGCGCACCTCGGCGATGGCGGCGGAGGACCCGAGGATCTCCTGATCGCCGTTGCGCTGTCCTACCCGGTGACGCAGCACCCGGTTCTCGGCGACCAGCGCGCGGTGCTCCAGCGCCTTCTCGACCACCAGCTTGAGCTCGTCCAGCTTGAACGGCTTCTGGAGGTAGTCGTGCGCCCCGAGCTTCATCGCCTGCACCGCGGTGTCGGTGCTGGCGAAGGCGGTCGCCACCACCACCTCGGTCGCCGGGGAGATCGCCTTCACCTCCTGCAGCACGTCGATGCCCGAGTCTCGCCCGAGCCGGAGGTCGGTGATGACCAGGTCGAGGTCGCCGGCGGCGACCCGGAGCAGCGCCGACGTCAGATCGGCGGCGGTCGAGACCTCGTGACCCTGCTTGCGGAGCAGGATCTCGAGGAACTCGCGCATCGAGCGCTCGTCGTCGACGACCAGGATGGCGGCCATGTCGCCCTACTCTAACCCGGGAGGAGCGGCTCGGGGCCCTCTCGCGGCAGCCGGATCGTGAAGACGGTCCCCTCCGGCGACGACTCGACGCTCACCGCGCCCGCGTGGGCGTCCACGATCCGGTGCACGGTGGCGAGGCCGAGGCCGGTGCCGGTCGGCCGGGTGGTGAAGAACGGCGTGAAGACGCGGGCCAGGTTCTCCGCCGGGATGCCAGGGCCGTCGTCGGCCACGGCGAGGCGCGCCCCGTCCCCGTCCCCATCGGCCTCGCAGGTCACCTCCACCACCCCCGCCGGCCCTTCCGGCGACGTGCCCTCGCGGCCGGACAGGGCCTGGGCGGCGTTGAGCAGCAGGTTCCACAGCACCTGGCGGACCTGGTCGGGGTCGCAGCTGACGCGCACCGGCGAGAGGCGCCGCCGCACCTCCACCCGCGCCGCCGCGGGGTCGTTGGCGAAGACGTCGAGGGTCTCGCCGACGAGCTGCGAGAGCTCGGTCCGCTCCCGCCGCGGCGGCGCCGGCCGGCTGAAGGCCAGGAACCGCCCGACCAGCTGATCGAGCCGGGCGGCCTCGCGCAGGACGATGTCGAGCAGGCGCGATTCCTCTTCCCCGAGCTCGCCGCTCGAGCCGAGCAGCTCGATCGAGCCCATCATCGAGGCGAGCGGGTTGCGCAGCTCGTGCGCCAGTCCAGCCGCCACCTTGCCCAGGTCGGCGAGCCGCTCGCTGCGCTGCACCCGCGCCTCCATGGCGCGCAGCCGGGTGAGATCCTGGAAGATGACCGCCTTGCCCATCACCTCCCCCTCCCTGCCCTGCAGCGGGAAGATGGTGTAGCCGAGGCGGAGCTTCTCGCCGGAGGGCGCGAGGTAGTCGGTCTCGTCGCGCCCGTGCGCCTCCTGGAAGGCCGCGAACCAGCGCTCCGCCCTGCCGCCCCGGACCTCGTGGAGCGAGCGCCCGACCATCTGCTCGCCGGCGCGGTTCAGGAAGGTGACCCGGCCCTCGCCGTCGATGGTGAGCAGGCCGCTCGCCACCGACTGCAGGATCGACTCGTGCAAGGCGGTGATGGTGGCGAGATCCCCCTCGCGGGCGCGCAGCCGCTCGCCGGTGTCGCGTAGCTGCTCCGCGAGGTAGCTGGCGAGCGCCGCCGTGGCGACGAAGGCGGCGACGTGGACGAAGAGGGTGGCTGGTCCGAGCCGATAGCCCGCTGGCGCGAACCCGAGCGCCAGGGTGAGGTAGGCGGCCGCCGAAAGCAGGGTCGAGGCCACCGCCCCGCGCCGGTAGAGCAGGATGCTGCCGTTGACGATTCCGAGGGAGTAGAGGAAGACGAAGACGCTCTCGGACCAGCCGGTGAGGGCCACCACCACGCTCGCGAGCGCCACGTCCACGGCGATGTGGCCGTAGGCGAGCTGCACCAGCCACCGCCGCGCCCGCAGCGAGGTCGCGAGCCCCAGCGAGACCAGGTAGGTGAAGAAGATCAGCCGGTAGAGCGGCGCGGTGTCGGACTGATCGCGGGTGCGCCAGGTGACCACCGCCGTGCCCCCGAGGAGCACGGTGATGATCACCAGCCGGAACAGCGTGAGCCAGGCGAGCTTGCGGTAGAGCCCGTCGTCCTCGGCGCGCCGCGGCTCGCCCACGCCTACTTGATGTTCCCGGCGATGCTGAAGATCGGGAGGTACATGGCCACCATGAAGCCGCCCACCATGCCGCCCAGGAAGACCATCATGATCGGCTCGATCATGCTGGTGAGCGCCGACACCGCCACGTCGACCTCGTCGTCGTAGAAGTCGGCGATCTTGTTGAGCATGGTGTCCATGGCGCCGGTGGCCTCGCCGACGCCGATCATCTGCACCACCATGGGCGGGAAGACCCCGGTCTCGGCGAGCGGCCCGGCGATGTTCTTGCCCTCCGAGATCTTGGCCCGGACGTACATGATGCCGGCCTCGATGGTCCGGTTGCCGGCCGACTTGGCCACGATCTCCAGGCCGTCGAGGATGGGGACGCCGGAGGAGAGCATGGTGCCGAGGGTGCGGGTGAAGCGCGCCACCGCCACCTTGCGGATGAGCGGGCCGAACATCGGCATCTTGAGGGCAAAGGCGTCCCACTGCTTGCGCCCGCTGTCGGTGTTCTTCCAGAACTTGAAGGCGAACCAGGCGGCGGTGGGGATGCCGGCGAAGAGGTACCAGTTGTCGCGGAGCCCGTGCGAGAGGTTGATCATGAGCTGGGTCGGCGCGGGCATCACGCCGCCGAAGTCCTTGAACATCTTCTCGAAGGTGGGGGTGACGAAGGCGAGCAGCACCACCGTCACGCCCACCGCCACGCTCAGCACCACCGTGGGGTAGACCATCGCCCCCTTGACCCGCCGCGCCAGCTTCTCGTTCTTCTCGATGTAGGCACCGAGCCGCTGCAGGATGGTGTCGAGGATGCCGCCGATCTCGCCGGCCCGGACCAGCTGCACGAAGAGCTCGTCGAAGACCTTGGGGTGGTCCGCCAGCGCGTCGGCGAAGGTGGAGCCGGACTCGACCTTGGTCTTGATGGCGAGGAGGACCTTGCGGAAGACCGGGTTGTCGGCCTGGGTGCCGATGATCTCAAGCGCCTGCACCAGCGGGAGGCCGGCGTCGATCATCACCGAGAACTGCCGGGTGAAGATGAGGATGTCCTTGGTCTGGACGCCGCCGCCCATCCCCGGGATGGCGAAGCTGAGCTCGCGCGCCTTGCGCTTGACCTTGGTGACCTCGAGCCCCATCTGCGCGAGCCGCTGGCGTACGGCCTGCTCGTCGCCGGCCTCCATCTCGCCGGAGCGCTCCTCGCCCGCCCGGGTGTTGGCGGACCAGTGCCAGACCGCCAGGCGCGGAGCCTGCGACGTCGCCTGCTTCTGGGATGCTTGGGCTGCGGCCTGGGCCATGGTGACCTCTCTCGGGAGCGCTGTCGGCGTCAGTCTAGTGGATGCCAGCCGGGCGGTCGAATACTCGCCGGCCTACCTTGGTGGCGGTCAGCGCACCTGCGCCGGGACGCGGGCCCCGCCGCCCGAGGCGAGCAGGTTGCGCAGCTCGTCGGGATCGGAGGAGCGCGCGATGGCCTCCTCGGCGGTGACGAGGCGCTTCAGGTACAGCGCCGCCAGCGACTGGTTGAAGGTCTGCATGCCGAACTTGGACTGGCCCACCTGCATCTGCGAATAGACCTGGTGCACCTTGTCCTCGCGGACCAGGTTGCGGATGGCGGGGTTCGGGACCAGCACCTCCGCGGCCAGGCAGCGGCCGGCGCCGGTGGCGCGCGGCAGGAGGTTCTGCGACATGATCCCCTCCAGCACGAAGGAGAGCTGGGCCCGCACCTGCGGCTGCTGGTAGGGCGGGAAGACGTCGAGGATGCGGTTGATGGTCTGCACCGCGCTGTTGGTGTGCAGGGTGGCGAAGGCGAGGTGGCCGGTCTCGGAGATCACCAGCGCCGCCTCGATGGTCTCGAGGTCGCGCATCTCGCCGATGAGCACCACGTCGGGATCCTGGCGCAGGATGTACTTGAGCGCCTTCTTGAAGCTCTGGGTGTCGGAGCCGACCTCGCGCTGGTTCACCACGCAGTTCTTGTGCGGGTGGAGGTACTCGATCGGATCCTCGATGGTGATGATGTGCTCGTGCCGGTCGGTGTTGATCTTGTCGATGATCGAGGCGAGCGTCGTCGACTTGCCCGAGCCGGTGGGGCCGGTGACGAGCACCAGGCCGCGGGGCTTCTTCGCCAGCTCGGCCACGATGGGCGGCAGGCCCAGCTCCTGGAAGGTCAGGATCTTGAACGGGATGGTGCGGAAGGCGCCGGCGACCGCGCCGCGCTGCATGAAGATGTTGGCGCGGAAGCGGGAGAGCGCCTTCACGCCGAAGGAGAGGTCGAGCTCGCTCTCCTCCTCGAACTTGTGCTTCTGCGAGTCGGTGAGGATCGAGTAGCAGAGCTGCTTGGTCTCCACCGGCGAGAGCGGCGGGGTCTTGAGCGGCACCAGCTTGCCGTCGATGCGGAGCTGGGGGGGGGAGCCGGTGGTGATGTGGAGGTCGGAGGCGCCCTTCTCGACCATCGCCTTGAGGAGCTGGTGCAGGTTGGCCATGGGTCTCTCTAGAACTTGTCGGGGGCGGTGTTGCCCTCGGCCTCGGCGATGGTGGTGACGCCCAGCTTCACCTTGTTGAGGGCGCTCATGCGCAGGGTGCGGAAGCCGAGGCGGATGGCCTCCTGCTTCAGCTCGGCGGAGGAGGCGCCGTTGATGACCAGCTCCTTGAGCCCGTCCCACATCGGCATCACCTCGTAGACGGCGACGCGCCCCTTGTAGCCGCGGTCGTTGCAGAGCTTGCAGCCGCCCGGCTCGTAGGCCTGGAAGGTGCCGAGCTCCTCGGGCGCGAAGCCGGCCGCGAGCAGCGCCGCGTCGTCCACCTTCGCCGGCTTCTTGCACTCGTTGCAGAGGCGCCGGCAGAGCCGCTGCGCCACGATGGCGTTGAGCGAGGCGGTCACGAGGAACGGCTCGATGCCCATGTTGAGGAGGCGGGAGACGGTGCCCGGCGCGTCGTTGGTGTGGAGCGTGGAGAGCACCAGGTGGCCCGTCAAGGCGGCCTTGACGCCGATCTCGGCGGTCTCGAAGTCGCGGATCTCGCCGACCATGATGATGTCGGGGTCCTGGCGCAGGAAGCTGCGGAGGGCGGCGGCGAAGTTGAGGCCGATGTCCTCGTGCATCTGCACCTGGTTGATGCCGAAGAAGTTGAACTCGACCGGGTCCTCGGCGGTGCTGATGTTCCAGGCCACCTCGTTGAGCTTGGAGAGCGCCGAGTAGAGGGTGGTGGTCTTGCCCGAGCCGGTGGGGCCGGTGACGAGCACCATGCCATAGGGCCGGTCGATGGCCTCCATGAAGTCCTTGAGCTGCGGCTCGTCGAAGCCGAGCTTCGTCATGTCGAGCTGCAGGTTGGACTTGTCGAGGAGGCGCATCACCACCTTCTCGCCGAAGAGCGTGGGGCAGACCGAGACGCGGAAGTCCATCTCCTTGCCCTTGCCCAGCTTGAGCTTGATGCGGCCGTCCTGCGGCAGCCGGCGCTCGGAGATGTCGAGCGAGCTCATGATCTTGAGGCGGGAGATGATGGCGTTCCGCAGCTTCATCGGCGGCTTCATCACCTCGTACAGCACGCCGTCGATGCGGAAGCGGACCCGGAAGTCCTTCTCGTAGGGCTCCACGTGGATGTCGCTCGCGCCCTTCTTGATGGCGTCGAGCAGGATCAGGTTCACGAGCTTGACGACCGGAGCCTCGCCGGCGCTCTTCTCGAGGTCGACGCCGCCCTCGTCGCCCGCTGCGTCCTCGACGAGGGTCACCCCCTCGTCGTCGAAGCCCTGCATCAGCTCGTCGTAGCTCGGCCCCTTCTCCGCGTAGTACTTCTCGATGGCCTCCTTGATCGCCTGATCGGAGGCGACGACCACCTCGACGTTGTAGCCCGTGAGGAACTTGATGTCGTCGATGGCGTAGATGTTCGACGGGTCGCTCATCGCGATGATGAGCGACGAGCCGGCTCGGTTCACCGGGATGACGAGGTGCTTCTCGGCGGTGGCGCGCGGGATGAGCTTGATCACCTCCCCGTCGATGTCGAAGTCGGCGAGGCTGATCGCCGGGACCTTGTACTGCTTCGACAGGAAGTTGGTGAGGTCGCGCTCGGCGATGGAGCCGTTCTTGACCAGGAGGGTGCCGAGGCGGCCGCCGGTCTTCTTGGCCTCCTCCTGCGCCTTCTGAAGCTGCTGCAGGGAGATGAGGTTCTCCCGCACCAGCAGCTCGCCGAGCCGTCCGCTCATCGCATGCCCTTCCGCCAGGGGGCCGAAGTACCCCGAGCCCGGGACTCTACCAGGGGCCCAGACAGGGGGTCAAGGGAGCGATCGGCCGCATCATGCCGAAAACATTACGAGAAACTTGCCTACACGGCCCTCCTTCACCTACTTGGAGGGCAGTCAGCGCGGGTTCGAAAGCACCGCCCGGGCGACGCGGACGTCCTCAGCGATGCGCGCTCGCAGCGCCTCGATGGACGGGAAGCGCCGCTCCTCGCGCAGGTGCGCCACGAAGGCCAGCCGGATGGGCGTGCCGTAGAGGTCCTGGCCGGGGAAGTCGAAGAGGTGGACCTCGGCGGCCAGTGGCCCCTGGTCCTGCACGGTCGGCTTCACGCCCACGTTGCACACCCCGTCCCACCAGCGCGCCGCTCCGCCCAGCCGCGCCCGGACCGCGTAGACGCCGTTGGCCGGGAGCATCCCCTGCGGCCGGAGGTTGGCGGTGGCGAAGCCGAACCCGCGGCCGCGCCCCGCCCCGCGCTCGACCACCCCGTCCACGTCGTGGTCGCGGCCGAGGAGCAGCCCCGCCGCCTCCACGTTCCCCTCGAGCAGGAACTCGCGGATCTTGGTGGAGCTGACGGTGAGCCCGTCGCTCTGCACCGGCGCGACCACGTGCAGGTCGACGCCGAGCGGCGCGAGCAGCTGGCCGAGGGCGTCGGCGCGGGCGCGATCGTGACCGGCCGTGAAGTCGTAGCCCACCACCACGTCGCGCGCCCCGAGCCGGTGCGCGAGGTCGCGCTCGGCGAACTCGCGGGACGAGGTGCCGGCGTAGCCGAGGTCGAACGGCTGCACCACCGCCGCGTCGAGCCCGGCCGCCTCCAGCAGCTCGAGCTTGCGCGCGAGCGGCGTGAGCAGCGGCGGCGCGAGCTGCGGCCGCAGCACCCGGGCCGGGTGGGGCTCGAAGGTGAGCGCCGCCGCCGGCGCTCCCCGGGCGGCGCCGCGGGCGCGCGCCAGCTCGAAGAGGCGCCGGTGCCCGAGGTGCACGCCGTCGAAGTTGCCGATGGCGACGGCGCACCCGGCGAGGGCGCGCGCCGCCTCGAGAGAGCGGAAGACCTGCATCGCGCGACAGATAACCGCGGCACGCCGCGCGCGTCAAACCGCTGCTACAGGAACTTCTTCGTGAAGGCCATGGGGAGCAGCGCCCCCAGCGTGGTCTCGACCCGGCTGCCCCTGGCGCCGAGGAGCAGGATCGGCAGCTCCGGCCCGGCGAACTCGGCGAGGGTCTGCAGGCACATGCCGCAGGGAGGGGTGGGAGGCGCGGTGCCGCTCGCCACCGCCACCGCCTCGACGCGGCGGGCGCCGGAGGCCACCATCGCCGCCACGGCCGAGCGCTCCGCGCAGACGGTGAGGCCGTAGCTGCAGTTCTCCACGTTCGCGCCGGCGTGGACCTCGCCGCCGGCCTGGACCGCGGCGCCCACGGTGAACCGCGAGTACGGGGCGTAGGCGCGGCGCCGCACCGCGCGGGCGGCGCGCCCCAGCTCGCCCAGGCGGGCCTTCACGCCGCGGCCTCGGGCAGGAAGGCGGTGAGGAGCTCCACGAAGCGACCCGACTCGCGCGCGGCGATGGCCTGCACCTCGGCGTGGGTGAGCGGGTGGTCGGCGAGGCCGGCGGCGGCGTTGGACACGAGGGAGATGGCGCAGACCGGCACGCCCATGTGGCGGGCCGCGATCACCTCCGGGACGGTGGACATGCCGACCAGGTCGGCGCCGAGCGCTCGCAGCATCCGGATCTCGGCCGGCGTCTCGTAGCTCGGGCCGAGCAGGCAGGCGTAGACGCCGCGCTTGAGCCCGGTGCCGAGCCGCGCCGCGCACGCCTCGAGCTTCCCCGCCAGCCCCGGGTCGTAGGCCGTCGAGAGATCGGGGAAGCGCGGCCCGAGCCGCTCGTCGTTGGGCCCGACCAGCGGGTTCTGGCCCGACAGGTTCAGGTGGTCGGTGATGCGCACCAGGTCGCCGGCCACGAGCCCCGGGGCGACCGCGCCGGCGGCGTTGGTGAGCACCAGCGCCCGGGCGCCCAGGCCGCAGAGGACGCGGGCGCCGAAGGCCACCTCGGCCGCGGTCCAGCCCTCGTAGGCGTGCACCCGCCCCTGCATCGCCGCCACCGGGACCGGCCCCCGCGGCCCGGAGAGCTCGCCCACCACCAGCCGGCCGGCGTGGCCCGCCACCCGCGAGATCGGCATGCCCGGGATCTCGTCGTAGGGGATGGCCACCTGCCGCTCGAGCCGCTCGGCGAGCGCCCCCAGCCCCGAGCCGAGCACCACCCCCACCGCCGGGGTCACGTCGAGCTTCCCCCGGGTCCAGGCGAGGGCGTAGGCGAGCTTCGTCGAGAGGTCGGCCTTCACGCGATCCGCTCCATCACCAGCCGGCGCGGCTCGGGCGGGACGGTGCCGATCCGGAAGGCGTCCCGCGCCCGCGCGGCCACTTCCTCCGGCGGGGCGGCGCCCCGGTCGCCGCAGTGGAGCACGCAGAGCGGCTCGCCCTCCTCCACGTAGTCGCCGGTCTTCTTCGCGAGCACGATGCCCACCGCCGGGTCCACCTGGTCCTCGAGGCGGCTCCGCCCGGCCCCGAGGGTCATGGCGGCGAGCCCGAGCGCGCGCGCGTCGAGCGCCTGCACCAGCCCCTGGCGCGGGGCGGCGACGGTCAGGGTGGAGGTGGCGCGGGGCAGGCGGGACGGGTCGTCGATGGCGCGCGGGTCGCCGCCCTGGGCCCGCACGATCTCCTTCAGCCGGGCGAGGGCGCTGCCGTCGGCGAGGGCGCCGAGCACCCGCCGCCGCGCCTCGGGGTGCCCGCCGGCGAGGCCGGCCGCGAGGACCATCTCGGAGGTGAGCGCCACCGTCAGCTCCCGCAGGTCCTCCGGCCCGCCGCCGCGCAGCACCTCGATCGCCTCCGCCACCTCGAGGGCGTTGCCGATGGTGCGCCCGAGCGGCTCGTCCATGGCGGTGAGGAGCGCCACCACCTGCTTGCCGGTGGCGCGGCCGATGCCGGCGAGCGTCTGGGCCAGCTTGCGGGCGTCCTCCGTCTTTCGCATGAAGGCGCCCTTCCCTACCTTCACGTCGAGCACCAGCGCGTCGATCCCCTCCGCCAGCTTCTTCGACATGATCGAGCCGGCGATGAGCGGGATCGACTCGACGGTGGCGGTGACGTCGCGCAGCGCGTAGAGCTTCCGGTCGGCGGGGGCGAGCCGCTCGGTCTGGCCGATGAGGCAGGCGCCGACGGAGGAGAGGATCTCGCGGAAGCGCTCCACCGGGAGCCGCACCTGGAACCCCGGGATGGCCTCCAGCTTGTCGAGGGTGCCGCCGGTGTGCCCAAGGCCGCGGCCGGAGATCATGGGCACCTTCACGCCACAGGCGGCCGCGAGCGGCGCCAGCGCGATCGACACCTTGTCGCCCACCCCGCCGGTGGAGTGCTTGTCGACCTTCACGCCGGGGATGTCGGAGAGGTCGAGGACCTCGCCGGAGCGCAGCATGGCGCGGGTGAGCGCCGCGGTCTCCGCCTCGCTCATGCCGCGGAAGAAGACCGCCATGCAGAAGGCGGCCATCTGGTAGTCGGGCACCTCGCCGCTGGTGTAGCCGGCGACGAGCGCGGCGAGCTGCTCCGGCTCGAGCTCCTCGCCGTCCCGCTTGAGCTGGATGAGATCCTGGGCGCGCAAGTGCTCTCTCCCCCCGCCCGCTCGCCGCGGGCGGCCTCGCTCAGGCCAGCTCTTCCAGCAGCCGGTCGTCGATCTCGAAGTTGGCGTGGACGTTCTGCACGTCGTCGAGCTCCTCGAGCGCGTCGACGAGCTTGAGGATGCTCTTCGCCTTGTCGAGGTCCTGCACCGCGACCGGATCCTTGGGCACCCAGGCCACGCGCCGCGCCCCGAGCTTGAACCGCTGCTCGAGCGCCGCCGCCACCGGGTGGAGGTCGTTCGGCTGGGTACGCACCTCGAAGCCCTCGGCGCCCTGGTTCACCACGTCCTCGGCGCCGGCCTCGATGGCCGCCTCCATGACCTCATCCTCGGTGGGCCCCGCCTTGACCTCGACGATCCCGCGCTTGTCGAACATCCAGGCGACCGCGCCCTCGGCGGCGAGGTTGCCGCCCCCGCGGGTGAAGCTGGAGCGGACGTCGCCGGCGGTGCGGTTCTTGTTGTCGGTGAGGCACTCGACCATCAGCGCCACGCCGCCCGGGCCGTAGCCCTCGTACAGCGACTCCTCGTAGTTCACGCCCTCGAGCTCGCCGGTGCCCTTCTTGACGGCGCGGGTGACGTTGTCGGAGGGCATGTTGGCCTCCTTCGCGGCGTCCATCGCGGCCCGCAAGCGGGCGTTGCCGTTCGGGTCGCCGCCCCCCATGCGCGCGGCGACCGTGATCTCCTTGGTCACCTTGCTGAAGAGCTTGCCCTTGGCCGCGCCCTGGGCCTCCTTGTACCGCTTGATCTTGCTCCACCGGTTGTGGCCGGACATCGGGCGCTCCCTCGACGTTCTTCGAAAGAAAGATAGAAGGACGCTCGGGACGTAGCACGCTCGAGAGAGGCCCGTAAAGGCTCAAGATCCTTCGCCGCGGCCCGAGAACAGGCCGCCGGTGAGGGCGTCCAGCTCGGCCGTCACCTCGTCGATCTCGACCGACAGCTCGGCCCGGGCGCGGGGCTCGTCGGGGGGCGAGAGCGCCAGGGAGAGGCGCAGCCGCCGGCGGTGGAAGTAGAGCCGGGTGGCGCGCTCCACCCGCTCCTGCCGGCGGCGCGAGAGCTCTGCCGCGGCGAGCGCCGCGCGCGGCTCGTCGGGGGAGAAGACGAGCCGGGCGAGGGACCAGGTGGCGCGCACCGAGATCGAGTCGCCCGGCGCGCTGCGCAGGAGGTCCTCGGAGCCGACCCCGTACCAGCGCCCGCGCTCGTCGTGGCGGTACTCGGCGGAGAGCTGCGGCAGCAGGGCGGCGACGCGAGCGCGGCCGCTCCAGGACTCGGCCGTCTCGGCGTCGCCGGGCAGGCTCCGCGCGGCGGCGCGCTGGACGGAGTCGATGGGCGGCTCGCCAGCGAAGAGCCAGCCGGAGACCTGCGCCGCCTGGACCTCCGGGTCGGGCGGAGGCGGGGGGCGCGGAGCGGCGGCGAGGAGCAGCAGCGGAAGGAGGAGGGTCATCCTCTTCGCGCGTAGCACGCGGCGCGCCAGCGACGGCGGCGCTCGCGATCCGCAGCCCGTCGGCACGTGGGAGTGGACGCGGGGCGGACCCGGGACCGTGGCGCGGACGGGCCGCGCCGCACGATGGCCGCCTCTCCCCTGCCCGAAGTGCTCTCTGCGATTGAACGAGACTCCACCTACAAGATGCTGGCCGAGCTGCTGCGGGAGGCTGGCCTGCTCTGGGCCGTCTTCGGGACCCTCGACAAGGTGAGCTGCACGGCTTTATTCCTCATTGCGGTCGGGGTGGCGATGATGGCGCTCGGCATCATCCTCGAGCGCACCCGGAAGGAGTGAGCATGGAGATCAACCCCATCGCCGGAGCGGTGTTCTCCGCCTTCATGCTCATCACCGGGATCGTCGCCATCTTCCTCGCTCGCCGCGACGCGCGTCGTCACAAGGAGGGCGAGAACCGGCGTTGAGCGGGCCGGTGGAGCCCTACTCCTCCACCTCATCCAGCCAGGTCATCTGGATCGCCTCGAGGACCTTCTCGCTCGACGCCTCCGGGTCGTCGTCGAACCCCGGCAGCTCGGTCACCCAGCGGTGCAGGTCGGTGAACCGCACCTTCAAGGGATCCTGCCCCGGCAGCTTCTCGGCGAGGGCGATGGCGATCTCGCGGGTGTCTCTCCACTTCACGTGAGGCCTCCTGCCGGACTTGCTCGTGCCCGTCGTCCGCTCCGCTACGACGCGATCCGGTTCCCCGGGATCCGCACCACCAGGTCCTCGTCCCCGACGCAGGCCTGGCAACCGAGCCGCGAGTTGGGCTGGAGCCCCATGGCCTCGTCGAGCCGGTCGTCCTCGTGCTCCTCGATCTCCGAGAGCGAGGAGAGCCCCGCCTCCACCCAGACGTGGCAGGTGGTGCAGGCGCAGACGCCGCCGCAGTTGTGCGGCAGGTTGACGCGGGCCTCGTCGGCCGCCTCCAGGATCGAGGAGCCGCGCGGCACCTCCACCGTCACGCCCGCCGGCTGGAAGGTGACCCTGGGCATCTAGAGCTCCCCGCCCGGCTTGCCGCCCACGCCGGCGAACTCGTCGATGCGGTGGCCGGCCATGGCCTTGCCGATGTGCTTGTTCATGCGCCGCTCGGCGAACTCCTTGGAGGCGGCGTCGAGGCTCTCGATCCAGGCCTTGATGGCGAGGTAGTCCCTCCCCGCCATCGCCTGCCGCAGCCCCTCGATGCGCTCGTCGATGGGGGCCTTCTCGTCCGGGGAGAGCAGCTCGCCGTCCACCTGGAAGGCGGTCTCGAGGGCGGCGACGATCCGCTCCCCCTCCACCCGCCACTCCACCAGGAAGCGCTCGGTCACGTCCTCCTCGGCGTGCTCGATGCTCTCCACCAGCATCGCCTCCACCTCCTCCTCGGAGAGGCCGTAGGTGGCCTTCACCTGCACGTGCTGCTCGACCCCGGTCTCGAGCTCGCGCGCCGAGACCGAGAGGATCCCGTCGGCGTCCACCGCGTAGGTGATCTCCACCCGCGCGATGCCGGCCGGGAGCGGCGGGATGCCCTTGAGCGTGAAGCGGGCCAGCGAGCGGCAGTCGCGCGCCAGCTCCCGCTCGCCCTGGACCACGTGCACCACCATGCCGGTCTGACCGTCGGCGTAGGTGGTGAACTGCTGCGTGGCCGAGGCCGGGATGGTGGAGTTGCGGAGCACGATCTTCTCGACCACCCCGCCCATCATCTCCACGCCCAGCGAGAGGGGGATGACGTCGAGGAGCAGCACGTCGTCGCGCCCGCCGCGGTCGAGGGCGTCGGCCTGCACCGCCGCGCCGAGCGCCACCACGGTGTCGGGGTCGAGGTCGGTGAGCGGCTCCTGGCCGAAGAGCACCTTCACGTGACGGCGCACCAGCGGGGTGCGGGTCGCGCCGCCCACCAGCACCACGCCGTCCACCGGCTCGCCGCCGAGGCGCGCGTCCTCGAGGGCGCGGCGGCAGGGGCCGGTGGTCCGCTCCACCACCGGCAGGATGAGCTCCTCCAGCTCGGCGCGGGTCAGGCTGGCGGTGAGGACGTGGCCGCCCGGCAGCTCTACCTCGGCGTCCACCCGCTCCTCGCTCGAGAGCGCCTCGCGGATCTTCTGCGCCGCCGCGGCGGCGCCGCGGAGCAGCGCCGGGGTGAGCTGCTCCACCGCCGGGGTGAGGCCGCGCTCGAGCAGCCGGGCCGCCACCACGCGGTCGAAGTCGTCGCCGCCGAGGTGCGTGTCGCCGCCGGTGGAGAGCACCTCGAAGACCCCGCCCTCCAGCTTGAGGATCGAGACGTCGAAGGTGCCGCCGCCGAGGTCGAAGACCGCGAAGGTCCCCTCCCGGCGCTGGTCGAGCCCGTAGGCCAGCGCGGCCGCGGTCGGCTCGTTGACCAGCCGCGCCACGTCGAGCCCGGCGAGGCGGCCGGCGTCCTTGGTGGCCTGCCGCTGGGCGTCGTCGAAGTAGGCCGGCACGGTGATGACGCAGGGGCCTGGGGGGCCGCCCAGGTCCTCCGCGGCGCGCTTCTTCAGCACTCGCAGGATCTCGGCCGACACCTCGACGGCGGAGACGGCCCGCTTGCCGTGGTTCACCGCCAGCTTCACCACCGAACCGGTCTCGTCGAAGTGGTAGATGCCGCGGTCCTCCGGGCGGATGTCGCCCGGTCCGCGGCCCATGAAGCGCTTCACCGAGAGGACGGTGTCGACCGGCCGCTCCGGCGCCCGCCGCCTGGCGGCGAGCCCCACCTCGATGGCGCCGTCCATGGCGTAGTGGACCGCGCTCGGGAGGAGCGGCCGCCCCTCCTCGGCGGGGATGATGCGGGGGCGGTTGCGCGCGTCGACGGACGCGACGAGCGAGTTGGTGGTGCCGAGGTCGATGCCGATGGCGCGGGCCATGTGTCGGGCTCAGTCTCTCTGGGGTGAAGGGACGGCGTCGGCGATGATGCTGTCGTAGTAGCGGGCGCGGGCGAGGCGTCGCGAGAGCTCCTCGTGCGGGGCCCCGGCGGCGAAGAGCGGGCCGAGCTCCCCCTCGAGCGCGGCGAGCCTCTCCCGCGCCCCCTGGCCGAGCGCCGCCACCGCGGCGGCGTCGCCCTCGGCGCGCGCGATCGCCAGCTGCTCTCGGACCTCCAGCTGCTCCTCCAGGAACTCGGGGTCGTGGAGGGTGCGCGCCTCGGCGAGCGGATCGTGCCCGGCGAGGCGCAGCAGGTACTCGGCCCGCCGGCGCGGCTCGCGCAGCGTGCGGTGGGCGTCGTTGAGCCGGGTGGAGCGGTCGAGGGCGATGCGCCGCTCGCGCGCGTCGGCGCGGGCGAAGCGGTCGGGATGGAAGCGGCGGCTCCGCTCGCGGAAGCGCGCCTCCAGCTCGGACGGCTCGAGGTCGAAGCGGCGCGGCAGCCCCAGCGCGGCGAAGAGATCCTCGCCGCCGGCCGCCGGCTGCAGCTTGCCGCAGGCGGGACAACTCGGCGCTTCGGGAGGGACGTCGGACTTGCAGGCCCAGCAGGTCACACGCTGAACGACTCGCCGCAGCCGCAGGCGCTCTTGACGTTCGGGTTCTTGAAGACGAAGCCGCTCTGCATCAGCGTCTGCTGCCAGTCGAGCACGGTGCCCTGCAGGAAGATGGCGCTCTTGGGGTCGACGAAGACCCGCGCCCCGCCCTGCTCGATGACCTGGTCGTGCTTCGCCGGCGCGTCGGCCCAGTCGATGAAGTAGGAGAGGCCGGAGCAGCCGCCCCCCTTCACCCCGACCCGCAGCCCGCCCTCCGGCCTGGCCTTCTCGGCCGAGAGCCTGGCGATGCGCGCCGCCGCCTTCTCACTGATCTCGATGGTACCCGGCATGATCTCGCGCTCCCCCTCAGATGCCCGCCTTGATGGCGCCCTGGGCGATGAGCTGCTGCCGATCGCCCTTGATGGTGTCGGCCTTCACCGTGGGGGCGAGGCCGCGCTTCTTCTGGTAGTCGGCGATGGCCGCCTTGATGGCGTCCTCGGCCAGCACCGAGCAGTGGATCTTCACCGGCGGCAGGTTGAGCTCGCTCGCCACGTCGGTGTTCTTGATGCTGAGCGCCTCGTCCACCGTCTTGCCCTTCACCCACTCGGTGACGAGCGAGGAGGAGGCGATGGCCGAGCCGCAGCCGAAGGTCTTGAACTTGGCGTCCTCGATGACCCCCTCGGCGCTCACCCTGATCTGCAGCTTCATCACGTCGCCGCAGGCTGGCGCGCCGACGAGGCCGGTGCCCACCGTCTCGTCCTTGGCGTCCATCGAGCCCACGTTGCGCGGGTTCTCGTAGTGGTCGATCAGCTTTTCCGAGTACGACATTCGTTCGCTCCTGAGCCGCTAGTGGGGGTTGGCCCACTCGATCTGGTGGATGTCGACGCCCGCCTTGACCATCTCGTAGAGCGGCGACATCTCGCGAAGCCTGGTGACCTTCCGGGTGACGAGGTCGATGGTGTAGTCGACCTCCTCCTCGGTGGTGAAGCGCCCCAGCCCGAACCGGATCGAGCTGTGGGCGAGGTCGTCGGTGACGCCCATGGCCTTCAGCACGTAGGAGGGCTCGAGCGAGGCGGAGGTGCAGGCCGACCCCGAGGAGACCGCCACGTCCTTGATGGCCATCATCAGCGCCTCGCCCTCCACGTAGGCGAAGCTCACGTTGAGGTTGCCCGGCAGCCGGTGCTCCAGGCTGCCGTTCACCGTGATCAGGTCGAGGTGCTGCTCGAGGCCGCGCCGCAGCTTCTCGCGCAGGCGGGTGACCCGCTCGGCCTCCTCCGCCAGCTCCAGCCGGCAGAGCTCGGCCGCCTTGCCCATGCCGACGATGCCGGGGACGTTGAGCGTGCCGGAGCGGTGCCCGCGCTCGTGGCCGCCGCCGTCGATGAGGGCGACGAGCCGCACCCGCGGCTTGCGCCGCACGTAGAGCGCGCCCACGCCCTTGGGGCCGTACATCTTGTGGGCCGAGATGGAGACCAGGTCGGCGTTCGCCCGCTCGACGTCGAAGGGGACCTTGCCGATCGACTGCACGGCGTCGCAGTGGAAGAGCACGCCCGCCTGGCGGGTGATGGCCCCGATCTCCTCGACCGGGTTGAGGACGCCCACCTCGTTGTTGGCGTGCATGATCGAGACGAGGATGGTGTCGGGGCGCAGCGCCGCCTTCACCTTGGCCGGGTCGACGCGGCCGTCCTTCTCGACGTCGAGGAAGGTGACCTCGTAGCCCTCGCGCTCGAGCGCGTGCATCGAGTCGAGCACCGCCTTGTGCTCGTTCCTGGCGGTGACGAGGTGCCGGCCCTTGTCCTTGTAGAAGTGGGCCGCGCCCTTGATCGCCAGGTTGTCGGACTCGGTGGCGCCGCTCGTCCAGACGATCTCCTTGGAGGAGGCGCCGATGAGCTTCGCCACCTGCTCGCGCCCGGCCTCGACCGCCTCCTCCGCGCGCCAGCCGAAGGGGTGGCTCTTGGAGGCGGCATTGCCGAAGTCGCCCTGGAAATACGGCAACATCGCCTCGAGGACGCGCGGGTCGACCGGGGTCGTCGCGTGGTAATCCATGTAGATGGGAATCTTCATCGCCTCTCATGCCTCTCACTACTGGAGGGCGGCAGTCCATGATACGTGGACGACCGGAGTCGAGTATATCCCAGACAGGGGCTCGGTCAAGCGGGCCTGTAACAAGGCAACCAAGCGCCGAGACAGCGCTTTTGTCCCGTTTGCGACATATACTGCTGTCCGTTTCGTGACACACCAGCGATAGCCATGCGGACTTACACCCGAATCCTGCTCGCGGCGCTGACCTTCACGGCGGTGGCGTGGCTGCCCGATCTGCTCGCGAGCACGGGAGCGACCGGCGCGTCGTCCGACCTCGGGCTCTCCCGGCTGCTCGCCCAGGGCTCGGTGCTCGCCTTCGCCATCGCCTTCGGGGGCGGGGTGCTGACGAGCCTCACCCCCTGCGTCTATCCGCTCATCCCCATCACCGTCTCGGTGTTCGGCGCCCGGCAGGCCGGGTCCCGCCGGCACGCCGTCGCGCTCTCGGGCCTGTACGTGCTCGGCATCGCCACCATGTACTCGGCCCTGGGCGTCGGGGCGGCGCTCACCGGCAGCGCCTTCGGCTCGGCGACGCAGAACCCGTGGGTCCTCGGCGCGGTGGCGCTGGTCTTCGCCGTCATGGCCGCCTCCATGTTCGGCGCCTTCGAGCTCCAGCTCCCGGCCTCGCTGCAGGGGAGGCTGGCGCAGGTGGGCGGGGCCGGCCACGCCGGCGCCTTCGCCATGGGGCTGGTGGCCGGCGTGGTGGCGGCGCCCTGCACCGGCCCGGTCCTCGCGGCCGCCCTCACCTTCGTCGCCACCCGCGGCTCGGTCCTCTACGGCTTCGGCATCATGTTCACCTACGCCCTCGGCGTGGGGCTGCTCTTCTTCGTGCTCGGGGTCTTCAGCGTCTCGCTCCCCAAGAGCGGCCCCTGGATGGACGGGGTGAAGAGCGTCTTCGGCGTGGCGCTGCTCGCCGCCGCCGGCCTGTTCCTCGAGAGCGCGCTCCCGGGCCTCCGGCCGCTCTTCGCCGCAACCCGGGGCGCCGCCGTCGCCGCCGCGGGGGTGGCCGGGCTGGGCGTGCTCCTGGGCGCGCTCACCGGCAGCTTCGCGGCGCCGGGCCCGCGGCGGCTCGCCAAGGGGCTCGGGGTGGCGCTGGTGGTGCTCGGGGTGGTCTACGCCGTCGGGGCCGCCGACGCGCGCCGCGCCGCGGTCGAGGCGCGGGCGCCGTTCGCCTGGGAGCACGACGAGCCCTCCGCGCTCGCGCGCGCCCGCGCCGAGGGGCGGCCGGTGATCGTCGACTTCTGGGCCGACTGGTGCACCGCCTGCAAGGAGCTCGACCACCTCGCCTGGGCCGACCCTCAGGTGCAGCGGGAGGCGGCGCGGTTCGTGCGGGTGAAGGTGGACGGCACCGGCGACGACGCGGCCTTCGAGGCGGCCTTCAGGAAATACGCGGTGGTGGGCATGCCCACCGTGGTGCTCATCGACCCGGCCGGGCGCGAGGTGCCCGACCGGATCACCGCCGCCATCCCGCCCGAGGCCATGGTGGCGAAGCTCCGCGCGGTGGACCAGGCCTGCTCGCGCGCGGCGGGCGCCCTCGCCTGCGTGGCGCGCTGGTGAGGGCCCTCTCCCGGACCCGAAAGCGCCTCCTTGACACTCCCTGAAGCCCCGACTACTTAGGAGGCCCCGCGCGCCCAGGTGGCGGAATTGGTAGACGCACCAGATTCAGGGTCTGGCGGTCGCAAGGCCGTGGAGGTTCGAGTCCTCTCCTGGGCACAACGAAGGGCCGGTTCCGCAAGGAGCCGGCCCTTCATCTTTTCACGGGGCATGCTGCCCCGCCCCGCCGGCGGAGCCGTCGGGGCCCGACCCTCCGCTCGGCGGGGCCCCTTGCCCCGGTTGACTCCACCCCCTGTTGCATGTTTATGCATCACGGATGCATAGCACCTCCGCCGCGGTGGTCGGCGCCTCCGGCTACGCCGGCCTGGAGCTGACCCGGATCCTCTCGCGCCACCCCCGCGTCCGGCTCGACGCCCTCTTCTCGGATCGCTGGAGCGACGAGGTGGTGGGCGCCCGCCTGCCGCTCGACGGCCCGGCCGCGGCGCTCCGCTACCGGCCCCAGGCGGCCGCCGCCGAGGTGGACTCGGAGGTGGCCTTCCTCGCCACGCCGGCCGAGGTGTCGCTCGACCTCGCGCCGCGGCTCCTCGCCCGCGGCGTGCGGGTGGTGGATCTCTCCGGCGCCTTCCGGCTCGGGCTCCCCGAGCTCTACCCGACCTGGTACGGCTTCCCCCACCACCAGCCGGAGCTGCTCGCGAGCGCGCCCTACGGGCTGCCGGAGCTCTGCCGCGCCGAGATCGTCGGGGCGAAGCTGGTGTCGAACCCCGGCTGCTACGCCACCGCCATCGCCCTGGCCCTGGCGCCGCTGGTGAAGGCCGGGGCCTGCCTGCCCGACGGCATCACCGTCACCGCCCTGAGCGGCGTCTCGGGGGCCGGGCGCAAGGCGGCCGAGGACTACAGCTTCTGCGAGGTGGCCGAGGACGTTCGCACCTACCGCATCGGCCGCCACCAGCACGTGCCGGAGATCGAGCGGACCGTCGCCCGCCACGCAGGCCGCTGCGGCCCCCTCTCCTTCACCCCGGTGCTCGCCCCCATCCGCCGCGGCATCCTCGCCACCTGCACCCTGCGGCTCGCGCCGGGAGTGGGCCAGGCCGACCTCGCCCGCGCCTACGCCGGGGCCTACGCCGACGAGCCGTTCGTCCGGATCCTCGCCGCCGACAAGGTGAAGGTGGCGGACGTGGCCCGCACCAACCGCTGCCACCTGGGCGCGACCGCCGACGCGCGCACCGGCCTGGCGGTGGCGGTCTCGGCCATCGACAACCTGGTGAAGGGCGCCGCCGGGCAGGCGGTGCAGGCGATGAACGCGGCCTGGGGCTGGGACGAGACCCTCGGGCTCGACCTGCTGGGAGGCTAGCGTGAAGATCCCCAAGGGCTTCCGCTTCGCCGGCGTCCCCTGCGGCCTCAAGCCGCAGCGGCGCGACCTCGCGCTCGTGGTCTCCGACGTCCCCGCCGCCGCGGCCGGGCTCTTCACCGTCAACAAGGCGGCCGCCGCGCCGGTGCTCGACGGGCGCGGCCGGGTGCCGGCCGAGGGCGTGCGGGCCATCGTCGCCAACTCCGGCAACGCCAACGCCCTCACCGGCCCCGCCGGGCTCGAGGACGTGGCCGCCATCCGCGCGGCCGTGGCGCAGGGGCTCGGGGTGCAGCAGCGGGCGGTGCTCACCGCCTCCACGGGCGTCATCGGGCAGCGGCTGCCGGCGCAGAAGGTGGTGGATGCCGTGCCGGCGCTGGTGGCGGGGCTGGGCGACCACGCCCTGCACGCCGCCGAGGCGATCATGACCACCGACACCCGCCCCAAGCTCACCTTCCGCGAGGTGGTGCTGGGCGGCAAGCCGGCCACGCTCACCGCCGTCTGCAAGGGCTCGGGGATGATCGCGCCCCAGCTCGCCACCGCGCTCTGCTTCGTCGCCACCGACGCGGCCGTCACGCCCAAGGTCCTGCAGGAGGCGCTGGCCCGCGCGGTGGACCGCACCTTCCACATGCTCACGGTCGACGGCGACATGTCGACCAACGACTGCGTCTACGCCCTCGCCAACGGCCTCGCCGAGAACCCGCGCATCTCCGGGCCGGGGCCGGACCTCGACGTGCTGCAGGCGGCGCTCGACGACCTCTGCGGCGAGCTGGCGCGCGCGGTGGCGGCCGACGGCGAGGGGGCGACGCGTCTCCTCGAGGTGGTGGTGGAGGGCGCCCCCACCGAGGCGGAGGCGCGCGACGCGGCCCGCTCCATCGCCGGCTCACCGCTGGTCAAGGCGGCCCTCTTCGGCGCCGATCCGAACTGGGGCAGGATCCTCGCCACCGTGGGGGCGCGCGCCGGCTCCCAGGGCTGGGCGGTCGACCCCTACCGCGCCCGGGTGAGCCTGCAGGGCGTCGAGGTCTACGGGCCCGCCGGCCCGGCCGAGGTGGACACCGAGGCCCTCAAGGTCCGCATGCGCGAGACCCGGGTCGACGTGCTGGTGCGGCTCGCCGAGGGAAATGCCCGCGCGGTGGCCTGGGGCTGCGATCTCTCCTACGACTACGTGAAGATCAACGCAGACTACGCCGCCACCATCGTGCAGCGGCCCGACGGCGGCCTGGCGCGCGACGACCACGTCGCCAACTACTCGCCCGCGTTCAAGCGCACCCTGCTGGTCGAGGCGCTCAAGTACATCGCCGCCTTCTCCGGCCAGATCGCGGTCATCAAGTACGGCGGCGCCGCCATGGTGAAGGAGAGCCTCAAGGCCGCCTTCGCCGAGGACGTGGCGCTCCTCAAGCGCGTCGGGCTCAAGCTGGTGGTAGTCCACGGCGGCGCCCTCGAGATCAACCGCACCCTCGAGCAGATGGGGGAGCGCAGCGAGTTCGTGGACGGCTTCCGCATCACCGACGCCACCAGCCTGCCGGTGGTGGAGATGGTCCTCTCCGGCAAGGTGAACCAGGAGCTGGTGGCGCTGCTCAACGCGCGCGACGCCGGCGCGGTGGGCGTCTCGGGCAAGGACGGGCAGCTCATCCGCGGCCGCAAGACGGTGCACGCGAGCGGGCGCGACCTCGGCCACGTGGGCGAGGTCACCGAGGTGAACAAGGACTTCCTCGAGTTGCTGCTCGCCTCCAACTACGTGCCGGTGATCAGCCCCATCGGCCTGGGGGAGGACGGCGGCAGCCTCTCCATCAACGCCGACGACGTGGCGGCGCGGGTGGCGGCGGCGCTGGGCGCGAAGAAGCTCATCTACCTCACCGACAAGCCGGGCGTGCTCGAGTCGCCGGACGACGGCGCGCTGGTGCGCCAGACCACCATCGCCGACCTGCTCCGGCGCATCGAGGCCGGCTCGGTGACCGGCGGCATGAAGATCAAGGTGCAGTCGATCCTCACCGCGCTGCGGGGGGGCGTGGAGCGGGTGCACGTGCTCGACGGCCGCCAGCCCCATACCGTCATCGCCGAGCTCTTCACCGATCGCGGCGTCGGCACCCTCGTCACCGCCGGATGACCCCATGACCTCCCCAGCCCGCCGTCGCGACGCCGTCGCCCGCATCATCCGAGCCGGCCGCATCTCCACGCAGGAGGAGCTGCTCCTGGCCCTCGGCCGGGACGGCATCCAGGCCACCCAGGCCACCCTCTCGCGCGACCTCGCCCGGCTGGGGGCGCGGCGGGTCTCGGTGCCGGACGGAGGCATGTTCTACGAGGTGCCGGACGAGCCGCCGTCGGAGGTGCTGGCGCTGCGCGGGCTGGTGGCCCGGGTCAGCTCCAACGGCGCGCTGGTGGTGGTGCGCACGCACCCGGGCAGCGCCCCGGCCATCGCCCGCGCCATCGATCTCGCGCACCTGCCGGAGGTGCTCGGCACCATCGCCGGCGACGACACCATCTTCGTGGCGCCGTCGCGGGAGAAGCAGTGCCGCGCCCTCGCCAGGCAGATCGCCTCCCTGTTCGCGGTCGGCCGCGCGGCGGTGGCGGTGTAGCGTCTCCCCGGAGCCCCCATGCGCACCATCGGCGTCCTCCTCTATCCGCAGTTCGAGCCGCTCGACGCCTTCGGGCCGGTCGAGGCCTTCGCCATCGCCGAGATCCCCGACGCCGACCCGGGGGCGCCACCGCCGTTCCGCGTCGTCACCCTGGCCGAGAGCCTCGACCCGGTCGCCATGCGCGGCGGCCCGCGCGTGCTCCCGGACTTCGATCTCGGCGCCGCGCCGCCGCTGGAGGTGCTCCTCGTGCCGGGCGGGCCCGGCGCCCGGCGCGAGGTGCGGAACCCCGTCCTGCTCGACTTCGTGCGCCGCCAGGCGGGCCAGGCGCGGGTGGTGGCCTCGATCTGCACCGGCGCCGCGCTGCTCGGCGTGGCCGGCCTGCTCTCCGGGCGCGAGGCGACCACCAACCGCCGCTCCTTCGACTGGGTGATCTCCACCTGCCCCGGCGACATCCGCTGGAACCGCACCGCGCGCTGGGTCGACCAGGGCCCGGTGGTCACCTCGGCCGGCGTCTCCGCCGGGACCGACATGGCGCTGCACCTCGTCGCCCGCCTCCTCGGCAGCGCCGCCGCCGACGCCGCGGCGAAGCGGATGGAGCACCGGTGGGAGCGCGAGGCGGGGGCGTAGGGGCGGGCGCGGTGACCTGTGGCCGGGCGCGGCGCCGGGCCGCGGGCGCTCATCGCGATCGCTCAACCGGAGCGCTCGGCGTGGGCTGCCGCGATGCGCGTGAACCGATCCATCCACTCGTCTCCGAACGACCTGCGGGCGGCGAGCTGGTTGTGCGTTTTGCAGAGCAGGCGCGTGTTGCCAATCGTCGAGGGGCCGCCGAGCGCGCGGGGGATGACGTGATCGATCTCCAGCCGGAGCGTCGCGCCGCAGACGCCGCCGGAGGCGAGCGGCCACTGGCACCGGCCGCGGTCGCGGGTCCAGACCTCGCGCTTCACGTGGGCGGGGACGTAGGCGCTCGCTATCTGTGGAGGCTGCGCAGCGGCAGCCGCAGCGTTCTTCGGGGCCGCGGCCGGTTGCGGCTTCCGCGGCCTGACGACGAGACCTCTCCGCTTCGCGCTCCGCTCCAGGAGGAGGTCGAGGCCAGACTCCAGTATCTCCTCAGCCGACGCGCCGGCGTGCGAGTGCGAGAGCGCAGCGCGGGCAGCTTCGAGCTTTTCGAGGAAGCGGCGCGAGACGGTGACGTGGAGCCGGCGAAGGTCGGCGGTGAGGGGATCGGCGGTGACGGTCCGGGCGCGCAGCGGAGGGCGGACGGGCGCTTCCACCGGCAGGCTCGGGCGCTGCGCGTCCGCCGTCGAAGTCGGGGATACGGGCGGGGGCTGGTTCTGCGCCTCCATCGGCAAGAGGCGGGCGGGCGGGAAGAGAGCGCTGGCCCCGCCCGCGAGCGCGCGCTCGCGCGGTTCATCCGGTTCTCAGGATCCTACACATCTTGCGGCTGTGATCCGCCTATGATCAAAGGGTTGGATGGCACGACCGCGAGTTCCCGAGACTTCGGCAGAATTCTCTGATGCAGAGTTCGGTGACGAGAGGCTCACTCGGCGGCTGGTGCGGATCGCCGATGCTGCGGCGCGTGCGCCGAGCTCTGGGTTCCCGGCGATGGTCAGGTCGGATACCGAGCTCGAGGGCGTGTATCGATTTCTGCGCAACGAGCACGTGACGCCGGCCCGGATCCTTGCGCCGCACGTCGCCGAGACGGTGAAGCGCGCTCAGAGTACCCCCGTCGTCATTGCGCACGACACGACGCAATTCGCATTCACGGGGAAGACGAGCCGTCGGGGGTTGGGGCGCGTTGGCACCTCATACACGCAGCAGGGTTTCTTCGGTCACTTCGCCCTGGCGATCTCGGCTGACGAGTCGCGCACGCCCCTCGGTGTCGCTGGGATCAAGACGTTCGTCCGCAGCTGGGAGAAGCGCTCGACGCTGCCAGCGCCGGAGCGCGATTTGAACCCTGACTTGAGCGAGTCGAGGAAGTGGATCGACCTGGTGCGGGAGACCGCCACCGCGTTTCCTCGCGCGATCCACGTCATGGATCGCGAGGCGGACTCGTTCACGTTGTTTGCTCGACTGATCGCCGCGAACACCCGGTTCGTCGTGCGACTCGGCCGCGACAAGAGGCTGGCGGATTCTCCAGAGAAACTGTTTGCGGCGGCCGAACGCGCACCCGTCCACGCACTTCGATCCGTCCCTGTATCCCGTCGACCGCGGCATGCGTCGGGCGCCGCCAGGATGCAGTTTCCACCCAGGTCCGAGAGGACGGCGCGCCTCGAACTGCGGGCCGCCGCATTCACGCTTCCACGTCCGGATCGCCCCCGGTTCAAGACCGGGTATCCGGACTCGCTTAGCGTAAACGTCGTCACGGTCATCGAGTCCGATCCCCCCACCGGACAGGAGCCTGTCTGTTGGCGTCTTCTCACGACGGAACCAATCGATACACCGGAACAGGTCGAGGCAGTCGTTGACGCCTATAGGGCGCGGTGGCGCATCGAGGAATTCTTCAAGGCGCTGAAGACCGGGTGCTCTCTCGAGAAGCGCCAACTGGAATCGCTGCGAACGCTCGTGAACGCGCTCGCTATGTTCTCCGTGATTGCGTGGCGACTACTCGTGCTGCGCTCCGTCGCGAACCTGGCGCCGAATGCGCCTGCGAGCCACGCCGTCAGCCCGCAGCAGGTTCGATTGCTTCAGACGCTTTCCGAAACGCACCCCGACGGACTGCCGCGACTCCACGTCCCGCGCAAGGCGACGGCGAAAGACGTGCTCCTCGCTCCTCGGTGGACGGCCAAAACCGGCCAGTCATGGACGTCTCAAAACCGGCCAACGGAGCTGAGGACTCGGGACGTTGACGAAGGCGTGAGGGCTGTGGCCCCTCGCCGGGATGGCCAACGTCTTGAGCGACGAGAAACGACAGCAAGTGGTGGCGTTGGGCCGGCTCGCCTGGCCTCTGCGGCGCATCGAGGAGGCGACCGGCGTCCGGCGTGAGACGGCCAGCGCCTACCTGAAGGCGGCGGGGGTGCCGGTGCGGCCGCCGCGGGGCTGGGGGAGGCACCCACCGCCAAAACCGGCCAACGAGGCGTCCACCGACCCGGGGAGCCCAAAACCGGCCAACGAGACGTCGACCGACCCCGGAGCTTCAAATCCGGCCAACGAGGTGTCCACCGACCTCGCGCCGCCGACGGCGTGGCCGCCGCGCCCGGGACGGGCGCCGCAGGCGAGCGCCTGCGAGCCCTACCGCGAGCTGATCGAGGGTGCGCTCGGGCGCGGTCGCAACGCGATGGCGATCTGGCAGGACCTGGTCGACGCCCACGGGTTCAAGGCCCGCTACGCCAGCGTCCGGCGGTTCGTCGTCACGCTGCGCGGGGCGCGGACACCGGAGGCCCACCCGACCATCGTCACCGCCCCCGGCGAGGAGGCCCAGGTCGACTACGGCGAGGGGCCGATGGTGCGGCACTCCGAGACCGGCAAGTACCGCCGCACGCGACTCTTCGTCCTCACGCTCGGCTTCAGCCGGAAGTCGGTTCGCCTGCTCACGTTCCGGTCGAGCAGCCGGATCTGGGCCGAGCTGCACGAGCGATCCTTCCGCCGGCTCGGCTGCGCGCCCAGGGTGGTGGTCCTCGACAACCTGCGCGAGGGCGTCCTCGAGCCGGACGTCTACGACCCGACCATCAACCCGCTCTTCCGCGACGTGCTGAAGCACTACGGCGCCGTCGCCCTGCCGTGCCGGGTCGGCCACCCGGATCGCAAGGGCAAGGTCGAGTCGGGCGTCGCGCACGCGCAGAAGACGCCGCTCCGGGGCCTGCGCTTCGAGACGCTGGAAGCCGCCCAGGCGTACCTCGACCACTGGGAGGAGCGGTGGGCGGACACCCGCATCCACGGCACCACCAAGCGGCAGGTGGCGGCGATGTTCGCCGAGGAGCGGCCGGCGCTCCTGCCGCTGCCGGCAGAGCCGTTTCGCTACTACGAGTTCGGCAGGCGCACCGTGCACCTCGACGGCTGCGTCGAGGTGGAGGGCGCCCGCTACGGGCCGCCGCCGGGCTACATCGGACGCGAGCTCGACGTGCAGTGGGACGGGATCGTGGTCCGCATCCTCGACCCCAAGACCGGGCAGCTCCTGCGCGAGCACGTGCGCACGAGGCCGGGAAAGCCGCGCATCCGTCGCGAGGACGAGCCGAAGACCACGCCCGAGAGCACGCTCCGTCTGCTCGCCAGGGCGGCCCTGGGCGGCGAGCACGTCGGCCAGGTCTGCCAGACCATCCACGCGCGCGACGGGGAGCCCGGCGTGCTGCGCGTGCTCGGCATCCTCAACCTGGCGAAGCGCCTCGGTGCCCCCGCGGTGGACGATGCCTGCGCGGCGGCGCTGGAGGTGGGCGTCCCGACCTACCGCTTCGTGAAGCGGTACCTCGAGCGGCGCCCGCCGCAGCTCGGGCTCAAGCAGGTGGACCCGCTCATCCGGCAGCTCACCGAGTACCGCGACCTCATCGAACGCATCACCACCAAGGAGAGTGCATGACCCTCGTTGAACTCACCCGCGCGCTGCGGCAGCTGCGCGTTTCCGGGATGGCCGCCAGCCTCGAAGCCCGCATCCTGCAGGCGCAGACCGAGCAGTGGGCGCCCATCGACCTCATCTCGGCGCTGGTGCAGGACGAGCTGCTCCAGCGACAGGACCGGCTCCTCGACCGCCGCATCAAGAAGGCGGGCTTCCGCGACGCCGGCAAGACGCTCGACACCTTCGACTTCGACTTCAACAAGAAGATGGAGCGGCGCCTCGTCTTCGAGCTCGCCGCCGGCCACTTCGTCACCCGGTGCGAGGACGTGCTCTTCCTCGGCCCGCCCGGCACCGGCAAGAGCCACCTCGCCCAGGCGCTCGGCCACGCCGCCATCCGGCAAGGGCACAAGGTGCTCTACCGCGAGGCCCACGTGCTCCTGGAAGAACTGGCCGAGGCGACCCTGGATGGCAGCCGCAAGGAGCGGCTCGCGGAGCTGGCTGCCGTCCCACTCCTCGTCATCGACGACCTCGGCATGCGCAAGCTGCCCGCCACCGCCGCCGAGGATCTCCTGGAGCTGGTGATGCGCCGCTACGAGCGCGCCAGCACGCTGCTCACCTCGAACCGGCCGGTGGACGACTGGGGCAAGCTGCTCGGCGACAACGCCGCCGTGAGCGCCCTCCTCGACCGCCTCCTGCACCACGCCCACGTCCTCAAGTGCGGACCCCGCAGCTACCGCACCCGCCACGTCGGCTTGCAGCACGAGGCCGCCGCAAGCTAGAAGCGCACTGGTCCCGGGTCCCGGCCGTTGGCCGGTTTTGACCTGTTCATCATTGGCCGGTTTTCAGACGTCCACCGAGG
>DASRRJ010000025.1:0-166501 GCA_035656915.1 Anaeromyxobacteraceae bacterium
CTCCTTCTGGATCGCCTGCATCTGCTCGTTGAGGTAGTACTCCTTCTGCGTCTTCTCCATCTGCTTCTTGACGCGGGTGCGGATCTTCTTCTCGACCTGCAGGATCTCGATCTCGCCCTGCATCAGCTCGTAGAGCTTCTCGAGCCGCTTCTGGGCGCTCTCGGTCTCGAGGATCGCCTGCTTGTCGTTCAGCTTGAGCGAGAGGTGCGCCACGATGGTGTCGGCGAGGCGCGCCGGGTCGTCGATGGTCGAGACGCTCATCAGCATCTCGGGCGGGATGCGCTTGTTGAGCTTGACGTAGGCCTCGAAGGTGGAGTGCACCGAGCGCATCAGCGCCTCGAGCTCCACCGTCCGCTCCACCGCCTCCTCGATCTCCTCCGCCTCCACCTCGAAGTACTTCTCGCTCGGGCCGAAGCGGACGATGCGGCAGCGCTGCTTCCCCTCCACCAGCACCTTCACCGTGCCGTCGGGGAGCCGGAGCAGCTGGATGATGGCGCCGAGCGTCCCGACCGGGAAGATGTCGTCCGGCGAGGGCTCGTTGGTCTTGGCCTTCTTCTGGGCGCAGAGCAGGATGGCCTTGTCGTGCGCCATGGCCTCCTCGAGCGCGGCGATCGACTTCTCTCGCCCCACGAAGAGCGGCACCACCATGTGCGGGAAGACGATGATGTCCCGGAGCGGCAGGAGGGGGAGGCTGCGCGCGCGGGGCTTGTCCCCCTTCTTGTCGTCTTTGCTGAAGAACATGGGCACGGTGAGGCTCCTGGTTCGGGCGTAGGCGAGACTAACATTGCAACATCTAACGGGCGGGATCCGTTCGGGCCTCCCCTCTTTATGGCGTCAGCGCAGGAAGGCCGACAGCTCGGCGACCGTGGCGTCGACGTGTGGAGAGAGGTGCGACGCGCGGGCGCGCCGGTCGTCGACGCGGCGGTAGTCGGGCGTGAAGACCTGGGCCGCCGCCGCCCCGCCCGTCGCGGGGACGAAGGTCTCGTAGCCGTCCGGCTCCACGATGGCGCAGCCGCGGAATCCGCAGACGACCTGGGGCTGCCCCGGCGGGAGCGACAGCAGCGACCGACCGTGCGACCAGTCGCGGGGCGGGCTCTCGCAGCCGAGCAGGGACATCAGGGTGGGCGCTACGTCGACGTGGCGCGAGGGCTCGCGGTGCACCGCCGGGGGCAGCCCCGGGATGCGCACCGCCAGCGGCACCGCGGTCTGCTCGTGGTCGAAGGCGGAGTTGTGCCCGAAGCGGCCGTGCTCCCAGAAGGCCTCGCCGTGGTCCGCCACCAGCACGACCACCGTGTCGTCGGCGAGGCCGCGCCGGTCGAGCTCGTCGAGCACCTCGCCCACCCTGCCGTCCACCCAGCGGGCCGCGTTGCGGTACCGGTTCCAGATCGGGGCCCGGGGCTGCGGCTCGTCGAGCTCGCGAAAGACCAGCTTCTCCGGGTAGGGCCGGTAGGGCGCCGCGTCGGCGGGGAAGCTGTAGGGCATGTGCGTGGAGTCGAAGAAGAGCGTGAGGAAGAACGGGCGCGAGCGATCCCGCCCGGCGAGCCAGCGGCGCGCCCTCGCCGAGAGCTCGGCGTCGCGCTCGTCGGGCCCCGCGCCCGGCAGGGCGTCCTCGATGGCGGCCGGCGGCACGTTGGCGAAGACGGTCGCGCGCAGCGGCGGCGAGCCGAGCGTCTGCGCCGCCATGACGTGCAGCTCGTAGCCCAGGTCGCGGGCGCGGTCGAGGACCGCCGGCCCGCGCCCCGCCGCCAGGAAGCGCTCGGCGTAGGCACCGTGGAGGCCGTAGAAGAGGCTGAACGCGCCGAACCAGGTGCCGTTCCCGCCGGAGAGGTGGCGCTGGTACCACTGCGCCCCCTCGGCGAAGCGCCACATGCGCGGGGTCACCTCCGGATCGAAGGCGTCGGCGCGGAAGCTCTCGAGCAGCACCACCAGCACGTTGGGCCGCCTCGGCGGATCCTTGAACCGGAGGGGACGCGCCGGCCAGGCGAGGCCCGCGTCGGCCGGCTCTCGGCCGCTCAGGGCCCGCACCAGCGGGCGCAGCTCCGCGGCGCCGTAATAGGGCACCGCCTCGGCCGCCTCGGTGACGTCGCTCCGCGAGGCGCGGTTTGCAGTCGCGTAGGCGGCGCGGTCGGCGGCCAGCACCGCCAGCGCCAGCGCGGCGAGGCGGGCCCAGCGGCGCAGCTCCGCCCCCCGCTCCTCCTCGCCGCCGCCGCGCGCCCCGCGGGCGTAGACCGCCAGCTCGAGCGCGAAGAGCACGGCGAGCGCGCCGCCGAACTGGGCGATCTCGGCCCAGGGGATCTCGAGCGACTTCACCCCGCTCGAGGTGAAGACCACCCCGAGGACGAACCGGTTCACGTGGAAGTGGAGGATCGCCCAGACCTTGCGGTCGATGTAGAGGAAGGCGTGCAGCAGCGTGTAGAGCGCCGGCGCCGCGACGGGCACGGCGCGCCATAGCGGTCCGGCGAGCGCCACCAGGGCGAGCAGGAGGCCGAGGACCAGCACGGCCCCCCACATCTGGCCGAGCAGCGCCAGGTGCAGGAAGGCTCCGGCGAGCGGCGAGAGCTCGCCGCCGCCGGCCCGGGCGAAGAGCACGACGTGCGGGAGGCACAGGACGCCGTTGGCCACCACCAGGGCGAAGAGGCCCTGCCGGCAGGCCCGGCGGCGTTCGTCGGCGGGGAGTGGCGCGCGCATGGCGCCCTTCATTCTAGCGCGACCGGCGAAGAGCTAGGCGCTCTCCGCCTCCTTCTGCAGCACCACCAGGGGCGGCTCGTTCTTGTCGATGACGTCCTCGGAGATGACGATCTCGCGGACGTTCCGCTTGCTCGGCACGTCGTACATGATGTCGAGCATCGCCGTCTCGAGGATGGCGCGCAGGCCGCGGGCGCCCGCCCGGTTCTTGAGCGCCGCCCGGGCGATGGCCTTGAGCGCGCCGTCGGTGAACTTGAGGGAGACGCCGTCCATCTCCAGGAGCTTGCGGTACTGCTTCACCAGGGCGTTGCGCGGCTTGGTGAGGATCTCGATGAGCGCCGGCTCGTCGAGCTCCTCGAGGCTGGTCACCACCGGCAGGCGACCCACGAACTCGGGGATCATCCCGAACTTGAGCAGGTCGTCGGGCTCCACCATCGCCAGCAGCTCGCCGATGTTCTTCTCGGTCTTGCTCTTCACGTCCGAGCCGAAGCCGAGGCTGCGGCCGCCGAGGCGCCGCTCGATGATCCCCTCGAGCCCGCAGAAGGCGCCGCCGCAGATGAAGAGGATGTTCGAGGTGTCGACCTGCAGGAACTCCTGCTGGGGGTGCTTGCGCCCGCCCTTGGGGGGGACGTTGGCGACGGTGCCCTCGATGATCTTGAGGAGCGCCTGCTGCACGCCCTCGCCGGAGACGTCGCGAGTGATCGACGGGTTCTCGCTCTTGCGGGCGATCTTGTCGATCTCGTCGATGTAGACGATGCCCTTCTGCGCCCGCTCGATGTCGTGGTCGGCGGCCTGCAGCAGGTTGACGATGATGTTCTCGACGTCCTCGCCCACGTAGCCGGCCTCGGTGAGGCAGGTGGCGTCGGCGATGGTGAAGGGGACGTTCAGGATCTTGGCGAGGGTCTGCGCCAGCAGGGTCTTGCCCGAGCCGGTGGGGCCGAGCAGCAGGATGTTCGACTTCTGCAGCTCCACGTCGTCGAGGGCGACGCGGGTCTCGATCCGCTTGTAGTGGTTGTGGACCGCGACGGCGAGGGTCTTCTTGGCCCGCTCCTGGCCGATGACGTACTCGTCGAGGATGGTCTTGATCTCCGAGGGGCGCGGGATGCGGAGCTTCTGGTCCTTCTTCTCCTCGCCCGCGATCTCCTCGGCGATGATGTCGTTGCACAGACCGATGCACTCGTCGCAGATGTAGACGGTCGGCCCGGCGATGAGCTTCTTCACTTCCTTCTGCGACTTGCCGCAGAAGCTGCAGCAGAGCGTCTCGCGCTTTTCCAATTTCGACCTCCTCGGCGCCTGACGCCGGCTGCTCGGTACAACAAGAACCTATTGCGGCTTCTTCTCGGTCGCCCTGCTCTGCGTGATGACGTCGTCGATGAGGCCGTATTCCTTGGCTTCGCCGGCACCCATGAAGTAGTCGCGATCGGTGTCCTTCTCGATCCGCTCGATCGGCTGGCCGGTGTGCTTGGCGAGCATCTCGTTGAGCCGGGCCTTGAGGCGCAGGATCTCCCTGGCCTGGATCTCGATGTCGGTGGCCTGGCCCTGGAACCCGCCGAGCGGCTGGTGGATCATGATCCGCGAGTTGGGCACGGAGTAGCGCTTGCCCTTCGCCCCGCCGGAGAGCAGGAACGCGCCCATGCTGGCGGCCTGGCCGAGGCAGATGGTCGACACGGCGGGCTTCACGTACTGCATGGTGTCGTAGATGGCGAGGCCGGAGGTGACCGAGCCGCCCGGGCTGTTGATGTACAGCATGATGTCCTTGTCCGGGTCCTCGGACTCGAGGAACAGCAGCTGCGCGATCACCACGTTGGCGACGTCGTCGTCGATGGGCGTGCCGAGGAAGACGATGCGGTCCTTCAGCAGGCGCGAGTAGATGTCGTAGCTGCGCTCGCCCCGGTGGGTCTGCTCGACGACGTACGGCATCGGGATGTAAGGCATCGTTTTTTCCTGTGATTCCGTCCAGCGGTGACCGGTCGCCGCCGGTTACTTGAGTGTAGCTGCCGAGGTGAGGAAGGCAAGCGCCCTATCCTCCCTGAGCCGGTTCATTAGCGCCGCGCGCGCGCTGCCGCCCTTCATCTGCTGCTGCAGCTTCGCGAGAGGTATACCCATCTCGCCGGACATGCGGGCGAGCTCGGCCTGCAGGTCCTCCTCCCCCACTTCGATCTTCTCCGCGTCGGCGATCGACTCGAGGAGGAGCGCGCCCTTCACCTGGAGCAGCGCCTGCTCGCGCAAGTCGGCGCGCAGCCGCCCGACGTCGAGGTCGAGCTGGCGGGGGTCGATGCCCTGGCGCGCGAAGCGGGAGAAGGCCCCCTGCAGCATCACGTCGATGGCGTGCTCCACCATGGCCGGGGGCACCTCGAACTCGTTGCGGGCGAGCGCCGCCTTGATCACTGCGTCCTTGAGCTCGGCCTCGGCGCGCTGCGCCTCGCGCTTGCCCAGGTCCTCGCGGATGCGGGCCTTGAGGGCGTCGAGGGTCTCGACCCCGCCGAGCCCCATCTCCTTGGCGAGCTGGTCGTCGAGGGCCGGCACCTGGCGGCTCTTGAGCTCGCGCAGCGTCACCTTGAAGTGGGCGGTCTTGCCGCGCAGGGGCTCGTAGCCCTGGTCGGCGGGGAAGGTCTGGTCGAGCTCGGCCGAGTCGCCCAGCTTCACGCCGGCGAGCTGCGGGATGAAGCCGGCGGAGAGGTCGCCCGCCTCCACCTTCACCGTGACCCCCTCGGCCTTGCCGCCCTCGAAAGGCTGCCCGGCGATGGTGCCCTCGTGATCGATCACCGCGTAGTCGCCGGTCTGCGCGTCGAAGCGGCCCTCCACCGGCACCAGGCGCGACAGCGACTCCTGGATGCGGGTGAGCTCGTCCGACACCATCTGATCGGTCACCTCGGCCGGCTTGCGGGTCACCTCGAGCTGCTTGTAGTCCTTGGGCTCGAGGCGGGGCTTCACCTCGACCCGCGCGCTGTAGCGGAAGGGCTGGCCGGCCGCGAGGCCCGGCTCGGTCACGTCGACGCGCGGGGAGCCCACCGGCTGCAGGTCGTGCTGGGCCACCGCCTCGCCGAAGCTGGCGTTGACGACCGTGTCGACCACCTGCTTCTCGACCTCGTCGCGGAAGTGGCGCTCGAGCACCGCGCGGGGCACGTGGCCGGCGCGGAAGCCCTTGAGCTTCACCCGGCGACCCAGGCCGGTGTAGGCCCTGTCGAGCTCCTTGGAGACGCGCTCGGGGTCGACCTCGACGGTGACCTTCTTCTCGACGGGGGAGACGGCTTCGACCTCGATCTTCATCGGCAATTCCTCGCTTGAAAGCGGCTACAGGTACGGCCCGCACGTTGCGGGGTCAAGAAGATTGGGCGGGGAGGGGCTCGAACCCTCACGCCTTGCGGCTCTGGATCCTAAGTCCAGCGCGTCTGCCAGTTCCGCCACCCGCCCGCGGCAGCCGTTGAGCGGCCCGCCGGCCAGCCGCTCCCCGCCCTGCCGCCCCCGCATGAGGGACCGCACGTCGGGAAGCGACATGGCGGATCGCAGTGTAGTAGAAAACCCGCATGATGGACGCAGCCCACGCGCATCCGCCGGAGGCCCCCTGCGCTCCCGGGTGCCCGGGATGGGCGGAAGGGGCGCTGCACCTCTTCCACCTCCAGCACCGATACCCGGAGATGATGGAGGCCTGCCGCGAGGCGCGCGCCATCGAGTGCATCATCGTGAACCCCGCCATGCCGGGCGTCGTGCTGCCGGAGTACCTCACCGACGAGGAGGCGGTCCGCCTCAACCTGGTGGTGGGGCGCGACACGCCGGAGGTGCTGGTGGACGAGTGGGGCATCCGCTGCTGTCTCACCTTCCAGCGTCGCCGCGTGGAGTGCGCGCTGCCCTGGCCGTCGGTGATGGCCGGAATGCTGCGGGCGCCGGAGCGCAAGCGACCGCGCTTCGCGGTCATCGAGGGCGGCAAGAAGGACTGAGACCTCCTGCCGAAAAACCGAACGGGGACCCCGTCGCCAGGGTCCCCGTTCTCTTGTGAGCGCAGAAGGAATCGAACCTTCAACCTATGGATTAAGAGTCCATTGCTCTGCCAGTTGAGCTATGCGCCCCCACTGCTCTGCTGCCGTGTGGATGACCCTTCGTACCGAAGGGGCCGCCGATCTACAACGCCCTCGCCGCTCTGTCAACGCCGCTCGCGCGGAGTCTTGCGGCTTCTGGAACTGGCGCGCCCGGAGGGACTCGAACCCCCGACCCGCGGCTTAGAAGGCCGCTGCTCTGTCCAGCTGAGCTACGGGCGCGTGACCTTCTCCCGACGCGACCTTCTTGCGACAAAATGGGGTGAGTAAAGGGGCTCGAACCCTTAACCCCCGGATCCACAGTCCAGTGCTCTACCGATTGAGCTATACTCACCGTAAAACGACAAACGATCCGAAGCTGGCGCGCCCGGGCGGAGTCGAACCCCCGACCTGCGGCGGTTTCTGAACGGGGGCAGCGGCTCGCGGCGTTCGCCGCTTCGCCTGCTCCCCCCGAACCCCCCGGCGCTCGCTCCGGCGCAGCCTCATCCGGCTGCCCCTGCGCTCGAGGTCTTGCTGGCGCGCCCGGAGGGAGTCGAACCCCCGACCTGCGGCTTCGAAGGCCGACGCTCTGTCCAGCTGAGCTACGGGCGCGAAGTCTTGCCCGGCACCATCCACACCATCATTTCAAAGAATCGGGGCGGCGGGATTCGGACCCGCGACCTCCTGCGCCCAAGGCAGGCGCGCTACCAGGCTGCGCTACGCCCCGGAGCGTCCGGAGCGACGAGCGCCCCGGCTGAAGAACGGCTGTTACTAGCCTTGCCTCTCGCCGTTGTCAAACGGTAGCTGGCCCAGCAGCGGCCGGAGCGCGCGAAAAGCGCGGCCCCGGTGAGAGAGGGCGTCCTTCTCCTCCGGCGAGAGCTCGGCCATGGTCCGGCCGCCGCCCTCGTCGGGCGCGAAGAGCGGGTCGTAGCCGAAGCCGCCGGCGCCGCGCCGCTCCTGTCCGATTCGGCCCCGGCAGCTCCCCTCGACCGCCGCCCGGACTGCCCCGTCCGGCCCGGCCAGGGCCAGCACCGCCACGTAGCTCGCGCCGCGCCGCGCCGCGGGCAGCCCGGCCAGCTCCTCGAGCAGCTTGTCGTTGTTCAGCTCGTCGCGCAGTCCGCGCGAGATCTCGGCCCCGAGCTCCCCCTGCCCCGCCTCGGCGAGCGCGCAGGAGGGGCTCGCGGAACCCCGGGGCGGCTCGAGCTCGGACCAGCGGGCGCTGTACACCCCGGGCCGCCCGCCGAGCGCGTCCACGCAGAGCCCGGAGTCGTCGGCGATGGCCCAGGTCCCGGCGAAGCGGGCGAAGGCGGAGGCCTTCTTCTCGGCGTTCTCCCGGAAGGTGGCGCCGTCCTCCACCACCTCGGGGAGCGGCCGGCCCAGGTCCTCGGGGGAGATCACCTGCACCGGCAGCCCGGCCAGCAGCCGCCGCAGCTCGCGGAGCTTGCCCTGGTTGCTGGTGCCGAAGAAGAGGCCGATCACCGCAGCGCCGCCTCCTGGGCCGCCTTGAGCCGGGCGATGCCGCCCAGGGCGGCGTCGAGCATGCGGTCGAGGTCCTCGCGGCCGAAGGCCTTCCCCTCGGCGGTGCCCTGCACCTCGACCAGCGCCCCCTCGCCGGTGGCGACCACGTTCATGTCCACCTCTGCGGTCGAGTCCTCGTCGTAGTCGAGGTCGAGCCGCACCGCGCCGCCCACGATGCCCACGCTCACCGCCGCCACGTGCCTGGCCACCGGCTTCGCGGCCGCGGAGAGCTTCTTGCCCTGCAGCGCGCGGACCGCCAGCGCCAGCGCCACGAAGCCACCGGTGACGGCGGCGGTGCGGGTGCCGCCGTCGGCCTGGATCACGTCGCAGTCCACCGTGATGGTGCGCGGCCCGAGCGCGCGCAGATCCATGGCGGCGCGGAGCGCGCGCCCGATGAGCCGCTGGATCTCGAGGGTGCGCCCGCCCTGCTTGCCGCGGGCCGCCTCGCGCGCCATGCGCTCGTGGGTGCTCCGCGGCAGCATGCCGTACTCGGCGGTGACCCAGCCGGCGCCGGTGCCGAGCACGTGCGGGGGCACCCGCTCCTCCACCGAGGCGGTGCACAGCACCTGGGTGTCGCCGAAGCGGGCCAGGCAGGAGCCCTCGGCGTGCTTGTTCACGCGGGGCTCGAGGGTGACGGGGCGGAGGTCGAGGTCGGTGCGGCCGAAGGAGCGGGTCATGGGGCGCGCATGATAGCGGCCGCGCCCGGGCGGCGCCACGACGCGATCCCGTCCGCCACCGCCCGCGCCAGCCGATCCTGGTAGGCGGGGTCGGCGAGGCGCCTCGCCTCGGCCGGCTGGCTCACGAAGCCGAGCTCGAGCAGCACCGCCGGCATGCGCGCGCCGGCGAGCACGTAGAACGGGGCCTGCTTCACGCCGCGGTCGGGCGCGCCGGTGCGGGCCACCACCCGCTCGTGGATGGCGTAGGCGAGCCGCGAGCTCTCGGCGAGCGCGTCGGCGTCCTGGAGGTCCTGCAAGATGCCGCCCACCGGGTCGTTGGGGTCGAAGGGGGCGCCGCCGGCCAGCTTGTCGGCGTTCTCGCGCGCCGCCACCGCGTGGGCGCCGGCGTCGCTGGCGTCGGCGGAGAGGAAGTAGGTCTCGACGCCGTGGGTGGTGCCCCGGGCCCGGCCCGGCATGGAGTTGAGGTGGACGGAGACGAAGAGGTCGGCCTGGCGGGCGTTGGCGAGCCCGGCGCGGCGGGCCAGGTCGACCGGCGCGTCGGCCTCGCGGGTCAAGACCACCTCCGCCCCGCCCGCGCGCAGCCGCTCGGCGAGCTTGCGGGCGATGGCGAGGGTGAGGTCCTTCTCCTTCAGGCCGAGCGGCGAGACCGCGCCGTCCTTGTCGCCGCCGTGGCCCGGATCCACCACCACCAACAAGGGCGGCGGCGCGGCGAAGGCGGCGCCGGGGAGGAGCGCGAGGAGGAGGGCGAGGAGGAGCGGCACGGCGCGGCATTGTAGCATCGCGGGCCGGTGGGCCGCTCCTCGTGGCCCTCAGGCGACCTCGAGCCCCGCCTCCCCCTCGACGACCTCGCCGATCTCGGCGACGTTCACGCCGGCGCGCGCCAGCGCCGCGAGGAGCTTGCCGGCGCGCTTCTCGGGCACCGCGGCGAGCAGCCCGCCGTTGGTCTGCGCGTCGGCGAGCACCAGCCGCATCGCCGCGTCCACCTCCGGCGCGAAGGTGGTGTGCGGCTCCACCCAGGCCAGGTTGGCCTTGGTGCCGCCCGGCACGACGTCCTGCGCGGCCAGCTCGCGCACCCCATCCTGCACCGGCACCCGCGCGGCGGCGAGGCGCAGCCTCACCCCGGAGCCCTCGGCCATCTCCCAGGCGTGCCCGAGGAGGCCGAAGCCGGTGACGTCGGTGAGGGCGTGGACGGCGCCGCTCGCCGCCAGCACCTCGCCGGCGACGCGGTTGAGCTCGGCCATGACCTCCACCGCCACCGCCGCGACCTCGCGCGGCGCCAGGTCCCGCTTGATGGCGGTGGTGACGATGCCGGCGCCGAGCGGCTTGGTGAGCAGGAGCCGGTCGCCCGGCTTCGCCCCCACGTTGCGCAGCACGTGGCGCGGGTGGACCTCGCCGGTCACCGCGAGCCCGTACTTCGGCTCCGGGTCGTCGATGCTGTGGCCGCCGAGGATGGGCGCGCCGGCCTCGCGGGCGGTGTCGGCGCCGCCGCGCAGGATGTCGGAGAGCATCTCCATGGGCAGGGTCTTCACCGGGAAGGCCACCAGGTTGAGCGCGAAGAGCGGCCGCGCCCCCATGGCCCAGACGTCGGAGAAGGCGTTGGCGGCGGCGATGCGCCCGAACCAGTACGGGTCGTCCACCACCGGGGTGAAGAAGTCGACGGTCTCCACGATCGCGCGGGAGGGGGTGAGCTGGTACACGGCGGCGTCGTCGTGCGTCTCGTGGCCGACGAGCACCCGCGGATCGTGGTTCCTCTCTACGTGGCGCAGCACCTGCGCCAGATCCGCCGGGCGGATCTTGCAGGCTCAACCCGCGCCGTGGCTGAGGCTGGTGAGCCGGATCTTCGCCGCCTGGTCCATGGCCGTCCCCCATAGCGCCGACCGCGGGCGAGGGCAAGGAACTGCGCGCGCGGGGCCGTGAAGGACGGCCCCGGGTTCACAGCCCGGAGACGAGCTGCCAGCGCCCCTCGTCGCGGACGAGACGGTAGAAGGCGCGCAGCCGCTTCACCCCCCGGCCCGGCTCGGCGAGCTCGTAGTCCTCGCCCACCTGCGCCTCGTCGCGGTCGGCCCGGATCTGCCAGGAGAGGACGCGCACCCGCGCCCCCGGCTCGGCGGCGAAGTCGCCCGCCACCCGCCGCAGCAGCTCCGCCCGCCTCACCTCGCCGGCCCGGTAGCGCTCCGAGACCAGTCGCTCCAGGGCGGAGGCGTCGCGGGCGTTGTAGGCGTCCTCGCGCCGGAAGAGCGTGAGCAGCACGCCCCGCAGCCGGTCGAAGCCGTCGCCCTCGGCGCACCAGAGCGCGATGCTGCAGGGGTGGAGGTGGAAGCGCTCGCGGCCGAGGTAGGTGAGCGCCGCCGACTCGCCCCGCCAGTCCACGTGTCCCTCCGCCTCGAGCTGGGCGGTGACCACCGCCTTCGGCCCCTCGAAGGCCACGGTGAGGTCGCGGTAGCGGGCCGGCGCGAGCTCCGCGGTGCCGCCGGCCCGGTAGCCGTAGACGTCGTCGAGGTGGCCGCGGGTCAGGTTGGCGACGGCCCGGCGGACCTGGGTCTCGGGGCTCTCGAGCGTGTTGGCGCCGATGGCGGCGAGCCGGTCGCGCCCGGTCCAGAGGAGGGCGGCGGCGGCGGCTGCCAGGAGCGCGGGGGCGAGGTAGGGCGCGCCGAGGCGCCGCGACCGCCGCCGCTCGTCAGCGGAGCGCCTCAAGCCGCTTCTCCGCGCCGGCCTTCCGGGCGGCCTCGGGTTGCCGGGTGATGAGCTGCTGCAGCGCCTGGCGCGCGCGGAAGCGGTCGTCGAGCCTGCTCGCGTAGAGGTCGGTGAGCTGCAGCAGCGCCTCCACCTCGCGGCCCGAGCCCGGGTAGTCGCGCACCAGCCCCTCGAGCCGCCCGGCGGCGCCGGCCCACTTCTCGCGCTTGGCGTAGAACTGGGCCACGTACCACTCGTGCTCCGCCAGCCGGTCGCGGGCGGCGGCGAGGAGCTTCTCCACCTCCGGCCGGTACTTCGACGACGGCCAGGCCTTGAGGAAGTCGGTGAAGCGCTGCGCCGCCTTCACCAGCTCGGCCTGGTCCTTCTCGTAGGCCGGCGGGAAGAGGACGAAGCCGGTGGGCGCCTCCTTGTAGAGCGACTCGCCGGCGCGGAAGGCGGCGTAGTCCACCTTCTCGTGCGTGGGGTGGAGCTTCACGAACGAGTCGTAGGCCTCGGCCGCCTCGACGAAGGCGTCCTGCTCGTACTTCACGTCGGCGACGCCCAGCTCGGAGAGCGCGGCGAACTTGGAGAACGGGTACTTGGTGCGCGCGTGCTCGAAGAACTTCACCGCCTCGGGCCAGTTGTGATCCTTCATCTCCGCCAGGCCCGCGGTGTAGTCCTCCTCGGCGCTCTTTCCGTACCTCACCTCGCCGGAGAGGGAGACGCGAGAGCTGCCGCAGGCGGCGGCGAGGAGGAGGGCGAAGGGGAGGAGGCGGCGCATGGAAGGCGCAAGATAGCCTACCCGCCCTCGCGCCGCACCACCGGAGCGCGCGGGGTCCCTCCCCTTGCGCCGCTGCTAGGGGGTCGCGGCCGTCTTCTCCGGCCGGAGGTCCCACTTCCCGGGCTGGGTGGAGAAGAAGAGGCAGTCCGCGCCCGCCTTGCAGGCGGTGCGGTGCTTCTCGTTCCCGGGGTGCTCGACGAAGGAGCCGGGGCCGAGCTCCATGGGCGGAGCGCCCTTCACCTCGGTGATGAAGGTTCCGGAGATGATCACCGACCGGACGAGGTTCCCGTGAGTGTGCCAGCCGACGTCGGTTCCGCCCGCGAACTTGACCAGGGTCCCGTACGCGCCCGTCTCCGGGTTGCCCCACAGGACCGCCCTCGAGATGCCGGCGGTCGGGGTCGGCTTGAACTCGAGCTCGCTCGCCGCCATGGATCTCCCCTTCCCCGCCGCGCCGGCCGCCGCCCCGAGCGCGAACAACGCCACCGCCGCCACCCACGTCATCGCTCGCTTCATGTCAGACCTCCTCGCTCGGCGTCCGCGCCGGCCCAGGTTCCCTCACGGTGGAGGCGCGCCGGCGCAAGTCCAGCGCGGGTCGCTTCACCCAGGGTCGCGAGGGGCCGGCGGGGCGGCGGACGGGCGAGCGCTTCCCGCGCTCCGGGGGAGCGACGCGGGCAACGTGAGCCACGCGACCGCGCCGCCGGCGGCGCACACCAGCGCGGCCAGCGTCAGGGCGTGCCGGTAGGCGGCAGCGAAGGCCTCGGAGCGGGCGGCGCCCGGATCGATGCCTGCCAGCCCCGGGATGACCGCGACGCCGAGGAGGCCGGCCACCCTGGCCACGGCGTTGTTGAGCCCGGAGGCGACGCCGGCGCGTCCCTCCCCGACGCCGGTGATGGCGGCGGTGGTGAGCGGCGCCACGGTGGTGGCGAGCCCGAGGCCGAAGACCGCCACGCCGGCCAGCGTGGGGCCGAGCCGCTCCTCCCAGCCGAGGAGCGCGAGCCCGGCCGCCGCCACCAGCGGCCCGGCGGTCATGGGGAGCCGGAAGCCGACCCGCCCCGCCAGCCGCCCTGCCGCGGGGGAGAGCGCCAGCATGAGCGCGGTGATGGGCATCAGCACCAGCCCCGAGGCGAGGGGCGACCGGCCCTGGCGCGCCTGCAGCCGCAGCACCACCAGGAACAAGGCGGCGGAGAGGGCGAAGTAGACCGCGAAGGTGGTGAGGTTGGCGCCGGTGAGCTGGCGGCTCCGGAAGAGGTCGAGCGGGAGCATGGGCTCGCGCGCCCGGCGCTCGCGCGCGACGAAGGCCGCGAGGGCGGCGGCCCCGGCCAGGCCGGGCGCCCAGGCCGGCGCCGCCCAATGGCTGGCCGGCCCCTCGATGAGCGCGAACACCAGCCCCCCGAGGCCGGCGGCGGCGAGGAGCGCGCCCTGCCAGTCGAGCGCTCCCGGCCGCCGCTCCCCGGCGGGCACGCAGCGCGCCGTGAAGAGGAGCGCCGCGGCCGCCACCGGGAGGTTGAGCAGGAAGATGAGCCGCCAGCTCGCCGCCTGCACCAGCCAGCCGCCCAGGATGGGCCCGGCCGCGGTGGTGACGCCGGAGAGGCCGGCCCAGGCGCCCACCGCCGCGCCGGCCTCCTCTGGAGCGAAGCTGGCGCGGACGATGGCGAGGCTCCCCGGAACGAGCAGCGCCCCGGCGGCCCCCTGCAGGGCGCGCGCGGCCCACAGCACCGGCAGCGAGGGCGCGAGGCCGCACAGGGCGGAGGTGGCGGCGAAGAGCACCACCCCGGCCGCGAAGACCCGCCGCCGGCCCAGCGCGTCCCCGAGCGCGCCGCCGAGGAGCAGGAAGGCCGAGAGCGTGAGCAGGTAGGCGTCGACGATCCACTGCAGCGCGGCGAGTCCGGCGCCGAGCTCCCGGGCGAGCACCGGGAGCGCGACGTTCACCACCGTCCCGTCGAGGAACGCCATGCCCGAGGCGAGCACGGCGGCGGCGAGCACGCCGCGGCCGCGCCCCGAGCGCAGGGGTATGGCCGCGGGCGGCACGCCGGCTCCGCCGGGCTACGCGCGGTCGCGCAGCTCCGGCGCTCCGGCCTCGTGGGCGCAGTGGGCGCAGCAGTAGAACTTGCCGTTCTTCTCGACGCCGTGGCCGATCACCCGGCAATCGCAGTGCTCGCAGCGGGGCGCCATCTTCTGGATGGCGCACTCGAAGCTGTCGAACACGTGCGTCGCGCCGGCCGCCACCACCTGGAACGCCTTGTCGTAGGAGTTGCCGCACACCTCGCAGCTCTGGCTCTGCATCGGGGCTCCTTCCCGCCGCCCAAGACGGGCGGCTCGACCCTCCATAGTGCGCACGCGCCGGCTTGCGCGCGCCCCGCGGGTGGCTAGAGATCCCTCGCCTGCCGCCCCCTCCTCCCATCGAGCTGCGCTCGGTCGTCAAGCGCCACGCCGGCGGCGCCGTGGTGGGGCCGGTCTCCCTCTCGCTCGGGACGGGTCGGACCTTGGCGCTGGTGGGGCCGAGCGGCGCCGGCAAGTCCACGCTGCTGCGGCTCCTGCTGGGGCTGCTGCCTCCGGACGAGGGGGAGGTGCGCTTCCAGGGCCTCCCCATCGGGCCGGGCGACGACGCGCTCCGCCGGCGCATGGGCTACGTGGTGCAGGGGGGCGGCCTCTTCCCGCACCTCACCGCGCGCGAGAACGCCGCGCTGGTGGCGCGCTGGCTCGGCTGGCCGGCCGCGCGGGTCGACCGGCGCCTGTCGGAGCTGGCCGCGCTCACCCGGCTCGAGCCGGACGCGCTCGACCGCTTCCCAGGCGAGCTCTCGGGCGGACAGGCGCAGCGCGTCGGGCTCATGCGCGCGCTGCTCCTCGACCCGGAGGTGCTCCTGCTCGACGAGCCGCTCGGCGCCCTCGACCCGCTCACCCGGGTGGCGCTGCAGGAGGACCTCCGCGCGGCCTTCGCGGCGCTCGGCAAGACGGTGCTGCTCGTGACCCACGACCTCGCCGAGGCGGTCTTCTTCGCCGACCGGCTGGCGCTGCTCGGCGGCGGACGGGTGCTGCAGGAGGGCACCTTCGAGGAGCTGCTGCGCGCCCCCGCCGACCCCTTCGTCACCCGCTTCCTGCACGCCTGGCGCGGGCTGTCGTTCCCGGAGGCGCGGTGAGCGGCGCGCTCCTCGGCGCCCTGGCGCTGCTCCTCGCGGCGGGGCCGCCGGTGCGGGTCGGCTCGAAGAAGTTCACCGAGTCGGTGCTGCTCGGCGACCTCGCCGCGGCGCTGGTGGAGGAGGCCGGCGCGAAGGCGGTGCCGGTGCGCGAGCTGGGCGGCACCCGCGTGCTCTGGGAGGCGCTGCGGCGCGGCGACGTCGACCTCTACCCGGAGTACACCGGCACGCTCGCGCGGGAGATCCTGGCCGGCGAGCCGGTGGAGGGGCTGGCGGGGCTGCGGGCCGCGCTGGCCCGCCGCGGCGCCGGCCTGACCGCGCCGCTCGGCTTCGAGGACACCTACGCCGTGGGCGTGCGGAAGGATCGGGCGGAGGCGCTCGGGCTGCGCACCCTCTCCGACCTCTCGCGCCACCCCGAGCTCTCGCTCGGGTTCACCAACGAGTTCATGGACCGGAGCGACGGCTGGCCGGCCCTGCGCGATCGCTACCGGCTGCGGAACCGGGTGCGCGGGCTCGACCACGACGTCGCCTACCGCGCCCTCGCGCACGGCGAGATCGACGCCACCGACCTCTACTCCACCGATCCCGAGATCCAGAAGTACGGCCTGGCGGTGCTGGCCGACGACCGGCGCGCCTTCCCCGAGTACCAGGCCTTGTTCGTCTACCGGCTCGACCTCGAGGGCCGCGCGCCGGCGGCGCTCGCGGCGGTGCGCCGGCTCGAGGGCCGCATCGGGACCGCCGAGATGACGCGCCTCAACGCCCGGGTGCAGCTCGATCACCAACCGTCCGAGGCGGTGGCGGCCGGCTTCCTGCGCCAGGCGCTGGGGGTGGCGCCGGCGGTGCGGAGCGAGGGGCTCCTGCTCCGGGTGGCGCGGCGCACCGGCGAGCACCTGCTCCTGGTGCTGGTCGCGCTCCTCGGCGCGGTGGCGGCGGCGGTGCCGCTCGGGATCCTGGCGGCGCGCCGCCCCGGCGCGGGCAAGCTCGTGCTCGGCGCGGCGGGGCTGGTCCAGACCATCCCCTCGCTGGCGCTCCTGGTCTTCATGATCCCGCTGCTCGGCATCGGCGCCCGCCCGGCGGTGGCGGCGCTCTTCCTCTACGGGCTCCTGCCCGTCGTGCGCGGGACCTGGTCCGGCCTCACCGGCATCTCGCCGGAGCTGCGCGAGTCGGCCGAGGCGCTCGGGCTGCCGCCGCGCGCGCGGCTCTGGCGGGTGGAGCTGCCCCTGGCGCTCCCGAACCTCCTCGCCGGCGTGCGGACGGCGGCGGTGATCGCGGTCGGCACCGCCACCCTGGGGGCGCTCATCGGCGCCGGAGGGTACGGGCAGCCCATCCTCTCCGGCCTACGGCTCGACTCGGTGCCGCTCATCCTCGAGGGCGCGGTGCCGGCGGCCTTGCTGGCGCTCCTGGTCGAGTGGGGGTTCGGGCTGCTCGAGCGGGCGGTGGTGCCGCGGGGGCTCAGGCGGGGGTGAGGGCGCGGGAGGGGTTCCCCTGCCGACGAGCCCGAACGGGTAGGTTTGCTACCGCTGGCGGAGGTTCACGCGCGAACCGCCGAACGGAGCACCCTCGCTGTAGACGCCCTTCTCTTCACTCCTTCAGGCCAGCCCATCGAGTACGTCGATTGTCGTTGACCGAATTCTGCTCCCTACCTCAGCGCGACCCCACCAGCGTTCACGATCCGGCCCTCTACGCATTCGCCTCGCCTGCCTCGCACGCAAGCGAGGCGCGCGTGGAGGCACAGCGCCCCTCCTCCAAAATCGCGCCCGCCAGGCTGCCAGGCCCCTTCCCGGAGGGCTCGAAAACGCGTGCGAACATGGCCTCGTTCACGGAGGTGATCCATGCACGAAGCGCTCTCACATCGTTCCGTCGCCTCGCTCGATTCTGCAGCTCTGGCGCGCCGCCTCGGCGAGCTCGCCGGGGCCGAGCGGCGCGTCCAGGCGGACTTCCTTCTGCACCTGGAAGCGTTCGATCGCAGGCGCGGCTACCTCGACGCGGGCTACGCCTCGCTCTGGGAGTTCTGCCTGAAGGCGCTCCACCTGCGCGAGGGCGCAGCCGGGCGGCGCATCGCGGCGATGCGCGTGCTGCGCCGGTTCCCGGTGCTCGAGAGCGCGCTCCGCGAAGGGAGGCTCTGCTTGTCCACGCTCGGGCTGCTCGGTCCGGTGCTGACGGAGGAGAACTTGAACGAGGTGGTCGAGCGGGCTGCCTTCCGCAGGCGGACCGAGGTGGACCGGCTGGTCGCGTCGATGCAGCCGAGGGCGGCGCCGAAGGACGGGATCCGGAGGCTGACCGGTCCTCATCTGACCGCGCCGGAAGAGGTGACGCTCTTCGCTGGCGACGACGTCCGCAGAGGATGTGCGCTCGAGGCTGCGCAGCCCGTGCCGCTTTCGTCACCGTCGGTAGCGGCGGCGGCGGCCGACGAGCAGTCGATCCTTCCGGCGCCAAAAGCGACGTCCATGGCCCCCGCCCTTCTTGCCGCCGCTGCCGCCACGCCACGCGAAGAGCCGCCCTCTCATGGCAGCCGGTCGCGCCCCTCGTTCCGGCCACTGTCGGAGGAGAGCTACTCGCTGCGCGTCACCCTCGACGCCGCCTTCAAGGGCGAGCTCGATCAGCTCCGGCAGCTCCTCAGCCACAAGGTGCCGAGCGGAGACCTGGCGGCGGTCCTGCGGGAAGCGGTCCGCTGCGCCATCGAGAAGCACGGCAAGCGGCGCGGAGCGGTGGCGCCCTCACGGAAGGCGGCTTCGCCGGGCCGGCCGCGCGCCGTCTCGCGGCCGCTGGGCGGCAAGGCTGAATCGCCTGTGGCCCCGTCGAGAGCGGCCGAGGCCCCACCTGGCGCAGTCGAGGTGACGGCGGGCTACATCGGGCCAGCAAAGCCGGAGCCACCGAGCAGCCAGCGCTCGGCGGCGCAGTCGCGTCCGGCCATCCCCGCAGCCCTCCGCCGCGAGGTCTGGGTGCGCGACCGCGGTCAATGCACATGGCGTGGGAAGGACGGCCACCGCTGCGAGAGCCGGTGGCAGCTCGAGTTCGACCACGCAATCCCAGTGGCGCTCGGCGGTCCGACGACCGCCGCCAATCTTCGACTGACCTGCCGCGCGCACAACGGCTTCCACGCGGAGCAGGTCTTCGGGCGGGACCACATGGCGCGGTACCGGCGCGAAGCGACCCGGCAGGGTGAGCTTGCGATCGCCAGCGGCGGTGGACGCTGAGTAAGGGGCGGAAGGCGCAGGCCGGGCGCGAACCCAATGACCGGGGCTACGATCGGCACTTGGAGTCACTGCTGAAGCGGCTGCCCGCCGACGACCTCGAGCGCGTCCTCGAAGACGACGTCGGAGCAGCGAGCGCCACCCGGGCGACGTCTCCGTAGCCGTCGGTCACGCCGCGCGACCTCGCGATTCCGATCCCGCCAATCGCCTTCGCGAGGGGGCGCCGCGACGTCCCCGACTCCTTCACTCCTCGTCCGGCGCCCACCCCAGCCCGAGCGCGCGGGCCACCGCGCCCGCGGAGAAGCCCCGGCCGGCGAGGAAGCGCGCCTGCCGGGCGCGGGCCTTCTCGTCGAGCGAGGCCGGGGCGGCGCCGCGGAGCCGCTTCGCGAGCGCGGCGCGGCAGAGGGTCAGCTCTCGGTCCCCCGCGCGCGCCCCGTCCTCGGCGAGCGTCGCGGCCACGGTGGCGCGGGCCTCGGCGGCGGGGATGCCTGCCGCCTGCAGCCGCCGCTCGGCGAGCCTCGGCCCGGCCTTGCCTGCCTGGAGGAGGAAGCGGGCCCGGGCGCGCGCGTAGGCCCGGTCGTCGAGATAGCCGAGCCGGGTGACCCAGGCGATCACCTCGTCGGCCACCTCGGAGAGCCCGTCCTTGGCGAGCCGCTCTCGCAGCTGCTTCTCGGTGCGAGCGTGGTACGCGAGCACGCGCAGCGCGACGGCGCGGGCCCGCTCGAGCGGGCTCTCCTCCTCATCCGCCTTCGCGCCGGACGACGTTCTCGAGGGGGCTGCGCCCCGTCCCCGCCGAGCGGAGCTCGGGGGCCCTCCCCCGCCGCGCGGAGCGCGCGCGCCGTCCCGCGGGGAGGGGTCGTGCCCCTCCCCACCCGCGGTGGGTTCCCTCCCCGTCCCGCGTCTCAAGGCCATGCTCCCGCGCTAGAAGCGCTCGATCTGGAAGTCGTCGTCCGCCGCCGCGGGCGCAGCCGGCGCGGCCGGCCTGGCGGCCTGCGCCGGCTGGATGCGGGCCACTGGCGCGCCGGCGCCGGGGCGCGGGGCCGCGGCAGCCGGCGGCCGGGCCGCGGGGGCGGCCGCGGGGGCCGGCGACGGCGCGCTGCCCGCCTCGAAGCCGTCCCACTTCGAGTCGCTGGTGCCGGAGACGCCGGAGACGCGCAGCGCGAAGTCGTCGGGGTTGGTCGCCTGCCGCAGCGCCTCCTCGTAGGTGATGAGGTTCGACTTGAGCAGGAACATCAGCGACTGGTCGAAGGTCTGCATCCCGTAGGAGACGTGCCCCTGCGAGATGGCCTCGTTGATCTCCTTGGTGCGGTCCTTGTCCTCGATGAGCTCGCGCACGCGGGAGGTGGCGAGCAGCACCTCGATGGCCGGCACGCGGCCGCGGCCGTCGGCGCGGGGCACCAGCCGCTGGCTGATCACCGCGCGCAGCACCGAGCCGAGCTGCAGCCGGACCTGCTTCTGCTGGTACGGGGGGAAGGCCGAGATGATGCGGTTGATGGTCTCGGTGGCGTCGAGGGTGTGGAGCGTGCTCATCACCAGGTGGCCGGTCTCGGCGGCGGTGAGCGCGGTCTCGATGGTCTCGAGGTCGCGCATCTCGCCCACCAGGATCACGTCGGGATCCTGGCGCAGGGCGCTCTTGAGAGCCTGCCCGAAGCTCATGGTGTCCACCCCGACCTCGCGCTGGTTCACGATCGACCGCTTGTCGCGGATGAGGAACTCGATCGGATCCTCGATGGTCATGATGTGGCAGGTCTCGGTGGCGTTGACGTGGTCGACCATCGCCGCGAGGGTGGTGGACTTGCCCGAGCCGGTGGTGCCGGTGACCAGCACCAGGCCGCGCTGCTCGCCGGCGATCTTCTCGAGGACCTTGGGGAGCAGCAGCTGCTCGATCGACTGGATCTTGAACGGGATCACGCGCAGCACGATCCCGACCGTGCCGCGCTGCTGGAACACGTTGACGCGGAAGCGGCCCAGGCCCGGCACGCCGTAGGCGAGGTCCACCTCGTTGGTCTGCTTGAACCGCTCCCGCTGGAACTCGTTCATGATCCCGGCCGCCATCTTGGCGATCTCCTCGGGAGAGAAGCGGCGCGCGTCCTTGAGCGGCACCAGCTGGCCGTCGACCCGGAACATGGGCGGCAGGCCGGCCTTGAGGTGGATGTCGCTGGCGTTTCCCCGCAGCGCGACCTGGAGGATCTCGTTCAGTTCCATATGGGTCGAGCGTACCATCCGCGGGGGACTGAAATCCATGTAGGCGCTCGCCTCCCCGCCTGCCCACCTCCGAGCCGGCCAGGGGGCGTACCCAGGAAGAAAAACGAAACGGCCGGCCGCGATCGCTCGCGGTCGGCCGTCGGGTGAGGCGGTGCTGCCTGGAGCGCCTAGCGCTTGCTGAACTGGAAGCGCTTGCGGGCGCCGGGGCGGCCGTACTTCTTGCGCTCGACGGCGCGGGCGTCGCGGGTGACGAACCCGGCCTTCTTCAGGACCGGTCGGTACTCGGGGTTGAGCTCCATGAGCGCCCGGGTGATGCCGTGGCGGATCGCCCCGGCCTGGCCGGAGAGGCCGCCGCCGCAGGCGTTCACGAACACGTCGAGCTTGCCCATCTGATCGACGAGCTTGAGCGGCTCGACCAGGATCATCTTGGACGTCTCGCGGCCGAAATACTCGTCCATGGTCCGGCCATTGATGGTGATGTTGCCGGTGCCGGGGGAGAGCCGGACGCGCGCGATCGATTCCTTGCGGCGGCCGGTGGAGAGCTTGAGCAGGGTGGCCATGTCGGATCCTTACAGCGAGAGCTTCAGCGCCTCGGGCTTCTGGGCGGCGTGCGGGTGCTTCTCACCCGCGTAGACCTTGAGCTTGCGCATCATGTCGCGGCCGAGCGCCGAGCGGGGCAGCATCCGGCGGATCGCGTTCAGCATGATGTCCTCCGGATGACGCTCGCGGAGCTTCTTCATCGGCGTGAGCTTCTCGCCGCCCGGGTGCATGGTGTGGGTGAAGAAGGTCTTGTCGTCCTCCTTCTTCCCGGTGTAGCGGGCCTTCTCCGCGTTCACGATCACCACGAAGTCACCCACGTCCATGGAGGGCGTGTAGTTGGGCTTGTGCTTGCCCTTGAGGATCTTGGCGATCTGGCTGGCGGCGCGGCCGACGGTCAGGTCGGTGGCGTCGACCACCCACCACTTGCGGCCCTCGAGGGCCTCGTCACGGGTCGCGCTGTGAGTCCGGTTGTTCATGGAAAACCTTCTACTTGGGCCAGAAAATGAAGTGCGGCTTCTAGAGTAAACCAAGCTCCCTGTCAAGGGAGATCGCTCGGACGTGGGGCATCATCCCCGGGCCGCGGTCAGCCGAGCCCTCAGGCTCGCCAGGACCTCGCTCGAGCGAGCCGCCGTTTCGGGGCTCCTCGATCCGGACGACGGATCATACAGGGCAAAGGCGCCGGAGGGAAGGTCTTCCAGAAAACGGCTGGGAGTTCGCGGCAAGAGCTTGCCTCGCTTGAGCCGCGCGGCGGCCCGCGACAGGCAGAGCTCCTCCCTGGCCCGGGTGATCCCGACGTAGGCCAGGCGCCGCTCCTCGTCGAGGTCCCGCGCCTCCCCCTGGATGCCAGCGGAGGGGAGCAGGTCTTCCTCCATCCCGATCAGGAACACCACCGGGAACTCGAGCCCCTTGGCGGCGTGGAGGGTCATGAGGGTCACGCCGTCCGCCCCGCCGCCCTCCTCCTCCCGCGAGTCGAGGGCCAGCCGGTTCAGATAGGTGGACAGCCGGGGGCGCTTCGCCCGGTTCTCGAACGACTCGAGCGAGCGGAGCACGCCGTCGATGGCGTCCACCTTGCGGGCCCCGGCCTCGGGCGACTGAACGGTGCCGCGGGCATGGCTGTAGAGGTCCACCTCGGCCACCAGGCGCCGGGACGGCTCGGCGATGGCGCCGGTGGCGAAGGCCGCCTGGAAGCGCTTCACCAGCCCGACGAAGGCGCCCATCCGCTCCGCGGCGCCGCGGGGCAGCCCCTCCACCTCGCCGGCCCGCTCCAGCGCGTCGAAGAGGTGGACCCGGTGCTGGAGCGCCCAGTCGTGCACCTTCTCGAGGGAGGCGTCCCCGATGCCCCGCGCCGGCACGTTGACCACGCGCGCCAGCGAGATCTCGTCCGCCGGGTTCACGCAGACCTTGAGGTAGGCGAGCAGGTCGCGCACCTCGGCCCGGTCGAAGAAGGCCGGGCCGCCGTGGACGCGGTAGGGGATGTTCTGCTCGCGCAGCGCCTCCTCGACCGGCCGGGACTGCGCGTTGAGCCGGTAGAGCACCGCGCAGTGGTGCCAGGCCCGCCCCTCGGCGCGGCGGCGCGAGATCTCGGCGGCCACGAACTGGGCCTCCTCCTCGTCGGTCTGCAGGGCCGCGAGCTGCACCGGGGCCCCCTCTCCGGCGGCCGTCCAGAGCTTCTTCTCCTTGCGGCTGGCGTTCTTGCCGATGACGCCGTTGGCGCAGGCCAGGATGCGGCCGGTGGAGCGGTAGTTCTGCTCGAGCCGCACCTCCCGCGCGCCGGGGAAGTGGCGCTCGAAGCGGAGGATGTTCCGCACCTCGGCGCCGCGCCAGCCGTAGATGGCCTGGTCGTCGTCGCCCACGGCGCAGACGTTCATCCGCTCCCCGGCGAGCAGCTTGAGCAGCTCGAGCTGGCAGCGGTTGGTGTCCTGGTACTCGTCGACGAGCAGGTACTGGAAGTGGTCCTGGTACTTGCGCAGCACCGCCTCGTCGCCCCGCAGTAGCCGCACCGGCCTGGAGATGAGGTCGTCGAAGTCGACCGCGCGCTGGGCCTTGAGCGCGAGCTCGTATCTCGGGAAGACCTCGGCGGCGACCAGGTCGTAGTCGTCGCCGCCCGCGGCCTTCGCCTGGGGTTGCTTGCGCAGCGCGTTCTTGGCCTTGGAGATGAGCGCCAGCACCCGCTGCGGGTCGAAGCTGCGGTCGTCCACCTTCACCTCGCGCATGCAGCGCTTGAGGGAGGCGAGCTGATCGGAGGCGTCGAGGATGGCGAAGCGCCTGGGCAGGCCGGCCGCCTTGTGCTCCTCCTTGAGCAGCCAGAGGCCGAAGCTGTGGAAGGTGGAGACGAAGACGTCGGCGCCGGGCGGGCCGGCGAGCTGGGTGACGCGCTCGCGCATTTCCCCCGAGGCCTTGTTGGTGAAGGTGACCGCCAGGATCCGCTCCGGGTCGACCCCGCGCTCGATGAGGTGCGCCACCCGGTGGGCGATGACCCGGGTCTTGCCGGAGCCGGCGCCCGCCAGGACCAGCAGCGGCCCCTCGGTGGTGGTCACCGCCTCGCGCTGCGGCGGGTTGAGGGTGGAGAGGTCGAGCATGGCGGTGCGGTGCGCGTTCTCACACGGCGGGGGTCGCGGGACAAGGGGTTGACAGGAGCGCGCGGAGGGTCCTCCATCGCCAGCGTGAAGCTCGCGATCGTGGGGATGCTGGTCCTCGCCGCCTCCGCCTCGTCCCCCGCCCCGTCCCCGGCGCCGGCCACCCTCTCCGTCCAGCCCGCCCGCGTCCGCCCCGGCGACGCCTTCCTGGTGATCGCCCGCGGCGTCGCCGCGCCGCCGCTGGGCGCGGTGGCGGGCCGCCCGCTCCAGTTCTTCGCGGTCGCGAGCGGCTACGAGGCGGTCGCCGCGCTGCCGCTCGAGACGGCCCCTGGCACGCTCGCGGTGGAGGTCTCCGCGCCCGCCGCCCTCTCGCCGCTCGAGCGGCTCTCGGCGCCGCTCGAGGTGGTCGCGCCGCGCTTCCCCTCGAGGACCCTCTCGGTCGAGCCACGCTTCGTCGAGCCCGCGCCCGAGGTGCGCGCCCGCATGGAGGAGGACAAGGCGGCCATCGCGCGGGCCACCACCCTGCCCTTCGTCCCCCCCCTCTTCGCGACCCCCTTCGCCTGGCCGCGGCCGCCCAGCTTCACCGGCCGCTACGGCGACCAGCGCGTCTACAACGGCAAGCTCGCGAGCCAGCACTACGGCCTCGACTTCAGGGGCGCCCCGGGCGATCCGGTGCGCGCCGGCAACGCAGGGGTGGTGGTGCTCCGGCGCGACTGCTACGCGAGCGGGCTCACGGTGATCGTCCACCACGGCGCCGGCATCTTCACGAGCTACTTCCACCTGTCGCAGGCGGCGGTGCGCGAGGGCGAGCCGGTGAAGCGGGGCGCCCTCCTCGGAACGGTGGGGGCGAGCGGCCGCGCCACCGGGCCGCACCTCCACTACTCGGTGCGGGTGGGCGACCTCTACGTCGACCCGGCGTCGGTGATGCGGCTCGACCTCGGGCTCGCGCCCCCCTGACCCGGAGGGCTACCCCGCCCCCCGCGCCTTCACCTCGGCGATGGTCTCGAGCAGCAGGGCATGCAGCGCCGGGGTCGCCGCCACCACGTCGCCCGTCTCGAGCATCCCCTCGCCGCCATCGAGGTCGCTCACCAGGCCGGCGGCCTCGCGCACCATGAGGATGCCAGGCGCCAGGTCCCACGGCTTGAGCTTCATCTCCCAGAAGCCGTCGAGCCGGCCCGAGGCCACATAGGCGAGGTCGAGCGCCGCCGAGCCGAGCCGGCGCACCGCGCGGGCCTTCACCATGAACGCGCCGAAGAGCCGCAGCGGCAGGTCGTAGTGCTCGTGGATGTCGTAGGGGAAGCCGGTGCAGAGCAGCGAGCGCCGCAGCTCGGCGGCGCCGGCGACGCGGAGCGGCTCGCCGTTCAGCGACGCCCCCTCGCCTCGGGCCGCGGTGAAGAGCTCGTCCCGCAGCGGGTCGTAGGTGGCGCCGGCGGCGATGCCGCGCTCGTCCACCACGCCGACGTTGCAGGCGAAGATCGGCAGCCCGTGGGCGTAGTTGGTGGTGCCGTCGAGCGGGTCGACGATGAAGCGGAGCCGGCCGTCCCCGCAGCCGCTCGCGCCCGACTCCTCGGCGAGCACGCCGGCGTCCGGGAAGCGCGCCCGCAGGAAGCCGAGCAGCGCCTCCTCGCTCGCCTTGTCGGCGTCGGTGACGAGGTCGATGCCGCCCTTGTACTCGATGGTGCGGCGCTGCCCGAAGCGCTCCCGCAGCACCGCCCCGCCCCGCCGCGCCGCCTCGGCGCACGCGTCCCGCAGCTCCCGTTGCTCCGACAAGTCGCTCTCCCGCTCCCCCGGCTGGCCCGGAGGATAGCGCGCGCGGGGCGGCCGCGCCCCTTCTTCCGGCGAGCGCCGTGCCCCCGCGGCCGCCGCCCTGAGGCTACACTCCCGGCATGTTCGGCCTGCGCCCGCTCGTCTACCGCGTGAAGAGCTGGCTGCGCCGCCGCGACGTCACCGTCTGGTACTCCCCCGCCTACCGACTGCCCCTGAGCGGCCTCGAGCTCTCGACCGGCCTCGAGCCCCGGCGCGCCGACTTCGTGGCCTGGTGGCTGCTGCGCTCGGGGGCGGCGCCGGCCTCGAGCCTGCGGTCGCCGCCCAGCATCCCCTTCGCCGACCTGGACCGGGTGCACACCCTCGAGTTCCTGGAGTCGCTCGGCCGCCCCGAGACGCTGGCGCGCATCTTCGCGGTCGACCCGTCCGACGTGCCCATCGACGAGCTCCTCCACAGCGCGCGGCTCGCCTGCGGCGGCACGCTCGGGGCGGCCCGCGAGACCCTGCGGACCCGCGCCCCGGCCCTCAACCTCCTCGGCGGCTTCCACCACGCCGGCCCCGCCAGCGCCGGCGGGTTCTGCCCCATCGACGACGTGGCGGTGGCGCTGGCGGCGCTCCGGGCCGAGGGGTTCGCCGGCACAGCGGTGGTGCTCGACCTCGACGCCCACCCGCCCGACGGCATCGCCGCCTGCCTGGCCGGCGACGCGCCCTCCTGGATCGGCTCCATCTCCGGCTCGGACTGGGGACCGCTGCCAGGGCGGGTCGACGAGACGGTGCTGCCGGAGGGCGCCGGCGACGCGCTCTATCTGCAGACGCTGGAGGCCCTGCTCGGGCGCATGCCGCGCCCCGACCTGGCGTTCGTGCTCGCGGGGGGCGACGTGCTCGCCGGCGACCGCTTCGGCCAGCTCGGGCTCACCCTCGACGGCGCCCTCCGCCGCGACCTGCGCGTGGCCCTGGAGCTGGAGGGCGTGCCCTCCGTCTGGCTGCCGGCGGGCGGCTACAGCCCGAGCTCCTGGCGGGTCTTCGCCGGCACCGGCACGGTGGTCGCGACCGGCAGCCTCGATCCCATCCCGGCCGACTACGACCCCCTGCAGTCGCGCTTCGCCGACATCTCGGCGACCATGAATCAGGAGGCGCTGGGCGAGTCGGGGGACCTCTCCGCCGCCGACCTCGAGGAGGCGCTCGGGCTGCGCCCGCGGCGCGATCGGCTGCTCCTCGGCTACTACACGCGGGCCGGCATGGAGCACGCGCTCTACCGCTACGGCATCCTCGATCACCTGGGGCGGCTCGGCTACGACCACTTCCGCGTCAAGTTCGACGGCGCCAACCCGGGCGAGCGCTTCCGGCTCTTCGCGCGGTCGCGGGGCCAGGAGGAGCTCCTCCTCGAGTTCGTCTACGAGCGGCGGCGCGTCGCCGGCCGCGAGGTGCTGTACGTACACTGGGCGAGCCTGCGCAACCCGCGCGCCCAGTTCAGCGACAAGCGGCCCCGGCTCCCGGGCCAGGAGGTGCCGGGGCTCGGCATGGCGCGCGAGGCCGGCGAGATGACGGCCCTCATGGCGCGCCGGCTCGGGCTGGCGGGGGTCGCCTTCCGGCCGGCCTGGTACCACACCGCGTTCGGCGCCCGGCACAACTTCACCTTCGTCGACCCGCTCCGGCAGGGGCGCTTCGAGGCGATGGTGCGCGACCTCGCCGGCCTGCCCCTGCGCGAGTCCACGCTGGCGGTGGCGGACGGCCGGATCCTCATGAACGGGCAGCCGTACGCCTGGGAGGCCGACGAGATGGCCTTCTGGCTCGAGCCGGCGGAGCCGGATGCGGCCCGGGTGGCCGCCGAGCGGGATCGGGTCCACTTCGACTGGGTGCGGCCCGCCGCGGCGCCGACGGCCTGAGCGCGCGAAGGCTCCGATGCGCCGCGGCTACTGCTCCGCGAGCAGCTGCTCGATCTGCCGGCGCTCCTCCGCGAAGGTCTCGTCGTCGTACCCTTCGTGGACGAAGCGGATCACCCCGCGGCGGTCGACCAGCAGGGTGGTGGGCAGCCGCGCCACCTCGTAGCGCGTGGCGTTGGCCGCGCCGCCCTTGTCCCACAGGATCCCGAAGTGGACCGGGAATGCGTTCAGGAAGGGCTGCACCTGCGCCGAGTCCTCGTCGAAGCTCACGGCGTAGACGGCGAGGCCCCGCTCCCGCTGCTGGAGATAGAGCCGGTCGAGCGCGGGGAAGTACTCCTTGCACGGCTCGCACCACGAGGCCCAGAAGTCGACCACCCGCACCTTGCCCTGGCCCTCGGAGAGGTCCAGCCGGTGACCGCCGAGATCGCTCGCGTCGAGCGCCAGCGGCTGCCCCACCTTGGCCGAGGCGCGGACGTAGGGGCGGCCGCCGGCGCAAGCGGCGAGAGAGAGCAGCGCGACGGCGGCGATCGGAGCCTGGGGAACTCGCATGGGTGTTTGCGAATGTAACCGGCTCGGGGGCCTCTCGTCACGTTGACCTCGAGCAAAGTCCGCGCCGTGCCCCCCTTCGTAGCACTGGTGAAAATCGGTTCCGCTTGATTTAGCGCAAGGCGATCCTCGCTGGCCTCGTGACATGGTCCGTTCCGGAATCGGGGCGCGCACGCGCAGCGTCCGAGGGGCCTTTGCGCACGACTCAGACCGTGCATCCAGCCCGAAAGGGAGAACCATGAGTAGACCACTGCGGACGCTGCTCCTCGCGGCCGGACTCCTCGCAGTCGCGGGCTGCGGGTCGAGCCGGGAGGCCACCGAGGCCGGCGGACAGACCACCTGCAGCACCTGCCACGGCTACCCGCCGGCCACCGGGGCGCACCTCGCGCACGTGACGCCGGCCGCCTCGGGCTCGCCGGCCGCCCTGGTGCTGCAGAAGGCCTTCGACTGCAACCAGTGCCACTTCAAGCCGCACGCGGTGGGCGACCCGGGCCACATCGTCCAGGCGAACGGCGCCGCGGTGCCCAAGCCGGCGCAGGTCCGCTTCGACCAGCCCGGCGCGCTCGCCGGCCTCACCGCGAAGTTCGACCCCGCCACCCGGGTCTGCAGCAACGTCTACTGCCACGGCGGCAACGGCGTCCCCTCGGAGGGCAGCTACACCTGGCCCAAGTGGGAGGACCCGCCGAGCGCGGCCGCCTGCGGCACCTGCCACGGCATCCCCCCCGCGAATCACGCCTCGACCATCAGGCAGATCGACTGCGTCAAGTGTCACGCGCCTTCGGCCACCGCCACCGGCGGAGTGGACCCCGTGACCCACATCGACGGCAAGTTCGAGATCAACACCCCGACCCCCTGAGGAGCGCCGACCATGCGAACCCGATCCGCGGCGGTCGTCGCCGCTCTCGTCCTGGCCTCGACCGGCGCCCGCGCCGACACGGTCGACGTGAGCTCCACCACGATGCTGATGTGGCAGAAGGACTTCCGGCTGCCGGCCAGCACCAACACCTCGCAGCTCGTCGAGCTGCGCAGCGTGGTGCCGCTGCTCGAGATCCTGAACGTCTCGGCGCGCGACATCCGGAACCCGGTGGCCGAGCACCTGCAGCTCGAGCTCAGCACCTGGGGCGGCGTGGAGCTGGCGGACCACCGCTGGCAGCCGGGGCCGTCGCTCAGCAGCGACTTCTCCGGAGACCTCGACGTCGCCTACCTGAAGGGCGACCTCCTGAGCCAGCGGCTCACGCTGCGGCTCGGGCGGCAGCACGTGGTCGAGGGCAACGCCCGCATGCTCCACGTCGACGGCGTGGAGGCGGTGGTCCGGCTCCCGGAGAACTTCGGGATCTCTGGCTACTTCGGCAAGCCGGTGGCGTCGCGCTTCGACGCCGTCGGCACCGACCGCACCACCAACGCCACCCGCGGCGACTACGCCGGCGGCGGGCGCGTCTCCTATGCCTACCCGGGCTGGGCCGAGGGCGGCGTCTCCTTCGCCTGGGCGATCGACCACGGCAACCTCTCGCGGCAGGACCTGGGCGGCGACCTCCGCGTCACCCCCTACCGCGCGCTCACCCTCAACGGCTTCGTGGACTACAGCCTCTACGAGGCGCGGGTGGCCGAGGGGAACGTGATGGCCACCTGGCAGCTGTGGCGCAGGCTGTCCCTCTCCGCCGACTACCGGCACCTCGAGCCCGACCTGTTCCTGCCCCGCGACTCGATCCTGGCGGTCTTCTCGAACGCGAAGCAGAACGACCTCGGCGGCAACCTCCACCTCACGATCCCCTGCCTCGCCGCCGGCCTGGACGCCGACTACCACGCGCTCCTCGAGCCGGCCGGCACCGGGCACGACGCCCGCCTCAAGGGCACCGCCCACCCCTACGGTCCGTACATCACCGTGGGCGCCGAGCTGCGCTACCTGCACAACCCGGACAACGGCTACAGCGAGGCGCGGCTGTTCGGCGGCCACCAGATGGGCCGCCTCGCCTTCACCCTCGACCTGCAGGGCTTCTACTTCGAGAGCCTGGTCAACGATCACCGCACCAGCCTGCTCGCCACCGCCACCGCCGGGTACGACCTCGGCGACGGCTTCCGCGCCCAGGTCTCGGGCGGCGGAGGCTACACCCCGTTCGTCTCGGACCAGTTCGAAGTCATGGCCAAGCTCGTCTACAACCAGACCTACCACCTGCGGGAGGTGCGGTGATGAACGCGCGCAAGCTCGCCGTCCTCGCCGTCGCGGCCTTCGCCTTCGCCGGCTGCAGCTCCCTCAAGAACCCCGAGCCCCGGTCGGCGAAGGTGGTGTTCCCGCACTCCCGGCACGCCAGCCTGGGCTGCACCGACTGCCACGACGACATCTCCAAGCAGACCAAGGTGCAGTGCGCGCCGCTGCCTGGCGCCGCCAAGTGCAACGACTGCCATGACCCGGCGAAGGAGCCGGCGGTGGCCACCGCGGTGGCCGGGCTGCGCAAGCCGTCCGACTTCAAGGACAGCAAGCTCACCTTCTCGCACGCCGACCACCTGCCCAAGGTGAACGGCAAGTGCGACGGCTGCCACCAGGTGCTCTCCGACCCGGCGCAGAAGGGGTCGACCACGCCGCCCATGGCCACCTGCACCGCCTGCCACCACCACGCCGAGGAGTTCACGGCGGCGCGCTGCCAGCCTTGCCACGTGGACTTCAAGAGCTACCCGCTCAAGCCGGTGAGCGCCTTCGCGCACGCGGGCGACTTCAAGCGGGACCACGCCCGCTACGCCCGCACCAGCGCGGCCACCTGCGCGCAGTGCCACGACCAGACCTACTGCGCCCAGTGCCACGCCGCCGAGACCCGCCCGGCGAAGCCGTCGATCATCTTCCCGGAGAAGGTGGAGGCCGACTTCATCCACCGCGGCGACTTCATCTCGCGCCATCAGATCGAGGCCCAGGCCGACCCGGCCAGCTGCCGCCGCTGCCACGGCAGCGGGTTCTGCGAGAGCTGCCACCAGGATCAGCGGCTCTCGAGCCGCACCCTCGGCGCCGGCGGCACCCGCAACCCGCACCCGCAGGGCTGGGTGAGCCCGGGCTCGGGCCAGTTCCACGGGACCGCGGCCCGCAACAACGTGGTCTCCTGCGCCGCCTGCCACGACCAGGGCGCCGCCTCGATCTGCGTGACCTGCCACCGCGTCGGCGGCATCGGCGGCAACCCGCACCCGGCCGGCTACTCGAGCCAGCACCCGCGGGGCGACATCGCCAAGACGCCGATGTGCCGCATCTGCCACACCAACGGCGTCTAGCGGCTCGCGGCTGACGAAGGGAGGCGCCCCCGGATCCCGCGGATCCGGGGGCGTCCTCGTCTCATCGCCCGAGCGCCGCGAGCAGCTTGTCCCAGATCCCCCCGAAGGCGCCGTTGCTCATGGCGACCACCACGTCGCCGGGGCGGGCGTCGCGGGCCACGGCGGCCACCATCTCCTCCACCGTGGCGCAGGCGCGCGCCGGCCGGCCGGCGGCGGTGATCTCGCGCGCCAGCCGCTGCACGTCGAGCCGCTCGCTCTCGGGCACCCGGTCGGTGGGGGCCGGGGTGAGGATGAAGACCTCGGCGGCGCTGCCCCAGGCCGAGACGTACTCGTGCTGGTGGAGGTTGCGCCGGCTGGTGTTGGAGCGCGGCTCGAAGCAGGCGAGGAGCCGGGAGCCGGGGTAGCGCGAGGCGATGGCTTCGAGGGTCCGCGCCACCGCCGTGGGGTGGTGGGCGAAGTCGTCGAGGACCGTCACCCCGCCCGCCTGGCCGCGCACCTCCTGCCGCCGCTTCACGCCCCGGAAGGCGGCGAGGCCAGCCGCGATCTCGGCGGGGGCGAGCCCGAGGGCGGTCGCCGCGGCGGCGACGCCGAGCGCGTTCTCCACGTTGTGGGCCCCGCCCAGCGGGAAGTGGACCGGCGTGAGCTCGCGGCCCTTGCGCACCAGCGTGAAGCGCGCGCCATCGGCGGCGAGGGAGAGGTCCCGCGCCTCCCAGTCGGCGGGGCGGTTCACCGCGTAGGTCTCGACCGGGCAGCGCGCGCCACGGGCGATGCGGAGCACGCTCTCCCAGGTGGCGCAGGCGGCGAGGAAGCCGTCCGCCGGCAGGATCTCCATGAAGCGCTCGAAGGCGCTCTCGTAGTGGGCCTCGTCCCGGTAGATGTCGGCGTGGTCGAGCTCGCAACTGGTGAAGATGGCGGTGCGCGGCCGGTAGTGGAGGAACTTGGGCCCCTTGTCGAAGTAGGCGGTGTCGTACTCGTCGCCCTCGACCACGAAGTGGGGGCCGGCGCCGAGCCGGAAGTTGGAGTCGAAGTCGCGGGTGACGCCGCCCACCAGGAAGGAGGGATCGCGCCCGGCGTGGTGCAGCAGCGCCCCCATCATGGCGCTGGTGGTGGTCTTGCCGTGGGTGCCCACCACCACCACCCCGTGGCGCGGGCCAATGAAGAGGTCGCCGAGGGCCTGCGGGAAGGAGACCTGCGGCAGCCCCCGCTCGCGCACCGCGGCCGCCTCCGGGTTGTCGCGGCGCACCACGTTCCCCACCACCACCAGGTCCGGCCTCGCCCGGTCGAGGTTCTCGGGCAGGTAGCCCTGCATCGCCTCGATGCCCCACTTCTCGAGCTGGGTCGACATGGGCGGATAGACGTTCTGGTCCGACCCGGTGACCTGGTAGCCGGCCGTCTTGAGCATCCCGGCGAAGGAGCCCATGCCGGTCCCGGCCACGCCGATGAGGTGGATGCGCTTCACGTTCGAGTAGTCCATCTGCCCTTTCCTGCGAGCCCGTCAGCCGGGGAGGCCGAGCGCCTCCGCCACCGCGTCGTGGAACCGGCGCCGGAAGTGGTTGATGCGCGCCTTGTCGCTGCCGCCGGGGTGGCAGTGGTTGGTGAGGAGGACGCAGACCAGCCCGGCGTCGAGGTCGAGCCAGAGGGAGGTGCCGGTGTAGCCGAGGTGCCCGATGGCGCCGCGCCGGCCGCGGCCCAGCCGCGAGCCGAGGGTGGTCGCGGGGCCGCTCGGGGTGTCCCAGCCCAGGGCGCGGCCGCTCCCCGGGGTGGGGTCGCGCCGGGCGAGCTCCGCGGCGGTGGCCGCGGGCAGGAGCGTCCCGTCCCCGTCGAGCGCCGCCCGCCAGGCCTCGCCGAAGGTCGCCACCTCGCGCGCGGTGGAGAAGAGCCCGGCGTGGCCGGAGACGCCGCCGAGCGCCCAGGCGTTGTCGTCGTCCACCTCGCCGTCGAGCACTCGGCCGCGCGAGGGCGCGAGGCGGGTGGCGGCGAAGCGGTGCGCGGCGCGGCGGGCCTCCGCGGCAGGATCGCCCGCGCGCAGGAAGAAGGTGTGCGCGAGGTCGAGCGGCGCGGCGATCCGGCCCTCGATCTGGCGGTCGAGCGGGGCGGATCCGGCGCGCTCCAGCACCAGGGCGAGCGCCATGAAGCCGAGGTCGCTGTAGACGGCGCGGGCGCCGGGGGGCGCCTCCAGCGGCTCCGCGGCGAGGAGGTCCTCGAGGCCGGGCGAGGCAGAGCTGGCGCGCCCGAGCACCTGCCAGTACGGCTTCCAGGCGGGGAGGCCGCTGGAGTGGGCGAGGAGGTGGCGCACGGTCACTGCTACCTTGTCGCCGCCGAAGCCCTCGAGCCAGCGCGACGCCGGCGCGTCGAGCTCGAGCCGCCCTTCGGCGACGAGCTGCGCGGCGACGGTGGCCGTGAAGAGCTTGGTGAGCGAGGCGAGGTCGAAGAGGTCTCCCTCGCCGAGCGGCCGCGGCGCGGGTAGGCGCCGAGCCTCGCCGAGGCTCTCCTCGTGCACCGGCGCCCCGCCCCGCAGCACCACCGCCGAGAGCGCCGTGGCGACCCCTTCCCGGTGCCCGGCGGCGAGCGCCGCCGAGACCTGCGCGAGCCGCGGCGCCGGGCTCACGCCGCGGCCCCTGGGAGGAGCTCCAGCCGCGGCGCCCCGCCCTCCCCCGCCCGCGGCGCGACCAGCCGCACCGGCGCGCCGAGCGTCAGGGCGAAGTTCCGGTCGGCGTGGCCCGCCGGGAGCCCCTCGATGGCCGGCACGCCGAGCGCCCGGGCGTGGGCGCGCAGCACCTCGGCCGCGGTCGCGCCGGGCGGCTCGCCGGGCCGGTCGCAGTCGAGGAGCTGCCCCACCGCGAAGCCGGCCACGCCCTCGAGCGCGCCCGCCAGGGCGAGGTGGGTGAGGTAGCGATCGAGCTGGTAGGGCTTCTCGCCCACGTCCTCGATGAAGAGCACCGCCCCGCGCAGGCGCGGCTGCCACCTCGTGCCGCAGAGGTGCGAGAGGAGCGTGAGCGAGCCGCCGAGCAGCGGCCCGGTCGCCGTGCCCGGCGCGATGGCGGCCGAGCCCTCGACCACGGAGCGCCCGTCGCCGAAGAGGAGCGCGCGCAGGTGCCGGAGCGCGTCCTCGGGCAGGCGCGCCAGCTGGCCCACCATCGGCCCGTGGAGAGTGACGAGGCCCGCCTGGTTGAGCGCGGCGTGGAGCGCGGTCACGTCGGAGAGCCCCACCAACCACTTCGGCGCGGCGAGGAGCGGCGCGGGGTCGAGCGCGCGGAGGAGGCGCATCGAGCCGTAGCCGCCGCGGACGCACCAGATGGCGCGCGCCTCGGGGTCGGCCACCGCCTCGCGCCACTCGGCGGCCCGCCGCGCGTCGTCGCCGGCGAGGAACCCCTCGCGGGCGAAGAGGTCCTCGCGGAAGCGCGGCCTGAGCCCGAGGTCGCGCAGCACGCCCAGCCCGGCCTCGAAGGCCTGCCGGTCGAAGGGGCTGGCGGGGGCGACGAGGCGGACGACATCGCCCGGGGCGAGCGCTGGGGGGCGGATCACGGCGGCGAAGATAACCGCCGGTGCCGGTCTGGTCGAGGTCCGGATTCCGCCGCCGCGCCGAGGCCGGCGCCGCGAGCGCCCAGAGGAGGCCCTCCTTGGCCATTGACTGGCGGGAAGCCGTTGCCTACCAAGGACTTTTGCCCTTTTCTCGATTTTCCGCACCAGGAGGACGCCGATGAGCGACAAGCCGAACCTGGAGGGCGAGGTCTTCTATCCTTCCGCGGAGGTCGTCGAGCAGGCCCGCGTCAAGGACTGGGAGGCGGTGGCCCGCCGCGCCGACGCCGACCTGGAGGGTTTCTGGGCCCAGGAGGCGGCCGAGCTCGAGTGGTACCAGCGCTGGGACAAGGTGATCGACGACTCGAACAAGCCCTTCTACAAGTGGTTCGCCGGCGGCAAGACCAACATCGTCCACAACGCGCTCGACCGGCACCAGAAGACCTACCGCAAGAACAAGCTCTCGCTGGTCTGGGTGGGAGAGAAGGGCGAGGTCCGCACCTACTCGTACTTCGCGCTGAATCGGGACGTCTGCAAGTTCGCCAACGTCCTCAAGGCCATGGGGGTGAAGCGAGGCGACCGCGTCACCATCTACATGCCCCGCATCCCCGAGATCGTCATCGCCATGCTGGCGACGGCCAAGCTCGGCGCCATCCACTCGGTGGTCTACGGAGGGTTCAGCGTCGACGCGCTGCAGGGGCGCATCGAGGACTCCGAGTCGAAGGTGGTGGTCACCGCCGACGGCGGGTTCATGAACGGCAAGGTGGTGGAGCTCAAGAAGACGGTGGACGACGCCGTCCGCCGCTGCCCGACGGTGGAGACGGTGATCACCGTGCAGCGGACCCACCACGAGATCCGCATGGAGCCGGGGCGCGACTACTGGTACCACGAGCTCATGAAGCTGCCGCTCGCGAGCGGCAACTGCCCGACGGAGGTGATGGACTCCGCCGACCCCCTGTACGTCCTCTACACCTCCGGGACCACCGGGAAGCCGAAGGGCATCATCCACGCCCACGGCGGCTACATGGTGGGCGTCTACTCCACCCTCAAGTACGTCTTCGACCTCAAGGACGAGGACCGCTGGTGGTGCGCCGCCGATCCGGGCTGGGTGACCGGCCACTCGTACATCGTCTACGGCCCGCTGCTCATGGGCGCGACCACCTTCATGTACGAGGGCGCGCCGACCTACCCCTACCCGAACCGCTGGTGGTCGCTGGTGGAGAAGTACGGCATCACCGTGCTCTACACCGCTCCCACCGCCATCCGCGGGCTGATGCGCTTCGGCGAGAGCTGGCCCAACCGCCACGACCTCTCCTCGCTGCGCCTGCTCGGCTCGGTGGGCGAGCCCATCAACCCGGAGGCCTGGAAGTGGTACCACCGCGTCATCGGCAAGGGTCGCTGCCCGATCATGGACACCTGGTGGCAGACCGAGACCGGCATGTTCATGATCACGCCCACGCCGACGGCGCCGCTCAAGCCCGGCTCGGGCGGCCGCCCGTTCTTCGGGCAGGAGGCCGAGATCCTCGACGAGGCGGGCAACCCGGTGCCGGACGGCGAGGAGGGCTACCTGGTCCTCAAGCGGCCCTGGCCGGCGATGATGAGCACCATCTTCAAGGACCCCGACCGGCTGGTGAAGCAGTACTGGTCGAAGTATCCGGGCAAGTACCAGGCCGGCGACGCCGCCAAGCGCGACAAGGACGGGTATTTCTGGGTCATCGGCCGCACCGACGACGTCATCAAGGTCGCGGGCTACCGGCTCGGCACGGCCGAGATCGAGAGCGCGCTCGTCGCCCACCCGGCGATCGCCGAGGCCGCGGTGATCGGCCTGCCGCACGAGGTGAAGGGGCAGGCGATCCACTGCTACTGCCTGCTCCGGCAGGGGTTCAAGCCCTCCGACGACCTCGCCGACGAGGTCAAGAACCACGTGGCGCAGCACATGGGCCCCATCGTCCGGCCCGAGAAGATCACCTTCGTCGAAAGCTTGCCCAAGACCCGCTCCGGCAAGATCATGCGGCGCGTCCTCAAGGCACGAGCCCAGGGCCTGCCGGAGGGCGACGTCTCCACGCTCGAAGAGTGAGCCCACCTCGGAGGAATCCTCATGCGCCGAATCATCGCCATCGCCGCCGCCGCACTCGTCACCCTTCCCGCGCTCGCCCGCGCCGCCGACTCGGCGATCGACGCCGCCGCCAAGGAGAAGGGGGCGGTCAAGACCGGCTCCGGCCTGGTCTACCTCTCCGTGAAGGAGGGCACCGGCCCGAGCCCCACCGCCCGGGACACGGTCAAGGTCCATTACGAGGGCAAGCTCCCCGACGGCAAGATCTTCGACAGCTCCTACCAGCGCGGCGAGCCCATCGAGTTCCCGCTCAGCGGCGTCATCCCCTGCTGGACCGAGGGCGTGCAGAAGATGAAGGTGGGCGGCGTCGCCAAGCTCACCTGCCCGTCGGCGATCGCCTACGGCCCGCGCGGCATGCCGCCGGTCATCCCGCCCTACGCCACCCTGATCTTCAAGGTGGAGCTGCTCGGCGTCAGGCAGTAGCGGTCACGGGGCCGCCCCGCGCGGGGGCGGCCCCGCTCTCTCCTCGAGGAGGTCCCCCGTGTCCGATCTCGTCCTGTACGGCGACGCCAACTGGCACAGCCCCTACGCGTTCTCGTGTTACGTGGCGCTGCGGGAGAAGGGGCTCCCGTTCGAGTTCCGCACCCTCTCCCTGTACGGCGGCGAGCACCGCGCCCCCGACTACCAGCGGAACTCGCTCACCGGCCGCGTCCCCGCGCTGCGGCACGGCGACTTCTGGCTCTCCGAGTCGTCGGCCATCGACGAGTACCTCGAGGAGGTCTTCCCCCCGCCCGGGCACGCCCGGCTCTACCCGGCCTCGGCGCGCGACCGCGCCCGCGCCCGCCAGGTCCAGGCGTTCCTGCGGAGCGACCTGATGCCCATCCGCGCGGAGCGCCCCACCTCGACCGTCTTCGGCAAGGGCGAGAAGGTCGAGCCGCTCACGCCGGCGGCCCAGGAGGCGGCGAAGCGGCTCGTCGCCGCGGCCGAGCACCTCCTCGCGCCGGGCGCCACCGCGATGTGCGGCGACTTCGGCATCGCCGACGCCGACCTCGCGCTCATGCTGCAGCGGCTCGCCGCCAACGGGGATCCCCTGCCGGAGCGGCTGGTGGCCTACGTCGCCGCCATCTGGCAGCGCCCCTCCATCCAGGCGTTCATCACCCACGAGCTTCCGTCGGGCCGCTAGCGTCGGGGGCGTGCGGTCCCCTCCCCCGCCGGGCCTGCCGGCGGCCGGGCGGCCGCGCTATGCTCTCTCTCCGTGAAGGTCCGCGCGAAAGTCGCCGTGGCGCCGCTCCTGCTGGCCGGGGTGGCGGCGCTGGCCGGCTGCGGCCACGCCGCCACCGTCGGCTTCCGGCCCGACGGCGGCGCCGCCGGAGCGCCGGCCGTCGCCGAGGCGGAGGGGGTTCGCCTCACGGCGCGGGCGGAGCCCTGGCGCGGCTGGCCCGACGACCTCCAGGAGCGGCTCACCCCGATCCGGATCCGCCTCGAGAACCGCGGCGCGCGCGTGCTGCGGGTGGGCTACGAGAACCTGCAGCTGCAGACCGACACCGGGCTCCGCTACATCGCGCTGCCGCCGGAGACGGTCTCGCGCCTGCTCGGGCTCGGCGCGCGCCAGCCCTTCGTGGTGGGGGTCCCGGCGGCGCCGCCGGGGATGCTCGGGCCGCCCGAGGTCGTCCCGCCGCCGAGCCCGCCGGTCGTCAGCGGGACGGTCCTGCTCGACACCGGCCTGCAGCCGGGGGACGCGCTCGAGGGGGTGGTCTTCTTCCGCGCGGCGGCGGTGCGGGTGCTCCGGATGGCGCTCACCACCGAGCTGGTCGAGGACCGGACCGGCAACCGGCTGGCCTCGCTGACGCTCGCCTTCGCGCGAGCGCCCGGGCCGGCGGTGTCGGCCGCTACTCCGCCACTTCCCGCCGAAGCTCCGCCGCCAGCGCGTTGAGGGCCTCGGCCTGCTGGGACACCTGCCGGGTCACCGTCGCCGCCTGCTCCACGGTGAGGAAGATGCCGTTCATGGAGCGCAGCACCCGATCGATGCCCTGATCCTGCTGCTGGGCCACGCCGGCGATCTCGCGCGCGGCCGAGGACGAGTCGCGCAGCGCCTGGGTGAGCTTCTCGATGGTCCTGGCCGCCTCCGGCGAGTCGCTGGCGCGGCGGCCGCCCTCCACGTTCTGCAGCGCCGAGAGCGAGTGCAGCGCCAGCCCCACCACCGACTCGGCGGTGAGGGCGGCCCGCATGGCGGTGTGCGAGAGGAGCCCCATGGTCTCGGTCGCCTCCTTCACCGAGCCGGCGGCCTGGGCGGTCTTCTCGCCGAAGCCGGCGACGCTCGCCAGGATGGCCCGGGCCGCGGCCGAGAGGGCGTCGGCGGTGGCGAGCAGGCGAGCGGCGTGGGCGCGACGCGCCTCGCGCGCCCGCCCCGCCGACCGGACCAGCGCGAAGCCGGCCAGCCCGGCGACGAGCGGCAGCACGAAGAACGCGGCCGTACCGGCCGACTCCCATCGGATCGCGAACATCCCCACCTCGAATAGAGGCGCACATTGTCGCCCATTCCCGCGCCCTTGGCCAGCCGGGCCGGCACCGCCGCTGCCCCGTGGCGAAGGGACGCGGGCAGGCGCCTTTCGCTCAACCCGCCGCGGCCCAGCCGTGCGAGGATGCCCGCGGATGGACGAGCTCAGGGTTCCGAAGCGGCGGGTGGCGGTGGAGGTGGGGCTCTCCGGCGGCGGCACGAGGCGGGTGACGGTCTTCCTGGCCGACTTCGCCTCCAGCCACTCGGGCGCGGAGCGGCTCAGCGATCTCCTCAACGGCGACGGCGACTTCATCCCGGCCTTCGACGAGCAGGCGGCGGGGATGAGCTTCGTGAACCGCTCCGGCATCGCCTTCGCGCGGGTGGCGCGCGCGGTGGAGGCCGATGGCGCCGACGACATCACCATCCCCACCGAGCACGCCGTGGAGCTCACGCTCTGCGACGGCCGGAAGCTGCAGGGGCTGGTGAGCTACGTGCTGCCCGCGGAGCGCTCGCGCCTGGTCGACTTCCTCAACGACTCGCCGCCCTTCTTCCCCCTGCTCGAGCCCGACGCGGTGGTGCTGGTGAACCGGCGCCTCGTGTCGCGCGTCGCCACCGTCCGCGACGGGTAGCTCCCGGCTCCTCTCCAGCACGAACGCTCCAGCACGACCGCACCAGGACACCACCGCACCATGGCAAGGCTCGACCCGTTCTTCGATCGTCTGAACCACTCCCCCACCTCCGAGCTGCTGATGGAGACCGGCGCCGGAGCCCTGCTGCAGGCCCCCGGCGCCGCGCCGCAGAAGCTCATCCAGCAGCCGCTCACCACCCCCCAGATCATCGGCGCCTTCTCCGAGATCGTGCCCTCGGAGCTGCGCCCCCACTTCCCGCGGCAGGGGCTCACCACCTTCGCCTACCCCGCCCCGAGCGGCCCGGTGCAGGTGAGGTTCGAGCACGCGGGCGACGTGGTGCGCGCCACCGTCACCGCCGGGCCGCCGCAGGAGGATCTGTTCGGGCCCGGCCTCGACCCGGCCACCGCGGCCTTCCTGTTGGCGGCGGTGCAAGCGCCCGAGCCGACCCCGCCGCCCAGCGCCCTCGCCGGCGAGGCCCGCAAGCCGCCGTCGACCGCGCCGCGCCGGGCCGCGGCCGGCGCGGACTACCGGGTGGGCCCGTCCGGCGATCCGCGGGAGGCGATGGAGGCGCTGCTCACGCTGATGCTGCAGCGGCGGGCGAGCGACCTGCACCTCACCAGCGGCTGCCCGCCCATGCTGCGCATCGACGGCGACATCACCGTGCTCGAGGATCTCGACCCGCTCCCGCACGAGCGGCTCAAGGAGATGCTCTGGGCCATCGCGCCGGAGCGGAACCGCGATCAGTGGGAGCAGCGCAAGGACACCGACTTCGCCCACGAGACGGCGGAGGCCCGCTTCCGCGTCAACGTGTTCGCCGATCGCTCCGGCATCGGCTCGGTGATGCGCCAGATCCCCGCCAAGATCCTCACCGCCGAGGACATGGGGCTCTCGAAGCACATCCTCGACCTCTGCTTCCTGACGAAGGGGCTGGTGCTGGTGACCGGCCCCACCGGCTCGGGCAAGTCCACCACGCTCGCGGCGATGATCGACTACGTCAACCGCCACCGCGAGGACCACATCATCACCATCGAGGATCCGGTCGAGTTCGTGCACCCGAACAAGAAGTGCCTCGTGAACCAGCGCGAGGTGGGCGTGCACACCGACGGCTTCAAGAGCGCGCTGCGGGCCGCGCTGCGCGAGGACCCGGACATCGTGCTGGTGGGCGAGATGCGGGACCTCGAGACCATCGCCATCGCCATCGAGACCGCCGAGACCGGCCACCTGGTCTTCGGCACCCTGCACACCAACACCGCCCCCTCCACGGTGGACCGGATCATCGACCAGTTCCCCGCCGACCGGCAGGCGCAGATCCGGATGATGCTCTCCGAGTCGCTCAAGGGCGTGGTCTCGCAGACCCTGTGCAAGAAGATCGGCGGCGGCCGGGCGCCGGCGCAGGAGGTGCTGCTCTGCCCCTCGTCGGTCTCGAACCTCATCCGCGAGGGGAAGACCTTCCAGATCCCGAGCGTCATGCAGACCGCCCGCGGCCAGGGCATGGTCACCCTCAACGACGCCCTCTTCGAGCTGGTGAAGGCGAAGAAGGTGGAGCCGAAGGAGGCCTACATGAAGTCGGTCGCGAAGAGCGAGTTCAAGCAGCTGCTCGAGCGCGGCGGCTTCAAGCTGGAGCTGGCAGGGGCCTGAGCGGCGGAGCCGGGCGGGCACCGCCGCGGCCTACGCGTTACCTTCCGGCCATGACCGGGGACTCCCTGCAGCGGATCGCGGCGGCGGTGACCCCGGCGGTGATGGTCTCGGCGTGCGGGCTCATCGCCCTCGGGCTCGACAACCAGGCCTCGCGGACCTCCCTGCGCCTGCGCGAGCTCGCCGCCGAGCACCGGCGGGAAGAGGGGCAGGCGGCCCGGCGGCCGCTGCTGCGCGAACAGGTGGCCATCCTCGGCCGCCGCCACGCCATCATCGCCCGGGCCCAGTTGCTCGACTACGGCGCGCTCTTCGCCTTCGTCGTCACTTCGCTCCTCTCGCTCGCGCAGGGGCTGCTCCCCATCCCGCCGGAGGTGCCCTTCCTCGCCTTCCTGGCCGGCGTGGCCATGCTCGGCACCATGGCGATCTTCGCCATCGCCTCGGTCCACCTGTCGGGGGCGGCGCTGCGGCTCGAGCAGCGCGAGATCCTCGAACGCGGAGGAGACCGCGGCGCGGGCGGATCGCTGCGCCGGCCGATCACCACCGGGCCCTGAGGCGCCGGGCCTCTCGCCGGGCGCGGCGAGGCGCGGGGGTCGTCCACATCCTTTGCGGCGACCCGTCGCGAGGGGGTCCGTGCGTGTGGATCGTTCGCCTGGCCCTGCGCCGGCCATACACGATCGCGGTGCTCTGCCTGGGGATCGCCCTCTTCGGCGCGCTCTCCCTGGCCCGCGCGCGGGTGGACGTGCTGCCCTCGGTGGACATCCCGGTGGTGGTGGTGGTCTGGGCCTACCCCGGGCTCGTGCCGGAGGAGATGGAGAAGCGCGTCATCTACCTCACCGAGCGGGCGTTCTCGACCACCATCAGCGACATCGAGCGGATCGACTCCCAGTCCATCAGCGGCATCGGGGTGGTGAAGATCTACTTCCACCCGGACGCGGAGATCGGCAGCGCCATCGCCCAGGTGACGAGCGTCTGCAACGCCATCCTGCGGCTCATGCCGCCGGGGATGACCTCCCCGGCCATCCTCCAGTTCAACGCCAGCAACGTCCCGGTGGCGCAGCTCACCCTCGCCGGCGAGGGGCTGGGCGAGCAGGAGCTGTTCGACTACGGGCTCAACGTCCTGCGGCTCCGGCTCTTCACCATCCCCGGCCTCGCCACACCGGCCCCCTACGGCGGCCGGCAGAAGCAGGTGATGGTGGACGTCGACCCCGGGCGGCTCGCCGCCACCGGACTCTCGCCGCAGGACGTGGTGAACGCGCTGCAAGGGCAGAACGTGATCCTCCCCGCCGGCAGCGCGCGCCTGGGCGGCTCCGAGCTGGACGTGCAGCTGAACGGCAGCCCGCTCCGGCTGGAGGAGTTCAACCAGCTCCCGGTGCGCGAGGTGGGCGGGCGCCTGGTGCGCATGGGCGACGTCGCCAACGTCCACGAGGGCTACGCGGTGCAGCAGAACGTGGTCCACGTGGACGGGCGCCGCTCCACCTACCTGGCGCTGCTGCGAAAGGCCGGCTCCTCCACCCTGGCGGTGGTGGACTCGGTGCGGGAGATGCTCCCGGCGCTCCAGCGAACCGCGCCGCAGGGGCTCGAGCTGAAGCTCGACTTCGACCAGAGCCGGTTCGTGCGGGCGTCGGTGCACGAGGTCCTGCGCGAGGGGCTCCTGGCGGCGGCCCTGGTCTCGCTCATGATCCTCTTCTTCCTGGGCAGCTGGCGCGGGGTGGTGATCGTCTGCAGCTCGATCCCCATCGCCATCCTGGTCTCGGTCATCGGCCTCTCCCTGGCCGGGCAGACCATGAACCTCATGACCCTGGGCGGCCTGGCGCTCGCGATCGGCATGCTGGTCGACGATGCCACCGTCGAGGTGGAGAACATCCACCGGAACAGCGCCATCCCCGGGGAGGACGGCCAGCCGCGCCACCTCACCAGGGTGGTGCTCGACAGCGCCCACCAGATCGCCGTGCCGGCCCTCGCCGCGACCCTGACCATCTGCATCGTCTTCTTCCCGGTGGTGCTGCTCACCGGTCCGGCGCGGTTCCTGTTCCGGCCGCTGGCGCTGGCGGTGGTGCTGGCGATGCTCGCCTCCTACCTCTTGTCGCGCACGCTGGTGCCGGTGCTGGCCCGCCAGCTCATGGAGCGCGAGCACGCCCACATCGCCGGGGGTCGCCAGGTGGACGAGCGGGCAGGCCCGGTGGCCCGCTTCGCCGCGCGCTTCAACGCCCGGCGCGACCGCGCCTTCGAGCGGCTGCGGGCGGCGTACGCCGGGGCGCTCGGGGCGGCGCTGCACCACCGGGGCCGGGTCGGGCTGGCGGCGCTCCTGCTGCTGATCGCGGGGGCCTCGCTGGTGCGGGTGGTGGGGCTCGACTTCTTCCCGCAGGTGGACACCGGGCAGATGCGCCTCCACTACCGCGCGCCGCGCGGCACGCGCATCGAGGTGACCGAGCGCCAGGTGATGGAGGTGGAGCGAGCGGTGCGCGAGCTGGCCCGCGGCGAGGTGGCGAGCATCGTCGACAACGTCGGGATCCCGGTCTCCTACAACCTCGCCTTCGTGCAGACCAGCAACGCCAGCGGCGACGACGCCGAGCTCCGCATCTCGCTCCGGCCGGGCCACTCGCCCTCGGCCGGACTGATGGACCGGCTGCGGGCCGAGCTGCCGCGGCGCTTCACCGGGGCCCAGTTCTGGTTCGAGCCGGCGGACGTCGTGAGCCAGGTGCTCTCCTTCGGCCTCCCGGCCCAGCTGGAGGCGGAGGTGGTCGGGCGCGACCCGGAGGCGGCCCTCCACACCGCGCAGCAGGTCGCGGCGGCGGTGCGGCGCGTGCCCGGCGCGGTGGACGTCCACCTGGCGCAGGTCTTCGATCGCCCGGCCCTGGGAGTGGCGGTGGATCGGCAGCAGGCGGAGCAGCTCGGCCTCTCGGAGCGCGACGTGGCCGCGAGCCTGCTCACCTCGCTCAGCTCGAGCACGCTCTCCGCGCCTAGCTTCTGGGTGAACCCCCGCACCGGCATCAACTACGTGGTGGCGGTGCAGACCCCCATCGAGCGCCTCCGCGACGCCGGCGACCTGCTCGGCACGCCGCTCTCGGCCGGCTCCGGGGCAAGCGGGGCTCCGCCGCCGGCGGGTGCCCCGGCGGCGGCCGGCGGCGAGGCGCCCGTCCTGCCGCCGGGCGGCGTCACCGCCCCGTACCTCGGCGCGGTCTCGTCGCTGCGTCCCATCACCACCCGGACCGCCATCTCCCACGACACGGTGCAGCCGGTGGTCGAGGTGCAGCTCGCCGTCGCCGGCCGCGACCTCGGCGCGGTCGCCGGCGAGCTGCAGCGCGCCCTCGACGGACTGAAGCTCCCGCCCGGGATCAGCGTGAAGCTCCGCGGGCAGAGCGAGAGCATGTTCCAGTCCTTCGGGCGCCTCGGGCTGGGGCTGATCCTGGCCGTCGCGCTCGTCTACCTGCTGCTGGCGGTGCTCTTCCAGTCCTGGTCCGACCCGCTCATCATCGTGGTGGCCGTGCCCGGGGCGCTGGTGGGCATCCTGTGGATGCTGGCCGTGACCGGCTCCACGCTCAACGTGGAGTCGTTCATGGGGGCCATCATGGCGGTCGGGATCGCCACCTCCAACAGCATCCTCCTGGTCTCGTTCGCGAACGACCTGCGCGCCGCCGCCGCCGAGGATCCGGGTCCGCTCGCCGCGGCGCTGGAGGCGGCGCGCACGCGGCTGCGCCCCGTGCTCATGACGGCGCTGGCGATGATCCTGGGGATGCTCCCCATGGCCATCGGCGCCGGCGAGGGCGGGGAGCAGAACGCGCCGCTCGGGCGGGCCGTGATCGGGGGCCTCCTCGCGGCCACGGTCACCACCCTCTTCCTGGTCCCCGTGGCCTACACCTTCCTGCGCCGGAAGGCCCCGCGGAAGCACGAGCTCGACGTGATCTTCGCCGAGGAGGCGGGCGAGGAGCGCCCGGAGGGCTCGGGGCCGCCGGCCATGGGACCTGCGCCGGCGCGGAGCTGACCATGGCCGACGATCGCCAGCGCACCCGCCGCCTCACCGCCGTCCTGGTGGCGGCCGTGGTGCTCTGCCTGCTGGGGGCCCTCTTCCTGGCGCTGGCGCGCCAGCACCGCGAGGCGCAGGAGCGCGACCGGCTGGCGCGCGCCGCCGGCGAGGGCCCGCGGGTGCTTGTGACGACCGCCGCCCGCCCCACCGCCGCGCGGGTGGTGACCTTCCCCGGCGACGCGCGCGCCTTCTGGCAGACCACCCTGTACGCCAAGGTGAGCGGCTACGTGCGCGAGCTCGCGGTGGACAAGGGCGACCGGGTGCGCCGCGGCCAGGTGCTGGCGCGCATCGCCTCCCCCGAGACCGATCAGCAGGTGCAGCAGGCCCGCTCGAACCTCCAGGTGCGCCGGCGGCTGGCCCGCCGGGTGCGGCTGCTCGCGCCGCGCGGGATCGTCTCCCAGCAGGAGCTCGATCAGGCCAACGCCGACCTCTCCATCGCCGGGGCCGAGCTGCGGCGGGTCCAGGCGCTGCAGGAGTACGAGGTGCTGCGCGCGCCCTTCGACGGCGTGGTCACCGCGCGCTACGCCGACCCCGGGGCGCTGCTCTCCGCGACCGGGAGCGGCCAGCCGGTGCTGGAGGTCTCGGACCCCTCGCGCGCGAGGGTGCTCGTGTACGTGGGGCAGGACGTGGCGCCGTTCGTGCGGCTCGGCGACCTGGGGGTGCTCCGCGTCGAGCAGCACCCCGGGGTCGAGGTGCGGGCGCGGGTGCGGCGCATCGCCGGCGCGCTCGACCCGCGCAGCCGCTCCATGCTGATCGAGCTCTGGCCCGAGGGCATCTCCAGCCTGAACCTCGTGCCCGGGCTCTTCGTGCACGTGGCGCTCGAGGTGCGAGCGCCGTCCCTGCCGGCGGTGCCCCAGGAGGCGCTGGTGTCGCGCGGGGAGAAGCTGGCCGTAGCGCTGGTGCGCGAGCGGCGGCTCCACTTCGTCGAGGTGGAGCCGGGGGCCACCGACGGGAAGACCACCCAGATCCGGCGCGGGCTCGAGGGCGGCGAGGTGGTGGCGCTCTCGCCCCCCTCCGATCTCGAGGAGGGCGCGGTGGTCCAGCCGGTGGAGCCGAAGCAGCGGGCGGCGGGGCGGCGCGGAGAGCCCTAGCAGGGTGTTGATAAACGACCGGCTGCGCTCCCGCGCCGGGGTGTGCTCCGGGCGCTGAGCTCCGCGCCGGCCGGGTTCGAGACGGCCGGCCCGCGCAGACCAGTTCGGGCGAGTGCGCGCCTGCGGAACTCCGCCGTCCGGCGCTTGCTCAGCGGTCGTCGTCGGGCAGTCCTCGGCGCGCTCACGAGGCACGGCGGGCGCGGCCCGGCGCACGAGGGACTCATGGCGGCGCTCCGCAAGGCGCCCTCCGCCCACCCCGGCGCTACGCTCCGCATCCGTATCAACGACCGTGCTCGACCGCGGGATCGACAGGTCCGCCGATTCATGATCTCGTTCCGTTCGCGGAGGTGAGCGTGCGCGGAACTGAGAACCAGCAAGTCACGATGCTGAGCCTGGTCACGCCTGATCGCCGGGTACCGGCGGATCACCCGCTCCGGCGCATCAAGGCGCTGGCCGACAAGGCTCTTGCGGCGCTCTCGCCCACGTTCGACCAGATGTACAGCAATGTGGGGCGGCCGTCGGTGCCGCCGGAGCAGCTGCTCAAGGGCACGCTGTTGATGGCGCTCTACAGCATCCGGAGCGAGCGGCTGCTGTGCGAGCAGCTCGAGTACAACCTGCTCTATCGTTGGTTCCTGGACATGGACATGGTCGAGGACGGCATCGACCACTCCACCTTCAGCCGGAACCGGGCGCGGCTCCTCGAGCACGAGGTGGCCGGAAGGTTTCTCGCGGAGGTCGTTGCCGCAGCGCGTGCAGCCAAGCTCATGAGCGACGACCACTTCACCGTGGACGGGACGCTCATCGAAGCGTGGGCGAGCGTGAAGAGCTTTCGGCCGAAGGGCGAGGATCCGAAGGATCAGCCGCCGCCCGACGACCCGGGCAACCCGACCGTCAACTTCCACGGGCAGAAGCGCTCGAACGAGACGCACGAGTCGAAGACCGATCCCGAGGCGAAGTTGGCGCGCAAGGGAAACAACCAGCCGGCGAAGCTGAGCTACCTCGCCAACGCGCTGATGGAGAACCGGAACGGTCTCATCGTCGACCTGCGCGTGGACACGGCAACCGGCTATGGCGAACGCGAGGGCGCGCTGGCGCTGCTCGATAAGCACGTAGACGGCCGAGACGGGGTCACGCTCGGCGCGGACGCCGGCTATGACGTGGCCTCCTTCATAGAAGCCGTACGCGAACGAGGAATCACGCCGCACGTCGCGCAGACACGTGACCATCGTCGTCGCTCGGCGGTGGACAAACGAACGACGCGGCACGCCGGATACAACATCAGCCAGCGCATCCGAAAGCGGGTCGAGGAGATCTTCGGCTGGGCGAAGACGGTCGGCGGGCTGCGGAAGACGAGATTCAGAGGCAAGGAGAGGACGCAGCACGCCGTCCATCTGGTCGCCGCCGCTTACAACCTGCTCCGCATGGCGAGGTTGATGACCGTGCCGGCCTGACGGATGCTCCGACCGGGCACTCGATCCCCAGCTCGTAACAAGAACGGCCCCGCCGAAGCCCCGCAGAGGGGCGGCCGAGGCCGTCGCGGTGCATTCATCAACGGCCTGCTAGCTCTCGCCGCCCCGAGAGAAGCGCCGCAGGAAGGCCCGGGTCCGCTCGTTCCTCGGGTTGTCCATGAGCTCCCGGGCCGGGCCCTCCTCCACCACCACCCCGGCGTCGATCAGCATGGCGCGGTCGGCCACGTCGCGGGCGAAGTCCATCTCGTGGGTCACCACCACCATGGTCATCTTCTCGGCCGCGAGGTCGCGGATGACCTCGAGGATCTCTCCGGTCAGCTCGGGGTCGAGGGCGCTCGTCGGCTCGTCGAACAGGAGGACCTGCGGGTCGAGCGCCAGGGCGCGGGCGATCGAGACGCGCTGCTTCTGACCGCCGGAGAGCTCGCCGGGATAGGCCGCCGCCTTGCCGGCGAGCCCCATCTTCTCGAGGAGCGCCAGGGCGCGGTCGCGCGCCTCGCCCTTCCCGCGCCCGAGCACCCGCACCTGCGCCTCGGTGATGTTGCGGAGCACCGAGAAGTGCGGGAACAGGTTGAAGTCCTGGAAGACCAGCCCGAGCTTGAGGAGCGCGCGGCGCAGGCTGGCGGGTTCGGCGTACACGCCGTCGTCGAGGATCCGGGTGCCGCAGATGGCGATGGTGCCGCCGCTGGCCGGCTCGAGGTGGGTGATGGCGCGCAGCAGCGTGGACTTGCCCGAGCCCGAGGGCCCGATGATGGCGAGCACCTCCCCCTGGTGCACCGAGAAGGAGAGGTCGGAGATGACCCGCAGGTCGCCGAAGGACTTCGAGAGGTGCTCTACCGTGACCACGTCCATGGCGGCGATCCGGCTCAGTGGTAGTACGCGAGCTTCCGCTCCAGGCGGAGGAAGAGCTCGGAGACCGCCCAGTTCATCACGAAGTAGAACGCGCCCGCGATGAAGATGGGGGTGGTGGAGAACTGGCGCGCGGAGGCGTTCTGCGCCACCCGGAACAGCTCGGCCACGCCGATGGTCTGTGCCAGCGCGGTGTCCTTCACGAGGGTGATGACCTCGTTGGCGGTGGCCGGCAGGATGCGCTTCACCACCTGCGGCAGGACGATCCGGAAGAAGGTGTCGACGCGGCTGAAGCCGAGCACCTTGGCGGCCTCGTACTGGCCCTTGGGGATCGACTGGATGCCGCCGCGGTAGATCTCGGCGAAGTAGGCGGCGTAGTTGATGGCGAAGGCCACCACCGCGGCGGTGAACCGGTCGTACGAGGCCTCGAACAGGTAGTAGGGGGCGAAGTAGACGAAGAGCAGCTGCAGGATGAGGGGCGTCCCGCGCATCACCAGGACGTAGGCGTGCACCGGGCCGCGCACGAGCCGGCTCGACGACATGCGGCCGAGCGCGATCGGCAGGGCCAGCGGGAGCGCCACCACCAGGGTGAGGAAGAAGACCTCGAGCGAGACGACCGACCCCTCGGCCATCGCCCCCAGCATCTTCAGCATGCGCGGGCGCCCCCCGGGCCTACTTGCCGACCACCGAGATGTCCGACCCGAACCACTTCGCCGTCACCCTGGCGAGCGTGCCGTCGGCGCGCATCGCCTCGAGCGCGCCCTGCACCCCGTCGCGGAGGGCGAGGTCGCCCTTGCGGAAGCCCACCCCGAAGACCTCGGGGGCGAGCGACTCCGGCAGGACCACGTAGGCCTTCTTCGAGCGCTGGATGTTGTCGTTGGCGAGGATGAGATCCATCACCACCGCGTCCACGCCGCGGGCCTCGAGGTCCATGAGGGCGGTGAGGTTGTCCTTGAACTCGACCACCTGCTTGAGCGACTTCTTGAACGCCGGGGCCGCCTCGAGGGCGTTGGCCGCCGAGGAGCCGGCCTGCAGGCCGACCTTCTTGCCCTTGAGGCTCGCGAGCGTGCCGTAGCCCGAGCCCTTCTTCACCACCACCACCTGGGCGTTGCGCAGGTAGGGCTTGGTGAAGGCCATCGCCTGCTTGCGCTCGTCGGTGATGGTGAAGCCGTTCCAGATGCAGTCGATCTTGTGGGTGTTGAGCTCCTGCTCCTTGGCGTTCCAGTCGATGGCCTGGGGGACGAGCTGGACGCCGAGCCGCTTCGCGACCTCCTTCGCGAGGTCGATGTCGTAGCCGACGATCTGGTTCTCCTCGTTGCGGAAGCCCATGGGCGGGAACGAGTCGTCGAGCCCCAGGACGAGCTTGCCCTTCTGCTTCACGGCCTGGAGGGAGGTGTCGGCGGCGAAGGCGTCGGCCTGGAAGGCGGCGAGGCAGAGCGCGGCGAGCAGGATCCTCTTCATGTGCGGCTCCTTGGCTTGTTCCGGGCGGCCGGCGTGGGCAGGGCCGCCCCATTTGGGCGGCGGCACTCTCGCACGCAGGGTCGCGGCGGGCAAGGCTCGAAGGGCCTGCGCGCGCTCGAGTTGAGGTCCCCTGGCCACCCCGCTATGTCGGCCCGCCACAGGCGAACGCGCCCACGGGGCGCCCTTCAAGGAGGCAGTTCATGGCAAGCGCGAACCAGGGTCTCTTCGTCTGGCACGAGCACCTCACCAGGGACGTCCAGGCGGCGATCGCGTTCTACACCGACGTCGTCGGCTGGAAGACGCAGCCCTTCGGCGGCGGCGAGGAGTACGAGATGTGGGTCGCGAGCCAGGGTCCGCTCGGCGGGGTGATGCGGCTCACGGAGGAGGCGGCGAAGATGGGCGCGCGGCCCCAGTGGATGGCGCACGTCGAGGTCGCCGACGTCGACGCGACGGCGGCGCTCGCGCGGAAGCTCGGCGGCGAGGTGCACAAGGAGCCCACCGACATCCCCACCGTCGGACGGTTCGCGGTGCTCGCCGATCCGCAGGGCGCCGTCATCTCGGCCTTCAAGCCGCAGCGCGAGATGGCCCTGCACGACCCCTCCAAGGACGGGGAGTTCTGCTGGAACGAGCTCGTGACGAGCGACGGCGCAGCGGCGTTCGCCTTCTACTCCCAGCTCTTCGGGTGGAAGGTGCTGGAGGAGATGGACATGGGGCCGATGGGGACCTACCGCATCTTCGGCGTCGGCGAGCGCCGGCTCGGCGGGATGATGACGGCGCCCAAGGGCTCGCCCCTGCCGCCCATGTGGCTCTTCTACGCGTCGACGAGCGACCTCGAAGCCGCCATCGGTCGCGCCACCCGGAAGGGCGGCAAGCTCCTCAACGGGCCCATGGACGTGCCCGGCGGGCGGGTCGCTCAGCTCACCGACCCGCAGGGCGTGGCGTTCGCGCTGCACCAGGCGGGGAAGCGGTAGCGGGCGGGGGCGGCGACGCCACCCGCCCCTGTCGCGTGCGGCGGGGATGCGGTAGGTACGACCCCGATGCCGCCCTCCCCCGCCCCGCTCGCCGCCCGGCTGCCTCCTCCCGGCGCCCCGCCGCTCACCCAGGATCAGGTCCTCGACGCCTTCGTCACCTGGGTGGGCGAGACCGGGCTCGAGCTCTACCCGGCGCAGGAGGAGGCGATCCTCTCGCTCCTCGACGGGAAGCACCTCGTGCTCTCCACGCCCACCGGCTCGGGCAAGTCGCTGGTCGCCACCTTCCTGCACTTCCTGGCGATGGCGCAGGGGAAGCGCTCCTTCTACACCTGCCCGATCAAGGCGCTCGTCAACGAGAAGTTCTTCGCGCTCTGCCAGGTCTTCGGCCCGGAGAACGTGGGCATGATGACCGGCGACGCGGCCATCAACCGCGACGCCCCCATCGTCTGCTGCACCGCCGAGATCCTGATGAACCTCTCGGTGCGCGAGGCGAAGCCGTCGGCCGACTACGTGGTGATGGACGAGTTCCACTACTACGCCGACAAGGAGCGCGGGGTGGCCTGGCAGGTGCCGCTGCTCCTGCTCGAGCAGAGCGTGTTCCTGCTCATGAGCGCCACCCTCGGCGACACCTCCACCATCGAGGAGGGGATCGAGGGGCTCACCGGCCGCGAGGTGGCGCGGGTGAAGAGCGCCGCGCGCCCGGTGCCGCTCTCCTTCGAGTGGCGCGAGACGCCGCTGCACGAGACCATCGAGGAGCTGGTGTCGGCCGGGCGCGCCCCGGTCTACCTCGTCAACTTCACCCAGCGCGCCGCCGCCGAGCAGGCGCAGAATCTCATGTCCGCCAACTTCTCCAGCAAGGAGGAGAAGGAGACCATCAAGCGCGCCCTCGACGGCGTCCGCTTCGACAGCGCCTACGGCAAGGACTTCCAGCGCTTCCTGCGCCACGGGGTCGGGCTGCACCACGCCGGGCTGCTGCCCCGTTACCGGCTGCTGGTGGAGAAGCTCGCCCAGGCCGGCCTGCTCAAGGTTGTCTCCGGCACCGACACCCTGGGCATGGGGGTGAACATCCCCATCCGCACCGTCCTCTTCAGCCAGCTCTGCAAGTTCGACGGCGAGAAGGTGGTGATCCTGCCGGCCCGCGACTTCCACCAGATCGCCGGCCGCGCCGGCCGCAAGGGGTTCGACGAGCAGGGCTGGGTGGTGGCGCAGGCGCCGGAGCACGTGGTCGAGAACAAGCGGCTCGCGGAGAAGGCGGCGGTCTCGGGCAAGAAGTTCGTGAAGAAGCAGCCGCCGCAGAAGGGCTACGTCCCCTTCGACCGGGCCACCTTCGAGCGGCTGCAGACGAAGGAGCCGGAGCCGCTCGAGTCGCGCTTCGAGGTCACCTTCCACCTGCTGCTGGGCCTCCTGCAGAGCGAGACCACCCAGCGGGGCGGCGGCTACGGGCGGCTGGTGGAGATGATCGCCCGCTCGCACGGCACCGACTACGCCCGGGCGAAGCACCGGCGCACGGCCGCCCAGCGCTTCCGCACGCTGCGCACGGCCGGCCTCATCGAGCTCCACCCGGTGGGCGAGGGCTTCCGCGGCGCCTTCGTGCGCCCGGCGGCCAGCCTGCAGCGCGACTTCTCCATCCACCACACCCTCTCGCTCTACCTGCTCGACTCGCTCCCGCGGATCGACCCGGCGCGCGAGACCTACGCGCTCGACGTGCTCTCGCAGGTGGAGTCGATCCTGGAGAACCCCGACGTCGTGCTCTGGAAGCAGCTCGACAAGGCGCGCGGCGACGCGGTGGCGGAGATGAAGGCCAAGGGCATGGAGTACGACGAGCGGATGGCGGAGCTGGAGCGGGTCGAGTACCCGAAGCCCAACGCCGACTTCGTCTACGCCACCTTCAACGAGTTCGCCGCCAAGCACCCCTGGGTGGGCCAGGAGAACATCCGGCCCAAGTCGGTGGCCCGCGAGCTGGTGGAGCGCTGCGCCACCTTCAACGACTACGTGCGCGAGTACGGGCTGCAGCGCTCGGAGGGGGTGCTCTTGCGCTACCTCACCGACGCCTACAAGACGCTGGTACAGACGGTGCCGGAGCGCTACCGCGACGAGGCCATGGAGGACGCCATCGCCTTCCTGCGCGCCACGGTGCGCGGGGTCGACTCCTCGCTCCTCGACGAGTGGGAGCGGCTGCGCGACCCGGAGGCCGCCGCGGCCCGCGCGGCGGCGCCCGGGGTGGCGCTCCCGCCGCCGAAGCCGCGCCCGCTCGACGCCGACCCGCGGGCCTTCGCCGCCCGGGTGCGGGCCGAGCTGCACCGGCTCCTCGGCGCGCTGGGCCGGAAGAGCTTCGAGGAGGCGGCCCAGGCCATCCTCGATCCGGACGGCGCCTGGACGCCGAAGAAGCTCGAGGAGGCGATGGCCCCCTACTTCGCCGAGCACCCGCGGGTGGACCTCACCCCGGCGGCGCGGCGGCCCCACAACACCTTCCTCGAGAAGGGCGCCGACGGGAGCTACCAGGCCGTGCAGCGCATCGTCGACGAGGCGGGCGAGGTGGACTGGGCCCTCCACTGCGCGGTCGACCTCGCCCGCGAGCGGCCGGGGGACGCGCCGCTCATCGAGCTGCTGCGGGTCGGGACCTGAGAGGGCTGCCCAGCCCCGTGAGCCCGCGCTAGATGCTCTCGGGCCGGGCGCCTGGCTTGAAAGTGTGCGCCGGGGGCGGCGCCCGCAGCAGCTCCACCTTGTCGAGGAAGGTCTCGCCGGTGTGCACGCCGTTGGCGAAGTTGTCCTCGTGGAAGGCGAAGAGGATCCCGTTCACCTTGCGGAAGTCGGAGTAGTCGGTCTCGAAGGCGATGCGCATCCCCCCGGCGATGGGGCCGCCGCCGCTGGTGTGCAGGATGTAACCGGTCTCGGGGTCGATCTCGGCGCTGAGCGCGAGCCCGCCGCCGAGGTCCACGGCCACCGCGCGCAGCTTCTTGCCGTTCCGCTCCACCACGCCGGCGTCGGCCACCTTCTCCGGATCCTGGAAGAAGACGCGCGGCAGCTCGAGCCGCGCCGCCTGGAGCACCATGGCGGCGAGCTGCATCCCCTGCGCGGGCTGACCCTGGCGCCAGCCGCGTTCGCCCTGGAGCACGCGCGACTCGCCGTTGCCGTCGGGGTAGGCGATGTCGACGCGGAGGTTGCGCGGCGCGGCGTAGAGTCGCACCAGCCTCCCCTCCGCGTTGCCGCGCATGACGGCGGTGACGCGGCCGGTCTGCTTGACCGCCCCGACCTTCGCCAGCGCCTTGGCGCCGCCGTAGACCTCGACCGAGCGCCGGAGCAGGTGGGAGAGGTCGTCCGCTGCGCGGGCCGGCGCGGCGGCGACGAGGAGGGCGAGGGCGGCGGCGAGGGCGGTGACGTTCACGGGGTTCCTCCGCCGCGGGCGAGCGGCGAGCGAAGGATCGCACCGGGGCGGCGCGGGGCGCAAGCGCCCGGGGCGGCGCTCGAAGCCTTCACGGGGCGCGAGCCTGGGCGGACGGCTGATCCCCCCCCGGCTCGGGCGGATAGAGCACGCGTCGCCCCTCCACTCGCGCGAAGGGCGTGAGCCGGTGCGGCCGCGTCCGCCCCTTGCCGGTGATGTGGTGCACCACCACCCCGCGGGCGAAGAGCGCGTCGGCGATGAGCGAGCGGTGGCAGCGCCAGGGGACCGCCTCGGCGCACATCAGCGCCACCGGCCCGGCGCGCGCCAGCGCCCGCAGCTCGGTGAGCCCCTCCTCGAACTCCGGGGTGAGCATGTGATCGGCGTAGCCGCGAAAGCTGGCGTTGCGCCAGGCGCCGTTGGGCGAGTCCTTGCGGGCGTGGCGCAGGCCGCCGAGCCGCGCCAGGTGGACGTAGGCGACGCCGGCCGCGGCGAGCCCGGCCGCCAGCGCCGGCCCTTCGTACTGCGGGTTGGCGCGCGAGCGGGGGATGGTTCGGACGTCCACGAGGGTGCGCACCCCCGCGGACTGGAGCAGCGCCAGGAGCTCCGCGAAGGGCCGCGTCGAGTGCCCCACCGCCAGCACCCGCGCCTTGCCCCAGCCCGGCGCCGCCCGCGGGCGCGCCGCCGGCTCGCGGGAGGGCGGCGGGCGGGTGGCGGTGGCGCGGGCCATGGCCTCGATCTGTCCGGGGGCCGGCCCCGGCGCCACAGGGAGCGGGGCGGTCTATGCCCCGGGCTGCTCCGGCGTGCCCGCTCCCGCGAGCGGCGAGGCGTCGTACCGCTCGAGCAGGTCGGAGGGATCGCGGTAGAGGGCGGCGACGCCGGCGCCCCGCAGGTCGTCGGGGTCGAAGCCGCCGCAGAGCAGCCCCACCGTGAGCACGCCCGCGCCGCCGGCCGCCTCGGCGTCGTAGGGGCTGTCGCCCACCGCGACCGCCTGGTGTGCCGGCACGCCCAGCCGGCGCAGGCAGGCCAGGAAGACGTCCGGGTGCGGCTTGGAGCGCCCGACGTCGTCGGCGGTGGTGGCGGCGGCCAGCAGGTCGCCGACCCCCAGCACCCCCACGTAGACCGCCAGCTCCTCCCGCCTGCAGGAGGAGGCGAGGGCCACGCGCGCGCCCCCGCGCCGGACCCGCTGGAGCAGGTGCCGTACCCGCGGCAACGGGCGCACCAGCGGCAGGTACTCGCGCCGGTAGAGGTCGCCGCGCCAGGCCTCGAGCTCCTCGCCGTACGACGCGAGCTGTGAGGGCGAGAGGAAGACCGGCAGCAGCTGGTCGCCGCCCTTGCCGATCTGCGAGCGAACCGCCTCGTACGGCAGGTCGTGCCCGAAGTGCGCGAAGGCCTCTCGCCATGCCTGCGCGTGGAGGTCCACGCTGTCCACCAGCGTGCCGTCGACGTCGAAGAGGACGGCGGCTGCCATCCCCCCAAGGTGGCCGGCCCGGCGGCCGGTCGCAAGCGCAGGCCCCGACCGGCGCGCCGGGCGCAGTTGACACCACCCCCGGGGGTGGCGCATCACCTGCCCATGCTCCAGAGCTGGAAATCTCGCGGCGGAAAGCGCTGGCCACGCGGTCAACGCTTCGCCCTCACCCCCGCCGGGCAGTCCGCCGAACAGGCGTATCAGGACGCCATGCGCGAGGCGCGCGCCCAGGGCCGCGACCTCCTCGAGGCGGCGCAGCGAGGTTGGGCGATCCCGCTCGCCGTCCTCCCCGCGGACGGCGTGGTGCTGGCCGAGCTGCGCGGCGGCCGCCGCAGCGTGCAGGAGATCGCCCGCTCGCTCGAGGACTGCGGCGTGACCCTGGCGGAGGTCCGCGGCGCGATCGACCGGCTCACCGACGTCGGGCTGGCGGAGCCCTTCGGGGGCGCGCCCCAGCCGGACGCCTAGCTTCAGTCCTCGCGGACCCGGCGCCCCGCCTTCTTCTCCGAGAGCAGCTTCTTGCCGGCGATGCGCCGCTCCTTCGAGCCGCGCGTGGGCCGGGTGGGGCGGCGCGGGCGCGGGACGTGGCTCAACGCCTGCAGCCGCTCGCGCAGCCGCGCCAGCGCCGCCGCCCGGTTCTGCGGCTGGCTGCGCCGCTCGGTGGCGGTGACGGTGGCCCCCGTGGGCAGGTGCACCAGCCGCACCCCGCTCTCGGTCTTGTTGCGGTGCTGGCCGCCCGGGCCGCTGGCGACGAAGAAGCTCTCCTCGCACTCGGCGAGGAGCGCCTCCCCCGGCAAGGAGAGGGCGCGGCGGGCCGCGGCCCGGACCGCCGGATCGACGGGGGGAGACATCGCAGGGAGAGTAGCCCGCCCGCCTCCCGCCCGCTAGATTCGACCGCCATGGGCGACACCATGTGGGCGCTGGTCTTCGATCGGTCGAAGGACGAGTGGGCGAAGTCCCGCGGGCTGCGGAAGCAGCAGGTGCCCCGGCCCCACCTCGACGTCTCGCGCGACTACCGCGACTCGGGCGAGGTGATCGTGAAGACCCGGTACGCGGGCTTCTGCGGCTCGGATCGCGGCATCTGGTTCCGGCGCGCCTTCGGCGACATGATGGCCGAGTCGCTCGACCGCGAACGGAAGGACGTGCGGGTGGTCGGCCACGAGCTCCTCGGCGAGGTGGTGGAGGCCGGGCCGGAGGCGGAGCGCGACTACGGCTACAAGCCGGGCGACGTGGTCTCCACCGAGAGCCACATCATCTGCAACACCTGCTACCAGTGCCGCATCGGCGACAACCACGTCTGCGAGACGGCGCGCATCATCGGCATCAGCCACGACGGCTGCTTCGCCGAGTACGTGAAGCTGCCTGCGCAGACCCTCTGGCCCACCGACGTGAAGAAGATCCGGCCCGAGGTGGCGGCGCTCCAGGAGCCCTTCGGCAACGCGGTGCACGCCTGCACCAAGGTGAACCTGCGCGGCAAGTCGGTGGCCATCATCGGCTGCGGCACCATCGGGCTCTTCGCGGTGGCGGTGGCGCGGGCGCTCGGGGCGCGGCAGGTCATCGGCGTCGAGCCCATGGAGGCCCACATCCGCATGGCGCGGGCGCTCGGCGCCGACGCGGTGGTGGAGCCGTCGAAGCGCACCGAGAGCTCCTACGTGCACGACGCCGCCATCACCGCGGAGCTCCTCCGGCTCACCGACGGCGTGGGGGTGGACGTGGCCATGGAGATGTCCGGCTCCAACGCCGCCCTCAACACCGCCATCTCGGCGGTGCGGCGCGGCGGGCACGTCATCATGTTCGGGCTCAAGAGCGGCGACGCGGTGATCGAGCAGATCGACAAGGTCATCGTGGAGGGGATCACCCTCCACTCGGTGGTGGGCCGGCGCATCTTCGAGACCTGGCACATCACCCGGAACCTGCTCGAGTCCCGCGACCCCGACCTCCACGACCTCATCTGGAAGGTGATCCTCGACGAGGGGCGCGGTACCGTGGTGCCGTTCGCGGAGTTCGAGCCGGAGAGCTTCGAGCGCGCCATCCAGGTGCACCCCAAGGTGCTGCTCCGCTTCTGATCGCCGCGACGGGAGCCGCCATGTACGACGACGCAGCCGGGATCTTCCGCGCGCAGCTCGAGGCCGTCCGCGCCGCCGGCACCTTCAAGGAGGAGCGGGTCCTCGCCTCGCCGCAGGGGGCGGAGATCCTGGTGAACGGGCGCCGGGTGCTCAACTTCTGCGCCAACAACTACCTGGGCCTCTCCTCCCACCCGGCGGTGCTGGAGGGCGCCCGCCGCGCCCTCGACGCACGCGGCTTCGGCCTCTCCAGCGTGCGCTTCATCTGCGGCACCCAGGACCTTCACAAGGAGCTGGAGGCGCGGCTGGCGCGCTTCTTCGGCTTCGAGGACGCGGTGCTCTTCGGCTCCTGCTTCGACGCCAACGGCGGGGTCTTCGAGGCGCTGCTGGGCGAGGAGGACGCGATCGTCTCCGACTCGCTCAACCACGCCTCGCTCATCGACGGCATCCGGCTCTGCAAGGCGGAGCGCCACCGCTACCCCTCGGGCGACCTCGCCGAGGCGGAGCGGCTGCTCCAGGCCACCCAGGGCAAGCGGCTCCGGCTGGTCGCCACCGACGGCGTCTTCTCCATGGACGGCCACCTCGCGCCGCTCGATCGGCTCTGCGAGCTCTGCGACCGCTACCGGGCGCTGCTGCTGGTCGACGACTCGCACGCCTCCGGCTTCGTGGGGCGCACCGGCCGAGGCACCCCGGAGCACTTCGGCGTGCAGGGCCGGGTGGACATCCTCACCTCGACGCTCGGCAAGGCCCTGGGCGGCGCGGCGGGCGGGTTCGTGGCGGCCCGGCGCGAGGTGGTGGAGCTGTTGCGCCAGCGCGCCCGGCCGTACCTCTTCTCGAACACCCTCGCCCCGGCCATCGTGGGCGGCAGCCTCGCCGCGGTCTCGCTGCTCGAGGAGGGCACGGCGCTTCGCGACCGGCTCATGGAGAACGCCCGCGCCTTCCGCGAGCGCATGACCGCCGCCGGCTTCGACGTGAGGCCCGGCATCCACCCCATCGTCCCCATCATGCTCGGCGAGGCGCGGCTCGCGGTCGACTTCGCCCGCGACCTGCTCGACCAGGGGGTCTACGTCGTCGGCTTCAGCTACCCGGTGGTGCCGCAGGGCCAGGCGCGGATCCGCGTGCAGCTCTCGGCGGCCCACTCGCCCGAGCAGGTGGAGCGCGCGGTGGCGGCCTTCACCGCGGTGGGGCGGCGGCGCGGGGTGCTGAAGGCGTAGCGCGCGGCCCGCCCTCAGGCCAGCGACGGGCGCGCCCGGGCGACGACGTCGTCCACCCAGTCGATCACCGCCCGCACCCGCGGGGAGCGGCGCAGGTCGCCGTGCACCAGCAGCCACAGTTCGTGGTGCGGCGGCGCGGGCCCCTCGAGCAGCACCAGCTCCGGCTCCACCCCCGCCACGAAGCGCGGCAGCACCGCCACCCCGACGCCGCTGCGGGCCGCCACCACCAGCGAGGCGGTGCTGTTGCAGCGGAACACCGTCCGGCGCTCCGGGGCGAGGCGCGAGAGCCACCGCTCCTGCGGCGTGCCGGCCAGGCTGTCGTCGAAGCCGACGAAGGGGTCGGCGGCCAGGTCCACCGCCCCGCGCCGTCCGGCGGCGGAGCGGCGGGCGGCGTACAGCCCATAGGCGACGTCGCTCAGCTTTCGGGTCACGAGCCCGGCGTCGCGCGGCCGCCCCATGCGCAGCGCCAGGTCGGCCTCGCGCCGGGTGAGGTCGAAGGTGCGCTGGTCGGCGGCGACCTCGAGCACCAGCCCCGGGTGACGCTCGCGCAGCGCGGGCAGCGCCGGCACCAGCAGGTACGCCGAGATGTGCGTGGCGGTGGTGAGCCGGACGGCCCCGCTGAGCGTGCGGTCGCGCGCGTCGGCGTGGCGCGCCAGGGCGAGCACGTCCTGCTCCACCCGCGACGCCATCTCCGCCAGTTCCTGGCCGGCGGCGGTGCAGGCCCACCCCTGCGGCCCGCGCTCGAAGAGGGAGATCCCCAGCGCCTCCTCCATCGCCGCCACCCGCCGCGCCACGGTGTTGCGGTCCACTCCGAGCCGCTGCGCCGCCCGCGCGTGGCTGCCGGTGCGCACCAGCTCGAGGAAGAAGCGCAGGTGTCCCCAGTCCAGGCCGCGCGCGCGTTCTTGCGCGGGGGCGGCGCTCGCCTGCGCCTTCATCGGGCCGGTCGCCATCGGTAGCTTCTCCCTCGTAGCGGGCGGGGTCTGGGCCGGCGGCGCCGGCCGAAAGGAGTCGCACCATGACGTCGCGAGTCGGGAGCCTGGTCGCAGTTCCCTGGTGGGGCGCGTCGAGCGCGCCGAGAGGGCGCCCCCGGCCGAGCGGAGCAGGTCGCCGGCGCGGGTGGGGACGCGAGCTCCTGGCCGCGGCCGCGCTGCTGGCCGGCTCGGCCCTGCTCTGGACCTTCTTCCTCGTCGGCGTGGCGGCGCCGGCCGCCTCGCTGCACGGCGGTGGGCAGGGCGCGGCCTCGGCGAGCGGGCCGGCCGCGAGCGCGGTGGTGACCGCCTGCGCTGTCGAGGCCGGCGAGAGGAGCACGCCATGAGCGCGTATGCGGGGACGCGGGGGCGGATGCGCGCCGCCGGCGCGAACGGCGGGCTGCGGTCGCTCCTCCGCCGCCTCGGCGGGTGGGCGCGCCCGGGGAGCGGGACGCGCCTCGTGGAGACCGGCGCGTGGGAGCTGCCGCGGGACTCGACCCTCGGGCTCCGGCCAGGCCACGGCGGCGTGGCGGTGCGCTGCCGCGAAGGCACGCTGCTCGTCACCCAGGCGGCCGATCCGCTCGACCACGTGCTCACGCCCGGGGACGAGGTGAAGCTGGGGCGGCGCGGGCGGGTGGCGATCTGGGCGCTCTCGGATGCGGCGCTGACCACCTCGGGAGGCTGATCGGCCGGCCTACGGCACCGGCGCCACGGCCGCGCGGGCGCGCGCGGGCACACGGGCGATGGCCTCCTGGAGCTGCTCGATCGCCGGCGGCTTCGAGAGGTGCGCGTCGAACCCCGCGTCCAGGGCCCGGCGCTGGTCGTCGGGGCCGGCATAGCCGGTCAGCGCGATCAGATACGCTCCGCGCAGCGTCGCGTCGCCGCGGATGGCGCGCGCCACCCCGTAGCCGTCCATCCCCGGAAGCCCGATGTCGCACATCACGACCTCGGGCAAGAAGGCGCGGCCCTTCTCGAGCCCCCGCGGGCCGTCGAAGGCGACCTCGACCTCGTGCCCGTCCATCTCGAGGACCGCCCGCAGGCTCTCCGCGCCGTCGACGTTGTCCTCGATGACCAGGATGCGGCAGGGGCGCGGCGGCACCCGGGGAGCGGACTCGCGGGCCGCCGGCGGCGCCGTCGCGAGGGGCAAACGGACGACCACCTCGGCGCCTTCACCCTTCCCGCCGCTGAAGGCCTCGACCGTGCCCCCATGCAGCTCGACCAGCCCCTTCACCAGCACGAGCCCGAGCCCGAGCCCGCCCAGGCTCCGGGCCAGCGTGACGTCCGACTGGCTGAACGCCTGGAAGAGGCGGGGCAGCATGGTCGGCTCGATGCCGGCGCCGTCGTCCCGGACGCGCACCTCCGCCCACTCTCCAACGGGGGCCAGGGAGAGCCGGACCGAACCGCCGCCGGGCGTGAACTTGGCCGCGTTCTGGAGCAGGTTTCCCACCACCTGGGCGAGGCGCGTCGCGTCGCCGTCGACCCAGACCGGGCGCTCCGGCCGGGAGACCTCGAACGCCACGTCTCGCGCCGTGAACAGGGTCCGGTGGTCCTCCGCGGTGCGCTCGAGGAGCGCGCCGAGCTCGAGGCGCTCCAGCTCCACCCGCAGCTTGCCGCGCGAGACGCGGGTGGCGTCGAGGAGGTCTTCCACCAGCCGCGCGAGGTGCCCCACCTGCCGCTTGATGACCTGCTGGGCCCGAAGCGACGGCTCGGTGCCCGGCGGCGAATGGTCCATGACGTGGAGGCTGTTGCGGATGGGGGCGAGCGGGTTGCGGAGCTCGTGCGACAACATGGCCAGGAACTCGTCCTTGCGCTGGTCCGCCCCGCGCAGCGCCTCCTCGGCGCGCTCGCGTTCGGCGATGGCCTCCCGGAGAGCCGCCTCGGTCTCCTTCAACCTCGTGACGTCGATGAAGGTGATCACGACGCCGGCGATGAGGTTCGAGGGCGTCCGGTACGGATGGATGCGCATGAGGAACCAGCGCTGCTGCTCCAGGGTCCGGATGGTGCGCTCGACGGGCTCGAGCGTCCCCAGCACCCGCTCCGCCTCCTGCGAGACGCCCTCCGCGTCGAAGCGGGCGGTGAAGTCCCGGAGCGATCGTCCCACGTCCCCGTCGGCGAGGCGGAACACGGTCATCGCCTCCGGGGTGAAGCGCGCGATCTTGAGCTGACGGTCGAGGAACACCGTGGCGATCTGGGTGCCCTGGAAGAAGTTCTGGAGATCGCCGTAGAGGATCCCGAGCTCCTCCACCTTCTTGCTCAGCTCGGCGTTGACGGTGTTGAGCTCCTCGTTGACCGACTGCAGCTCCTCCTGCGAGGTCTGCAGCTCCTCGTTGGAGGAGTGGAGCTCCTCGTTCATGGACTGCAGCTGCTCGTTGGATGCGCGGAGCGCCTCGTTGGCGTTCTCGAGCTCGTCGACGGTGAACTGCAGGCGCTCGCGGGCGCTCTCGAGCGCCGACTCGATCTGCCGGTACCGCTCCAGCGAAGGCGCCTCGAGCGGGGTGCCCGGGGCGGCGGGGACCGCTTGCAGCTCCTGGAAGACGACCAGGAACAGCGCGTCGGGATCTTCCTTCGTGGTCGGGATCGGACGGACCACCAGGTTGAGCCGGCGCTCCAACCCGTCCACCGCCACCACGAGGTCCTTGTGGGCGACCTGCCTGCCTTGCCTCGCCGCGTTGTGCAGGGCGGCCCCCAGCTCGGCCTTCAGCTCCCGCCTGGCGAGGTGCATGAGGTTCGTAGCGGGCGCGCCGGCCGTGCGCGGGAGGTAGAAGGCCAGGTCCGTCCCCCAGAAGTACCGGATCTCCCCGCGTGCATCGACCACCACCGAGGGCGACGCGTACTCCTCGAGGACGATGTTCCGGGAGCGCTCGGCGGCGCTTCGCACGTCGGCGCCGCTCCGGCGGGACACCGGGGCCGTCTCGAGCGGCAACACGCGCACCGGGCCGCCTCTCGTCATGGGAGGGATCCCGGGGCGCCGCTCGACGTCGCGGCGAAGGTACAGGTGGTCGGACCGCTCCGCGACATCGAAGAGGTCGGGCTCGCTCGCGTCCACGGTCTCGGCCTTGCCGAGGAGCAGGTAGCCGCCCGGCCGGAGCGCGTAGTGGAACAGGTCGATCACGCGCTTCTGGAGCGCAGGCTCGAGGTAGATGAGGAGGTTGCGGCAGGACACGAGGTCGAGGCGCGAGAACGGCGGGTCGCGGGTGACGTCGTGCCCCGTGAAGATGCAGAGGTCGCGGAGGTCCTTCGTGACCGTGTACGCGTCGCCGCCGCGGGTGAAGAAGCGGGCGAGCCGCTCCGGGCTCACCTGCCGCTCGACCACCTCCGTGTAGCGCCCGCGCCGGGCCTCGGCGAGCGCCGACTCGTCCACGTCGGTCGCGAAGATCTGCACCGGCGGCGGCCGCGGCATGCGCTCCGCCTGCTCCCGGAACAGCATCGCGAGGGTATAGGCCTCCTCGCCGGTGGAGCACCCCGCCACCCAGACCCGGACGCCTTCGCTGGGAGGGCGAGCCATCAGGGCCGGGATCACCATCCTCTCGAGCGTGCGGAACGGCTCACCGTCGCGGAAGAAGCTCGTGACGTTGATCATCAGGTCGTCGAAGAGCCTGCGGATCTCGTTCTCGTCGCCCTCCAGGAGCGCGACGTATTCACGGAAGGTCGCCGTCCGCGTCGCCGCGAGCCGCTTCTGGAAGCGCCGGGTGATGGTGTTGCGCTTGTAGAGGCTGAAGTCGTGGCCCGTCCTGACACGGAGGAGCTCGAGCGCCTCCCGCAACCCCTCGGACTCGCCCCGCGCGCTCTCGCCGGGGTGATGGCGCCGCCGGGCGGTGAGGCTCGCGAGCGCTGCCGGGAGCTGCTCGACCGGAAGCACCTGGTCCACCATGCCGGTCGCGACCGCGGCCCGAGGCATGCTGTCGTAGGCTGCCTCGGCCGGGAGTTGCGCGAACGTCGCTCCCCCGTGCTGCTTGACGGCTTCGATCCCGAGGGCGCCGTCCGACCCGCTCCCCGAGAGGATGATCCCGACCGCGTTCTGGCGCTGGTCGGCGGCGAGAGAGACGAGGAAGGCGTTGATCGGCAGGCGGCTTGGCCGAGGCCCGCTCGCGACGAGGCGCAGCGTCCCTCCTTCCACCAGCAGCCCGGAGCTACGTGGCATCACATAGACGTGGTCCCGCTCGACGCGCTGCCCTTCGGTGGCGAACGTCACCGGGATGCGGCTGGCCCGCCCGAGGATCTCCGCCAGGATGCTGTCGTGCTCGGGGTCGAGGTGCTGCACGAGGACGTACGCCAGGCCGCTGTCCGGCGGCACCAGGCGCAAGAATCGCTCCAGGGCCTCGAGGCCGCCCGCCGAGGCGCCGATGCCGACGACGAGCAGGCGCTCGCCCTCCTCGGCCCGCCATGCGGCTTCTTGCTCGTTTCTGTCCAGGGTCACACGGCATCTCGAGTCGAGGCGCGGCGCCTCACCCTCCCGAACGGGCGAGGAGAGGAGTATGGCGGTCCAGTCACCCGAACGCTACGTGTCAAATGGCGCGCGGTCCACGAGCGAGGGCACCCGTCGGGAAACCGCGGGAGAGATCGACCGTCAGGAAGGAGGTCGCTCCCCTCTTCGGGTCGATTCGATGAACTCGGTGACCACCTCCGCGAAGCGCTCGGGGTACTCGGCATGCGGGAAGTGTCCCGCGTTCTCGAAGATCTCCAGGCGGCTGCCCGGGATGGCGGCGTGCGCGGCGCGCGCGTGGCTCAGCGGGATCATGGGGTCCCGATCTCCCCACACGATCAGGGTGGGGCGGCCCGCGGAGAGGTGGAGCCGATCGCTCGCGCTGACCACCTGCCCGCCGTAGTCCACCACCGCGCGCAGCTCGCGGACGAAGGCGCGCCGCATCTCGGGATCGGCCAGCGAGGAGTAGGCCTGCCACCCCTCGTGCAGGCGAGGCGATCGAAGGCCCTGCTCGCGCATCCAGGAGATCAAGGCGTTGCCGCGCTCACGCACGAACGACGGCGCGATGAGGGGGAGCACGAGCTCGGCCCCCGGCAAGGCGAGCAGGCGGAGGGCGGCGTTGATCTCGCGGCCGAGCCCCCCGCTCGCGACGAGGACCATGCGCTCGCAGACCTCCGGGTGCTGGTAGGACAGCTGCAAGGCGATGCCGCCGCCGAGGGAGTGACCCGCCACCGTCGCGCTGGCGATGCCGAGGCCGCCGAGCAGGTCGCGCAGGAACGACGCGTGCGCGCCCAGCGAGTAGTCGCCCTCCGGCTTGTCCGATTCGCCGTGGCCCAGCAGGTCGGGCGCGAGGACGCGGTACCGCAGCGCCAGGCGCCTCATGGCCTCGTTCCAGGTGCTCGAGCTCCCCGCGATCCCGTGGATGAGCAGGATGGTCTGCCCCTGCCCTTCCATCCGGTAGGCCAGGGTGTGCCCGTTCACGGATCGTCGTCGCAACTCGAACATGCGCGCCCAGTTTATGCGCTCCTGACATGGCGGGCGCGGCGAGAAATCGGGCCTCTTTGGTGGGCCGCTCCACCAAAAAGGTACCGCGACGCGTCGGCGGCGAACGGCCATGCTGTGCAGATAGAAGAGCGAGGCCTCGGTTCCGATGGGCAGGTCATTCGCCGCTCCACCCAGGATCCGCCCCGCTGGCGGCCGTCGGCTCGCCCTCGCGGCGCTCCTCCTCGTCCCCTGCGCCGCGCTGGCACAGTCCCTCGCGGTGCCGGTCCCGACCCCCAAGAACATCATCCTGCCGAACTACGACAACGTGCTGATAGGTCAGGTGCAGGCCGTGGAGGCAGGCGCGTACCTCGCCCGGGTCGACGACGCCAGCGCCGGGTTCTACAACCCGGCGGGGCTGGCAGCGGCCACCCAGACCGCCATCACCGCCAGTGCGAGCGGGTTCGTCTGGTCCCGGCTGAGCTCGCGGGCGCTCGGCCAGGCCACCTCCAGCTCTCGGATCGAGAGCTCGCCCGGCTCCTTCGCGATCGTCATCGGCGAGCCGTTCATCAAGGGCGAGCGGCTGCGGCTGGGCTTCTCCATCACCAACGCCGTCTCCTCGTCTCCATCCGCGATCGACGAGGCGATCCAGGTTCCGCCCGCTCAGGAGCGGATCACCTTCTCCTCGAGGGTCGGCTTCTCGACCGTGATGCCGGCCCTGTCGCTCGGGTACAAGCTGACCGACACCGTCAGGCTGGGGTTGGGCGGTGGCTTGTCGCGCACGTCCTACTCCGACGAGGAGACGTTCTCGGGCCTCGCGCCCATCTCGGGCCGCTCCGTCCAGTTCGTCTCGGTGCTCCGGGCGAGCGGAGAGATCCAGCACCTCGCGCTGTCGGCCGGTGTGCAGTGGGACGTCGCGCCGCAGCTGACCCTGGCGGCGGTCGTCCGGGCGCCCGGGCTGCGCCTCTCCTCCGGCTCGCTCGTCACCTACGAGTCGGCGTCCCAGGGGAGCGGGCTCGCGACCTCCGCCTACTTCCGCGACGACGGCGGCGCGTTCGAGTACAAGCTCCCGCTGGAGCTGAGCGCCGGGGCCGCCTGCCGGCTCGGGGCGGTGCAGGCGGAGGTCGACGTGCGCTATCACGCGAGCGCCGGGCAATACACGTTCTACCGCAGCGCGCGGCCGCTGCAGGTCACCACCCAGGCCCCCGACGGCTCCACCTCCCAGTCGGTCCAGCCCTTCGCCGCCCTGACGTACTCCTCGCGCGCCGTGACCAACGTGGCGCTGGGCGCGAGCTATCACGCCGGACCGGCGCTCGCGTTTCACGCCGGGTTCTTCGCCTCGTTCTCCCCCATCGGCAACGCTGCGCTCACGCCGTTCCAGCAGGCGGACCTCTACGGGGCCACCGCTGGCGCCGCGCTCACGGGTGAACACTGGTCCGGCTCGCTCGGCCTCGCCTACGAGCTCGGCAGCTCCACGGCGGTCCAGTCGAGCGAAGGAGCCGGGCAGGCGACCTCGCTCGAATATCGGTCCGCCACGCTGCTCTACGCCGTCGGCTACAAGTTCTGACGACCGCGCTCCGCCGCGCACCGTCCATTCGTTGCGCGCACAACGGCCCCTGGGTGACGCAACGGCATTTGGGTGGACCCCCAGGACCAGGCGCGCGGCTTTGCGAGGCAATCCCGCGGGCTCGCGGCCTCGGCACGGCCGCTGCAATCTCCTCTGCCATGCCCAATCTCGACCGCAACGCCACCATCGCCCAGATCGTCACCGAGCACGCGTTCGCCGCCCGCGTCTTCCAGAAGCACGGCCTCGACTACTGCTGCCACGGCAACGTGCGGCTGCCGGAGGCCTGCCAGCCGAAGGGGCTCGACCCCGAGGCCGTCTTCGCGGAGGTGGAGGCGGTCCTCGCCGCCGGACCCGCCGCGCCCGACCAGGACGCGCGCGCCCTCTCCACCGCCGGGCTGGTGGCGCGGATCGTGGACCGCCACCACGGCTACCTCCGGCGCGCGCTGCCGGCCATCGCCCCCGTCGCCGCCAAGGTGGCGCAGGTTCACGGCCCGCACGACCCCAGGCTGCGCGAGGTCCAGGCCACCTTCGTCGCCCTCTCGGACGCCCTGCTGCCGCACCTCGACGAGGAGGAGGAGGTCCTCTTCCCCGCGCTGATGTCGCGCAAGCCCGACCCGGCGCTGCTCTCGCGCGAGCTCGACAAGATGATGACCGACCACCTGGCGGTCGGAGACATGCTGGCGCGCCTGCGGACGCTCACCGACGACTTCACCCTGCCCGAGTGGGGCTGCAACACCTACCGCGTCCTCCTGGCCGAGCTCGACGCGCTCGAGGCCGACATCCTGGAGCACGTGCACCTCGAGAACCACGTCCTCATGCCGCGCTTCGTCCGGGCTGTCCGGGCGAACTGAGGACGATCCAGGCCTCGGGTCCACCGAGGCGCCGCGAGGGCGGCGTGGTTATCCCTTGGCATGCCAGCCGACCTCCCTTTCCAGCCGGGCCTCTTCGAGGGCGGCGCGCCAGGCTTCGACCCGGCGTTCGCCGCGCTGCGCCGGGTCGCGCTCGACGCCGACTCCTGGGTGGACCACGCGCCGGGCTGGGTCCGCGGTTCTGACCAGCTCTTCCTCGAGGTGCTCCGCGCGCGCGACTGGGGCCAGCGCTCGCGCTGGATGTACGACCGCGAGCTGCCCGAGCCGCGGCTGACCTCGCCCTGGGCGCTCTCCTCCGGCTGGCCGCTCCTGCCGCCGCTCGTCGAGGAGCTGCGGCGCACGCTCTCCGCCCGCTACGGCGTCCTCTTCGACTCCGCCGGCTTCAACCTCTACCGGGACGGCCGGGACGGCGTCGCCTGGCACGCCGACCGGATCCGCGAGGAGGTGGCCTCGCCGGTGGTCGCGCTCGTCTCCCTGGGCGAGCCGCGCAAGCTCCTGCTGCGGCCGCGCGGCGGTGGGAAGTCGGTGGCGTTCGCGCTCGGTCGCGGCGACCTGCTCGTCACCGGCGGCGAGGCGCAGCGCGCCTGGGAGCACTCCGTGCCGAAGGTGGCCCGCGCCGGTCCGCGCATCAGCATCGCCTTCCGGCACGGGCTCGATCCGCGGGCGTACGGGCGGCCGATCGCGCGCGGCGAGCCGGGATGAGCCCCCGCCCGGACCGGCCGCGCCGCTCACAGCGACTTCAGGTACTCGACCAGGTCGGCCTTCTCGGCCGGGGAGAGCCCCAGCCCCAGGAACCGGTCGTAGTGCTCCACCACGTCGGCCAGGTTGGAGAAGCGGCCGTCGTGGTAGAAGCCGCCCTTCGCGTGGGCGAACAGCCCGCGGAGCGGCGTCGTCCGGTAGCGCCCCTCGGGGCTGCGCTGGGCCTGGAAGTCGTCGATCCCGAGCTCCTCCGCCCGGTGCAGGTTCCAGCCCGGCTCGGTGAAGGTGGGAGGGACGTGGCAGCTGGCGCACCGCGCCGCGCCGGTGAAGAGGTCCCGCCCCCGCGCCGCGGCGGCGGCTTCGAAGCTGCCGGACGGCGGACGCGGCGCCTCGAGGGCCAGCTGGTACACGTGGAGCGCGGGCAGCTTCGAGCTGACGAGGTCGGGCTGCCCGTCCGGCGGCCGCACGTGGCCGAGGCCGGCCCGCGCGGCGATGGGGAACCGGGCGGCGTCGTCGAGGCGCGGGTCGAAGAAGGTGCCCTGGCCGTGCATCTCGAGGTTGGCGACGAAGGCGTTCCAGTAGGTGACCTGGCCCCAGCCGGTGTAGGTGTGGAGGTTCACGGCGCCGTTCCGATCATCACCGTGGCTCCGACCGCCAGCACCCCGAACGCCACTCGCAACGCCCGCCCGTGCATGGGACTCCTCCTCTCGCGCGTCCAGCCTTCGCAGGATCGGAGTCTCGCGGAGCGAGCGGGATACGGGCGGCCCCATCTCGAGGCTCACAGCCGGCGAGCGACGGCCAGCGCGGCTCCCTACCCCAGCTCCCGCCGGAACCGCGCCGCCGCCGCGCCGAAGATGGCGATCCCGAAGGCCGCCAGCTCCAGGAGCTGCGGCCAGAGCTCGGCGGCGCCGGCGCCCTTCTGCAGCACCGCGCGAGACAGCTCGGCGTAGTAGCGGAGCGGGTCGAGCCAGGTCACGAGCTGCAGGGCGCGGGGCATGCTCGAGATGGGGGTGACCACGCCCGCGAGCAGCACCGCCGGCAGGACGAACAGGAAGCCGCCCAGGAACGCCTGCTGCTGGGTGCGGCTGGCGGTGGAGATGAGGAGCCCGATGCCGAGCGTGGTGAGCAGGTAGAGCAGCGTCCCCGCCCCCAGCACCGGCAGGCTGCCGCGGAGCGGGAGGTCGAAGAGGAGCGTCCCCACGGTGAGCACCAGCAGCACGTCGAAGAGCCCGAGCACCAGGAAGGGCGTCATTTTGCCGGCGAGGAGCTCCATCGGGGCGACCGGCGTCACCAGCACCTGCTCGAGCGTCCCCGACTCGCGCTCGCGCGCGAGCCCCATGGCGGTGACGATGGTGGTGACCACCACCAGCAACATCGCCAGCACCCCTGGGATCATGTACGGCGGCGTCCGCAGCGATGGGTTGTAGAAGATGCGCGGGACGAGCCGGAGCGGCGGCTCCACGCCGGCCCGCGAGGCGGCCAGCTCGGCGGCGCGCTCCCCGAAGTAGCGGCTCGCCGCCGCCCCCGCCACCGTGGCGCGGTTGGGATCGGTCCCGTCGAGCACCGCCTGCACCCGCGCCGTCCGCCCGGCGAGCAGGTCCTCTCCGAAGCCGGGCCGCAGCACCAGCGCCAGCGCCACCTCGCCCCGGTCCATCGCCGCGAGCGCCGCCGCGCCGCTCTCGAAGGCGGCGGCGCGGCGCAGGGTGCCGTCCGCCAGCAGCCGCCGCAGGTGGAGCCGGCTCTCGGGGGTGCGGTCGCCGTCGACCACCGCTGCAGGCACCTGGTCCACCTGGAAGTCGACGGCGTAGCCGAAGAGGACGGTCTGCACGAGCGGCGCCACCACCAGCATGAAGACGATGCGGCGGTCGCGGAGCGTCTGCAGCCACTCCTTGCGGGCCACCGCGGCCAGCCGCACCCAGCCCGCGCCGCGCGCCGCGGTCACGCCAGCCTCCGCCGGAACCGGGCGGTGGCGAGCGCCACGATCACCACCGCGAAGAGGGCCAGGCTCGCGAGGTCCGGCCAGAGCACCGCCAGCCCGTTGCCCTTCAGCATCGCCCCGCGCAGCCCGTGGACCAGGTAGCGCGCCGGGATCACCCGCGAGAGCGCCTGCAGCGGCGCCGGCATGTTCTCGATGGGGAAGAGCATACCGGAGAGGAGCATCGACGGGAGCAGCGAGGAGAGCGCCCCGGCCTGGGTGGCGACGAGCTGGTTGCGGGTGACGACCGAGATGAAGAGCCCCTGCCCCAGCATCCCGACGAGGAAGAGCAGGCCGAGCGCGAAGACCAGCCAGAGGCTGCCGGCGATGGGGACCTCGAAGACCGCTGCGCCCACCGCCAGCACCAGCAAGAGCTGCACCAGCCCGATGGCGAGGTAGGGCAGGAGCTTCCCGAGGATGATCTCGAGCCGCCCCACCGGCGAGGCGAAGAGCTGCTCCATCGAGCCCCGCTCCCACTCGCCGGCCACGGTGAGCGCGGTGAGGAGCACCGCGGCGATGGCGAGCAGGTAGGCGGCGAGGCCGGGCACGAGGTAGACGGCGGAGCGGCCGGCGGGGTTGTAGCGGGTGAGCACCTGCACCTCGAGGGGCGGGGCGGAGGCCGGCGCCGGGCCGAGCCGCCGACCCTCGGCGCGGACGATGGCGTCGGCCTTGGCGAGCACCTGGTTGGCGGTGGTGCCGTCCGAGCCGTCCACCAGCAGCTCCACCGCCGCCGGGCGGCCGGCGGCGAGGCGGCGGGCGTGGCCCCACGGGATCACCAGCACCGCGGCGGCGCGCGAGCGGCGGAAGAGGTCGTCGGCCCGCGCCGGGTCGACCTCCGCCACCCGGTCGAACTCGCCCGACGCGGTGAAGGCGCGCACCAGCGCCCGCGAGGACTCGCTCCGGTCGCCGTCGGCCACCGCCAAGGGCAGGTGATCCACGTCGAAGCTCACCCCGTAGCCGAAGAGGAGCAGCATCACCACCGGCATCACCAGCGCCATGTAGAGCGTGCGCGGGTCGCGCCGGACGTGGAGCGCCTCCTTGAAGGACATGGCGCCCACGCGGGTGGCGAACCTCGAGAGCCGGCCGTTCACGGCGCTGCCTCCTGGGCGGCGCCGCCCACCACCGCCAGGAAGACGTCCTCGAGGCTGGGGGCGGCCGACGCCAGCGACAGCTCCCGGGCGCCGGCGCCGCGGAGCGCCGCGGCCACCCGCTCCGCGCCGATCCGGTCCGGGTCGAGGCGCACGTGCAGCCCGGCCCCGAACGGCTCGGCCGCGAGCACCCCCGGCAGCCGGCGCAGCGCCGCGGCGTCGAGCCCGCGGCCGCGCGCCACCAGCACCTGCCCCGGCACCCAGCGCGCCTTGAGCGCCGCCGGCGTGTCGAGCGCCACCAGGCGCCCGTCGACCATCAGGCCGATGCGGCGGCAGTACTCGGCCTCGTCGAGGTAGTGGGTGGTCACGAAGGCGGTGGTGCCGCCCGCCGCGAGCTCGCGGATGAGCGCCCAGAAGTCGCGCCGCGCCAGCGGGTCCACGCCCGCCGTCGGCTCGTCGAGGAAGAGCACCTGGGGCCGGTGCAGGATGGCGCAGCCGAGCGCCAGCCGCTGCCGGGCGCCGCCGGGCAGCGAGGCCGTGACCGCCCCCTCCCGGCCAGCGAGCCCGACCCGCGCCAGCACCTCGGCGGCGCGGGCGTCGCGCGCCTTGCCGGAGAGCCCCTGGGCGCCCGCGAAGAAGCGGAGGTTCTCGGCCACCGGCAGGTCGAGGTAGAGCGAGAACTTCTGCGACATGTAGCCGATGGCGCCCTTCACCCGGTCGGGCTCGGCGCGCACGTCGTGCCCGGCCACCCGCGCCTCCCCGCCCGACGGCGCGAGCAGCCCGGTGAGCATCCGGATGGTGGTGGACTTGCCGGCGCCGTTCGCGCCCAGGTAGCCGAAGATCTCGCCTCGCTCGACCTCGAAGGACACCCGGTCCACGGCGGTGAAGTCGCCGAACCGGCGGGAGAGATCCCGGGCGACGACGGCCGGCGCGGTCACGGGCGCGCCTCCACCCGGGCCACGAAGAGGTCCTCGAAGTCGGGCGCGCCGCCGTGACGCCCGGGCCGCCCCTCGGCGGCGTAGCGGTCGACGAGGTCGCGGGGCGCGCCCTCCTCCAGCAGCCGGCCGCGGTGCACCAGCCCGACGCGGTCGCAGCGCTCCGCCTCGTCCATGTACGGGGTGGAGACCAGCACCGCCATCCCGCCCTGGACGAACTCGTGGAGCAGCGCCCAGAGCTCGCGGCGGCTCACCGGGTCGACGCCGCTCGTCGGCTCGTCGAGGAGCAGCACCTCGGGCTCGTGCAGGAGGGCGCAGGCGAGCGCGAGCTTCTTGTACATGCCGCCCGAGAGCGCCTCGGCGCGGCGCTCGCGGAAGCGGTCGAGGCGGGTGAGCGCCAGCAGCCGGTCGGCGCGCGCGCGGTACACCGCCCGGGGCAGGGCGTAGAGCCGCGAGAAGAAGGCCAGGTTCTCCGCGACCGAGAGGTCGCCGTAGAGGCTGTACTGCTGCGGCATCATCCCGAGCCGCTCGCGCACGCCGCCGCGCTCCGGGTCCTGCCCGAGCACCCGCGCCTCGCCGCCATCGAGGGCCACCAGCCCCGCGAGCGCGCGCAGGGTGGTGGTCTTGCCGGCGCCGTCCGGGCCCACCAGCCCGTAGAGCTCGCCGGCGCTCACCGCGAAGGAGATCCCCGCCAGCGCCTCCACGGCGCCGAAGCGGCGGACCAGCCCGCGGGCCTCGAGGGCGGGCGCCACCTCAGCGCTCCGTCCCGGGCAGGCTCACCTCCACCGGCATCCCCGGGCGCAGCTTCAGGCCCGGGTTCGGCAGGCGCACCTCGATCGGGTAGACCAGCCGGTCGCGATCCGAGCGCGTCTGGATGTTGCGCGGGGTGAACTCCGCCTCGGCGGCCACCGAGGCGATCACCCCCTCGAAGCGCTCGCCCGGGAAGGCGTCGGCCCGCACCACCGCGCGCCCGCCGGGGCGGGCCGCCGCGAGCTCGGCGTTGGGCAGGTAGAAGGTGGCCTTCACCTCGGAGAGGTCCACCAGGCGCGCCACCACCTGGCCGGGGCCGAGGAGCTCGCCCGGCTCGTGGGGCAGCTCCGAGACCACCGCGTCGAGCGGGGCGCGCAGCTCGCACTCCGCGACCAGGAGGCGGGCCCGCTCGGCGGCGCCGCGCGCCGCGCGCAGGCTGGCCTCGGCCGCCGCCACCTGCCCCCCGGCCCCGGCGGCCGCGCTCGCCGCCGCCAGCGCCTGCCGGCGCGCCGCCCCGGCCTGCGCGCGGGCGGCCTCGACCTGGGCCGCGAGGCCATCGGCGCTGGCGCGGCTCTGGTCGCGTGAGGAGAAGGCGACGTCGTCCCCCAGCGCCTCGAGCCGGGCTGCCTGGCGCCGGGCCGCGTCGCGCTGGGTCCCGAGCGCCGCCCCCTGCGCCTCGGCCGCCGACGCCACGGCGCGGGAGGCCTGCTCGCCGTCGCGCGCCGAGCGCGCCTGCGCCCGCGCCACCTCCGCCTGCGCCAGGGCGGACGCCGCCTTCCCCTCGGCCTCGGCGAGCGCCGCCGCCGTGTCGGCGCAGTCGAAGGCGGCCACCAGCTCGCCCTTGCGGACCATCCGGCCCTTCTTCACCGGCACCGCCGCGAGCCGCGCCGAGAGGCGCGAGGCGAGGTCCACCACGGTCCCCTCGATCTCTCCGGTCCCTCCGGCGGGTCCGCGCGTCGCGCGCCCCTGGACGTGCAGCCGCCAGGCGAGGACGCCCGCGAGGAGCCCCACCAGCACCAGCCCGGCCACCGCCATCCGACGCATGCGCGCTCCTTTCCCGCGACGGCGGGCTGCCTTCGCCTCGGAGCAAGCCGCGCGCCAGGGCGGATCGAGCCGCCCACGCCGGATCGCGCCGGCCCCGCTCCGTCCAGGCCGCCGCCAGTCGTCGGATTTCCGACGCCGCGTTCGGCGCGCCGACACCCGACGGACCGCGCGCCGGGCGCGGGACTCGTCCCCAGCCGTGCGCGGCGGCGCCCCCGCGCGAGCGCCGCCCGCGGCATCCGGCTTGCTCCCTGCGACGCCATGACCGTCCTCGCCGCGCTCCTCGCCGCGCTCGCCGCTGCCGCCGAGCCGCCGTCGCTCACGCTCGAAGAGGCGCTGCGGGCCCTCGACGGCGGGAGCCCTACCGCGGCCCAGGCGCGCGCCCGCGCCGAGCAGGCCCGCGCCGCCCTGGGCCTCGCCCGCGCGCCGCTCCTCCCCTCGCTCACGGCGAGCGGTAGCTACCTGCGCAACAGCGACTCGGCCGAGGTGCCGATCGGCCTCCTCCTCTCCCGCACGCTCCCGGCGGGCGCGGCGCTCCCGGCCGGGCTCCCCACACAGCTCGTCATCCAGCCCCTCGAGGCCCTGAGCGCCGCGGCGACGCTGCGGGTCCCGCTGGTGGTCCCGAGCCAGTGGGCCGAGCTCTCCTCGGCCGGCGCGCAGGCGCGCTCCGCCGGCGGGGAGGCCGAGGCGGTGCGCCAGCAGCTGCGGGCGGCGCTGGTGGCCACCGGCTGGGCGGCCTCCGCCGCCGAGGAGATCGGCGCGGCGGCGGAGCGCGCCCTCGAGGCCGCCCGCGCCCACGCCGCGAGCGCCCGCCGTGCCCGCGAGGGCGGCACCGGCACGCCCCTCGCACAGCTGCAGGCCGAGACCGAGGCGGTGCGGCGCGAGAGCGAGCTCGTCCGCGCCCGCTCGGAGGTGGAGCGGACCAGGCTCTCGCTGGGCGTGCTCCTCGGGCGGGACGGGCCGGTCCGGGTGGCCATGGGCGAGCCGCCGCCCGCCGCCGCGCTCGACCCGGCGTCCCTGCGGGCGGAGGCGCGCGCGCGCCGCCCGGAGCTGCGCGCCGCCGAGGCCGCCGCCGAGGCGAGCCGGGCCCAGCTCACCGCCGCGCACCTGCGCTGGCTGCCCACCCTCGCCGCGTCCGGCTCGGCCTTCGCCTCCGACGTCGCCTACCCCACCGGGAAGAAGGAAGGCTGGCGGGCCACGCTGGAGCTCGGGTGGAACCTCTTCGACGGCGGAGGGCGCGAGGCGGCCGGGGCCAGGGCGCGGGCCGCCCTCTCGGAGGCGGAGGCCGGGGCGCGCCGCGCCGAGCTCGAGGTGGGGGAACAGGTGGAGGACGCCGTCCGGGACGTCCTGGTGGCCCGCGAGCGGCTCGGGCTGGCGACGCGGGAGCGGGCGCTGGCGGCCGAGACCCGGGCCATCGCGCAGCGCGCCTTCGCCGGGGGCGCCGCCAGCTCGCTCGACCTGCTCGACGCGAGCGACCGGCTCTACCAGGCCGAGGCGGGGCTCGCCCAGGCCCGCGCCGGGCTCGGCGCCGCCCACGCGGCGCTCGATCGGGCGGTGGGACGCATCTAGCGGGAGCGGCGCGGAGGATCGCGGTATGTTCACGGTTTGGAGCGCCAGCGACGAGGTGCCCGTGCCGACGCCGAGCGGGTTCGACGAGATCCAGCGCCAGGAGCTGTCCAGGCTCTTCGGGCGGATGGTCTGGGCGCGCCTGCTGGTGGTCCCGGTGCTGCTCGGCCTGCTCTGCTGGGCCGGGCTCGCCGACCCGGCGCCGTGGCGGCGGCTCGTCGCCCTGCCGCTGGCGGCCTTCGTCATCGCCTTCGTGGTGGCGGAGGTGGTGCGCTACCAGCGGGGCGGGCTGCGCCCCCGCTCGATCTCCCTGAACCTGTCGGTGGCGGTGGTGGCCCAGGCGGCGGTGTGCGTCGTCACCGGAGGGCTCGAGAGCCCCGCCCTGCCGGTGATGCTCCCCATCGGCACCTTCGTCGCCATGTTCCTCGCCCCGCGGCTCGCGGTCCGGCTCATCTGCCTCCAGGTGGCGCTGCTCGGGACGCTGCTGGCGCTCCAGTCGGCGACCGGGCTCGGGGCCGCCCTCCCGCTGTCGCTCCTCGGCGAGCCCCCGGCGCGGCCGCCGCGGCTCCTCGGCATCGCCCTCTTCACCGCGCTGGCCCTGGTCATCGGCGCCATCTTCGCCCGCGCCGCGCGCACCTCCTTCGACGCCATGCTGCGCGCCGCCCTGGCCGCCCAGCAGGAGTCGCTGCGCACGCACGCCGAGGGCGCGGCGGAGCTGACCGCGCTCTCCGGCGAGATCGCCCACGAGCTCAAGAACCCGCTCGCGAGCGTGAAGGGGCTCTCGGCCCTGCTGGCGCAGCCGGCCTCCGAGGCCAAGTCGGCCGAGCGGCTGGCGGTGCTGCGGCGCGAGGTGGATCGGATGCAGGTGATCCTCGACGAGTTCCTCAACTTCTCGCGCCCGCTCACCCCGCTCACCCTCGCGCCGGTGGAGCTGGGCGTGCTCTGCCGCGAGGTGGCGGCGCTGCACGAGGGGCTGGCGGGCCAGCGCGGGGTGCGGCTCTCCGCCGCCGGCCGCGGCGTGGCGCGCTGCGATCCCCGCAAGGTGCGCCAGGTGGTCATCAACCTGCTGCAGAACGCCATCGAGGCGAGCCCGCCGGGCGGCGAGGTGGAGCTGGCGGTGGCGGCGGAGGGCGCGGCGGTGGCGGTGCGCGTGCGGGACCGCGGCCCCGGCCCGGACGCCGCGCTCGGCGCCCGCCTCTTCGAACCGGGGGTCACCACCAAGCCGCACGGCTCCGGCCTGGGGCTCACCATCGCCCGCTCGCTGGCGCGCCAGCACGGCGGCGAGCTCGACCTGCGCGCGCGGGCCGGCGGCGGGGCCGAGGCGGAGCTGCGGCTGCCCGCCGGGGCTGGCCGCGAAGGGAGGGCAGCGTGAGCGAGCGCCCGCTGGTGCTGGTCGCCGACGACGATCCGGGCGTGCGCTACACGCTCCGGGAGCTCCTGGAGACGCTCGGGGTGGAGGTGGCGGAGGCGGTCGACGGCGAGGAGGCGCTGCGCCTGTTCGAGCAGCGCGCCCCGGCGCTGCTGGTGGCCGATCTGCGCATGCCGCGGCTCGACGGCCTCGGGCTGCTGCGCAAGGTCCACGAGCGCGCGCCGGCGGCACTGGTGCTGGTGGTGACGGCGCACGGCTCGGAGCGCCAGGCGGTGGAGGCCATGAAGGCCGGCGCCTTCGACTACTTCCGCAAGCCGTTCGAGCCGGACGAGCTCCTGGCGGTGGCCCGCCGCGCGCTCGAGGGCGCCCGGCTCGCAGCCGAGAACGAGCGGCTCGCGGGCGAGCTGGCCCTCTCGCGCACCATGGTCTTCGCCGCGCCGGCCATGGCGCGGCTCGCCGGGCTGGCGGCGAGGGTGGCGCCGCGAGACGTCAACGTGCTCGTCACCGGGGAGAGCGGCACCGGCAAGGAGCGGGTCGCCGAGGCGCTGGTGCGCGCCTCGCGCCGTGCCGATCGCCCGCTGGTGCGCTTCAACTGCGCCGCCCTCACTCCCGAGCTGGCCGAGGCGGAGCTGTTCGGCCACGCCCGCGGCGCCTTCACCGGCGCGGTGCGCGCCCGCCCCGGGCTCTTCCGGGAGGCGGACGGGGGAACGATCCTGCTCGACGAGGTGGGCGAGCTCGCGCCGCCGTCGCAGGGGAAGCTCCTGCGGGTGCTCCAGGACGGCGAGCTGCGGGCAGTGGGCGAGGAGCGCGCGCGCCGGGTGGACGTGCGCGTCATCGCCGCCACCCACCGCGACCTGGCGAGCGAGGTGGCCCGCGGCACCTTCCGCGAGGACCTCTACTACCGGCTCAAGGTGGTGGAGCTCCGGGTGCCGCCGCTGCGGGAGCGGCCCGAGGACGTGCCGGTGCTGGCCCGCCACTTCCTCGCCCGCTACGCGACCCGCTTCGGCCTGTCGCTGCCGCCCGCCTCCGACGAGCTCCTGGCGCGGCTCGCCGCCTGGAGCTGGCCCGGCAACGTCCGCGAGCTCGAGAACGCCGTCGAGGCGCTGGTGGCGCTCTCGCGCGACGGCGAGCTCGACCTCTCGCTCTTGCCGGGCGGCGCGGGGGATCCCGCCCGTCCGGCGCTGGGGCTCCGGGAGCGGGTGGAGGCCTACGAGCGCGGCCTCATCGTGGAGGCGCTCCGGGCCGCGCGCGGCAACCGGAGCGAGGCGGCGCGAGCCCTCGGGCTGCCGCGCGTCACCCTCCACGACAAGCTGCGGCGGCTCGGGCTCTACGCCGGGGACGAAGCCGAGCGCTGAAAAGAACAGCGGCGGGCCCCGGAGGACCCGCCGCTCGAGACGTGCGCGACGGCTCGCCTACTTCTGGATGGCGAACTCGACGCGGCGGTTGGCCTCGCGGCCCGCCGCGGTCTTGTTGGACTTCACCGGCTTGGCCGGGCCGAAGCCCTTGGTGTCGAGGATCGAGGCGTCCACGCCCTTCGACACCAGGTAGGCCTTCACCGCGTCGGCGCGGGCCTTGGAGAGCTTCCGGTTCTTGGCGGCGCTGCCGCTGTTGTCGGTGTACCCCTCGACGGTCACCTTCTTCACCTCGGGGTGCGCCTTCAGCACGCTCGCGACCTCGTCGAGCAGGGTGTTCGACTCGGGCTTGATGGTGGCCTGGCCGGGATCGAAGTAGACCTTGTCGGTCAGCTCGAGCTTCTTCTCGGTCATCTTCACGCGGGCCGGAGCCACCGCGTACTTGCCGGTGCTGACCTCGCTCGCCGGGGCGCCGGGGGCGATGGCGATGGCGCTCACCTGCGTGTCCTTGTCGACCGTGATGGGGCCCGTGTAGACCGGCGAGTCGGCCGTGGCCGGGCTGCCGTCGGTCGTGTAGTGGATCACCGCGCCCGGGGTCGGGCTGCTGAGGGTGATCTGCTGCGGCCCGGTGAAGCTGCCCGGCGGCGGATCGAACGCGGCCGCGGCGGCCGGCTGCGGGGGCGGCGGAGGGGGCGGCGGGGGCGGAGGAGGAGGCGGCGGGGGAGGCGGCGGAGGCGGAGGCGGCGCGGCCTTCTTGAGGGTCGAGGTGTCGAGGGCAAAGCCGACGATGCCGCGGTACTCCGGCTGGCCCGGCGCGTCGCCAAAGCCGGGGCCGCCCATCACGAAGAACTCCACCGGGGCCGCCGCGAAGCGCAGGCCGGCGAGCAGCTCGCTGGCGCCGCCCAGCCCCTGGGTGCGGGCGCCGACGTAGGAGAGCTCAGCCCGGATCTTGCCGACGGTGGAGATGGTGGCGCCGTAGTTGATCTCCGACTTCATCAGCCGGTTGCCGACCGCCACTTCGGAGCGGAGGAGCCCGCCGCCGTAGGCGCCGATGACGAAGCGCTCGAAGCGGTGGCCGATCTCGAGGCGGGGGGCGACCATCACCTTCTCGGCGCCGGCGATGACGCCGCCCTCGCCGAAGGGCGTGTAGAGGTCGGCGGCGATGGCGAGGTTGACCGGCACGGTCTCGCTCTGCTGCAGCACGCCGATGCGGGCGCCGATCGACGGCGTGCCCATGCCGTGCTGGTTGGCCTTGTCGTAGCCGTTCGGCAGCGCCCCGGGCGCCGCGGCGGTGTCCTGCCACGGGATGTAGGGGACGCGGAAGTCGAGCTCGAGGAAGGGCAGCAGGCCCACCGCGATCCCGGCCTGCACCGTCAGCCGGTCGCGGATGAGGAACTTGGCGCTGCCCTTGTTGGTGAGGCCGTAACCGGCCGTGTTGCCGTTCGGGAAGACCGCCAGCGGCGCGTGCTCGTAGTTGAGGCCGAGCGACAGGCGCAGCGACTCGGCCGGCTGCGTCTCGCCGTCGCCGACCACCAGCGACCCGCGGCCGGCAGGATCCAGCTGAACGCGCTCGACGTCGAACCGTGGGACCGCTTGCGCGCCGGCTCGCGTCGAGGCGAGCAGGGCGACAGCGGCCAAGAACCAGCGTCCTCTTGTCATGCGATCCACCTTTTCCTGGCCCCCTCGGCCTGGATACGGGGTAAGGGAGGGCTCGCCCGACAGGGCGAATGGCACCCATCCAATCAGCCCTTTGCTCCTACCACCAGGGTACGGGTAAGACAACATTTTCCAATGAGCCTCATTCGGGCCAGCCAGCTCTCCCTCGCCTTCGGGCCCAAGGTCCTTTTCGAGGGGGCCTCGTTCTCGATTGGGCCGCGCGATCGCATTGGCCTCGTGGGCGCCAACGGCACCGGCAAGTCGTCGCTATTGCGGATACTTGCGGGCGAGCAATCGGCCGACTCGGGCTCGCTCACCTTCCGGCGCGGCGCCCGCGTCGGATACCTGCCGCAGGACGTCGCCGCGCTGACCCCGGGTGAACTGGTGGAGGTGGTCCTGGCCTCGGTTCCGGGGCGGGGTGAGGTCCAGGCGCGGCTCGCGGCCACGGAGGCCTCGCTCGCCGAGGCGGCGGGCGAGGAGGAGCAGCTGGAGCTGGCCCAGGCGCTCGCCGACCAGCACGCCGAGCTCGAGCACTTCGAGGAGCGCCACGGCCGGCACCAGGCCGAGCGCATCCTGGCCGGCCTCGGTTTCTCGGAGGCCGACCTCCGCCGCTCGACCAGCACCCTCTCCGGCGGCTGGAAGATGCGCGCGGCGCTGGCCGGCCTCCTCCTCACCGACCCGGACCTGCTGCTCCTGGACGAGCCGACCAACCACCTCGACATCCCCACCCTCACCTGGTTCGACGCCTTCCTGCGCGGCTCCGGCAAGGCCTTCCTCCTCATCAGCCACGACCGCGAGTTCCTGGACCGCCAGATCGACCACGTGCTGGCGCTCGAGCCGGAGGGGTTGCGCTCCTACGCCGGCGACTACCGCGACTACAAGCGGCAGCGCGCCGAGGAGGGGGAGCGGCTCCTCGCCCAGGCCCGCAAGGTGGAGGTGCGCCGGGCCGAGCTGGAGGGGTTCATCGAGCGCTTCGGCGCCAAGGCCACCAAGGCCCGCCAGGCCCAGAGCCGGCAGAAGATGCTCGACAAGCTCGAGGACGTGCAGGTGATCGAGCACCGCGACACGCTGCGCTTCCACTTCGCCGAGGCGCCGCGCTCCGGGCGCGAGGTGCTGCGGCTCGAGGGCGTGCACAAGGCCTTCGGCGAGCGGGTGGTCTACCGCGACCTCTCGGCCTCGGTGCTGCGCGGGGAGCGGGTGGGCGTCATCGGCTCCAACGGCGCCGGCAAGTCCACGCTGCTGAAGCTCGTCGCCGGGGAGCTCGCCGCCGACGGGGGCGAGGTGCGCCTCGGCCACGGCGTCATCCCCGGCTACTACGCGCAGCACCACTTCGAGCCGGAGGAGCGCGATCTCGAGGCGCGCGCCGCCGGCACCGCCCGCACCTTCGGCGCCCTCGACCCGAAGCAGACGGTGCTGGAGGCGCTCTGGGATCTGGTGCCCGACAAGGGCGAGGCCTACGTGCGCGGGGTGGCGGGCTCGTTCCTCTTCTCCGGAGAGGACGCCGACAAGCCGCTCGGGGTGCTCTCCGGGGGCGAGCGGGCGCGGGTGGCGCTGGCGCGGCTGCTCCTCGTGCCGGCCAACCTCCTCATCCTCGACGAGCCGACCAACCACCTCGACCTCGACTCCTCCGAGGCGCTCATCGAGGCCCTGCGCGCCTACGCGGGGACGCTCCTCTTCGTCTCGCACAACCGCAGCTTCCTGAACCAGCTCTGCACCCGGGTATGGGACGTGAAGGACGGCGGGATCGAGGACACGCCCGGCAACCTCGACGACTGGCTCCACCACCAGCGGCTGGTGGAGGAGGCGGCTGCCGCGGAGGCAGCGGCGGGCGGGGCGGCGCCCAGGACCGGCGGCGGCGAGGTGGGCGCGCCGGCGTTCCGCTCGGAGAAGGAGCGCAAGCGTGCCGAGGCCGAGGCGCGCAACGCCCGCTACGCCCGCGAGAAGCCGCTCCGCGACGAGGTCGCCCGGCTCGAGGCGCGCATCGCGGCGCTCGAGGCGCAGGAGAAGGAGGCCACCGCCGCGCTCGCCGACCCGGCGCTCTACTCCGACTTCGCCCGCGCCCGCCCGCACGTCGACGCCCAGCGTCAGGCCCGCGAGGAGCTGGAGGGGCTCTACGCGAGCTGGGAGGAGAAGCAGGCGGAGCTGGAGCGGCTGGGGAGCGGGTAGCGGCGCGGAGGCGACCCGCGGCGGCTCCCGGCCCCCGGGCCGCTCACCTCCCGGCCGCGTGTTATCTAGTGGGCATGGCCCATCGCCCCCTGCCGCGCGGCGCCGTGGAGCGCCCGGTCCTCCGCTTCGGGCGCGGCGCCCCCGCCGCCGAGCTCGACGCGGTGGCCGAGGAGGAGCCGCTCGAGATCCGCGTCGACGGCGAGGCGGTGGCGGTGACCATGCGCACCCCCGGCCACGACGCCGACCTCGCGCTCGGGTTCCTCTTCGCCGAGGGGATGATCGCCGCGGCGGCCGACGTGGGCAGCGCGGCCCACTGCGGCCGGCCCGGCGAGGAGGGCTACGGCAACGTCGTCGACGTCCGCTCGGCGGCCGGCCACCCCATCGTGGTGGAGCGGGTGCTGGAGAGCCGGCGCTGGGCGGTGACCTCCTCCGCCTGCGGCGTCTGCGGCCGCCAGAGCGTGGACGGGCTCCTCGCCCGCTGCGGGGTGGTCTCGCGTCCGCTCGAGCTGGCCCCGGAGCGGATCTCGGCTGCCCTGGCGACGCTGGCGGCCTCGCAGCCGGTCTTCGCGCGCACCGGCGGGCTGCACGGGGCCGCCGTGCTCGACGAGGCCGGCGGGCTCCTGGTGGCCCGCGAGGACGTGGGGCGCCACAACGCCGTCGACAAGGCGATCGGGTGGCTGCTGCGGGAGCGCCGGCTCGGCGCCGCGGACGACGGCGCGCCGGCCTTGCTGGCGGTGAGCGGGCGCTCGAGCTTCGAGCTGGTGCAGAAGGCGGCGGCGGCCGGGATCCCGGCGCTGGCGGGAGTCTCCGCCCCCTCCTCGCTCGCCGTCGACCTCGCCGAGCGCGCCGGCATCACCCTGGTCGGCTTCGTGCGCGGCGGCGCGTTCAACGTGTACGCCCACCCGGAGCGCATCTCCGGCGCCCGCTCCGCAGGCTGAGCCGCGGCGCCGGGCGCGACGGCGCGCCCCTGCTTGCCGCGGGCCCCCTCGCGCCCCCACCTTTCCGTGAGATCGGGAGGTCTGGCAGACATGGCGCGCAAGCTTCCGGTGGTGGGTGAGTGGCCCGTGGTGCGGCAGCTCGCGGCGCGGGACGCGACCGGCCTCGACGGCACGGCGACGAGCGCGCGGACGCGGGCCCTCCAGCCGCGCACCGCGGGCGCGGACCGGGTGGCGCGATCGGTCTGCCCCTACTGCGCCGTGGGCTGCGGCCAGCTGGTCTACGTGAAGGACGAGCGGATCATCGACATCGAGGGCGACCCCGACTCGCCGGTCTCGCAGGGCTGCCTCTGCCCCAAGGGCGCCGCCACCTTCCAGCTCGTCACCGGCGCGCAGCGGGAGCAGCACGTGCTCTACCGTCGCCCCGGGGGGAAGGAGTGGGAGCGGATCCCGCTCGAGCGGGCGATGGAGATGGTGGCCGAGCGGGTGAAGCGCGCCCGCGAGGAGACCTGGCAGGAGCGGATCGAGGAGGAGGGCGCCGAGCACCAGGGGGATCTGGTGCGCCGGACGCTCGGCATCGCGCACCTCGGCGGCGCCACCCTCGACAACGAGGAGAACTACCTGCTCAAGAAGCTCTACACCGCCCTGGGCATCGTACAGGTGGAGAACCAGGCCCGGATCTGACACAGCTCCACGGTCCCCGGTCTGGGGATCTCCTTCGGCCGCGGCGGGGCCACCACCTTCCCCTCCGACCTGCAGAACTCCGACTGCGTGGTGGTGCAGGGCTCCAACATGGCGGAGTGTCACCCGGTGGCCTTCCGCTGGGTGATGGAGGCCAAGAACCGCGGCGCGACCATCATCCACGTCGACCCGCGCTTCACCCGCACCAGCGCCGTCGCCGACCTGCACGTGCCGCTGCGCCCCGGTTCGGACATCGCCTTCCTGGGCGGGATCGTCCGCCACATCCTGGAGAACGACCGCTGGTTCCACGAGTACGTGGTCCACTACACCAACGCCGCCACCATCATCGACGAGCGCTTCCAGGACACCGAGGAGCTGGACGGCTTCTTCAGCGGCTTCGACGCCGAGCGGAACAAGTACGCCTGGGACACCTGGAGCTACCAGGGGGTGGACGGCGTGGTGCCGGCCGCCGGCCACAAGGAGGTGTACGGCGAGAAGGGCGCCGGCCGCCACGACCTCCGCGGCGTGAAGATGACGGAGCGCGAGGTCGACCCCACGCTGCTGCACCCGCGCTGCGTCTTCCAGCTGCTCAAGAAGCACTACGCCCGCTACACGCCGGAGCTGGTCGAGGAGACCTGCGGCGTGCCGAAGGCGCTCTTCCTGGAGGTGGCCGAGACCCTGTGCCGCAACTCCGGGCGCGAGCGCACCAGCGCCTTCTGCTACGCGGTGGGCTGGACGCAGCACACCGTGGGCGTGCAGTACATCCGCACCGCCGCCATCATCCAGCTCCTGCTCGGGAACATGGGCCGCCCGGGCGGCGGGATCATGGCGCTGCGCGGCCACGCCTCGATCCAGGGCTCGACCGACATCCCCACCCTGTTCGACCTCCTGCCCGGCTACCTGCCCATGCCGCACGCGGTGCTGCCCGACCGCGGCCTCGACCAGTACGTGAACAACAACGCCTCGGCCACCGGCTGGTGGAGCGAGTTCCGCAAGTACATCGTCTCGCTCCAGAAGGCCTGGTTCGGCGACGCCGCCACCGCCGACAACGACTGGCTCTTCGACACCCTGCCCCGCCTCACCGGCAACCACTCGCACATGACCACCGTGTCGGAGATGGCCGACGGCAAGGTGAAGGGCTACTTCGTGGTGGGCGAGAACCCCACCGTCGGCTCGATGAACGGGGCGCTGCACCGCGAGGGGCTGCGCAGGCTCGACTGGCTGGTGGTGCGCGACTTCGCGCTCACCGAGACCGCGGAGTTCTGGCGCACCGCCCCGGAGCTCGAGCGCGGAGAGGTGCGGACCGAGGAGATCCAGACCGAGGTCTTCTTCTTCCCGGCCGCCACCCACACCGAGAAGGACGGCTCCTTCACCAACACCCAGCGCATGCTGCAGTGGCACCACCGCGCCATCGAGCCGCCCGGCGACTGCCGCAGCGAGCTCCACTTCGTCTACGACCTCGGCAAGCGGCTCAAGGCGCTCTACGCCGGCTCCACCGCGGAGCGCGACCGGCCCATCCAGGCGCTCACCTGGGACTACGGCGCGCTCGGCCCGCACGCCGAGCCGGACGCGGAGCGGGTGCTCCGCGAGATCAACGGCTACACCGTCGCCGACGGCCAGCCGGTGCCCGGCTTCGCGAAGCTCGCCGCCGACGGCTCCACCGCCTGCGGCTGCTGGATCTACTCCGGCTGCTTCGCCGGCGGGGTGAACCAGCCGGCGCGGCGCCGGCCGCAGGGCGAGCAGCACTGGGTGGCGCCGGAGTGGGGCTGGGCCTGGCCCATGAACCGGCGCCTGCTCTACAACCGCGCCTCGGCCGACCCCGAGGGGCGCCCCTGGTCGGAGCGCAAGCGCTACGTCTGGTGGGACGAGGGGCAGCGGCGCTGGACCGGCCACGACGTGCCCGACTTCATCGTCGACCGCCCGCCGTCGTACCGCGCGCCGCGCGGCGCCACCGGCATCGCCAGCATCGGCGGCGAGGATCCCTTCATCATGCAGGCCGACGGGAAGGGCTGGCTCTTCGCCCCCTCCGGCCTCCTCGACGGTCCCTTCCCGACGCACTACGAGCCGGAGGAGTCGGTGATCGAGAACCCGCTCTATCCGCAGCAGTGCAACCCGGCGCGGATGGAGTGGCACCGGCGCGAGAACCCGTATCACCGGGCCTGGGGGGACGCGCGCTTCCCGTACGTCCTCACCACCTACCGGCTCACCGAGCACCACACCGCCGGCGGCATGAGCCGCTGGCTCTCGTGGCTCTCCGAGCTGCAGCCGGAGATGTTCTGCGAGGTCTCGCGGGAGCTGGCCGCGGAGCAGGGGCTCGCGAACGGCGGGTGGGCCACCCTCACCACCGCCCGCGGCGAGATCGAGTGCCGGGTGTTGGTCACCGCGCGCCTGCGCCCGCTGCGGGTGCGGGGGAAGGTGGTGCACACCATCGGGCTCCCCTACCACTGGAGCTACGTGGGGCTCGTCCGCGGAGACCCCGCTAACGAGCTCATCCCTTTCGTGGCCGACCCGAACGTCTCGATCCAGGAGTCGAAGGCGCTCACAGGCAACATCCGAGCCGGCCGCCACTCCTTCGGCCGCCGCTCGGCCACCGGCGGCGCCTCGCTGCGCCAGCCGGAGCCCGCCGAGGGCGAGGCCCCGCGCGACCTGCCGGGGCTCCACGCGCGCCACCGCGCGCCGCCCGTCGAGCCGGGGAGGAGGTGAGCCATGCCCGGGAACCTCCCACGCGACTACCAGCTGACGGCCGGCGAGGCACAGGCGCTCGAGGCGCGCGCTGGCCGGCAGGAGGCCGGCCCCCAGCAGATGGGGTTCTTCACCGACTCCACGCTCTGCATCGGCTGCAAGGCCTGCGAGGTGGCGTGCAAGCAGTGGAACCAGCTCCCCGACGACGGCTTCCGGCTCACCGCGATGAGCTACGACAACACCGGCCACCTCGGCGCCTCCACCTGGCGTCACGTGGCCTTCGTGGAGCGCGAGGAACGGCTGCCCGGCCAGGGCAGCCCGCGCGACGGCGTGGAGGCCGGGGCCCGGGCCTTCGGGCCGCTGCGCCCCTCCGGCCAGCCCGGCACCACCAGCCTGCTCGCCGACCAGGTCGACCCGAGCCACATCGCGACGCCGGTGGCGCTCGGCCCCACCGAGCGGGCCATGGGCAAGTTCTCCTGGCTGCTCCTCTCCGACGTCTGCAAGCACTGCGAGCGGGCCGGCTGCCTGGAGGCCTGCCCCACCGGCGCCATCATCCGCACCGAGTTCGGCTCGGTCTACGTGCAGCCCGACGTCTGCAACGGCTGCGGGTACTGCGTCTCCGCCTGCCCGTTCGGCGTGGTCGACCGGCGCGAGGACGACGGCCGCGCCTGGAAGTGCACCCTCTGCTACGACCGGCTCGAGGGCGGGATGGTGCCGGCCTGCGCCAAGGCCTGCCCCACCGCCTCCATCCAGTTCGGCCCCATCGACGAGCTGCGGCAGCGGGCCGCGCGGCGGGTCGAGCAGCTCCACTCGCGCGGCGTGCCCGAGGCGCGGCTCTACGGCGAGAGCGCCGCCAGCCAGCCCGGCACCGCCGGCCTGCGCGCCTTCTTCCTCATCTGCGACGAGCCCGAGGTCTACAACCTGCCGCCAGATCCAGTGGTCCCTACCAAGAAGATCGCCGACAGCTGGTGGGCGATGGCAGCCGGGATCGCCGGGCTGGGGCTCGCCGCGGCGGGGGCGGTGCTCTCGGCGCGCCGGAGGATGACATGAAGCCGCTCATGCAGCCGGCGAGGACGGGCGACGGGCGGAACGTGCTGCCGGAGCTCGGGACGCTCTCGGGCGAGGGAGCGCAGCAGCGCGTGACCCGGCTCGACGCCGGCCACCCCGAGCAGCGGGTGGCGGCCGGGCCGGAGCCGGTGCCGGCGGAGGCGGCGAGCTACTACGGGCAGCCGGTCCTCAAGGAGCCGGTCTGGCGCTGGTACATCCCGGCCTACTTCTACGTGGGCGGGGTCTCGGGCGCCGCCGCGGTGCTGGGCGCCGCCGCCGATCTCCTCGGCCGCGACGGCACGCGCGCCCTCTCCCGGCGCTGCCGGCTCATCGCGGCCGGCGGGGCGGGAGCGAGCGCAGCGCTCCTCATCGCCGACCTGGGCCGGCCCTCCCGCTTCCTCAACATGCTGCGGGTCTTCCGGCCCACCTCGCCCATGAACGTGGGCACCTGGATCCTCTCCGGCTTCGGCGCGGCGACGGCCGCCGCCGCCGGCGCCGCGCTCCTGCCCGGCGGGCGCGGGCGGGACCGCGCGGGCGACCTCGCCGCCGCGGCGGCCGGGCTCTGCGGGCTCGGCCTCACCGGCTACACCGGGGTGCTCATCGCCAACACCGCCGTGCCGCTCTGGCAAGGGACGCGGCGCGCCCTCCCGGTGCTCTTCTCCTCCTCGGGCGCTGCGGCGGCGGCGGCGCTGCTCGAGCTCTTCCCTCCCGGCGACCGGAGCGAGCTGGTGGTGCGCCGCTTCGGGGTCCTCGCCCAGGCTACCGAGCTCGCCATGACCGCCGTGCTCGAGGCCGAGGCGGGGGTGGTGCCGCGGGTGGCGCGGCCGCTGCGGACCGGCTTCTCCGGGACGCTCTGGCGCGCGGGCCAACTCCTGTCCCTCTCCAGCCTGGCGCTCTCCCTCTCCGCCCGGCGTCCGCTGCGGCGGATCGCGGGGGCCTGCGGCACCGCGGGCGCCATCGCCCTGCGCTTCGCCATCTACCAGGCCGGTCGCCGTTCGGCGCGCGATCCGCTGGCGACCTTCGAGCAGCAGCGCCGCGGGCACGGCGCCGCCGACGTGATCTCGAGGCAGCCGGCGCTCGATCGGGCCCTCGGCGAGAAAGGGGCGGAGGCGCCCGCTACATCCACTCTCCATGAACCCGGCAGCGCACATCCCTGATCCCGAGGTCCCGGGCGCCCTCTGCGATCGGCAGGGACGCTCCATCCGTTACCTGCGGCTCTCCCTCACGGATCGCTGCAACTTCCGCTGCGACTACTGCTCGGCGGGCGGACTGGAGGCGCCGGAGGCGCTGCTCGGCGTCCCAGAGCTCCGCCGGCTGGTGGCGCTCTTCGCGAGGCTGGGGGTGCGCCGGGTGCGGCTCACCGGCGGCGAGCCGACGCTGCGCCGCGAGGTGCTGGAGATCGCCGCGACCCTGCGCGCCGTCCCCGGCATCGAGGAGGTGGCGCTCACCACCAACGGCCACCGGCTGGCGGAGCTGGCGCTGCCGCTCCGCCGCGCCGGCGTGGGCGCGGTCAACGTCTCCCTCGACACCCTCGACCCGGCGCTGCTGACGCGGGTGAGCGGCCGGGGGGCGCGGCTCGGCGACGTCCTCGCCGGGCTGGACGCGGCCGCGGCGGCCGGCTTCGCCTCGCTCAAGGTGAACACGGTGGTCATGGGGGGCGTCAACGACGGGGAACTCCCGGCGCTGGCGCGCCACGCCTGGAGCCGGGGGGCCACTCCGCGCTTCATCGAGCTCATGCCGTTCAGCGCCGGGCGGCCGGTGCCCTCGGCCGAGGTGGAGCGGATCCTGGGCCGCGCCGGGATCGCGCTCTCGCCCGACCCGGCGCGCGGCTGGGGCCCGGCGCGCTACCTGCGCGGGCGCTGCGCCGACGGCGCCGGCGGCCTGGTGGGCTTCATCGGCGCCCTCACCGAGAACTTCTGCGCCTCCTGCAACCGCGCCCGCATCTCGGCGGACGGCGCGTTCCAGGCCTGCCTCGGGGGACACGAGCGGGTGCCGCTGCGCGAGCTCTTGCGCGCCGGAGCGCCCGATCGCGAGCTCGAGGAGCGGATCCGCGGCGCGCTCTGGCGCAAGGAGCCGCGACACCACATGGACGACCCCGGCCGGCTGGTGCTCCTGCCGATGCGGGGGATCGGGGGATAGGAGAGACGCCGTGACCAACAATCGCTGGATCATCGCCTTGGCCGGGACCATCACCATGATCTGCCTGGGGACGGTCTACTCGTGGAGCCTCTTCACCCAGCCGCTCATCGCGGCCTTCAGCTGGTCCAACACCACCACCACCTGGACCTTCGCCATCGCCATCTTCTTCCTGGGCGTGGGCGCGATCATCGGCGGCCGCTGGCAGGACCGCGCCGGGCCGCGCTGGCCGACGTTCACCGGCGCCTTGCTGTGGGGCGTGGGCAACGTCCTCGCCGGCCTGGGTACCGCCCAGCTCGGCGCCTGGTGGATCTACCTCACCTACGGCATCATCGGAGGGATCGGGCTCGGCATGGCCTACATCACCCCGGTGGCGGTGGTGACCAAGTGGTTCCCCGACAAGCGCGGGCTCGGCAGCGGCATGGTGGTGATGGGCTTCGGGCTGGGCGCGTTCTTCTACAACAACATCCTCAAGGCGGTGCCGGCCTTCGCCGCCGCCTCCAAGCAGGCCGGGGCGGTGCTGGCGGAGCGGGCCAAGGGCACCGCCGCCTCGCTGCCGCCCGACGCGGTCTCGGTCTTCATGAACACCTTCCTCGTCTCCGGGATCGTGTTCCTGGTGCTGGGCGGCGCCTGCGCGCTGCTGGTGCGCAACCCGCCGGCCGGCTACGCCCGCCCGGGCGCCGTCGCCACCGCCGCGGCGGCCGGCCGCGACTACGCGCCGTCCGAGGCGGCGCGCCTGCCTCAGTTCTACGCGCTCTGGTTCATGCTCTTCCTGAACGTCACCGCCGGCATCCTCTTCATCTCCAACGCGGTGCCCATCATGCGTGAGCTCACCGGCGCGAGCCCGGCCACCGCGCTCGGGATCTACGGCTTCATCGCGGTGTTCAACGGGCTGGGCCGCTTCTTCTGGGGGGCGGTGTCGGATCGGATCGGCCGGAACCTCGCCTACCTGCTCATCTACGGCTCGCAGGTGCTGATCTTCTTCCTGGTGGGAGGGATCCACGCGCTCGCGGTGGTCACCATCCTGTTCGCGGTGGTGCTGCTCTGCTACGGCGGCGGCTTCGGCACCATGCCCTCCTTCACCGCCGACTACTTCGGCACGAAGTACATGGGCGTGAACTACGGATGGATCCTGCTGGCGTGGGGCGTGGGCGGCATCGTCGGCCCGATCTTCGTGGCCCTGGTGAAGGACCACACCGGCTCCTTCGCCGGCGCGCTCCCGGTGATCGGCTGGGTGCTGCTGGTCGCCACCATCCTGCCGGTCATCACCCGCAAGCCCGGCGCGCGCCGGGCGGGTGAGTCCTGGGGCGAGGCGCTCCACCTGCACCACCGCGGCGCGCGGGCGCAGTGAGGGCACCGAGGCCCGGGCGCCGGCGTCACCCCGTCGCCGCCTCTTCCCGCCCCGGCAGGTCCACCGTGAAGGTGGCGCCGCTCCCCGGCGCGCTCTCCACCGAGACGGTGCCCCCGTGCGCCTCCACGATCTGGCGGACGATGTAGAGCCCCAGGCCGAGCCCCGCGATCCCGCGCCGGCTGTCGGCGCGCTCGAAGCGGTCGAAGATGCGCGCCTGCAGCTCCGGCGCGATCCCCGGCCCGTCGTCCCGCACCTGGAGCCGGCCGCCACCTCCGGGCAGCGGACCGACGGCGACGGTGACCGGGCCGCCGGGCGCGTACTTGATGGCGTTCGCGAGGAGGTTCGAGATCACCCGGTCGAGCCGCTCCCCGTCCCAGTGCCCCACCACGCCCGGCGCGAGCTCGAGCGCGACCGTGTTGCCGCTGCGCTCCAGCTCCGCCGCGAAGCGCGTCGCCACCGCCCGGACCACCTCGCCCAGGTCCACCCGCTCGCGCCGGAGCTGCAGCTTGCCGGCCTGGATCCGGCTCACGTCGAGGAGCTCGCCGACCAGCCGCTCCAGGCGGTCCACCTGCCGGCGCGCCGAGTCGAGGCCGCTGCGCCCGCGCTCGGCGCTCAGGTCGCCGTTGCCAGCCCGGCGCTGCAGCAGCGCCAGCTGCAGCTCGAGCGAGGTGAGCGGGGTGCGCAGCTCGTGCGAGGCGATGGAGAGGAACTCGTCGCGCGCCTTGACGGCCTCCTCCAGCCGCGCCCGCGCCAGCACCAGGTGTCCGGTCATGCGCTCGAAGGCGTCCGCCAGCACGCCGATCTCGTCGTCGCGCCCGCGCCCGGGCACCGGGAGCGCCACCTGGTCCCGGGCGATCCGCTCGGCGGTGGCGGTCATCCCGAGGAGCGGCCGCAGCACCTCCCGGCTCACGAAGAGCGAGTAGGCGAGCGTGGCGAGCGCGCTGACGCCCACGAAGGTCGCCAGGATCCACATCGAGCGGGCGCGCCGCTCGTCGATCTGGTCGACCGCGGCGTCGAGCTGCCGGCTGGTGAAGGCGGCGAGGTCGGCGAGGAGCGCGCTCGCGAGGTCGGTGGCCATCACCCACTTGTCGAAGCCGGTGCGGATGCGGAGCTCGTTTCTCCCGCGCACCGCGTCGAGCAGCTCGGCGCGCACCTGGCCCTGGAGCTGCCGGGCGGCCAGGCACTCCGACCAGATCTGGCCGGCGCGCTCCCCCCCGCCCGGCAGCCGGGCGATGGCGGCGTCGAGCTGCTGCGCCTCGAGGTCGACGTGCTCGATCACGTCGACGCGCTCCGGCAGGCGGTCGAACCGGTACGCCAGCGTGGCCCGCTCCGCCTGGCCGGCGAGCTGCTGCAGGCGGGCCACCAGCTGGCTCGAGGTCCGGACCTGGTGGGCGCGCCGCTGCAGCACCTCGAGCTGGCGGGCCGACTCGACCGCCATCCCGGCCAGCCCGACGAGGACCACGCCCCCCAGCACCAGCTGCGGGAGCACCAGGGTGCGCCGCAGGCTCACGGGGACTCGCCCTCCTCGAGCGGAGGCGGCAAGGGCGCGTGCACGGTGACGGCCTCGGGGTCGGCCGCGGCCAGCGGTCCGGGCGCCAGGAACTCCCGGAAGTCGGGGCCGGGCCCGCTCCTGCCCTGCGCCCGCAGCACCCAGCGCGACTCGCGCTCGAGCACCGTGAGGAGGACGTTGGTCAGCCCCAGCCCGGGGTGACCGCGCGCCCAGTCCTCGCGCAGGTCCTCCTCGCGCTCGCCCGGGTGCGCGGCGCGCAGCGCGGCGAAGGCCTCCGCCGGCCGGTTCTCGGCCAGCCGCTCGGCGGCCGAGAGCGCGCGCAGCAGCCGGGTGAGCTCGGGCCCCCGTTCGCGCAGCAGGTCCTCCCGGACCACCAGCATCGACATCTCGGTGTAGACCTCGGCCGGGATCTCGACCGCCTCACCGGGCGGCAGCGCCTCGCGAGCCCGGCGCGCCTCCGGATACCAGATGGCGACCGCGTCGACCGCGCCGCGGGCGAGCGCCTCCGAGGCGGCCTCCGGGGCGAGGTCCACCTGCGTCACCTCCTCGCGCGCCACGCCGCCGAAGGCGAGCAGCGTGTCGAGGAAGAAGGCCGCGTTGGTGGCGCGCGGCACTCCCACCCGGCGCCCCCGCAGATCCTCGGTGGAGCGGATGCCGCGGTCCCGACGGGCGACGAGCACGGTGTTGCGGCTGGCGTGGTGCAGCGACGTGATGATGCGCAGTCCGGGGTGCCTGGCCACCGCGAGCACCAGGGGCGTGTCGAAGCAGGCGGCCACGTCGAGCTTCCCGGCCATCAGCGCCTCGAGGGCGTCGCGGCCGCTCGGGAACGCGCGCAGGTCCACCGAAAGGCCCTCGCGCGCGAGCTCCCCGTGGCGGGCGGCGATGTCGAGCAGCCCGACGGCCGCCAGCATCGGCCTCCCGATCACCAGCGGCTTTCCGGGCGGGGGAGCCGGCGGGCGGCACGCCGCCAGGAAAAGCGCCAGCAGCGCGCCTCGGCGCGCCCACCTCCCGAGCTGGCCCCGTCCCGCTCCCATTGTCTCCCTCGGACTGGCTGTCGCGGCCGCACGCAGAGCATATCAGGCCCGCCGCGGACCCGTGAGGGGCTGCTCGGCCTCGCCGCGCGAAGTCCGGACTACCGCGGCGCTCGTCGCGCGCTCGTCGCGGTGACCTCGAAGGTGGTCTTCGTGCCGCGGTCCCACCCGTCCCACAGGAAGGCGCCTTCGCGGCCGTCCGCGATCAGGCGGAACGCGTACCGGATCTGCTCCTCGTAGAACTCGCAGAAGGCGCCGGTGCGGTCCATGGCTCCGTTCATCTCGTGCGCCTCGGCCGGACAGGGCGAGCCGCAGAAGTGGCGGATGGCGCAGCGCCGGCACGGGTCGATGACGTCCACGTTCCTTCCGGTGACGAGCTGGAACGGGCGGCTCTCGAGGACCTGCTCGACCTCGTCGCGGAACAGGTTCCCGCCGCGAAACGACTCGAGCCCGATGAACTCGCTGCAGGGGAACATGTCGCCGCTCGGCGTCACGGCGAAGAAGCACCTGCCGCCGCCGCACGGCGAGATGTCGCACATCAGGCGGCGCGCGGTCGGGGCGAGGATCGCGAGCAGGACGTTGGCGAAGTTGCCGACGATCAGCTTCCGGCCGGTCTCTCGATAGAGCTCGTAGGAGCGTTCCAGCGCCGCGAGGAACGCCCGCGCCGCGGAGCGGTCGTCGGGCTTCACCTCGCGCGAGGGCGGCAGCGTGCACCGCACGATGTTCATGAGACAGGTCGGCACCTCGCGCTGGTGGAGGAACTCGACCATCCCGGTGAGCTGCCTCGCGTTCTCGCGCGTCATCGTGCAGATGACGCTCCACGCGTGGTAGCCGCGCAGCCGGTCCATCGCCTCGAGCACCTTGCCGTGGACGCCCTGGCCGCTCCAGTCCTTGCGGGTGCGATCCGCCGCCTCGCGGCGCGGCGCGTCGAGCGAGATGCCGATGCTGACGTCGCGCTCGCCGAGGAACTTCACCGCCGCGTCGTCCAGGAGCGTGGCGTTGGTCTGGATCCCGAAGCGGAAGTCGCGGCGGAAGGCGTCGATCCCGGCGAAGACCACCTCGCGGGCGAGCAGCGGCTCCGCGCCGTGGAAGATGATCTGCGGGACGGCGCCCGCGGGCAGCGTCCGCTGGAAGTAGTCCTTGAGGCGCTGCAGCGCCTCGAGGAGCCGCTCGCGGGACATGTGCTCGCCCCCGCTCCGCATCCCCTCCGGGATGTAGCAGTACGAGCAGTTCAGGTTGCACCGCTCGGTCGGGTTGAAATAGACGGCGGACGGCTTCAGGCCGAACCGCAGCAGGTTCATCTCGCGCGCGAACGCGGCAGCCTTCTTGCGGTAGGCCTGCAGGAACGGCCCATCGCTCATCGCGTCCGAGAGCCTGTCCCGCGCGACGAGCGACCAGAATGCGGTGTCGGGATCGACGAGCGCGAGGTAGTCCGCGTGGCCCACGTCGATGGGCTGCAGGGTGGGTCCCTCGCCGCTGTTGATGAAGCGGCCCCGCGAGGGGGCCGACCTCCGGCTCTCGGTACCGGTGCGGCTCACTTCGCCTTCCGATCCGTCAGGATGTAGTGGGATAGCCCGGTCCCGGTCGCGCTGCAGCTCTTGCGGCTCGCGATCACGCTCTTCTTCACCGGCTTCGCCTTGCCTGCGCCCTTCGGCTTGCACTTGCTCACGTTCGCCTCGCTTCGATGGAGGGCCGGACGAAAACGCAAAGGGCCCCGAAGGACCACGATGGTCCTTCGGGGCCCTTTGCCATCGGACCCGTTGCCTTGCTCGATGGTTCCAGCCCGTCTTCTGGCTCTCGGATCGTCCGCGCCGTCACGCCTTCCCGCCGGAGTAACGCCCGGCAGTGGCTGGCTCTTCGCCTGGTGACGCGCGTCCCCGATCACAGCGGCGGGACCGCCACGGAGTTTCACCGTGTTCCGAAGCTGGAACTTCGCCGGATGCTACCGAGCGGCCCGCGACTCCGTCAAGGTTCGCTGCGACCGTCGACCGCCAGCGCCGCCGGGATCCCCACCACGTAGGACGGGTATTCCGGCCGTACCCCGAGGAGCCGCCAGATCGCCGAACCGTCCACCCGCCGGCCGGCGCCTGCCGGGGCGCGCGGACTCGCAGGTAGGCGCGGGAGGCCCAGCCGGTGGCAGAACCCGGCCACCTCCCGCGTCGTCGCGGGCGCGGCGTCCGCGACCGGCCAGGCTCCCGTCAGCTCCGAGCGCAGGGCCGCGACGGCGAGCGAGGCGAGGTCGTCCACGTGCACCCGCGACACCACCCGGTCGAGGTCGCGGACGCGCCCGGGCCTCCCCTCGCGCAAGGTCACGTGGATCCCGCGCCCGGGGCCGTAGATGGCGGCGCAGCGGAGCACGAGGGCGGCCCAGGGACCGGCGGCGGCGGCTCGCTCCGCCTCGAGCCAGGCCCGGCCCGCCTCGTCCTGCGGCGCCGGCGCCGTGCGCTCGTCCACCCGCGACAGCGCGCCGTACACGGAGGTCGTCGAGAGCAGGACGACGCGGGAAGGCCGCCCGCCGAGCGCGCGGTGGAGGCGGCTCGACCCGGCATCGACCGGCGGCGCGGCGACGAGCACCCGCAGGCCTTCGCCCAGGTCCGCCGCGAGCCGCTGCAGGTCGTCCAGCGATCGCTCGTCACCGAGGTCGAGCGCGTGCGTGACGGCTCCGTGCGCCGCGACCGCGCCCAGCGCCGCGGGGTCGCGGGAGGTCGCGTGCACCTGCTCACCCTGCGAGAGCAGGCGGCGGGCCACCCGCTGGCCCACGTAACCGCATCCGACGAGAAGAAAGGCCGGCACCGCGGCAGGATAGCCGGGCGCCGCGACCCTGCCGAGCCCGCGGTCGCTTGACAGCCCCACGACCAACGCGCTAACTGCCGACCGACAACAGAAACGCTTCGGGTGCCCGCGAGGGCATAACAGGGAAGCCGGTGAGACGCCGGCGCGGTCCCGCCACTGTAAGTGGGGAAGCAGCCTCGAACAGCCACTCGGCGCGAGCCGGGGAAGGCCGAGGTCGCGTGGGAGGTCCGGCGGACCTCCCGAACCCATGAGCCAGGAGACCTACCCGGAGAAGGAGCTCCGCATGCCATCGGCTTGCGGCCTTCCGGGCGCGGAGATCGCCCGTCGGGCTCGACGAAGCCATATCCTCGCGCCGTGTCTCGCCGCCGCCGTCTGGCTAGCGCTGCCGCTCCCCGCGCGCGCCATGCACCTCGCGGACGGCGTGCTGCCGCTCGGCTGGGCGGCCTGCTTCGCCGCGCTGGCAGCGCCCTTCGTGGCGGTGGCGCTCGCGCTCCTGCGGCGCCGGGGCGAGGTCGACTTCCGGCTCAAGCCGCTCCTCGCCATGGTGGCCGCGGCGGTCTTCCTGCTCTCGGCGATGCCGATCCCGGTGCCGTTCGTCGGCACCTGCTCTCACCCCTGCGGCACCGGCCTCGCGGCGATCCTGGTCGGGCCCTGGATGACGGTGATCGTGGCGCTGGTGGCGCTGCTGCTCCAGGCACTCTTCCTCGCCCACGGCGGCTTCACCACCCTGGGCGCGGACCTCCTGTCGATGGGGATCGCCGGGGGCTTCGCCGGCTGGCTCGCCTTCTGGCTGCTCCGGCGCGGCGGCGCCTCCCTCTCCGTGGCCGCCTTCGCCGGCGGCCTCCTCTCGGACTGGTGCACCTACGCGGTGACTGCCGGTGAGCTGGCGCTCGCGGTCCATGGGGCGCGACCCATCTCGCAGGTGTTCGGCGCCGTCGCGCTGGCCTTCGTCCCGGTCCAGCTGCCGCTCGGGCTCCTCGAGGCGGCGCTCACCGCCGGGGCGGTCTCCTTCGTGGCGCGTCGCCGCCCCGACCTCCTCCTCCGGCTCGGCGTGGCCGGGAGCGCCTCGTGACGTGCGCCGGGATGCTGCTCTCCGCCGCGCTCGCGGCGGCGCCTTCGCCCCGGATCGGGCGCTGGGCCGGGCTCGACGAGGCGGTGGTGGAGCGGGTCTCCGCCGAGGCCGGCCACCCGCGCTGGCGCACCCTGCTCGACGAGAGCGGCGACCTTCCGCTGTTCCTCTTCCTCTCGGCCGGCATCGTCGGCGGGTTCGCGCTGGGGTACGGCTATCGCGCCGTCTTATCCCCGCGCCGCGACGGGGGCCGCGAACCGTGACCCGGCGAGTGACCCCGGCAGCCGACCCGCGGCTCGCGCTCACCCTGGCGCTCGCGCTCATGGGCTCGGCCCTGGGCGCGCCGCGGGCCGGCGCGGCGCTCTTTGTGGCTGCCTGCGCCCTGGCCGGCCTGCTCGCCGCAGCGGGCTGGCGGACCGCGGCCTGGCGCACGCTCGCCCCGGCGTGGGCGCTGGGAGCCGGGGCCGCGCTGCTGCGGGCGCTCCTCGCAGGCGGCCCGCGAACCCCGACGGTGCACGCCTTCGGCCTCGCGCTCTCGCCGTCGCGTCCGGGGCTGGCGGCGGGTGGCCTGCTTTTCGCCCGCGTGCTCGCCACGACCCTCACCGCCGCCTGGCTCGCGGCGCGCACGCCCGTCCGCGACCTCGCCGCCTCGCTCGCCTGGGCGCGCTGTCCGGCCGCCCTCCTGGACCTCCTCCTCCTCGCCAGCCGCTACCGCCACGTGCTCGGCGGCGGCTTCGAGACCGTGCGCTGCGCGCAGGCCATGCGGCTCGGCTACGTCAGCGCGGTCCGGTCCGTCCGCTCGGCCGGCGCGCTCGTGGGTGCGCTCGTCTGCCGCGCCGCCGATCAATCCACCGCGACCGCCGAGGCGATGCGGCTCCGCGGCGGCTCCGGGGTGGCGGCGCTGACGTTGCCGCCCTCGTCGGCCCGGGCGAACCTGCTCCTGGCGAGCGGCGGCGCGCTGGCGCTCGGGGGCGCCGTCCTCCTCTGGAGGGCGCCCTGGTGATCCCCGCGCTCTCGATCCAGGCCGGCGCCCTCGGGCACGACCGCGCCGCGCCCGCGCTCCGGGACGTCGCCCTCGAGGTCCAGCCGGGCGAGCGGGTCGCCGTGCTGGGCGGCAACGGCGCCGGGAAGTCCACCCTGCTGAAGAGCGCGGTCGGGCTGCTCCGGGCCGGCCGGGCAGAGGTGCGGGTCTTCGGCGCCGCCGTCCGGACCCCGCGCGATGCGGTCCTCGCCGGCGCCGGGCTCCTCTTCCAGAACCCCTCGGATCAGCTCTTCGGCGCCACGGTGCTGGAGGACGCCGCCTACGGCCCCGCGAACCAGGGGCTCGCTGCCCCGGCGGCGCTCGACCGGGCCCGCGTCGCTCTCGCGGGCTGCGGCCTCGACCACCTCGCCGCGCGCCCCGTCGAGGCGCTCAGCTTCGGAGAGCAGCGGCGGGCCTGCCTGGCCGGGATCCTCGCCATGCGGCCCCGGCTCCTGCTGCTCGACGAGCCGACCGCCGGGCTCGATCCGGAGGGGGAGTTCCGGGTGGTGGAGCTGCTGCGCGTCCTCTCCCAGGCCGGGGTGACGCTCGTCGCCGCCACGCACGCGGTGGACCTGGTGCCCCACCTCGCCGATCGGGTGATCCTGCTCGGCGAGGGACGGGTCCTCGCCGACGGCTCTACCCGCGCGGTCTTCGCCGAGGCGGCGCTGCTGCGCCGCGCCCGGGTCCGCGCGCCGCTCCCGGCCGGGATCTGGCGCGCCCTGCACCCCGAGGCCTCCGCCGACCCGCACGTCCCGCTCACCGTCGAGGAGGTCACCCGGTGGAACGCATCGCGATCCTAGTGCTCGGACACGGCAGCCGGCGGCCGCGCGCCAACGAGGAGCTCGAGCTGCTGGTCTCGCGCTTCCGGGCCCGCCGGCCCGGGCTCGCGGTGGAGCACGCCTACATCGAGCTCGCGAGCCCGCTGCTGCAGGAGGGGCTGGCCCGGCTCGCCGCGCGCGCCGACCGGGTGCTGGTGCTCCCCCTTTTCCTCTTCGCGGCAGGCCACGTGAAGCAGGACCTGCCGCGCGCGCTGGCGCAGGCGCGCAGCGCCTTCCCGGAGGTCCACTTCGCGGCGGCCTGGCACCTCGGGGTCCACCGCGCCATGGTGGAGGTCGCGCTTCGGCACGCCCTGGCCGCGCTCCCTCCCGGCGAGGCGGTCGCCGCCGAGACCGTCCTGTTGGGCGTGGGGCGCGGCGCGAGCGACGCCGACGCCAACGGCGACTTCTGCAAGCTGGTGCGGCTGGTGGGCGAAGCGGGCGGCTTCGCGGCCGCCGAGCCGAGCTTCATTGCCATCACGCGCCCGCGCTTCGCGGAGGCCGCCGAGCGCGTCGCGCTCTCCCGGCCGCGCCGACTGCTGGTGCTGCCGTACTTCCTGTTCGAGGGCCTGCTGGTGGAGCAGCTCGCCGAGGAGGTGCGGGACTTCGCCGGGCGCCACCCGGAGCTCGACGTCCGGATGGCGAGCCACCTCGGGGTCCAGGAGGAGCTCCTCGGGCTGCTTCTGACCCGCCTCGACGACGCCCTCCAGGGCGCGGGCGCGCTGCCCTGCGACGCCTGCCCGCGCCCGGCCCAGGCCCGCTGACGGAATGTCCCTCCCCCGACCCATGGCCGAAACGGCCAGCCCGCTCCGGGCGCTCCGCACCGGCTTCACCACCGGGGCCTGCGCCGCTGCCGCGGCGCGCGCCGCGGCGCGGGCGCTCCTGACCGGGGCTATGGTGGAGCGGATCGGCATCTCCCTGCCGAACGGACAGGAGGCGAGCTTCGCCGTCTCGCGCTGCGAGCGCGGGGAGGGCTGGGTGCGCTGCGGGGTGGTGAAGGACGCCGGGGACGATCCCGACGTGACCCACGGGGCCGAGATCCTGGCCGAGGTCTCGCTCACCGACCGGCCCGGCGTGGAGCTGCGCGGCGGCCGCGGGGTGGCGACGGTCACGCGCCCCGGCCTGGGGCTCGAGCCCGGCGAGCCGGCCATCAACCCAGTGCCGCGCCGGAACATCTCCGAGATGGTGCGGCTGGAGCTCGCGGCGGCCGCCCGCCCGGGCGCGGCGGTGATCATCTCGGTGCCCGACGGCGAGCGGCTCGCCGCCCTCACGCTCAACCCGCGCCTCGGGCTGCTGGGCGGCATCTCCATCCTCGGCACCACCGGGATCGTGCGCCCGTTCTCCACCGCCGCCTGGCGGGTGAGCGTGGTCCAGGCCATCGACGTGGCCCTCGCCGCCGGCCTCACGCACCTCGCGCTCACCACCGGTGGCCGGACCGAGCGGTTCGCGATGGCGCTCCTGCCCGAGCTGGCGGAGCCGGCCTTCATCCAGGCCGGCGACGACGTGGGGCTCGGGCTCCGGCACGCGGCTCGCGGCGGGGCGGCGCGGGCCACGGTGGTGGCCATGGTCGGCAAGCTCGCCAAGATGGCGGCCGGCGAGCTGCAGACGCACGTCTCCCGCGCGCGGGTGGACGGGGCGCTCCTCGCCGAGCTCGCCGCCGCCGCCGGGGCCGGGCCTGCCCTCGCCGGCGAGATCGCGCGCGCCAACACCGCCCGCCACGCCCTCGAGCTGGCGGACGCGGCCGCGCTCGCCGGGTTCGCCCCGCGCCTCTGCCGGCGCGCCGCCGAGGCGCTCCAGCGAGAGGCCGGGCCGCGGCTCCCGGTGCGCGCGGTGCTGGTCGACTTCGAAGGCGCCCCGCGCGCCACCTTCCCGCTGCTCCCGGAGCGGCCATGAGCGACATGCGCCAGCTCACCGCGGCCGGCCGCCGCATCGAGGAGCAGAGCTTCGCCCTCATCGACGCGGAGGTGGGGCCGCACCCCTTCTCAGCAGCGGAGTGGCAGGTGGCGCGCCGGATCGTCCACGCCACCGCCGACCTCGACTTCGCCCGCACCCTCGTCTTCGGCCCGGGCGCGGTCGCGGCCGGGGTGGCGGCCCTGCGGCGCGGCGCCCCGGTGCTGGCGGACGTCAACATGATCGTCGCCGGCCTGTCCCGCGCCCGCCTCGCCGCCTTCGCCTGCGAGGCGCGCTGCTTCATCGGCGACGACGACGTGGTCGCGGCCGCCCGGGCCAGCGGCGGCACCCGCGCCGCGGAGGCGGTGCGCAAGGCCCGGCGGCTCGGCCTACTCGACGGCGCGGTGGTGGCGGTGGGCAACGCGCCCACGGCGCTCGCCGAGGTGCAGCGGCTGGTGGTGGAGGAGGGCGTCCGGCCGGCGCTGGTGATCGGGGTGCCGGTGGGCTTCGTCGGTGCGGCCGAGGCCAAGGAGGCGGCGCTGGCCCTCCCCGTGCCCTATCTTGTGGCGCGCGGGCGCAAGGGCGGGACCCCGGTGGCGGTGGCCGCGGTGCACGCGCTCCTCGCCCTCGGGGCAGAGGTGGCGGCGTGAGGCGGGCGATCACCGTGGTGGGGATCGGCGCGGACGGCTGCGCCGGCCTGACGAGCCGCGCCGCCGGCGCGGTGGCGGAGGCGCGGGTCCTCGCCGGGGGGGCGCGCCACCTCGCCTTCTTCCCGCAGTTCCAGGGCGAGCGGGTGGTGCTGGGGAAGGACCTCGACGGCGCGCTCGACCGGCTCGCGGCCCTGGCCGACGAGGCGCCGGTGTGCGTGCTCGCCTCCGGCGACCCGCTCTTCTTCGGGATCGGCGCGCGGCTGCTCCGGCGCTTGCCCGCGCTGGACCTGGAGTTCATCCCACACCCCACCTCGGTGCAGTGGGCCTTCGCGCGCGCCGGCCTCCCCTGGGACGACGCCACCTGGCTCTCGCTCCACGGCCGCGGCCGCGAGGGGCTCGCCGCCCGGCTGCGGCGTGAGCGCAAGGTGGCGCTGCTCACTGACGTCGAGAGCTCCCCGCGCGCGGTGGCGCGCCACCTCCTCGACCACGGCGTGCGCGACCTCGAGGCGGTCCTGTGCGAGGACCTCGCCGGCCCCGCCGAGCGGGTGCGCCGGCTCTCGCTCGAGGCGCTCGCGGCCCTCGCCGACGTCGCCCCGCTCAACGTGCTGCTGCTCCTGCGACCGGAGGGCTGGTCGCCGCCGAACGTCATCCCGTACCTCCCCGACGAGGCCTTCGAGCGGCGGCGCGGCCTCGTCACCAAGCGCGAGGTCCGGCTCCTCGCCCTGGGGGCGCTCGGCATCGGGTCGGAGAGCGTGATCTGGGACGTGGGGGCCGGCTCCGGCTCGGTGGCCATCGAGGCCGCGCTCCTCGCGTCTTCGGGGCGCTGCTACGCCGTGGAGCACGACCCGGAGTGCCTGGAGCACCTCCGGCGGAACGCGCGGACCCACGGGGCCGACAACCTCCGGGTCGTCGCCGGGAGCGCCCCGCAAGCGCTCGAGCCCCTCGAGCCGCCCGACGCCGTCTTCGTGGGCGGGAGCGGCGGCGCGCTCGCCTCCATCCTCGACCTCGCGCTCGCGCGGCTGCGCCCGGGCGGCCGCCTGGTGGTGAGCGCGGTGACGCTGGAGACGCTGGAGGAGGCCCGCCGGGTGCTCGCCCGGGCAGGCGCCGCCCCCGAGGTGCTCCTCGCCGCCTTTGCCCGCTCGGCGCCCCTCGCCGGCCGCACCCGGCTCTCGCCCCTCTCTCCCGTCCACCTCGTCACCGCGGTGAAGCCGCCCGGAGCCTGGTCGTGATCGATCCCATCCTCTACGGCGTCGGCGTGGGCCCGGGCGCCCCCGACCTCCTCACCCTCAGAGCCGCGGCGCTGCTCCGCGCAGTGCCGGTGGTCGCGGCCCCGCGCCGCGCCGAGGGCGACGGCTCGCTCGCGCTCCGGATCGCGCGCGAGGCGGTGGGCGAGGTCCCGGGGCAGGAGACGCTCCTCCTCACCTTCCCCATGTCGCGCGATCCCGAGGCGCGCCGCGCCGCGCGCGAGGCGGCGGCCGCCGAGGTCGCGGCGCGGCTCGCCGCCGGCCGCGCGGTGGCCTTCGTCACCGAGGGCGATCCGCTGCTCTACAGCACCTTCCTCGACCTCCTCGCGGAGGCGCCGCGCGCCTTCCAGGCGCGGATCGAGGTCGTCCCGGGCGTCTCCTCGCTCACCGCGGTCGCCGCGGCCGCGCTCGTCCCGCTCGCCGACGGCGACGGGCGGCTGGCCGTGGTCCCTGCGCCTTCGGCCCTCGGCGAGCTCGGCCGGCTCGCGGCCGAGTTCGAGACGGTGCTCCTGCTCAAGGCGGGCGGGGTGCTGCCGGAGCTGCGCGCGGCGCTCGGCCGCGAGGGGCTCCTCGAGCGCGCGGTGCTGGTCACTGGGGCCAGCACCGGCGGGGAGCGGGTGACGCGCGACCTCGCCGCGATCGAGGGCCGGCCCGGTTACTTCTCCACGGTGCTGCTGACGCGCGCGGCGGAGGCGCGCCGGTGAGCGGCCCGCGCCCCATCGCCGTCCACGCCGTCACCCGCGGCGGGGTGGCCCTCGCGGCCCGCCTGGCGGCGCGGCTCGGCGCGCAGGTGCACGTCCCCGAGCGGCTCGCCGCCGTCGCGCCCCCGGGCGCGACCACCTTCCCGCTCCCGCTCCGGGCCGCCCTCGCCCCGGCGTTCGGCGCGTACCGGGGCCACGTCTTCGTGATGGCCGCCGGGGCGGTGGTGCGGCTCCTCGCCCCGCTCCTCCAGGACAAGCGGCAGGATCCGGCGGTGGTCTGCGTGGACGAGGCCGGCCGGTTCGCGATCTCGCTCCTCTCCGGCCACCTCGGCGGCGCGAACGCCCTCGCCGAGGAGGTAGCGGCCGCGCTCGGCGCGCTGCCGGTGATCACCACCGCTTCCGACGTGCGCCAGACGCTGGCGGTGGACCTGCTCGGGCGCGAGCTCGGCTGGCGCTTCGAGGACCCGCACGGCAACGCCGCCCGCGCCGCCCGCGCGGTGGTGGAGGGCGCGCCGGTGCTGCTGGTGCAGGAGGCGGGCGAGCCCGGCTGGTGGCCGGAGGCCCGCGCCCTCCCCGCCAACGTGACCCGCGCGCCGTCGCTCGCGGCCTGGGATCCCCTCCGCCACGAGGCGCTGCTCCTCGTCACCGACCGGCTGCCGCGCGACGAGGAGCGGGAGCGCTTCGCCCGGGCGGTGCTCTACCGGCCGCGGAGCCTCGTCGTCGGGGTGGGCTGCGACCGCGGCGCTCCGCCCGACCTGGTGGCGCGCGGCGTCGAGTCGCTCCTCGCCCGAACCGGCCTCTCCGCCGCCTCGGTGCGCGCGGTCGCCACGGTCGATCTCAAAGCCGCCGAGCCTGCGCTCCTGGCGCTGGCGGCGCGGTATGGCGAGGCCCTGCGCACCTTCACCGCCGCCGAGCTCGACGCCACCCCGGGCATCGAGCGCCCCTCGGAGCAGGTGCGGCGCCTCGTGGGCACGCGCGCCGTGGCCGAGGCGGCGGCGCTCCGGGCCGCCGGCGCCGACCGGCTGCTGGTGCCGAAGCAGGTCTACACCGAGCCCGGCGCCGGGCGCTCCATGACGCTCGCGGTGGCGCGCCTGCCGTTCGCCGCCGCCCTGGGCGGCCCGGCCCGCCACGAGAAGGGAACCTCCGCATGAACGACGCCGGCAAGCTCTGCGTGGTGGGCATCGGCCCGGGCGCCGCCGACCAGCTCACCCTGGCCGCGCGCGAGGCCCTCGCCGCCGCCGAGGTGGTGGTCGGGTACCGCACCTATCTCGCGCTCCTCGGGCCGCTCGTCGAAGGCAAGGAGCTGATCGCCGGACACATGACCGGCGAGCTGGACCGCGCCCGCGCGGCCGTCGAGCGCGCACGCGGCGGCGCCCGGGTGGCGCTCGTCTCCTCGGGCGACGCGGGGATCTACGGCATGGCGAGCCTGGCCCTCGAGGTGCTGCGCGAGGCCGGCTGGCGGCGGGGCGCCGCGCCGGAGGTGACGGTGGTGCCGGGCGTGACCGCGCTCTCCGCCGCCGCCTCGCTCGCCGGGGCCCCGCTCGGCCACGACTTCTGCGCCGTCTCGCTCTCCGACCTCCTCACGCCCTGGCCGGTGATCGCGCGGCGGCTCGAGGCGGCCGCGGCCGCCGACTTCGTCCTCGCCCTCTACAACCCGGCGAGCGCGCGGCGGCGGCGCCCGCTCGCCGAGGCGCGCGAGATCCTGCTCCGCCACCGCCCCGGCGCCACCCCGGTGGCGGTGGTCTCGGACGCCTACCGCGAGGGGGGCCGCTGCGTCCTCACCGACCTCGAGCACCTGCTCGAGCAGGAGATCGGCATGACCACCACCCTCCTCGTCGGCTCCAGCACCACCTACGCCTTCGAGGGCCTCCTCGTCACCCCGCGCGGCTACGGCGACAAGTATTGCTGGAAGGAGGACGGCCGGTGATGGTCCACTTCATCGGTGCCGGCCCCGGCGCGCCGGACCTCCTCACGCTCCGCGCCGCCGACCTCATCTCCGCCGCCAATGTGGTGCTCTACGCCGGCTCGCTCGTGCCGGCGGCGGTGGTGGCCCGCGCCCGCCCCGACGCGGAGGTGCTCGACACCTCCGGGATGACCCTCGACGAGATCGTGGAGCGGATGGCCGCGGCGCACCGCGCCGGGGAGGACGTGGCCCGGGTCCACACCGGCGACCCGTGCCTCTTCGGCGCCATCGCCGAGCAGATGCGCAGGCTCGACGCGCTCGGCATCTCCTACGACGTGGTCCCCGGCGTCTCCTCCTTCACCGCCGCCGCGGCGGCGCTCCGGCGCGAGCTCACCCTGCCCGGGGTCTCGCAGGCGGTGATCGTCGCACGCGCGCCGGGCCGCACCCCGGTGCCGGCCGGCCAGGAACTCGATGAGCTGGGGCGGCACGGCGCCACCCTGGCGCTCTTCCTCTCGGCCGGGCTGGTGGAGGAGGTGGTGGCCGCGCTGCTCCCCTCCTACGGGCCGGACTGCCCGGTGGCGGTGGTCCACCGCGCGAGCTGGCCCGACGAGCGCGTCTTCCGCGGCACGCTCGCGACCATCGCCGGGGAGCTGAGGGCGGCCGGCGTGGGCGCCACCGCCATGATCCTGGTCGGCCCGGCGCTCGCCGCGGAGGGCTTCCCCGACTCGCGGCTCTACGCGGCCGGGTTCGGCCACGGCTGGCGCGCCGCCCGCCAGCCGGAGGGCTCCCGATGAGCGCGGCCCGGCGACTCCTCGCCTGGACGCTGGAGCGGTTCGCCAGAGCGCGCGCCGCCGGAGCGACCGGCGCGGAGGGACGCGGGGGCGCCGCCCCGGCGCGCCGCGGCTTCGTGCACCTGGTCGGCGCCGGACCCGGGGATCCGGGCCTGCTCACCGTCCGCGCCCTCGAGCTCCTCCGCGCCGCAGACGTGGTGGCCTACGACGAGCTCGTTCCCGCCCCGCTCCTGGCGCTGGCCGGGCCGCGCGCGGAGCTCGTGCCGGTCGGCCGCCGCCACCACGGCTCGTCGCGCCATCCGCTGCGGCTCCACCCGGCGGTGCTGGCGCGGGCCGCCGAGGGCAAGGTGGTGGTGCGGCTCAAGTGCGGCGACCCGTTCGTCTTCGGGCGCGGCGGCGAGGAGGCCGAGGAGCTCACCGAGGCGGGCGTCCCCTGGGACGTGGTGCCGGGGGTGTCGGCCGCGCTCGGCGCCGCCGCCGGCGCCGGCTTTCCGCTCACCCACCGCGAGGTGAGCTCGGACGTCACCTTCGCCACCGGCCACGACCTCGGCCTCGGCCGGACGAGCCGGAGCGACTGGCCGAAGCTCGCCGGGAGCGGGACGCTGGTGCTCTACATGGCCTCGCGCGCGCTCGGGCCCAACCTGGCGCGCCTCGTCGAGCTGGGCCGGCCGGCCTCGACCCCGGCCGCCTGGATCGCCAACGCGACCCGGCCCGACCAGCAGGTGGTGACCGGCACCCTGGCCGACCTCGCCGGCAAGGTGGAGGGCGCGCCCGGCGACGGCCCCGCGCTGCTGGTGGTCGGCGAGGTGGTGGCCCTCCGCGAGAAGCTCGCGCCGCATCGCGCCGGAGGCCGGCCGTGAGCGCGCCGGAGGGGCTCCTCGTGATCTACACCGGGGACGGCAAGGGCAAGACCACGGCCGCGCTGGGGCTCGCCTTCCGGGCGCTCGGGCGCGGGCTGCCGGTGGCGGTGGTGCAGTTCATCAAGGGGCGCTGGCAGACCGGCGAGCGGCTCCTCGCCGCCACCCTGCCGCGCCTCACCTTCCTCTGCATGGGTGAGGGCTTCACCTGGGAGGGTGACGATCCCGAGGTGCACGCCGCCGCGGCCCGCGCCGCCTGGGCCCGGGCCCGCGCGCTCCTCGCCGCGGGCGAGCACCGGATCGTGGTGCTCGACGAGCTCACCCACGTGCTCCGCCACGGCTTCGTGCCGGAGGAGGAGGTGCTCTCAGCGCTGGCGAGCCGGGCGCCCGGGGTGACCGCGGTGATCACCGGCCGCGGCGCCTCCCCGGCGCTCCTCGCCGCCGCCGACCTCGCCACCGAGATGCGGTCCCTGCGCCACCCGTTCGAGCGCGGCGCCCGGGCGCTGCCTGGGATCGACTTCTGACCATGGCCGACCTCCTATCCATCCCGCGCCTGGTGATCGCCGCCGCCTCGAGCGGTGCCGGGAAGACCACCGCCACGGTGGCGCTCGCCCGGGCCTTCCGCGCGCGGGGCCTGCGCGTGGCGCCGTTCAAGTGCGGCCCGGACTACCTCGACCCCACCTACCACGCCCGCGCCGCCGGCCGCCCCGCCCACAACCTCGACGGCTGGATGATGGGCCGGGAGGCCTCGCTCGCCACCTTCGCGCGGGCGGCCGCGGGCGCCGACCTGGCGCTGGTGGAGGGGGTGATGGGGCTCTACGACGGCGCCTCCCCCACCTCGGAGGAGGGCTCTACCGCCGAGCTGGCGAAGTGGCTCGAGGCGCCGGTGGTGGCGGTGCTCGACGCCTCCGGCATGGCGCGCACGGTGGCGGCGGTGGCGGGCGGCCTCGCCGGCTTCGACCCGGCGGTGCGGCTCGGGGGCGTGGTCTGCAACCGGGTCGGGAGCGCCGGCCACCTCGAGCTCCTGCGCGCGGCGCTCGCCTCGCCCCCGGTGCTGGGCGGCTTCCCGGAACAGCCCGGCCTCGCCTTCCCGGAGCGGCACCTCGGGCTGCTCACCGCGGACGACGCCGCGGCCCCCGAGGCCCGGCTCGACGCCTGGGGCCAGCTGGCGGAGGCCTGGCTCGACCTCGACGCCCTCCTCGCCCTGGCGCGCTCGGCGCCGCCCCTCCCCGCCCCTGCCGCGCCGCGCCCGCCTGCGAGCGAGCGCTGCCGCATCGGCGTCGCCTTCGACGAGGCGTTCCACTTCTACTACGAGGACAACCTCGCAAGGCTCGAGGCCCTCGGCGCGCGGCTGGTCCGCTTCTCGCCGCTCCACGACGCGGCGCTCCCCGAGGTGGACGGGCTCTACCTCGGCGGCGGCTACCCGGAAGAGCACGCCGCCGCGCTCGCCGGCAACGCCTCCCTGCGCGCCTCGGTGAAGGCCTTCGCCGCAAGCGGCCGGCCGGTCTACGCCGAGTGCGGCGGGCTCATGGCGCTCTGCGAGGCGATCCGCACCCGCGACGGCGCCACCTTCCCGATGCTCGGGATACTTCCCGGCACGGCGGTGATGCAGGACCGGCTCGCCGCCCTCGGCTACGTGGAGGTCGAGACGCTGGCCGAGACGCCGCTCGGGCCCGCCGGCCTGCGGCTGCGCGGCCACCAGTTCCGCTACTCCGAGCTGCTGCACGTCCCCGACGACCTCCCGCGCGCCTACGCGCTCAGCCGCCGCCGCGGCGGCGCACCGGCGCTCGAGGGCTACGCCCGGGGCGCGGTGCTCGGCTCCTACGTCCACGTCCACTTCGCCTCCTGCCCCGAGGCCGCCGCCGGCTTCGTGGAGCGCTGCTGCCACCCCCAACCAGAGGAACCAAAGCCATGAGCCTTCTCGAGCGCACCCTGACCGCCATCCCCGAGCCCGACCTCGCCGCCGCCCGCGAGACGCAGGCGCGGCTCGACCAGAAGACCAAGCCGCCCCGCAGCCTGGGCCGGCTCGAGGATCTGGCCTGCGCGCTGGCGTCGGTCCGCGGCACCGCCGACCTGGAGCTCCCGCGGAAGGCGGTGGTGATCATGGCCGGCGACCACGGCGTCGCCGAGGAGGGCGTGAGCGCCTTCCCGCAGGAGGTGACCGCCCAGATGGTGCTCAACTTCGCGAGCGGCGGGGCCGGCATCAACGTGCTGGCGCGCCACGCCGGGGCCGAGGTGCTGGTGGTGGACATGGGCGTGAAGGCGCCGCTGCCGGCGAGCCCCGCCATCCGCTCGGTGCGCGTGGCCCCCGGCACCGCCAACATCGCCCGCGGGCCGGCCATGAGCCGCGCCCAGGCCACGGCCGCCCTCGAGGCCGGCATCGCCGTCGCCAACGAGCTCGCCGACCGGGGCCTGACGCTCCTCGCCATCGGGGAGATGGGGATCGCCAACACCACCCCCGCGAGCGCCCTCGCTGCCGCCTTCACCGGCCGGGCGCCGCTGGAGGTGACCGGGCGCGGCACCGGCATCGGCGACGAGGCCCACCGGCACAAGGTGGAGGTGATCGCGCGGGCCCTGGAGGTGAACCGGCCCGACCTCGCCGACCCGCTCGGCGTGCTGGCCGCGCTCGGGGGCTACGAGATCGCCGGGCTGGCCGGGGTGGTGCTCGGCGCCGCCGCCAGGCGGATCCCGGTGCTCACCGACGGCTTCATCGCCAGCGTCGCCGCCCTGAGCGCGGTCCGCATCGCGCCGCGCGCCGGCTACGCCGTGCTCGCCTCGCACCGCTCGGTGGAGGCCGGGCACCGCCACGTGCTGGCCGCGCTCGGCAAGGAGCCGCTGTTCGACCTCGACCTCCGCCTCGGCGAGGGGACCGGGGCCGCGCTGGCCATGCACCTCGTGGACGCATCGGTGCGCATCCTGCGCGAGATGGCCACCTTCGCCTCCGCCGGGGTGAGCGGCAAGGCCTAGCCAGAGGCGCCCTTGGGACCCGCCGCCGCCACCCTCGCGCTCGCCCTGGCGATCGACCTCGCCCTGGGCGAGTACCCGGCCACCCTCCACCCGGTGGTCTGGATGGGCCGCGCGCTCTCGCTCCTCGAGCGTTGCGCGCCGGCCTCGGGGCGGGCGCGCCAGCTCGCCTGGGGCGCGCTCGCGGCGGTTGGCGTCCCCGGGCTCTTCGCGGCGGGCGCCTTCGCAGTCGCCGCGGCGGCGCGCCGGCTCGGCTGGGCCGGCGTGCCGCTCGCGGCGCTGGCGCTCAAGCCCACCTTCGCCCTGCGCGCGCTCGGCGGCGCCGGCCTGCGGGTCCGCGACGCGCTCCGCCGGGGCGACCTCGCCGGAGCGCGCGACGGGCTCCGCGCGCTCTGCAGCCGGGACCCGTCGCGGCTCGGCCCTTCGGAGCTCGCCGCCGGTACGGTCGAGTCGCTCGCCGAGAACGCCTCCGACAGCGTCGTCGCCCCGCTCTTCTGGTTCGCGCTCCTCGGGCTGCCCGGCGCCTTCGCCTACCGCGCCGCCAACACCCTCGACGCCCGCATCGGCTACCGGGGCCGGCTCGAGTGGCTCGGCAAGCCGGCCGCCCGGCTCGACGACCTCTGGAACCTGGTCCCGGCCCGGCTCACGGCCCTCCTGCTCCTCGCCGCCGGCCTCCTCGCCGGGGCCGACGCGCGCCGCGGCGCCCAGGTGCTGCGGCGGGACGGCGGCGCCACCGAGAGCCCCAACGCCGGGCGCCCCATGGCCGCCATGGCGGGCCTCCTCGGGGTGGCGCTCGAGAAGCCCGGCCACTACCGGCTCGGCGCGGAGGACGCTCCGCCCGACGCAGAGAGCATCGGGGCCGCCTGGCGGCTCGTCCGCGCGGCCGCCCTCCTCGCCGCCGCGCTGGCGGCCGTCGCCGCGGGAGGGCTCCATGGCCGGACCTAGCTGGAAGTCCCCGGCGCCGCGCCACCACGGCGGCGCCCTCGCGGCCGAGCTCGACGCGCTCGGCCTCGCGCCCGAGGAGGTGCTCGACTTCAGCGTCAACGTGAACCCCTACGGCCCCTGCGCCGAGGTGCTGGCGGCGGCCCGGAGCGCGCCGGTGCACCTCTACCCGGACCCGACCGCCGCGGCGGTACGGCGCGCCGTCGCCGCGCGGACGGGGGTCGCGCCGGATGAGGTGGTCTTCGGCGCCGGTGCGGCCGATCTGCTCTGGACGCTCTGCCGCGTCGTCTTCGCCGGGGGCGCCGCGGCGTTCGCCGTCGAGCCGGCCTTCTCCGAGTTCGGCGCCGCCGCCGAGGCTGCCGGCGCCCGGCTCCACGGCTGGCGGGCCCGCCCCGAGGACGGCTTCGCGCCCGACCTCGCGGCGGCCGCCACCGCGGCGGAGCGCGCCGGGGCGGCCGGCGTCTACCTCTGCGCCCCCACCACCCCGGTCGGCGCGCCGGTCCCGCTCGCCGGGGTGGCAGCGCTGGCGGAGCGGCTCGCGGGGACGCTGGTGATCCTCGACGAGTCCTTCCTCTCGCTCTCCGATCAGGCCGGCGAGTCGGCGCTGCCGCTCCCCCCGAACGTGGTCCGGCTGCGGTCGATCACCAAGGAGCACGCCATCCCCGGGCTTCGCGCCGGCTACCTGCTCGCGCCCGCGGCGCTCGCCCGCGCCGTCGAGGCCTCCCGCCCGGCCTGGAGCACGAGCAGCGCGGCCCAGGCCGCCGCGATCGCGGCGCTCGGCGCGGACGGCTTCGTGGCCGCCTGCCGCGCGCGGCTGCGGGAGGACCGGGAGGTGACCGCGGCCGGCCTCCGCGCCCTCGGGCTCGCGCCCCTCCCCTCGATCGCCCCCTACCTCGTCTTCCCGGCCGGCGACGCCGCCGGCCTGCGCGCCCGCCTGCTCCGGCGCCGCGTCCTCGTCCGCGACTGCGCCTCCTTCGGCCTCTCCGGCTTCCTGCGCGTGGCCGTTCGGCCCGCGAGCGAGCGGGAGCGGCTGCTGGAAGCGCTCGCCCAGGAGCTCCGATGACCGCCCGCACCGTCATGGTCCAGGGGACCGCCTCGTCCGTCGGCAAGAGCCTCGTCACCACCGCCCTCTGCCGCCTCTTCCGCCGCGCCGGCCTGCGCGTCGCGCCGTTCAAGGCGCAGAACATGGCGCTCAACTCGGCGGTGTCGGCCGACGGCGGCGAGATCGGGCGCGCCCAGGCGGTGCAGGCCGAGGCGGCTGGTCTCCCCGCCACCGTGGACATGAACCCCATCCTGCTCAAGCCCGAGGGGGAGGCCTGCTCGCAGGTGGTGGTGCTGGGGAAGCCCATCGGCAGCATGCGCGCCGCCGAGTACCACGCGCGCAAGCCGGAGCTGCGCGGCGTGGTGGCGGCCGCGCTGGCGCGGCTGCGCGCGCGGGTGGACGTGGTGGTCATCGAGGGTGCCGGCAGCCCGGCCGAGGTGAACCTCAAGGACCGCGACATCGTCAACATGGACGTGGCGCGCGCCGCCGACGCGCCGGTGCTGCTGGTGGGCGACATCGACCGCGGCGGGGTCTTCGCCGCCTTCGTGGGCACGCTCGAGCTGCTCGACCCTCCGGAGCGGGCGCGCATCGCCGCCTTCGTGGTGAACAAGTTTCGCGGCGACGTGGGGCTCCTGCAGCCAGGGCTCGACTTCCTCACCGGGCGGACCGGGGTGCCGGTGCTGGGGGTCCTGCCCTGGCTGCGCAAGCTGCGGATCGCCGACGAGGACTCGGTCTCGCTCGAGGACCGGCGCGGCGACCGCCCCGCCCGCCCGGGCGAGCTCGAGGTGGCGGTGATCCGGCTGCCGCGCATCTCCAACTACGACGACCTCGAGCCGCTGGAGCACGAGGCCGGCGTGGTGGTGCGCTGGGTGGAGCACCCGCGCGACCTGGGCGGCGCCGACCTGGTGGTGCTCCCCGGCTCGAAGTGCACCGCCGACGACCTCGCCTGGTTGCGGGCGACCGGGCTCGCCGCGGAGGTGACGCGCCTGGCGCGCCAGGGCCGGCCAGTGCTGGGCATCTGCGGCGGGTGCCAGATGCTGGGCGAGTCGATCCACGATCCGCTGGGCGTCGAGTCCTCCTCGCCTCGGGTGGACGGGCTGGGGCTGCTGCCGGTGCGGACCCGGTTCGCCCGGCAGAAGGTGACGGCCCGCGCCAGGGCCCGGGTGGCGAGCCCTTCCTTCCTGGGCGTGCCGGGGCCGGCGCTGATCGACGGCTACGAGATCCACATGGGCGATCTCGAGCTCTTGCCCGGCGCCCATCCCGCCTTCGAGCTCGCCGAGCGGAACGGCGCGCCCGCGGCGCTGGCCGACGGCGCGGTCTCGGAGGGCGGCGCGGTGGTCGGCACCTTGCTCCACGGGCTCCTCGAGGACGAGGCCGTGCGGGCCACGCTCCTCCGGAGCCTGCGCCAGCGCCGCGGGCTCGCGGCCGAGCCGGGCCCCCGCATCGCCACCCGGGAGGAGGAGTACGACCGGCTCGCCGACCACGTCCTCGCCCACCTCGACTGGGACCTCCTGTGCCGGATCGCCGGCCTGGAGGTTCCTCGCCCGGGGCCCGCGGCGGAGGGTCACGTCGCGGTCGGCGCGCGCCCCGGCTTCCCGGCGCGATCGCCGCGGCCCACCTCGGTGCCGTAGTCGGGAGCTCCTGGTTCCTTCGCCTGCGCAACGCTCCCCTCGGACAACGGATCGGGAGCCTGGGTGTTCGCGGCGAGGCGCATGCGCTCGAGCTCCATGCGTCGGCTCCGCAGCGACTCGGTCATCGTGCGCAGCTCGCGACCCAACTGGTCGAGCTCCCGTCGATGACGCCCGCCCTCGACGATCGACCCACGCCGGCCGCTGTTCTTCTCTCGGCTCATGTCTTCACTCACCGAGATTTGTAGTCATCACCGTCACGCGTCTCGTTCACTCACGGTTACGCGCTTTGCCGCGAACGAGTCAATCCGTTTTGGTCGTCGCCGCCGAGCAGATCGAGCGACGAGGAACCGACTCGCGGTCCACCTCGGCGATACTGCGGGAGAAAGTGCCCGAACCTTGCCTGCCTCGCTGCGAGCACCGCGCGGCGCGTCGTGTGCCGCCGAGAGGGTTCAGCCACCGTCAGCCACTCGGCGTCGGCATTTTCTTACTTGCGAGCACGTGTGAGCCAGAGACGCCGGCGGTAGGCGCGCCGGCGACCGAGGGGCACAAGGCAGCCTGACCCACGCGCCACGAGGGATGGCGAGACATCGTCGACAAGATGCGACCGGGCGGGTGAGCAAGGGTGGCGTCGTGCCGGAGAGCGGAGGACCACGCCCCGACGGGGCCGAGGCGCGCCGATCTGCGGGCAATAGGATGCTCCCTCCATTTCACGCAGGGAGGGACGCCATGGGCCTGCTCGACAACCTCGGCTCGATGCTGGGAGGAAGCGGCGCAGCCGCCTCGCCGGGGATCGCGAAGTCGCTCCTGGAGATGATCGGAAGCGGACAGGGGGGCGGACTCGGCGGGCTGGTGCAGGCTTTCGAGCAGAACGGGCTCGGACACCTCGTCCAGTCCTGGATCGGCACCGGTCAGAACCTTCCGGTGTCGCCCGGCCAGATCGAGCAGGCGCTCGGGCCGAAGGTGCAGGAGCTGGCGCAGCAGCACGGGATCAGCCCGGACGCGGTCAGTCAGGCGCTGTCGCAGCTTTTGCCCGGGCTCGTCGATCACCTCACCCCGAACGGCCAGGTCCCGCAGGGCGGCGACGCGCTGGCGCAGGGGCTCAGCGCCTTGCGCTCGCGGTTCGGGGTGTGAACCCGCGGGCCGCGGTCGCCTGGCCCGCTCACGCGCCACCACGCCCGAGGTGGATGATCAGGCTGCCTCCGAGGATGACCGCGAGGCCGAGCCAGGTCGAGGTGGGCACCTGGTCCTGGAACGCGAGTCGGCCCACGAGCACGCTCACGACCGCGAAGATCCCGACGTAGGCGCCCAGCAGCCGGGAGAAGTCGAGCTGGAGCAGGTTCACCACCACGCCGTAGCTGCCGAGCGCCGCGAAGCCCAGCGCGACGAGGACGGTCCCGCCGCCGCGCATCCCCTTGCGGATGACCGCGTCGCCCACCACCTCCAGCGCCGCGGCGCCCACGAAGATCGCGATCGCCGCCAGCTTCCCGTTCCCGAGCGATGAGAGCATCGGGCGGTTGTAACAGCGGAGCGGAACGGGGTGCGAGGAGCTTGCGAGCGGGCCGCCGCGCGAGCGTGCGCTCGGCCAACACCCCCCAGACCCCAGGGATGAACCGAGCCAGCGCCATCGACCGGGCGCGGGCCGGCGTGCAGAAGATCTGGGCCGGGACCGTGAAGATCCACCCCAACGCGAAGACCGCCGCCCACCACCACGGCGAGCTCGAGAGCGTGATCTACGTCCTGAGCGGGCGCGCGCGGATGCGCTGGGGCGACCACCTGGAGTTCACGGCCGAGGCCGGCCCCGGCGACTTCATCTTCGTGCCGCCGTTCGTGCCGCACCAGGAGATCAACGCGAGCCCGGACGCGCCGCTCGACTGCGTGATCGTGCGGAGCGGCGCCGATCCCATCGTCGTGAACCTGGACATCGCGCCCGTCGAGCAGCCGGAGACGGTGTGGCTCGACGCCGTCCATCGAGTGGGCGGGGGGTGAAGGACTCGGGCTTCCCTTCGGCACCGAGGAGTATTGCTGCATGCTATCTCCAGAGATAGCTCAGTTGGGGCGTATCCTTATTGCGCTTGACGCATTTTTACCGAAGCGCAATCGCGCCATCCGGCCATCGCATAAAGCAAGGCCCAGGCTGCGCGGAAGCCCGCCAGGCCCACGCGCGATCTTCGCGGCCCGCCCGCGAATCCGTACTGCCGAAAACGCGCCTGAGGGCATCCTGCGCCGTTTCCGAGCGCGCGGAGATCCGGCGTTACGATGGTCGCAATCACGGGGGCACCATGGCGATCGCAGATCTCTCGTTGCTCGACGCACAATCTCTGTCGGAAAGGCTCGCATCGCTCGCCGGAGAGGAGCGGAACGTGCAGGCCGACTTCCTCGCCCACCTGGACGAGCTCGACCGGCGCCGTTCCTTCGCGGAGCTGGGCTACCCGTCGCTCTGGGAGTACTGCCTGCGCGCCCTCCACCTGCGCGAGGGCGCCGCCGGCCGGCGCATCGGCGCGATGCGCGTGCTCCGCCGTTTTCCCCAGCTCGACGGAGCCCTGCGCGACGGCCGGCTCTGCTTGTCTACGCTCTGCCAGCTGGGCCCGGTACTGACCGACGACAACGTGGACGAGCTGACCCGCCGGGCGGAGTTCATGACCAAGGCCGAGGTCGAGGCCATCGTCGCATCGGTGAAGCCGCGGCAGGCTCCCGCGGACGGTCTCCGGAGACTGCCACTCGCCGCGGCCTCACAGGCGCCCGCGTTAGGACCGGTTCGGCTCGAAACTTCTCACGCCGATACCCCTGCCCAGCTGGCTCCCGTGACGCCGCTCGGCCTGGCGCCGGCCTCACCCGCGCCGCTGGCGGTGCCCCCATCCACACCGCGCGAGGCTGAGGGGAGCCGCCCCGAGGTGCGCGCCGTCTCGACCGACCAGTGGTCGCTGCGGGTCACCCTGGATCCGGAAGCCAAGGCCGACCTCGAGGCGCTCGCCGCCCTCCTCGCCCACAAGATCCCGAGGGGCGACCTCGCCTCGGTGCTCAAGGTGGCGCTTCGCTGCGCTGTGGAAACCCACGCTCGCCGCAAGGGTGCGCTGCCTCCGGCGCGGCCACGCGCAGCCAACGCGTGTTCGGCCGCCACCGCCTCTCCCCGCGCCATCCCCGCCGCGGTCCGCCGCGCCGTCTGGGCCCGCGACGCGGGCTGTTGCACCTTCACCGCGCCCGACGGCATCCGCTGCGCCAGCCGCTGGAAGCTCGAGCTCGACCACGTGGTCCCGGCCGCGCTCGGCGGCCCGCCGACGGCCGACAACCTGCGCCTGCGTTGCCGCACGCACAATCTCCTTCACGCGGAGGCGGTCTTCGGGCGGGAGCACATGGAGCGGTGCCGGGCAGGAGCGGGTCGGGGGTGACAATCCGCCAGCGCATGCACGTCCCAACTCGCTGGGCACGCACGACGAGGCCGCGCCCCGGAACCCCCGGAGCGCGGCCCGTGAAGCGCAGAGAAGCCCGCGCGCCGCCTACGGCAGCACCGTCTCCCCGTACATCAGATACTTGTCCACCCCGCGGGCCGCCTTGCGCCCCTCGTGGATGGCCCAGACCACCAGCGACTGCCCGCGGGCCATGTCGCCCGCGGCGAAGACGCCGGGGACGCTGGTCATCTTCTCGTCGTCGGTCCAGACGTTGCCGCGCTCGTCGAGCTTCACGCCCAGGTCGGAGAGCATGCCGCCCTTCTCCGGGCCCACGAAGCCGAGGGCGAGCAGCACCAGGTCGGCCGGGATGACGCGCTCGGTGCCCGGCTTCTCCTTGGGGACGAAGCGGCCCTGGGCGTCCTTGCCCCACTCCACCTCGAAGATCGCCATCTCCTTCACCTGGCCGGCGGCGTCGCCCACGAAGCGGCGGGTGTTCACGAGGTACTGCCGCGGGTCGGCGCCGAACAGCGCCGCCGCCTCCTCCTGCCCGTAGTCCATCTTGTAGACCTTGGGCCACTGCGGCCAGGGGTTGCTCGCCGCGCGCTGGTCGGGCGGGCGCGGCATGATCTCGAGCTGGGTCACGCTCTTCGCGCCGTGGCGGAGCGAGGTGCCGACGCAGTCGGTGCCGGTGTCGCCGCCGCCGATGACCACCACGTGCTTGCCCTTGGCGCTGATGTACTTGCCGTCGGCGAGCTTGGAGTCGAGCAGGCTCTTGGTGTTGGCCGCCAGGAACTCCATGGCGAGGTGGATGCCCTGCAGGGTGCGCCCCTCGACCTGGAGGTCGCGGCCCTGGGTGGCGCCGCCGCAGAGCACGGCGGCGTCGAAGTCGCTGACCAGGCGGCTGGCCGGGAAGGACCTGCCCACCTCGGCGCTGGTGATGAAGCGCACGCCCTCGTCGGCGAGGAGCCGGACGCGGCGCTCCACCACCCCCTTGTCGAGCTTCATGTTGGGGATGCCGTACATGAGCAGGCCGCCGACCCGGTCGGCGCGCTCGAAGACGGTCACCGCGTGGCCCGCCTTGTTGAGCTGGGCGGCGCAGGCGAGGCCGGCCGGGCCGGAGCCCACCACCGCCACCCGCTTGCCGGTGCGCGCCTGCGGCTGCTGCGGCTTGACCCAGCCCTCCTCGAAGGCGCGGTCGATGATGCTGACCTCGATGTTCTTGATGGTGACCGGCTGGCCGTCGAGGCCGACGGTGCAGCTCCCCTCGCAGGGCGCCGGGCAGACCCGCCCGGTGAACTCGGGGAAGTTGTTGGTCTTGTGGAGGCGGATGAGCGCCTCACGCCACTGCCCCCGGTAGACGAGGTCGTTCCACTCCGGGATGAGGTTGTTGATGGGGCAGCCGGAGGCCATCCCGGCGATCATCACGCCGGTGTGGCAGTAGGGCACGCCGCAGTCCATGCAGCGCGAGGCCTGGGTGCGGAGCGTCTCCTCGGCGTAGGGCGGGTGGGCCTCGCTCCAGTCCTGGAGGCGCTCCTCGGGCCGCCGCAGGTGCGAGGGCTCCCGCTGGTACTCCATGAATCCCGTCGGCTTTCCCATGGCTAGTTTCCACCCACCCGCATCGCGTCGTGCGTGTTCATCTCGAAGGCGGCCATCTCGGCCTCCTCCGGCGAGAGCCCCTTCTCGCGCATCCTGGCCTGCGCCTCGAGCACCCGCCGGTAGTCGTTCGGCATCACCCGCACGATGCGAGGCAGCCACTCGTCCCAGCCGTCGAGGATGGCGCGGGCGCGGCTCGAGCCGGTGTAGAGGGCGTGCTTGGAGATGAGCCCCTTCACCAGCGCCAGCTCCGCCTCGTCCTCCACCCGCGACAGGCTCACCAGTTCGCGGTTGCAGCGCTTCGCGAACTGGCCGTCCTCGTCGACGACGAAGGCGATGCCGCCCGACATGCCGGCGGCGAAGTTGCGCCCGGTGGCGCCGAGCACCACCACCCGCCCGCCGGTCATGTACTCGCAGGCGTGGTCGCCGACCGCCTCCACCACCGCGTGGGCGCCGGAGTTGCGGACCGCGAACCGCTCGCCGGCCACGCCGCGGAAGAAGGCCTCGCCGGAGGTGGCGCCGTAGAGCGCCACGTTGCCGACGATGACGTTCTGCTCCGCCACGAAGGTGCTCTCCTTGGGCGGGAAGACCACCAGCTTGCCGCCGGAGAGCCCCTTGCCGATGTAGTCGTTGGCGTCGCCCTCCAGGGTGAGCGTCATGCCCTTCGGGATGAAGGCGCCGAAGCTCTGGCCGGCCGAGCCCTGGAAGGTGAGCCGGATGGTGTCCTCCGGCAGCCCGCCGGGCCCGTGGCGCCGGGTCAGCTCGCTCCCGACCATGGTGCCCACCACCCGGTTCACGTTGCGGATGGGCAGCGTGGCCGCGACCGGCTTCCTGTCCTCCAGCGCCGGCCGGCAGAGCTCGAGCAGCGTGGTGGTGTCGAGCGCCTCGTCGAGCCCGTGGTCCTGCGGGATCTGGCAGGTGCGGCCGTAGTGCTTCGGCACCGTGGGCTTGAAGAGGATCTTGGAGAAGTCGAGGTTGCGGGCCTTCCAGTGGTCGACGGCGCGCCGCATCTCCAGCCGCTCCGAGCGGCCGACCATCTCCTCGATGGTGCGATAGCCCAGCTCGGCCATGTACTCGCGGACCTCCTGCGCCAGGAAGCGCATGAAGTTGACCACGTGGGCCGGATCGCCGGTGAAGCGCTTGCGCAGGAGCGGGTCCTGCGTGGCCACGCCCACCGGGCAGGTGTTGAGGTGGCACTTGCGCATCATCACGCAGCCCATCACCACCAGCGGGGCGGTGGCGAAGCCGAACTCCTCGGCGCCGAGCAGGGCGGCGATCACCACGTCGCGGCCGGTCTTGAGCTGGCCGTCGCACTCCACCGCGATGCGGCTGCGGAGGTTGTTGAGCACCAGCACCTGGTGGGTCTCGGCGAGGCCGAGCTCCCAGGGGATGCCGGCGTGCTTGATGGAGGTGAGCGGCGAGGCGCCGGTGCCGCCGTCGTAGCCGGAGATGAGCACCACGTCGGCGTGCGCCTTGGCGACGCCGGCGGCGATGGTGCCCACGCCCACCTCGGCCACCAGCTTCACCGAGATGCGGGCCTGGTGGTTGGCGTTCTTGAGGTCGTGGATGAGCTGCGCCAGGTCCTCGATGGAGTAGATGTCGTGGTGCGGCGGCGGCGAGATGAGCCCCACCCCGGCGGTGGAGTGGCGGGTCTTCGCGATCCAGGGGTAGACCTTGGTGCCGGGGAGCTGGCCGCCCTCGCCGGGCTTGGCCCCCTGCGCCATCTTGATCTGCAGCTCCTTGGCGTGGACCAGGTAGTCGCTGGTGACGCCGAAGCGGCCGCTCGCGACCTGCTTGATGGCGCTGTTCTTGGAGTCGCCGTTGGGCTCGAGCTGGTAGCGCGCCGGATCCTCGCCGCCCTCGCCGGTGTTCGACTTGCCGCCGATCCGGTTCATGGCGACCGCCAGGGTCTCGTGCGCCTCCTTGCTGATGGAGCCGTAGCTCATGGCGCCGGTCTTGAAGCGGCGCATGATGGCCTCGACCGGCTCCACCTCCTCGAGGGGCACCGGCTTCGGCGTGGGCACGAAGTCCATCAGCCCGCGCAGGGTGGCGAGGTTGGTGGAGATGCCGTTCACGAGCTTCGTGTACTCCTTGAAGACCTCGTAGCTGCCGCTGCGGCAGGCGAACTGCAGCTTGTGGATGGTCTCGGCGTTGAAGAGGTGCTGCTCGCCGTCGGCCCGGTACTGGTACTGCCCGCCGGTGCCGAGCTGCTTGTGGACGATGGGCCGCTTGGGCGGGTAGGCGCGGTCGTGGCGGAGCTTGACCTCCTTCGCCACCACGTCGATGCCGACGCCGCCGATGCGGGTGGCGGTCCAGGTGAAGTACTCGTCGACGAAGTCCTGGTTCAGGCCGACGGCCTCGAACACCTGGGCGCCGTGGTAGCTCTGGATGGTCGAGATGCCCATCTTGGAGCAGACCTTGACGATGCCCTTGTTGATCGCCTTCACGTACTTCTTCTCGGCGGTCTCGGCGTCGAGGCCCTCGATCATCCCCAGCCGGATCTGGTCGTGGATGGTCTCGAAGGCGAGGTACGGGTTCACCGCCGAGGCGCCGTAGCCGATGAGCAGCGCGAACTGGTGCACCTCGCGTGGCTCGCCGGTCTCGAGCACCAGCCCGACGCGGGTGCGCGAGCCCTCGCGGAGCAGGTGGTGCTGCACCGCCGCCACCGCCAGCAGCGCCGGGATGGGCGCGTGCTCCTCGTCGAGGCCGCGGTCGGAGAGGATGATGACGTTGTGCCCCTCGGCGATCGCCTCGGAGCACTTCCAGCGCAGGTCCTCGAGCGCCTTGCGCAGCCCGGCCCCGCCGTCCCTCACCTTGAAGAGCGTGGGGAGGGTGAGGCTCTTGAAGCCGTGGGAGGCGGCCGTGCCGTCGAGCTGGCGGAACTTCTCCAGCTCCTCGTTGCGGAGCAGCGGGGTGGGCAGCCCCACCTGGCGGGCCGACTCGGGCCCGGGCTCGAGCAGGTTCCCCTCGGGGCCGATGGCGGTGTCCACCGCCATGATGAGCTCCTCGCGGATGGCGTCCACGGGGGGGTTGGTCACCTGCGCGAAGAGCTGCTGGAAGTAGTTGTAGAGCAGCTGCGGCTTCTGCGAGAGGACCGCCGGCGGGGTGTCGGTGCCCATCGATCCGATGGGCTCGGTGCCGGTGCTCGCCATGGGGGCGATGAGCATCCGGACGTCCTCGGCGGTGTAGCCGAAGGCCTCCTGGCGCCGCAGCACCGTCTCGTGATCGGGCTCGATCACCGAGGGCGGCGGCGGCAGCTCCTTCAGCTCCACCAGGTTCTCGTCGAGCCACTGCCGGTAGGGGTGCTCGCCGGCGACCTTCTGCTTCACCTCGTCGTCGGAGACGATGCGCTTCTCGGCGAGGTCCACCAGGAACATGCGGCCCGGCTGCAGCCGGCCCTTCTTGAGGACGCGCTCGGGCGGGATGTCGAGCACGCCCACCTCGGACGCCATCACCACCATGTCGTCCTTGGTGACGTAGTAGCGCGAGGGGCGCAGGCCGTTGCGGTCGAGCACCGCGCCGATGACCCGCCCGTCGGTGAAGGCGATGGAGGCCGGACCGTCCCAGGGCTCCATGATGCAGGAGTGGAACTCGTAGAAGGCCCGCTTCTCCGGGCTCATCGACTCGTGCCGGCTCCAGGGCTCCGGCACCATCATCATCATGGCGTGCGGGAGCGAGCGGCCGCTCATGGCGAGCAGCTCGAGCACGTTGTCGAACATGGCCGAGTCGCTGCCCTCGGTGTCGACCACCGTGAGCACCTTCTTGAGGTCGTCGCCGAAGAGGCGCGACGACATCATGCTCTGCCGGGCGTGCATCCAGTTGATGTTGCCGCGCAGGGTGTTGATCTCGCCGTTGTGCGAGATGAACCGGTACGGGTGGGCGCGCGACCAGCTCGGGAAGGTGTTGGTCGAGAAGCGCGAGTGGACCATGCCGAGCGCCGACTCCATCGCCGGATCGGAGAGGTCCGGGAAGAAGGAGGCGAGCTGGTTGGCGTTGAGCATCCCCTTGTAGACGACGGTGCGCGCCGAGAGGCTGGGGACGTAGAAGGCGTCGCGGCCGGGGATGGCGGAGCGGGAGACCGCCTTCTCCACCAGGCGGCGGATGACGTAGAGCTTGCGCTCGAAGGCGAGGTCGTCGGCCTTACCCAGGCCGAGCTGGTCGCCCACGTGCGCGCGGCGCACGAAGAGCTGCCGGATGACGGGCTGGCTCGCCTTGGCGGTGGGGCCGAGGCTGCCGTTGTCGGTCGGGACGTCGCGCCAGCCGATGACCTCCTGCCCCTCCTCGCGGACCACCTGCTCGAAGCGCTGCTCGCAGGCGGCACGGCTCTGGGGATCCTTGGGCAGGAAGACCATGCCGAGGCCGTAGGCGCCCGGCTCCGGGAGGGTGATCCCCTGCTTCGCGAGCTCCTGCTCGAGGAACCGGTGCGGCACCTGGAGCAGCAGGCCGGCCCCGTCGCCGGAGTTCTTCTCGCTGCCCGCCGCGCCGCGGTGCTCCAGGTTCACGAGGACCTGGATGGCCTTCTGGACGATGGCGTGAGACCGCCGGGCCTGGAGGTCGACCACGAACCCGAAACCGCAGGAGTCCTTCTCGTTCTGCGGATCGTAGAGCCCTTGCTTCTGGGGATACCCGGTCTGTGTCATCTCACCTTGGTCCATTGAAAAGCCACCTGTGCGGCGGGATCTGCCAGTTTTCCTGAAGAGGCCCGGTCGGGTCAAGCGGCACGGCACCGTTCGAGAGCGGTCCAGGCGGCGGCCCTCGTCGCCGAGCCCCAAGCTTGGGCATGGACTGGCCGGATCTCGGGCTCCCCATTGCGCCGCCCTACCCGCCCATGGAGGCGCGCCTGGTCGAGGGGCTGCCGGAGGGTGAGGGGTGGCAGCTCGAGCCGAAGTGGGACGGCTTCCGGTGCCTCGCCTACCGGGACGGCGCGGCGGTGGCGCTCCAGTCGAAGGCCGGGCAACCGCTCGGCCGTTATTTCCCGGAGCTGGTCCAGGCCCTTGGAACCCTCGCGCCGCAGCGCTTCATCCTCGACGGCGAGATCGTCGTGCCGGTGGCGGGCGGGTTCTCCTTCGAGGAGCTCCTGCAGCGCATCCACCCCGCGGCGAGCCGGGTGCGGCGGCTCGCCGCCGAGCGCCCCGCGGCCATGCTGGTCTTCGACCTCCTCGTGGACGAGGAGGGGGGGTCGCTGACCGCTTCACCGCTGTCGGTGCGCCGCGAGGCGCTGGAGCGGTTCGCCGCGCGCTTCCTCGCCGAGGGCCCGGTCCGGCTCTCTCCCCTGGCCCGCGACCGGGCCGAGGCCGAGCGCTGGCTCGCTGGCCGCGCCGGCGTCGACGGGGTGGTGGCGAAGCGGCGCGACGCGCCCTACCGCTCGGGCGAGCGGGACGCGATGGTGAAGGTGAAGCCCGAGCGCACCGCCGACTGCGTGGTGGGCGGCTTCCGCCGGGCGGCGCGCGGCGAGGAGGTGGGCTCGCTGCTCCTCGGCCTCTACCGCGACGACGGCCGGCTCGATCACGTGGGCCACTGCTCCGGCTTCGACGCGGCGACGCGGGGGCGGCTCACCGCGCTGGTCGCGCCGCTGGCGGACGACGGTCCGGCGGCCGGCTTCAGCGGCACGGCGCCGGGCGGCCCCTCGCGCTGGGCGCGCGGCCGCTCCACCGCCTGGGTCGCCGTGCGGCCCGAGCTGGTGGTCGAGGTGGCGTTCCGGCACGTGAGCGGCGGCCGCTTCCGCCACGGGACGCGACTGGTGCGGCTCAGGCCCGACAAGCGGCCGGAGCAATGCAGGCTGGAGCAGCTCGGAGCGCCCCTGGGCGGAGAGGCGGAGGCGCCGGTGACCGGGCCGTGAGCGCGCGGCTCAGGGCCCCGGCCCAGTCGGCTGCTCACAGCCCTCGTCGGCTCAGCGGCCCCGCCGGCTCGCGGCTGCCGGTGCGCGCGCCTGCGCCTCGCGCTGGTCCAGCACGCCCGTCTGCCCCACGCCCGGCAGCGCGCCGGCGAGCAGCGGCTTCGCCGCCGCCTGGGCGTCCTGTTGCCCGGCCGGATAGAGGGCCACGTTCACGCCGGTGATGCCCTCGGGCAGCTCCTTGGCGAAGACGAAGGACGAGCCGGACGAGTCCGGGTCGACCTTGGCCACCGGCTTGCGCTCGCCCGCCTTTCCGACCACCACCTCGAGCCGGTACTCCTGCCCTGAGGGCGGCGCGGCCAGGGCGAACAGGTACGCGTTCACCGCGTGGAACTCGGGGTGGTAGAAGGCGACCCCGCTCGAGGCGGCGTTGGGGCCGGACGCGGTGAGCAGCGTCGCCCCGGCGCCGGGGGTGCGGAGCACGCTGTCCTCGGCGCGCGAGGCGGTGATGACCTTGTCGCGCTCGTCGAGGTTCTTCTGGAGCTCCTGGTTGGCGGCGGTGAGCTGGCTCACCTGCGTCTCGAGGCCGCTGGTCTTGGAGATGGCGAGGCCGGCGAAGACGAGCAAGAGGACGAGCGCCGCCATGATCGGCAGTACGAAGAGCCACACCTTCCGATCGCTGGTGGCGCGCTCGGTGACGCGTCCGAACTGGAGGGTTTCCTGTGCCATGCCTCAAAGCTAGGGCGCGGGTGGCGAGGCGGCGAGCGCCAGCGACCACCCGCAGCGCCGCGCCTGCGGAGCCGACGGCGAGCGCCCGCGCCCCGGTCCTCCCTCCCGGCTAGGATCGGTGCATGGCCACGTTCCTCGAAGACAGGCTCGAGATCCTCCGAGCCGACATCACCACCCTGGCGGTGGACGCGGTGGTCAACGCCGCCAACGCCTCGCTCCTCGGCGGCGGCGGCGTGGACGGCGCCATCCACCGGGCCGCGGGCCCGGGCCTGCTCGAGGAGTGCCGGGCGCTCGGCGGCGCGGAGACCGGCGAGGTGAAGGTCACCGGCGCCTACCGCCTCCCCGCGAAGTTCGTCTTCCACGCGGTCGGGCCGGTCTGGCACGGCGGGCAGGACGGCGAGGAACGGCTGCTCGCCCGGTGCTACCGCGAGAGCCTCCGGCTCGCCGCCGAGCGCACGCTCGCCACCATCGCCTTCCCGGCCATCTCGACCGGCGTGTACGGCTTCCCCAAGGAGCCGGCGGCGCGCATCGCGCTCGGGGAGGTCGGCTCCGGGCTGGCCCGCTTCGCGGGGCTGCGGCGGATCGTCCTGTGCTGCTTCTCCGAGGAAGATCGGAGGCTGCAAGAGGCGCTCGCGGAGGAGCGCTTCGGCCCCCCGGCCCCGCGTCGGTGAAGCAGCCGGGCGGCGGAGCGTCTCACCGGCGCCTTGCGCGCCGCCAGGCCGCGACCGCCCCGGCGACGAGCAGCGCCGCCGCGAACCGGGGCAGGAACCTGCGGACCCGCGCCCGCGCCGGCAGTCGGGGCGGCGGCACCGAGGCGAGCCGCTCCGGCCAGGGCGCGCCCGCGCGGAGCCCGCCCCGCAGCCCGAGCGCCAGCGCCTGGGCGAGGTGGACGCCCCGCCGCCCCGTCTGCTGCGCGATCTGCTCGCGGCAGGAGAAGCCGTCGGCCAGCACCAGCGCGTCCGCGGGCGCCTTCCGGACCGCCGGGAGCACCGCCAGCTCCCCGGCCGCCACCGACACCCGGTAGCGCTCGCCGGCCTCGAAGCCGAAGGAGCCGGCCATGCCGCAGCAGCCGCCGTCGAGGAGGGTGACCTCGAGCCCGGCCGCGCGCGCGACCCGCTCCTCCGACTCGAGCCCCATCACCGCGTGCTGGTGGCAGTGGCCCTGCATCACCGCGCGCGCGCCGAGCCGCGGGGGCGCGTGGCGGTCCCCGCGCCGCTCGAGCCACTCGGCGAGGGTGAAGACGCCCTCGGAGAGGGCGCGGGCCCGTGGATCGCGCGGGAGCATGTCCACCAGCTCGTCGCGGAAGACGGCCACGCACGAGGGCTCGAGCCCCACCACGGGCACGCCCGCCTCCACCGCCGGCGTGAGCGCGTCGAGGAGCCGGAGCAGCAGCCGGCGCGCCTGCCGCAGCATGCCGTAGTCGTAGAGCGGTCGGCCGCAGCAGAGCCAGCGGTCGGGGAGCCGCACCTCGCCGCCGGCCGCCTCGATCACCTCGACCGCGGCGATGGCGACCTCCGGGTGGAAGTGGTCGTTGAAGGTGTCGGGGAAGAGGATCACCGGGTCGCCGTGGGTGAAGTGGCGGGGCCTCGCCCGGAACCATTCGCGGAAGGTGTAGGGCGCGAAGCGGGGCACCTGGCGCGCCTGCGCGATCCCGCCCGCCCACTTGGCGAGGGCCGAGAGCCCCGGCGCGCGGGCGCCGAGGTTCGCGAGCCCGGGCGCGAGCGACGCCAGCCGCGCCCAGTACATCACCAGCCCCATGGCGTAGGCCGCCCGCGGCCGCAGCCGCCCCTCGAAGAAGTGCGAGAGGAACTCGGCCTTGTAGCTCGCCATGTCGACGTTCATGGGGCAGTCGCTCTTGCAGCCCTTGCAGGAGAGGCAGAGGTCGAGCGCCTCCTTCACCGCGGGCTCGCGCCAGCCGCCGCGCAGCGGCTCCCCCTCCATGGCCTCGAAGAGCAGCCGCGCCCGCCCGCGGGTGGAGTGCAGCTCCTCGCGCGTCACCCGGTACGAGGGGCACATCACCCCGCCGTGATCGCGCCGGCACTCGCCCACGCCGACGCAGCGGGCGGTGGCGCGGCCGAAGCGGCCCTCGTCGGCCTCGAAGCCGAACCAGGTCGGCGGGGCGAGCTCCCGGTAGCCCTCGCCGAGGCGGAGGTTGGAGTCGAGCGGGTACGGGTCGACCACCTTGCCCGGGTTCATCTTGCCCGACGGATCCCAGATGGCCTTGAACTCGCGGAAGGCGTCCACCAGCTCCGGGCCGAACATCCTGGGGAGCAGCTCGGCACGGGACTGCCCGTCGCCGTGCTCGCCCGAGAGCGAGCCGCCGTGAGAGACCACCAGGTCCGCGGCGCGCTCCACGAAGGCCCGGTAGCGGGCGATCCCCTCGCGCGTGGCGAGGTCGAAGTCGACGCGGGTGTGGATACAGCCCTGGCCGAAGTGGCCGTAGAGGGAGCAGCCGTACCCGAACTCCTCGAACAGGGCGCGCAGATCGCGCAGGTACCGGCCGACGTGATCCACCGGGACCGCCGAGTCCTCCCATCCCTCCCAGGTGTCCCTCTGCCCCGGCACCCGGGCGGTGGCGCCGAGCCCCGACTCGCGCACCTTCCAGACGATCGCCTCCTCCCGCGCGTCGTCGAAGAGCTTCATCGAGGGGGCGCCGCGCTCGCGCCGGAGCGCGTCCATGCAGCGGCGGGCCTGCGCCTCGGCGTCGGCGCGGGTGTCGCCGCCGAGCTCCACCAGCAGCCAGCCCTTCCCCTCCGGCAACAGCCGCACCCGCTCCGGGTGGAGCTTCTTCCGCTTCATGTCCTCCACCAGCCGGTCGTCGAGCCCCTCGAGCCCGATGGGCTGGAACTCGCGGATGCGGGGGACGTGGTCGCCGGCCTCGTAGACGCTCGGGTACCCGAGCACCAGCAGCACCCGGTGGGGCGGGCTGTGCACGAGCCGCACCTTGGCGCGCAGCACGGTGACGCAGGTCCCCTCCGAGCCGACCAGCGCGCGGGCGAGGTCGAAGCCGTTCTCCGGCAGGAGGGCGTCGAGGTTGTACCCCGAGACGCGCCGCTCGATCCTGGGGTACCGGAGCCGTACCAGGCCGGCGCAGCGGTCGCGCAGCATCCGCAGCCGGGCCAGGATCTCGCCGGCCCGGCCGCCGGCGTCGACGATCCGGTGGTACTCGTCGTCGCTGGTCGGCCCCACGGTGAGGCGCGCCCCGTCGTAGGTGAGCACCTCCAACGCCAGCACGTTCTCGGCGGTGCGCCCGGCCATCACCGAGTGCACGCCGCAGGAGTCGTTCCCGATCATCCCGCCCAGCGTGCAGTGGTCGTGCGTCGAGGGATCGGGGCCGAAGGTGAGGTGGTGCTCCTCGGCGCGGTCGCGCAGGGAGTCGAGCACCAGGCCGGGCTCCACCCAGGCCGAGCGGCCGGCCACGTCGAGCGAGAGCAGCCGGTTCACGTGCTTCGAGAAGTCGATCACCACCGCCACGTTGCAGCACTGGCCAGCCAGGCTGGTGCCGCCGCCGCGCGAGAGCACCGGGGCGCCGTGGCGCCGGCAGAGCGCCACCGTCCGCGCCACGTCCTCCACGCTCCGCGGGATCACCACGCCGATGGGCACCTGGCGGTAGTTGGAGCCGTCGGTCGCGTAGAGGGCGCGGCTGCCGGCGTCGAAGCGCACCTCGCCCTCGAGGGCGCGGCGCAGGTCCTGCTCCAGCGCGCGAGCCGCCTCCAGCGTGACCCACTCCCCGGGGCGGGGCCGCTCCTCCTCGAGCGCGCGGGCCTCCGGCACGGCCGCCGGACCGAGGCCGGGGATGCGGAAGCGGTGGGTGGGGTGCGGTTCGAGGGAGTTCACGGCGAGGTCCTTTTCAGAAGGCGGCCCGGAAGCGCTCGGCGTCGGCGGCCTTGAGGGCGAGGCCGAGCCCGGGGCGGGAGAGGTCGGGCGAGAGCGCGCCCTTCACGGCGCGCGCCGCCCCGTCGAGGAGCATCCCCTCGAGCCGCACGTGGTCGTGGAAGTACTCGGCGTGGACGGCGGCTCGCAGCGCGCAGAGGGGCGCCACGTGCAGCGAGGGCGCGCAGTGGGCCGAGAGCGGCACGCCGAAGGCGGCCGCCAGCGCCCCCACCTCGAGGAAGCCGGTGATGCCGGCGCAGCGGGTGGCGTCCGCCTGCAGCACGTCCACCGCCCCGGCCTGGAGCATGCGCAGGAAGTACCAGGCGTCGTAGCCGTACTCGCCGGCGGCGACCTCCATGCCGGCCGGCGCGCGGTCGCGCACCAGCCGCAGCCCGTCGAGGTCGTCCGAGCTGACCGGCTCCTCGAACCAGGCCACCCCCTGCGCGCCGAAGAGCTCGGCGAGCCGAAGCGCCTGCTTGCGCCGATAGGCGCCGTTGGCGTCCACGAAGAGCGCCACCCCCGGGCCGACCGCCTCGCGCGCCGCCCGCACGCGGGCCGGGTCCGCCGCGGGGTCGCGCCCCACCTTCATCTTCACCATCCCGAGCCCCTCGGCCGCCCAGCCGCCGAGCTGGGCCCGCAGCTCGGCCTCCGAGTACGAGGTGAACCCGCCGCTGCCGTAGGCCGGGATGGCCGCGCGGACCTGTCCGAGCAGGCGCGCCAGCGGGAGCCCGAGCAGCTTCGCCTTGAGGTCCCAGAGCGCCGCGTCGACGGCGGCGATGGCCATGGAGCAGATCCCCGGCCGGCCCAGGTTGCGGATGGCGTGGACCATGGCGCTCCAGGCGCCCGCCACGTCGAGCGGATCGCGCCCGGCGACGAGCGGCGCCAGGAGCTCCCGCGCCAGCCGGGCGGTGGCGAGGTCGGCGTAGCCGTAGCCCACCCCGCGCTCCCCTCCGCCGCGCGCCTCCACCCAGACCAGCGTGGTGCGATCCCAGGCGAGGGTGCCGTCGGACTCGGGGGCGCTGGTCGGCACGGTGAAGGCGGAGACCTCCACTCCCTCGACCCACGCCTCCGGCCGCCCAGCCATCACGCCGTCCAGCTCTTCAGCATGTCCTTCCACGCCTGGCGGATGAAGGCCCCGCGGTCGGGATCGCCCTTCGCGATGGCGCTCATGAACCCCTTCATCTGGTCAAAGCTGATGTGCGGCGGGAGCGGCGGCACCTCGGGGTCGGTGATCGCCTCCACCACGCAGGGGCGGTCGCTCTTCAGGGCGCGGTCCCAGATCGGCCCGACGTCCTCGGGCCGCTCCATGCGGAGGCCGGCCAGCCCCAGCGACTCGGCGTAGCGCGCGTACGGGAAGTCCGGCAGCGTCTGCGAGGCCTCGAGCTTGGGATCTCCCTCCATCACCCGCTGCTCCCAGGTCACCTGGTTGAGGTCCCGGTTGTTGAGCACCAGCACCACCAGCCGCGGGTCGCGCCACTCCTTCCAGTACTTGGCGACGGTGATGAGCTCCTCGTTGCCGTTCATCTGCATGGCCCCGTCGCCCACCAGCGCGAAGACCGGCCGGTCGGGGAAGGCGAACTTGGCGCCGATCGCGTAGGGCACCCCCGGCCCCATGGTGGCCAGGTTGCCCGAGAGCGAGGCCATCATGCCCTTCTGGATGCGGAGGTCGCGCGCGTACCAGTTGGCGGAGGAGCCCGAGTCGGCGCAGAGGATGGCGTTGGCCGGGAGCCGCGGCGAGAGCTCCCAGTAGACGCGCTGCGGGTTGATGGGGCGGGCGGCGTTCATGGCGCGCGCCTCCAGCACCTTCCACCAGCGCCCCACCTCCCGCTCGATCTTCTCGCGCCAGGCCCGGTCCGGCTTGCGCCGCAAGAGCGGCAGGAGCGCGCGCAGGGTCTCGGCGCTGTCGCCGGCCAGGTTCACCTCCATCGGGTAGCGGACGGAGAGCATCCGGCCGTCGAGGTCGATCTGCACGCCGCGCGCCTGCCCCTCCGGCGGCAGGAACTCCGAGTAGGGGAAGGAGGAGCCGACCACGAGGAGGGTGTCGCACTCCATCATCAGGTCCCAGGACGGCTTGGTGCCGAGGAGGCCGATGGAGCCGGTCACCCACGGCAGGTCGTCGGGGAGCGCCGCCTTGCCGAGGAGCGCCTTGGCCACCCCGGCGCCGAGGACGTCGGCCACCGCGGTCACCTCGTCGGCGGCGCGCAGGGCCCCGGCCCCCACCAGCATCGCCACCTTCCCTCCGGCGTTGAGCACGTCGGCGGCGCGGCGCAGGTCCTCCTCCCGCGGCACCACTCGCGGGGTGGCGTGGCCCTGCCCGATGCCGGTGTGCACGGTGCCGTGCTTCTCCGGCGGCTGCTTCACCGGCAGCTCCTGCACGTCGTTGGGCAGGATCACGCAGGTGACGGTCCGCTCGGCCACGGCGATGCGCACCGCCCGGTCCACCAGCTGCCGCGCCTGCTCCGGCACGTGCATCTGCTGCACGTACTCCTTCGCCACGTCCTTGAAGAGGGAGAGGAGGTCCACCTCCTGCTGGTAGTCGCCGCCCAGCGCGGCGCGCGCCGACTGGCCGACGATGGCCACCACCGGCTGGTGATCGAGCTTGGCGTCGTAGAGGCCGTTGAGGAGGTGGATCGCCCCGGGGCCGCTGGTGGCGAGGCAGACGCCGACCTCGCCGGTGAACTTGGCGTGCGCGCAGGCCATGAAGGCCGCCATCTCCTCGTGGCGCACCTGCACGAAGGCGAGCTCGGGCACCTTGGGGAAGGCGCCGAGCACGCCGTTGATGCCGTCGCCAGGGTAGCCGTAGATGCGCCGGACGCCCCACGCCCGCAGCCGCTCGAGGATGAACTGCCCCACCGTGATCGCCATCGTCCCCCCTCCGGCTCCGCGCTCCCGGCGCCTCACTCCGCCCAGGCCACCGTGCTGAGCAGCGCCGTCTCCGCCTGCCGTGCGTCGAGCCGCGTGTGCTGCACCACGATGGGCACGTCGGACTCGATGACGCTGGCGTAGTCCGCGCCCCGGGGGACCGGCTCCGGCGCCTGCAGGTCGTTGAAGCGCAGGTGCAAGGTTCGCCGCGCGGGCACGGTCACCAGGTACGGGCCGGCCGGCTCGCGGTGCGGGAAGAAGAGGGTGATGCGGACGTGCGCGTCGGCCGGGCCGGCGTTCAGCAGGCAGGCGGTCTCGTGGCTCTCGAAGGCCCGCCCGCCGCTCCCCGAGGAGAAGGGCGGGATGTAACCCTCGGCGATGGCCCAGCGGCGGCGCCCGATGGCGCCCTTCCCCTCCCCCGCCGTCCCCATGCCGGAAAGGTGTGGACCGCGGCGGCGGGGGTCAATCGATCAGCGCTCCGACGCCGGCCGGCCGATGGCGCCCGGCTCCCCCTGCTGGCGCTCGCCGGGCCGGACGTGGGGCTCGGCGCCGCCCGGCGCCTGGAAGCGCAACGTCCGCTCGTTCGGCGGGTTCGCGAGCGGGAAGCGGGTGGCGTTGTCGAGGAGCACCAGCCCGATGAGCAGCGCCACGAAGACGAGCGAGGTGAGGAAGACCAGCCGGTTCACCCCTGGCTGATCCCAGAGGTGCATGAAGAAGAGGGCCACCAGCGAGGCCTTGGCGCCGGCGATGAGGAGCGCCACCAGCAGGTGCCAGGGCGGGCCGAGGCTCAGCCGGGAGGCGAGGAAGGTGCCGACCGTGAGCACGCAGAGCGCCGCCCAGACGGCGAGGTAGCGCCCCGCCCCGTGGTGCTCCTCCAGCTCTGCCGCGTTCTCGTGGGCCATGCGGTCCGCTCCCGTCAGATGAGGTAGAGCAGCGGGTAGAGGAAGATCCAGATGAGGTCGACGAGGTGCCAGTAGAGGCCGGCGATCTCGATGGGCGCGTAGTGCTCGGGGCCGAACTCCTCGCGCCAGGCGCGCACCGCCATCACCGCCAGCACCGTCATGCCGACCACCACGTGGGCGCCGTGGAGCCCGGTCATGATGAAGTAGAGCGTGAAGAACATGCTCGCGCCCGGACCCTGCACCTCGGCGAAGGTGTAGTACTTCCCCGGCAGCTGCCCCTCGTGGAAGTGGTTCGTGTACTCGACGGCCTTGATCCCGAGGAAGACGAAGCCGAGCAGCAGCGAGACCACCAGCAGCGCCGCGGCGAGCCTCCCGCGGCCGAGCCGGGCGAAGTGGAAGGCGAGCGCCACCGTCAGCGACGAGGTGATGAGCACGAAGGTGTTGGTGGTGCCGGCCCACAGCTCCACCCCGTGCCGGCTCGCCTCCTCGAAGACCCCGGCGTAGAGGAACCGGTAGACCGAGTAGGCGGTGAAGAGGCCGGTGAAGAGCAGCACCTCGCTCACCAGGAACAGCCACATGCCGAGGCGCGCGGCCTCGGTCTGCTGGCGCATGGTGACGAAGTGGTGCGCCAGCGGCGGCGCGGCGCGGGCGGTGAGCTCAGGCATGCTCGGGCTCCCCGGGCGCCGAGGGTGGGGACTCGGCGCCGGTGGTGTAGTCGTGAGGACCGTGGGTGAAGACCGGCGGCACCGGGAAGTTGAGGGCCGACGGCGGCGAGGGGGTGTTCCACTCGAAGCCGCGCGAGCCCCAGGGGTTCGGGCCCGCCACCTTGCCGTGGCGGAGCGAGATCAGGAGGTAGACGAGGATCAGCAGGAACCCGAACCCGAGCAAGGTGGCGCCGGCGGTGGAGGCCACGTTGAGCGGCCAGAACTGCGCCGGATACGAGTAGTAGCGGCGCGGCATCCCCATGTTGCCGAGCAGGAACTGCGGGATGAAGGTGGCGTTGAAGCCGAGGATGATGAGGCAGGCGGCCACCAGCGCCCAGCCCTCGGGATACATCCGCCCGAACATCTTTGGCCACCAGTAGTGGATGGCCGCCAGGAAGGCCATGATGGTGCCGCCCACCATGATGAAATGGAAGTGGGCCACCACGAAGTAGGTGTCCTGCCAGTGGACGTCGAGCGACACCGTCGCCAGCGCCACCCCGGTCATGCCGCCGAAGACCAGGAAGAAGAGGAAGCCGCAGACGTAGGCGAAGGGCGCGGTGAACTTGATGGCCCCCTGGTAGAGGGTGGCCGTCCAGTTGAAGACCTTGATGGCGGTGAAGATGCCCACGAACATCGAGAGCACGCCGAAGATGCCGGCGTCGAAGGTGGACTGCCCCGAGGTGAAGAGGTGGTGGCCCCAGGTGAAGAAGCCGACGAAGGCGATGCCGAGCGAGCTGTACGCGACCGCCTTGTAGCCGAACATGTTCTTGCGGGCGTAGGCGCAGACCACCTCGCTGATCACCGCCATGGCCGGCAGCACCATGATGTAGACCGCCGGGTGGGAGTAGAACCAGAAGAGGTGCTGGAAGAGCACCGGGTCGCCGCCGCGGGCCGGGTCGAAGATCCCGAAGCCGAAGGCGTGCTCGATGGCCACCAGCAGCAGCACCATCCCGAGCACCGGGGTCGCCAGCACCTGGATCACGCTGGTGGCGTAGATCGACCAGACGAAGAGCGGCATGCGGTCCCAGGTGAGCCCCGGGCCGCGCATGGTGTGGGTGGTGACGATGAAGTTGATGCCGGTGACGATCGAGGAGAAGCCGATGACGAAGGCGCCGAGCAGGATGGGCACCACCTTGGTCGGGGTGGTGGTGCTGTAGGGCGCGTAGAAGGTCCAGCCGGTGTCGGCGCCGCCGTGGATCATGCCCCAGACCGCGATCACCGCGCCCACCAGGTACAGGTAGACCGAGAGCAGGTTGAGCTTGGGGAAGGCCACGTCCTGGGCGCCCAGCATGAGCGGCAGGAAGAAGTTGCCGAAGATGCCGGGGATGGCCGGCACCATGAAGAGGAAGATCATGACCACGCCGTGGAGCGTGAACATGCGGTTGTAGGTGAGCGCGCTCATGATGGTCGGACCGGGCGTGAGCAGCTCGATCCGGATCAGCATGGCGAAGAGCCCGCCGAGCGCGAAGGCGGCGCTGGTGAGCACGAGGTACATCACCCCGATGCGCTTGTGGTCGCGGGTGAGGAGCCAGGAGCGGACGCCCGACTCCGCGTTGAGGTAGTTGGGCGTGTTGTAGACCACGCTACTTTCGGATGGGTTCATAGACCGGGCCCTTCGACGGCTCCACCTTCACGGCATCCGTCCGCAGCGACTTGATGAACTCCACGATCGCGGCGATCTCGGGCGCCGGGATCTTCCCCTGGTAGGTGGGCATCACCGCCTGGTACCCGGCCACGATCTTGGCGCGCGGGTCCATCATCGACTCCGTGAGGTAGCCCTCGTCCGCCACCACCGTCTTGCCGCCGTCGAGCCGCTCGGTCTTCTTGTAGAGATCGAGCCAGGTGGGGCCGATGTGGCGGGTGCCGTCGACCGTGTGGCACTTGAAGCAGCCGTACTCGGCGGCGAGCCGCCGCCCCTGCTCCGGCAGGCTCTGGCGCGGGTCGACCCGCTCCTCCTCGCTCATGGCGGCGTCGACGGCCGGCGAGCCGGAGCGGCGCGCGTCGGCCAGCCAGGCGTCGAAGTCGGCCGGCTTCATCACCACGATCTCGCCCAGCATGGCCGAGTGGCCCATGCCGCAGTACTCGGCGCAGAAGAGCTCGTAGCGCCCCGGCCGGTCGGCGTTGAACCAGGTCTGCGTGTAGCGCCCGGGCAGCACGTCCTGCTTGAGCCGCAGCGCCGGCACGAAGAACGAGTGGATCACGTCGCGGCTGGTCATGAGCAGCCGCACCGGCCGGCCCGCCGGCACGTGGAGCACGTCGATGCCGTTGGGGCCGCCCGCGTACGAGAACTTCCACATCCACTTCTTGGCTTGCACGTAGACGTCCATGGCGTCGCGTGGCGGGGTCTGGAGCCGCACGTACTGCGGGAAGCCGATGGCGAACCAGAGCAGGAAGAAGCCGAGCGGCACGCCGATGAAGAGCACCTCGTGGATGGGCTTGGGGTTCACCACCGGCGTGGTCTGCGACTCGGAGCGGCGACGGAACTTGACGAAGAAGAAGAGCACCGTGAGCGCCACCCCGGCGGCGGCGAGCATGGTGGTGGTGATGACGAAGTAGTGGAGGTGGTCCACGTCCCGGGCGTACTGCGACGCCTGCTCGGGGAGGAACAGCATCCGGCGCATGAGCTCGTTCACGCGGTCCTCCCCTTCGCCTCGCGCCGCCAGAAGACCGCGAGCGTGGCGGCGAGCGCCGCGAAGACCAGCAGGCCGCCGGCGCGGATGAACCCGAAGACGTAGGGCTTGTACCGCCGGCCGGCGGCGTCGTAGCGGTAGCAGGTGAGCAGCACCTTGTCGAAGCTGGTGCCCACCCGCCCGCCGCCCGCCTCCACCAGCGCCAGCCGCAGGTCCTTGGGCGGGAAGTCGATGCCGTACATGTAGCGGGAGATCCGGCCCTCCGGCGTGAGCACGGTGATGGCCGCCGCGTGGGCGAACTGCTGCGTCGCGGGGTCATACTTGTAGTGGAAGCCGACCGCGTCGGTGAGGGCCCGGATGTCTGGCTCCCGGCCGGTGAGGAACCCCCAGCTCCGCTTCGCGTCCGCCTTGCCGGCGGCTTGCAGGTAGCCCGCCTGGCGATCGAGCGCCAGCGCCGGCCCCTCGCGCGGGTCGAAGCTCACCGTGAGCGCGTCGAAGTCCTTCCCCAGCTCGAGGCCGCTCTGGCGCATGGAGCGGGCCACGCCGCCGAGCACCAGCCCGCAGAGCATCGGGCAGTTGTAGTAGGCGAGGACCAGCACCACCGGCCGCCCCTGGCCCAGCCGGTCGCCGAGCCGCACCGGCCGCCCATCGGCGTCGACGAACCGGGCGTCGGCGGGCACCGCGGCGCCGAGCTTCTCCTCGATCTCCACCCCGCGCAGGATGTCCGGGGTCGTCGAGTCGGAGTCGTCGTTCTCGGTCTGATCCTTCCCGGCGGTGGCGCTCGCGAGCGCGGGCGCGGCCAGGGCGAGGAGCAGCGCCGCGGCGGCGGCGCGCCCGGGGCCCCTCAGGCGGGCGGCGCGGCTCATGGGCGCTCCCCCCGCAGCAGCCGCTCCATGGCCTCGTCGATGGGGATGTGGATCACCCCGTGCTCCTTGTCGACCCATCCGTAGCCGGCGAGCCAGGCCTGCTGCCGCTCCACCAGCTCGCGCGCCCGCCGAGATCGCTCGAAGAGCTGCTGCTCGACCATCCCGATCTTGGGTTTGCCGAGCTCCGACGGGTAGGGCGGCGGCCCGTCGGGGTTGAGCTGTTCGCGGCGGGTCAGCAGGACGCGCGAGGCGGCGAGCGAGGCGAGCAGGAAGACCAGGGCCGCGGCGGCGCCGACCAGCACCAGCTTGCCGGTGGGGACGACGTCGGGCTCGACCGCGGTGGGGCGCCCGTCGGGAGCGTGGGAGGGATCGGTCATTGGGGATCGTACCTCAGCGATTCCTCGAGGTAGGGGTCGCCCACCGGCACGGGGCTGCGGCCGCGCAGCCGCCAGACGGTGAAGGCCACCGCGGCCGCCCCGACGCCGACGAGGGCGGTGACGTCGGTGAAGTGCGGGTGCGGCGCGGCCGGCGTCAGGTGCGGCATCACCACCCAGTAGACGTCCACGAAGTGGACCACCAGGATCCAGGCGGCCACCCACTGCAGCCGCTGGGGCTCCCGCTTGATCTGGCGGGAGAGCAGCACGAAGAACGGCACCACGAAGTGGAAGAGCGCCAGGAACACGCCGACCGGCAGCCAGCCGCTGTGGTTGCGGATCTGGTACCAGGGCACCTCCTCCGGGATGTTGGCGATCCAGATGAGGAGGAACTGCGAGAAGGCGATGTAGGCCCAGAAGGCGGTGAAGGCGAGCAGCAGCTTGCCGAGGCTGTGGAAGTGGGCGGTGGTGAGCGCCCCGCCGAAGAGCCCCTGCCGCCGCCCCCAGGCGGCGCCGATGATCAGCACCGCGATGGCGGCCACGAAGCTGCCGGCGAAGTAGTAGACGCCGAAGATGGTCGAGTAGAACTGCGGCGTGAGGCTCATCCACCAGTCGAAGGCGGCGAAGGTGAGCGTGAGGGCCAGCAGGGGCAGCCCGCCGGCGCCGAGCCGGTGCGCCTTGAGGGTGAGGCCAGGGGCGCCGCTCTCGTCCTGCTGCACCGACCAGCGGTGGAAGGCGTGCGAGAAGCCGATCCAGACCGCGAAGTAGAAGGCGGCCCGGACCACGAAGAAGGGTACGTTGAGCCAGGCCTTGCGGTGCTCCATGGCCCGCTGCGCCTCGCCCGCCAGCTCCTGCGTCCCGGCCCACGGGAAGAGCTGCTTCACCCCGAGGAGCAGCGGCAGGAAGAGCACCAGGAAGAGCGCCGAGGAGAGGGTGATCACCTCCAGCAGCCGGCGCACCGCCACCGGCCAGCGCGCGTTGGCGGCGTGGAAGGACATGAGCAGGATGAGGGCCGCCACCGCGATCCCCACCCAGTAGGTGAAGGCCACCAGGTAGGCCCACATGGCGCGGCGCGGGTCGAAGGCGGCACCCAGGGCGGTGAGCGCCAGGCCGGCCACCGCCACCGCGGCGGAGGCGCCGATGGCCCGGTTCCCGCCCTGCCATGGGGAGAGCTTCATCGCCGCTCCTCCTCGATCCTGCGCCGCTCGTCGGCGGGGATCCGATCGATGCGCGCGGCCTGCGAGAGCTGCAGCGCGCGCAGGTAGGCCACCACCGCCCAGCGCTCCTCCACCGTGAGCTCGACGGCGTAGGAGGGCATGAGGCCGAAGCCGTTGGTCACCACCTGGTAGAAGTAGCCGTCGGGGAAGGCGCGCTTCAGGTGGACCGAGGGGGGCGGGCGGAGCGACATGTTCTTCGCCACCATGCTGTCGCCGTCGCCCAAGAGCCCGTGGCAGATGGCGCAGGTCTGCTCGAACTTGCGCCGGCCGGTCTGCAGCAGCTCGCGCGAGAGCGGCACCGGCGCCAGGGCCAGGAACTTGCCGTCCGGGCCGAGGCCGGTGGCCACCGCCGGCTCCACCACCCCGGCGTGCGGGACCGTGCCCGGCGGCGGCGCGAGCATCGAGATGCCGTCGGGGAAGAAGTTGGTGCCGCGGTAGGGCTTGTACTTCTGCTGCCACTGCATCGGATCGAAGACCTGGCAGGCGCAGAGGGCGCAGAGCAGGAGCGGGAGGGCGCGCTTCATGGCTCGCCCTCCACCACCGCGACGTGGCTGGCGCCGGCGCGCTGGAGCTCCTCGCGCAGCCGCCCGGTCTCGCCGCTGGTCTCCACCGAGAGCCAGAACTTGTCGACCGAGGCGGAGCGGAACTCCTCCACCTCGAACACCGGGTGGTGCAGCCGCGGCAGCCCGAAGAGGAGGATGGCGCCCACGAAGATGGCGAGCGAGGCGAAGAGCACCCCGAGCTCGAACATGATGGGCACGAAGGCCGGGAGGGCGTTGAAGGGCCGCCCGGCCACGTTGATCCGGTAGTCCACCGCGTTCATCCACCAGGCCATCAGGTAGGCGGTGACCACCCCGGCGAGCCCGCCGACGAGGGCGATGAGCGGCACGCGCGAGCGCTTCAGCCCCAGCGCCTCGTCGGCGCCGTGCACCGGGTACGGCATGTGGGCGTCGAGCGCGGTGTGCCCGGCCGCGCGCACCTGGCGCGCCGCGGCGAAGAGCGCGTCGGGCCCGGCGAACTCGGCGAGGACGAAGGAGCGGGCGGTGGAGGCGGCGTGGCTCATGCGTTGCTCTCCTCCTCCGCCAGCGGGACGCCCACCGCGTCGTGCCCGGCCGACGGCCCGTGCGCCGCCAGCTCGTGGCGCAGCTCCTTCACCTCGGTGATCGCCACCGCAGGCAGGTAGCGCACGAAGAGCAGGAACAGGAACGAGAAGAAGCCCATCGTGCCGAGGAGGATGCTCCAGTCCACCCAGGTGGGCTTGTAGATGGCCCACGACGAGGGGAGGAAGTCGCGGTGGAGCGAGGTGACGATGATGATGAAGCGCTCGCACCACATGCCCACGTTGATGAGCACCGAGGCGACCCAGATCACCGCCACTGTGGTGCGCGCCTGCTTGAACCAGAAGATCTGCGGCAGCACCACGTTGCAGAAGATCATCAGCCAGTAGACCGGCGCGTACGGGCCGGTGGCCCGGTTGAGGAACACGAACTGTTCGTAGGGGTTGCCGGAGTACCAGGCGATGAAGTGCTCCATCATGTAGCCGTAGGCCACCATCAGCCCGGTGACGAGCAGCACCTTGGTCATGGTCTCGAGGTGGCGCATGGTGATGACGCGCTCGAGCCCGAGCAGCTTGCGGGCCGGGATGACGAGCGTGAGCACCATGGCGAAGCCGGAGAAGACGGCGCCGGCCACGAAGTAGGGCGGGAAGATGGTGGTGTGCCAGCCCGGCAGCTGCGCCACCGCGAAGTCGAAGCTCACGATGGTGTGCACCGAGAGCACGAGCGGGGTCGCGAGTCCGGCCAGCAGCAGGTAGGCGATGCGGTAGTGGCGCCAGGCCCGCGCCGAGCCGCGCCAGCCGAGCGCGAAGACGCCGTAGACGCGCCGGCGCAGCAGGCCCTTGGAGGTGTCGCGCAGGGCGGCGAGGTCGGGGATGAGCCCCAGGTACCAGAAGAGGAGCGAGACCGTGAAGTAGGTGGAGACGGCGAAGACGTCCCAGATGAGCGGGCTCTTGAAGTTGGGCCAGACGCCCAGGGTGGCCGGGTACGGGAAGAGCCAGTAGGCGAACCAGGGCCGCCCCACGTGGATCAACGGAAAGAGCCCGGCCTGCATCACCGCGAAGAGGGTCATGGCCTCGGCGAAGCGGTTGATGCTGGTGCGCCACTTCTGCTGGAAGAGGAGCAGGATGGCGCTGATGAGCGTGCCGGCGTGGCCGATGCCGATCCACCAGACGAAGTTGATGATGCCGAAGGCCCAGGCGACCGGGACGTTGTTGCCCCAGGCGCCGATGCCGACCACCAGGGTGACGGTGACGCCCAGGAGCAGCAGGCTGGTGCCGCCGGCGGCGAGCAGGAAGAGCAGGATCCAGGCGCGCCCGGGGCGGTAGACGTGCCCCAGCAGCTCGTCGTTCAGCTGGCGGTCGTCGGGCGTGCCGAGGATGAGCGGCCCGGGCTCGAGGGGGTCGGGGGCGCGCCCCACGGTGCGGATTTCGACGCTCATGCGAGGTCCGGGTTCGGATTGCGGAGGCGGGCGAGGTAGGCGGTGCGCGGCTTCGTGCCGAGCTCGTGCAGCAGGTCGTAGCGCCGCTCGTCGTGGTGGAGCCGGGTCACGCGCGCCTGCGGGTCGTTGAGGTTGCCGAAGACGATCGCCTCGGCGGGGCAGGCCTGCTGGCAGGCGCTCTTGAGGTCCTGCTCGCGGATGGGGTGGCCGGCGACGCGGGCCTCGATGCGGGCGCGCTCGATGCGCTGCACGCAGTAGGTGCACTTCTCCATCACCCCGCGGGTCCGCACCGTGACCTCGGGGTTCATCAGCATCTTCTCGGTGGGCGCCATCTCCCCGCGGTAGTCGAGGAAGTTGAAGCGCCGCACCTTGTACGGGCAGTTGTTGGAGCAGTACCGGGTGCCGACGCACCGGTTGTAGACCATCTCGTTCAGCCCCTCGTCGGAGTGGACGGTGGCGTTCACCGGGCAGACGTACTCGCAGGGCGCGGTCTCGCAGTGCTGGCAGGCCACCGGCTGGAGCGCGACCTGGGGATCGGCGGCGGCGCCCTGGTAGTAGCGGTCGATGCGCAGCCAGTGCATCTCGCGCCGCCGCTCCACCTGGTCCTTGCCCACCACCGGGATGTTGTTCTCCGACTGGCAGGCCACCACGCAGGCGCTGCAGCCGGTGCAGCGCGAGAGGTCCACCGCCATGCCCCAGCGGTACTGCTCCTGCTCGTAGGCGTGCATGGCGGGCATGATGCTGGCCGGGTCCCCGCGGTGCTCCTCCAGCTCGCCCTTGCCGCGCTGCCACTCGGCGGCGCCGAAGTCGAGCGCCAGCGGGCGCCCCTCCATCGAGTCGTGGGTCTGGGTGACGGCGAAGGGGTGGCGCTTGCCGAGCTTGCGGAGCGCCGCCCCGGCGGCGAACCAGGGCGCGTCGCTCCGGCGCAGCCGGCCGGCGTCGAAGCCGGCGCCCTTCGCCACCGGTCCGCCGGCGCGCCGGCCGTAACCGAGCGGGAGGGTGAGCGCGTCGTCGGCGTGGCCGGGCTGGATCCAGACCGGCGCGGTGACGGCGCGGCCGGCGAGCTGGATCTCCACCAGGTCGCCGTTCACCAGCTGGAGCTTCTCCGCCGTGGCGGGCGAGAGGTAGGCGGCGTTGTCCCAGGTCATCTTGCTGACCGGGTGCGGCAGCTCCTGAAGCCAGGCGTTGGCGGCGAAGCGGCCGTCGCACGCCTTGTAGTCGGGGACGAACCCCACCTCCAGGCCGCCCGCCCCCGCGGGCGGGAGGTCGCGGAGCGCCTGGGCCACCGCCGCCGTCCTGGGCGCCGGCGCCTCGGCCGGCGAGGCGGTCCCGGGCACCAGGCCGGCGGCCAGCCAGCGCTCGAAGTCGTGGTCGAACCCGGCCCCGCCCCGCCGCTGCCGCCAGAGCTCCTGCAGCTGGCGCCGCGCGCCGAGGTCGGCCTGGTCGAGGAAGGCGGAGAGCAGGTCCACCTCGCCCATGCTCTCGAAGAGCGGCGCGATGAGCGGCTGCACCAGGGACACCGTGCCGTCCGGGCCGCGGGTGTCGCCCCACTGCTCGTAGGGGTGGCTCGCCGCCAGCACCCAGGAGCAGGCCTCGGCGGTCTCGTCGTCGTGGAGCGTGAGGTAGAGCGCGTTCGGCACGTGCTCCAGCAGCGCCTCCAGGTCGAGGTCGGCGGGCGCGGAGTAGACCGGGTTCGCGGCGGTGACCACCAGCGTGTCCACCTTGCCGGCCTTCACCTCGGCGGCCAGCGCCGCCAGCCCGGCCGGCCCGGTGGAGAGGTCGTTCAGCACCGGCTTCAGGTAGCGCACCGTGCTCCCGGCGTTGCCGAGGGCGCCGTTGAGCGCGTGGGCGAGGGCGTGCACCGCCGCCGGCTGGCGCGGGCCGCAGAGCACCGCCGAGCGGCCGCGGGCGCGGGCCAGGTCGTCGGCCACCGCGCTCGCCGCCGGGGTCGCGCGGGCGCCCTCGGCGAGGGGGGCCAGCGAGGCGAGCCCGTGCTTCGAGGCGAGCCGGGCCGCCACCGCCCGGGCGAAGCCGACCACCTCGGCCGAGCGCATGCGCAGGTGGTGGTCGGCGTTCATGCCGGTGACGCTCAGGCCGGGCTCGGCGACGTAGAGCCGGTTCAGCTCCTGCCCCTGCACGCGCCGCGCGGCGTATTCGCGCATGAGCCGGAGCTGCTCCGGCCCGAAGCCGAGGAAGTCGTCGTCGAGCGCGAGGATCACGTCGGCCCTGGCGAGCTGCGGCCGGGCCTCGAGCGGCGCGCCGAAGGCGATGCGGCCGCCGTCCCGGGCGGCGTCGTCGGAGAGCGGGTCCCAGGCGGTGAAGCGCGCCTTGGGGAAGCGCTCCAGGATCCGGCGGCGCAGCTCGGCCTGGAGCGGCGAGCTCGAGGGCTCGAGCAGGAAGCGCAGCCGGGCGCCGCCGTCGGCCTCGTGCCCCTTCGCGAGCTGCGAGAGCTCGAGCAGCGTCCCGCGGTAGCTGAGCTGCCGGCCGCGCTTCTGGAAGCCGCGGGCGCGCGAGGGGTCGTAGAGGTCGAGCAGCAGCGCCTGCTGGAACGGGCCCACGCCGCCCAGGCTGGCGGGGTGGTCGGGGTTGCCCTCCACCTTGGTGGGCCGCCCCTCGTTGCTGCGGACGAGCAGCCCCACCCCGTAGCCCGACAGCGACGCGGCGGTGGCGTAGTGGACCGCCTGTCCGGGGACGAGCCCCGCCGGCTGCCGCACGAAGGGGTAGATCTTCTCGCGCGGCGGCGCGCAGGCCTCGAGCCCGGCGAAGGCCAGGGTGGCGCCGAGCAGCTGCAGGAAGCTCCGGCGGGAGAGGGCGTCGGGCGGGCTGTCGGCCCCGGGCGCGAACTCCGGGGAGCGCCCCTCGTCGCGGCCCGCGGCGAGCTCCTCCAGGCTGCGCCAGAGCGGGCGCTGGCCCCGGTCGTCCCCTGGCGGCCTCGCCGCCTGTCCGTAGATGGGCAGTCCCATGGTCCCCTAGCGGTGGCAGGTGGTGCAGCTGGTGCGGGAGTGGACGTCGTACTTCCTCGCGAGCTCGGGGCCGAGGACCGCCTGGTCCTTCTCCGGCCGGTAGTCCATCTCGGTGACGGCCTCCCGCGGGCGCAGGTGCGGCGCCGGGTCGCGGTGGCAGTCGAGGCACCACTGCATGGTGAGCGGCGCCACCTGCTGGATGGCCGGCATCTGGTCGACCCGGCCGTGGCAGGTCTCGCAGCCGATCCCCTTGTTCACGTGGATGGAGTGGTTGAAGTAGACGAAGTCGGGGAGCCGGTGGACGCGCATCCACTCGATCGTACGGCCAGTGAAGTAGCTCTCGCGCACCTTGTCGAGCAGCGGGCTGCGGTTCCAGATCTGCGAGTGGCAGTTCATGCAGAGCGAGGTGGCCGGGATGCCGGCGGTGTTGCTCCGCTCCACCGTCTGGTGGCAGTAGCGGCAGTCGATGTTGTCGTCGGTGACGTGGTGGCGGTGGTCGAACTGGATCGGCTGCTGCAGCTCGGCGAACTGGCGCGTGCCGAACGGGGTCCGGGCGTAGAGCATCATGCCGCCCACCGTCCCGGCGGCGCCGCCCAGGATCACGACCAGTGCGATGCGGAAGAAGGTGTTGGCGCGGGGGCGGAAGAGGGCGCTCATGGATGGAGCCGGCCACCGGGCGGCGGGCGGGAGGCTGGCCCTCCCGAGCGACGCGAGGTGCTCCGGTTGGTCCGATAGGTGACGCTGGAATCGATGGGAATAAAGTCTCTGTTGGGGTGCAGTTGACGAAAAGGCGAACCCGCCGGCCGGCCAGTTCACCCCAAGTCACCTTGTGGGGCCGGCCGTCTCGGGATAGGACTTCGCGGCGATGGATCGGACCGACGACCAGCTGCTCGAGGAGGCCCGCGGCGGGCGGCGCGAGGCGCTCGAGGAGCTCCTGGCGCGCCACCAGCGGCGCATCTACCGCTTCGGGCTCAAGATGTGCCGCGACGAGGAGGACGCCAAGGACGTCCTCCAGGACACGCTGCTGGCGGTGGCCCGGGGCATCCGCGACTTCCGCGGCCAGTCGTCGGTCTCGACCTGGCTCTACGCCATCGCCCGGAGCTTCTGCGTGAAGAAGCGCCGCCGGAGCAAGTTCGCGCCCGAGCAGGAGCAGCGGCTCGGCTCGGAGGCCGAGGAGGAGGTGGTGCAGGTGGCCGACCCCGCCCGCCCGGCCGATGAGACGCTGGCGGGGCGGCAGGTGGAGCGTGCGCTCGAGGCGGCCATCGGCGGCCTGCAGCCCATCTACCGCGAGGTGCTCCTGCTGCGCGACGTCGAGGGGCTCACCGCGCCGGAGGTGGCCCAGGTGCTCGGCGTGTCGGTGGAGGCGGTGAAGAGCCGGCTCCACCGGGCGCGGGTGGCGGTGCGGGCGGCGGTGGCCCCGCTGCTCGGGGTCCCCGAGGCCGCCGCCGCGGAGCCGGCCGCCGGTGCGGGCGCCTGCCCGGACGTGGTGGAGCTCTTCTCGCGCCACCTCGAGGGCGAGATCTCGAGCGACCTCTGCGCCTCGATGGAGCGCCACCTCTCCGGCTGCCCCCGCTGCACCGCCCGCTGCGACAGCCTGCGCGCCACCCTCAACCTCTGCGCGCGCTCTCCCGCGCCGGAGGTGCCCCCGGCGGTGCAGCACTCGGTGCGGACCGCGCTGCAGCGCTTCCTCTCCACCACCTGAGCCGCGCCGCCGGCCCTGCTATCCTCCTCCGCGTGGCCGTCTACCGCCTCCCGCGCCAGATCGCCTTTCCCGACCCGTCGCTGGCGGAGCCCGACGGGCTGCTCGCGGTGGGCGGCGACCTCTCGGCCGAACGGTTGCTCTCCGCCTACGCGCTCGGCATCTTCCCCTGGTACTCGGCCGAGGATCCCATCCTGTGGTGGTCGCCCGACCCGCGGCTGGTGCTCGAGCCGGAGCGGCTGCACGTCCCCGCCTCCCTGCGCCGGACCCTTCGGCGCGGCACCTACCGCGTCACCGCCGACCGGGCGTTCGGGGAGGTCATCCGCTGCTGCTCGCGCAAGGCGCGTCCGGGCCAGGACGGCACCTGGATCACCGCCGAGATGGTGAGCGCCTACGAGCGGCTCCACGCGCTCGGGTACGCCCACTCCTTCGAGGCCTGGGAGGGGGAGGCGCTGGCGGGCGGGCTGTACGGGGTCTCGCTCGGCGCCGCCTTCTTCGGCGAGTCGATGTACGCCGACCGCCCCGACGCCTCCAAGGCCGCCTTCGCGGTCGGCGTGGAGTGGCTCGCCGCCGCCGGGGTCCGGCTGGTGGACTGCCAGGTGCGCACCGAGCACCTGGTCCGCTTCGGCGCGACGGAGGTCCCGCGGTCCGCCTTCCTCGAGCGGCTCTCGGAGGCGCTCGCCCGGCCCACCCTCCGCGGGCGCTGGGAGCTCCCCTGAGCCGCGCCGGAGCGCCGGCGCTCCCGGGCGGGCGCCGCGTCCGTTTCCCGCTTACAATGAGGGCTCATGGCTGAGCCCAAGGGACCCGGCAGCGGCGCGGTGGTCGCGCCAAGATCGAAGGCGGGGAAGCAGCTGGCGAAGCCGCCGCTCTTCAAGGTTCTGTTGCACAACGACGACTACACCAGCATGGAGTTCGTGGTGGCGGTGCTGGAGGAGGTCTTTCACCACGACCCCGAGCAGGCTGCCCGCATCATGCTGCACGTCCACCAGCGCGGAGTGGGCGTGGCGGGCACCTATCCGCTCGAGATCGCCGAGATGAAGGTGGCGAAGGTGACGTCACTCGCGCAGGCAGCGGAATTTCCTCTCCTCTGCACGGTGGAGCCGGAGTAACGATGGTCACGGTCACGAAGGAGCTTCAGCTCACCCTGCAGGCGGCGGTCGCGGAGGCGCGCAACCGGCGGCACGAGTACGTCACCCTGGAGCACCTGCTCCACGCCATGACCCGCGACCGGGTCGCCTCGGAGGTCCTGCTCGCCTGCGGGGCCGACATCGCCCAGCTCGAGAAGGACCTCGAGGACTACCTCGGCCGCACGCTCGAGGCGCTGCCGGGCGACGGCCGGCAGGACCCGGAGCAGACCGCCGCCTTCCAGCGCGTGCTGCAGCGCGCCGCCTGGCACGTCCAGGGGAGCGGCCGCACCGAGCTCAACGCCGGAGACGTGCTGGTGGCGGTGACCCGCGAGCGCGGCTCGCACGCGGTCTACCTGCTCGAGAAGCAGGGGGTGCGGCGGCTCGACATCCTCTCCTACATCTCGCACGGCATCTCCAAGGAGGGCGCCGGCGGCGGCGGGGAGGAGGACCCGGAGGCCGGCGGCGAGGGCGAGGAGGGGCCGCGGCCCATCAAGGACCCCTTCAAGACCTTCACCGTCAACCTGGTCGAGCGCGCCGCCAGGGGGCTCATCGACCCGCTCATCGGGCGGCACGAGGAGATCGAGCGGACCATCCAGGTGCTCTGCCGGCGCCGCAAGAACAACCCGGTGCTGGTGGGCGAGCCGGGCGTGGGCAAGACCGCCATCGTCGAGGGGCTGGCGCTCGCCATCCACGAGAAGCGGGTGCCGTCGGTGCTGGAGAAGGCCGCCATCTACTCGCTCGACATGGGCGCGCTCCTCGCCGGCACCAAGTTCCGCGGCGAGTTCGAGCAGCGGCTCAAGGGGGTCATCGCCGGCGTGAAGAAGACGCCGCACGCCATCCTCTTCATCGACGAGATCCACACCATCGTCGGCGCCGGCGCCACCACCGGCAGCTCCATGGACGCCTCCAACCTGCTCAAGCCCGGCCTCGCCTCGGGCGAGCTGCGCTGCATCGGGAGCACCACCTTCCACGACTACAAGCAGACCTTCGAGCGCGACCACGCCCTGGCCCGCCGCTTCCAGAAGATCGAGGTCCAGGAGCCGTCGGTGGAGGACACGGTCCGGATCCTCAAGGGGCTCAAGAAGGTCTACGAGGAGCACCACGGCGTCACCTTCACCGCGCGGGCGCTGCGCGCCGCCGCCGAGCTCTCCGCCAAGCACATCAACGACCGCAAGCTGCCCGACAAGGCCATCGACGTGCTCGACGAGGCCGGGGCCTTCGACCGGATGCGCCCCGAGGGGAAGCGCCACAAGGTCATCAAGTCGAGGGACGTGGAGAAGGTGGTCTCCAAGATCGCCCGCGTCCCGGCGCGCACCGTGTCGGCCTCCGACCAGGAGGCGCTCAAGAACCTCGAGCCCGAGCTCAAGCAGGTGCTCTTCGGTCAGGACAAGGCGATCGAGGCGATGGCGAGCGCCATCAAGCTCAACCGCTCCGGCCTCGGCAGCCCGGAGAAGCCCATCGGCAGCTTCCTCTTCTCCGGCCCCACTGGCGTCGGCAAGACGGAGCTCGCGAAGCAGCTCGCGCGGGTCATGGGGGTGGAGTTCCTGCGCTTCGACATGACCGAGTACCAGGAGAAGCACACCGTCTCCCGGCTCATCGGCGCGCCCCCGGGCTACGTCGGCTTCGACCAGGGCGGGCTCCTCACCGATGCCATCCGCAGGACGCCCTATGCCGTGCTGGTGATGGACGAGATCGAGAAGGCGCACCCGGACATCTACAACATCCTGCTCCAGGTGATGGATCACGCCGCGCTCACCGACAACAACGGGCGCAAGGCAGACTTCCGCCACATCGTCCTCATCCTCACCACCAACGCCGGGGCCCACGAGCTGGCGGCCCGGTCGGTCGGCTTCGGCGCGGACGAGGCCGCGCCCGGAAACGCCCGCAAGGCCATCGAGCGCACCTTCAGCCCGGAGTTCCGCAACCGGCTCGACGCCTGGATCGCCTTCGACTCCCTGCCGCGCCCGGTGATCGAGCGGGTGGTGGACAAGCTGGTGAAGGAGCTCGCCGACCAGCTCGCCGAGAAGAAGGTGGCGCTCGAGCTCACGCCGGCGGGCCGCAGCTGGCTCGCCGACCACGGCTTCGACAAGCTCATGGGCGCCCGGCCCATGGCGCGGCTCATCCAGAACGAGGTGAAGAAGCCGCTCGCCGAGAAGGTGCTGTTCGGGGAGCTCGCCCACGGCGGCAAGGTGAAGGTCGGCGCCCGCGAGGGGGCGCTCACCCTCGAGTTCGAGGGCGCGCCGGCGGCGAAGGCGTAGTCCGCACCGCGAGGGCAGGGCCGGGGTGGCCGGGGTCGGGTAGACTTGCGCCCATGCTCCTCCCCGTCCTCGCCTCCTACCTCGTCGCCCGCACCGCGCTCGGGTTCCTGGGTCTCGTCACCGTGGTCGGGAGCCTCGTCTCCACCTGGGTCTTCGTGCGCGACGGGCTGGTGCGCCGGCACCTGCGCACCAGCACCGGCGAGTTCCGCGGCGCCCGCGCCGTCTGGGCCTCGCTGGCGGCCCTCTTCTTCTGCCTGGTCTTCGAGTGGCTGGGGGTGAAGCTGATGGTGCTCGCCTGGGCCTACGGGAGGTGAGCCTCCCCTGCCGCGGGCAGGCCCGACCGCGTCGCTCCTGGCGGGCCCCCTAGAAGCGCCGGTACTCGTGATCGCCGGCGGCGAGCTGACCTTCGGCGAGGCGGGCGCGCCGCGGGGCCGCCCCGGCGGTCAGGGTCCGCCCCGCACCCTCCGGCGCGTTCGGCCGCGGCGCCGGAGCGAGCGCGATGACCCGGGCCGGCGCGCGTCCCCGCGAGCCGACCTCCGCCGCGTCGTCCGCGCCGCCCGCCACCTGGAAGAAGCCCACCAGCTGCTGCAGCGACTCGGCCTGCGAGGCCATCTCCTCGGCGGTGGAGGCCAGCTCCTCCGCGGCCGAGGCGTTGCGCTGCGTCACCTGATCCACCAGCCCCATGGCCGTGTTGATCTGCGCGACCCCGGATGACTGCTCGCGCGAGGCGGCCGCCACCTCCTGCACCAGCTCGGCCGTCTTCTGGATGGCCGGCACCAGCTCCGCCAGCAGCTTTCCGGAGCGCTCCGTCACCCCCGAGCTGGAGCGGGCCACCGCGCCGATCTCCTTTGCCGCCTTCTGGCTCCGCTCCGCCAGCTTGCGCACCTCCGCCGCCACCACGGCGAAGCCCTTGCCGTGCTCGCCGGCGCGGGCGGCCTCGATGGCCGCATTGAGGGCGAGGAGGTTCGTCTGGTACGCGATCTCCTCGATGATGCCGATCTTCTCGGTGATCGACCGCATCGCCTCCATCGCCTCCCGCCCTGCCCGGCCGCTCTCCTCCGCGTCCTTGGCGCCCTGCAGCGCCATCCGCTCCGTCTGGCGGCTGTTCTCGGCGTTCTGGGTGATGGAGGCGCTCATCTGCTCGAGGCTCGAGGTGGTCTCCTCCACCGAGGCGGCCTGCTCGCCGGTGCCCTGCGAGAGCCCCTGCGAGGTCGCCGAGACCTGGCCCGCGGCCCCGGAGAGCGCGTCGGCGCCGCAGCGCACCTCGGAGATCATCTGCGCCAGCTTCTGCGCCATCTCCCGCATGGCCGCCTGGAGCTGGCCCACCTCGTCCCGGCTCCGCACCTCCACCGCCTCGCGCAGATCGCCCGCCGCGATCCGCTGGGCGACCCGCACCACGCCGAGCACCGGCCGGGTGATGCCGCGGGTCACGAAGAAGGCGATCACCGCCGTGACCAGCGTCACCAGCGCGACCAGGATCGAGCTCGCCCAGAGCGAGACCTCGTACAGGCGCCGGCCGCTGGCCGCGGCCCCGTCGATGAGCTGCCCCTCGTAGGCCGCGAAGCCCTGCCAGGCCACCCGCAGCGCGGCGAGGCGAGGCGCCACCTCCCTCGTCATCTTCTCCTGCGCCTCCTGGCGCTTGCCCTCCGCGAGCAGCCCGGCCGCGAGCGAGTAGGCCTCGCGGTAGCCGGCGCGGACCTCCTTCACGTTGCGGAACGACGCCTGCTCGCCCTCGGCCACCAGCAGCCCCTCGAGCCGGTCCATGGCCGCGCCGATGGCGCGCTTGTTCTCCTCGATCTCGCGGCTCAGGCGGTCCTGCTGGCCGCGGTCGGTGGAGGAGAACATCTCGAACATCTGCAGCATGGTCTCGTGCGACCTGCTGAGCGTGTCCTCCGCCAGCTTGAGCTTGGCCCAGCGGTCGCCCGAGACCTCGTCGAGCGACTCGTGCAGCCGTCGCAGTCGGCTGAGCTGGAACCAGCTCACCGCGGCCAGGACCGCGATGAGGCAGGCGAACACGGCGCCGAGCCTGACCCCGATGTTGAAATTCTTCACGATGTCATCTCCTGGTTGGAAGGGGCGGGGCCCCGGGCCTCGCCCGCTGGACGTAGACGGTGGGGATGACGCTGCGCACCGGGTGCGCCGTCCCCGTGAGGCTCTCGGCGTGGCCGAGGAAGAGGTGGCCGTCGCGATCGAGGTGGCCGAGGAGCCGCCCCACCACCTGCTCCTTGCCGGACGGGTCGAAGTAGATGAGGACGTTGCGGCAGAAGATCAGGTCGAAGCGGCCCAGCGCCGGGTAGGAGGCGTCGTTCAGGTTGAGCCGCGCGAAGCGCACCAGCTCCCTGAGCGCGGGGGCGGCCTTCACCAGCTCCCCCGGGCCGCCGCTCGCGCGCGGCAGGAAGGCCTCCCGGAAGCGCCGGGGGACGCTCTCGGTGCGCTCCAGCGGGAAGACCCCGGCGCGGGCCCGCTCGAGGACGCGCGTCGAGAGGTCCGTCGCCAGGATCTCGAGCTGCCAGCCCGTCTCGCGGGGAAAGGCCTGCAGGAGCGCCATGGCGAGGCTGTAAGGCTCCTCGCCGGTGGAGCAGCCGGCGCTCCAGATCCGCGCGCGGCGGGGGCGGCGCCCCTCCTTCGCCTCGGCGCGCCAGCGCGGGAAGAGCTGCTCCTCGAGGAGCTCGAAGTGGCGCGGCTCCCGGAAGAAGCCGGTCTCGTTGGTGGTGATGCAGTCGAGCATGTGCACCAGCTCGGCCTCATCGGAGCGCACGCGCTCCAGGTACGCGGCGTAGCTCGAGAGGGAGAGCTCGCGCAGGCGGCGGCCCAGCCGTCCCACCAGCAGCGCCTTCTTCGCCGGGGCGAGCCAGATCCCGGCTTCCTGGTGGATGAGCGCCTGGAAGCGGGAGAACTCCCAATCGCCGATGAGCCGGGACGAGTCGGAGGTTGGCGGCCGGTCGTCGCGCTGGTGCGCCAGGGAGTCCTTCATGGAACGCGTCCAGACGAGCAAGAACGGTGCCGCAGGCGCGCCGCGCGCGATGCGGCGTGGTCCCTCGGTTCCACGCGGAGCCCTCGCCGGCGAGGCGCGGGGGCCGTCCAGGATTCAGACGGCCTTTCCAGACCTCGGACTGGCGAGGCCGTGCTGCTTCAGCTTCTGGTAGAGCGAGCTGCGCGGCACCCCGAGCGAGCGGGCCGCGGCGTCCACCTTGCCGTTGCAGGCGGCGAGGACCTGGGCGACGTGCCGCCGCTCGACCTCCGCCAGCGTCAGCGCCAGGTCCGGAGCGGGAATGGCCGCCGCCGCCGGCTGGAAGAAGAGGTCGTCCGGACCCAGGACCGGACCGGACGCGAGCAGCGCCGCCCGCTCGAGCACGTTGCGCAGCTCGCGGATGTTCCCCGGCCAGGAGTAACGCCGCAGCGCGTCGACCGCCGCCGGCGAGAGCGACAGCGGCTCGCAGTGCGCGCGCGGGAGGCGCTCCAGCAGGCGCGCCGAGAGCGCCGGGAGGTCCTCGGTCCGCTCCCGCAGCGGCGGCAGCACCAGCGGGATGGCGGCGATGCGAAAGTACAGGTCGGCGCGGAAGCGCCCCTCGGCCACCAGCTGGGGCAGGTCGCGGTGGGTCGCGGCGACCAGCCGCACGTCGACGTGCCGGTCGCGGACATCGCCGAGCCGGCGGAAACGCTTCTCCTCGAGCGCCTTGAGCAGCTTCGGCTGGACGGCCGGCTCGATGTCGCCGATCTCGTCGAGCAGGACCGTCCCGCGGTTGGCCAGCTCGAGCAGGCCCGCCTTGTCGGCGGTGGCACCGGTGAAGGCGCCGCGCTGGTGGCCGAAGAGCTCACTCTCCATGAGGTCGCGCGAGAGCCCGGCGCAGTTGAGATCGACGAGCGGCTCCTCGGCCCGGGGGCCGTGGCCGTGAAGCCACCGCGCCAGCACCCCCTTGCCGCTGCCGGTCTCCCCCTGGATGAGCACCGGGCTGTCGCTGCCGGCGACGCGCCGTGCCTGCTCGGCGAGGCGGCGCATGGCCGCGCTCGAGCCGATGAACGGATCCTCCGCCTCCCTCGCGCGCGCCGCCGCGGCGAAGTGCTCACGGCGATAGCGCCGGTTCTCGATGGTGCGCCGGATGGCGAGCAGCAGCGCCGGGAGCTCGACCGGCTTGGTGAAGAAGTGCTCCGCGCCGTTCTTGATGGCCCGCACCGCCAGGTCGATGGAGCCGTGGCCGGTGAGGACGATCAGCGGGACGTCGGCGTCCACCGCCCGGAGCCGCTGGAGCTCCTCCACGGCGCTCACCGGTCCGAGCTGGTTGTCCACCACCGCCAGATCGGGCGGCGCCGACTTCAAGGACTCCAGCGCCTCCTCGAAGCTAGCGGCGAGCGCGACCTCGAAGCCGTGCGCGGAGAGGAACCGCTCGAGCGCGAAGCGCACCCCGGGCTCGTCGTCGACCACCAGCAGGCGCCCGCTACGCACCTGCCGGCCTCACGTGCGCGCGCGCCGGCCGAGGGGAGAGCGGCAGCAACAGGCGCAGCAGGGCGCCGCCGCCGGGTCGGTTGGAGGCGCGGACCTCCCCGCCGTGGACCTCGGCGACCCGCCGGACGATCGACAGCCCGAGCCCGGTCCCGCCCCCGCGGGTGGTGAAGAACGGCTCGAAGGCCCGCTGGGGATCGCCGGCGCCGAACCCCGGTCCGGAGTCGGCCACCGTGAGCTCGAGGTGCAAGCCGCCCTCCCCCAGGACCTCGCGGGCGGCGATCTCCACCACCTCGCCGGCCGGCGAGTGCTGCACCGCGTTCTCGAGGAGGTTTCGCAGGGCCTCGCCCACGCGCCGCCAGTCGAGCTGGAGGGCGGCGGCGCAGTCGATCCGCTCCTCGAAGCGCACCCCGCGCCCGGCCGCGAGCGCCCGGCACGAGGCGACCGCGCCGTGCACCGCCTCGCCGATGCGCCCCTCGGACCGCTCGAGCGCGGCCGGCTTGCCGTACTCCAGGAGGTCGCGCATGGTCCGGGAGAGCCGGTTCGCCTGCTCGCGCAGCACCTCGAAGTAGGGGTGCGCCTCGCTCGCCACGCCGAGCTGGGCCTCGGCGGCGTCCAGGGTGGCCGAGATGGCGAAGAGCGGCCCGCGCACCTCGTGGGCCACGCCCGCCACCAGCACGCCGGTGTCGTAGGTCGCCTCGGCACGGCGGAGGGAGGCCTCCAGCTCGACGGCGGCGGTGACGTCGCGGGCGACGACGATGATCCGGCCGCCAGGCGTCTGGTTCGCGAGCACCTGCCAGGTCCGGTCGCTGCGGTCGCGCACCTGCGCCGTGGCCTTCGCGCCCGGGACCTGGGCGGCCCCCGCCACCTGCGCCGCGGCCTGCCAGGGCTCCTCCTCGCCGAGTGACCGCAGCGGCGCGCCGATGAGCTGCTCGAAGCCGACTCCGGCGAGCCGCTGCGCCGACCGGTTCAGGCGCGCGATCCGGCCGTCGGGCTCCACGACGACGATGGGGGTCTCGATGGCGTCGAAGGTGTCGCGCCACTCCCTCGCCGCGCGCTCGAGCGCGAGGTCCAGGGTGGGGTCACACGCAGCCAGGCCGTTCTTCATCCGACTCCTGCCGAGAGCGCAGGCGCCGAGGCAGAGGGCGCTGTGCTCCTGAATCCCCTCCACCGCTGACGACTCTACCTTGTCGGACGGAAGCTCGCCCCTGCGTTGAATCAATTTGAGTAGCCCAAAACGGGGATGAGTAAGCGATTACCCGCGGGGCGGCGAGCTAGCGAGGCCCGCGCCTGGCCTTGAGGCCCAGCCCTGGGTTCTTCTCCAGTTCTTCGAGGGTGCGCGGCCAGTCGTCGGCCAGGAGACGCGCGAGGGACCGGTCCGAGAGGATGCGGCCCCCGGTCTGACAGCGCGGGCAGTAGTTCACCTCGTTCTCCGCGCGGACGATCCGCTGGATGGGCGCCCCGCAGACCGGGCAGGGCTGGCGGTGGCGCCCGTGGACTGCCATCCCCGCGCGGAAGGCGGTCACGCCCTCGGGGAACTCGCCGCCCGCCTCGCGCCGCAGCCGCTCGGTCCACTCGGCCAGCACCCCGCGCGTGGCGCCGTGGAGCCGCGCCAGCTCCTCCTCGGAGAGGTTCCGCGCGAGCTGCGTCGGCGAGAGGCGCGCCCGGTGCAGGATCTCGTCGGAGTAGGCGTTGCCGATGCCGGCGAAGATGCCGGGGTCGGTGAGGGCGCGCTTGAGCGTGTGCGGCTCGCGCCGGAGGGCCTGGGCGAAGGCCGGGAGGTCGGCCTCGAGCGGCTCGATCCCGCCGCGATCGAGCGCCCGGAGCGCCGCCTCGCCACGGACGAGGTGGAGCGCCGCCCGCCGCTTCGAGCCGGCCTCGGTGAGCGTGAGCGAGCCGGCGGGGAAGTCGAACGCCGCGAGCGCCATCTTGCCGCCGAGCCGGGCGCCCTTCTCGCGCCAGTGGAGGCGGCCCGCGATCATGAGGTGCAGCGCGAGGAAGAGCTCGCCCTCGAGCGCCAGGACGAGCCGCTTTCCCAGCCGCCGCACCGCCCGGATCCGCTTCCCCTCGGCCTCGGCGAGCGGCGGCTCCAGGGTGCGGAGCAGGAACGGGCTGGCGAGCCGGACCTTCTCGAGCGGCTCCCCGCGCACCCGCGCCTCGATCGCCTCGCGGTAGATCTCCACGTCGGGCAGCTCGGGCATCGCGGCGCTCCGGTGCCGCCACGCGGGCGGCTGCTCGATCATGTCGGGCGCGTCGCGGGCAGGCCAGCGGGAAAGGACGAGGTCGCAGTTTCCCGCGGTGCCCCTTTCCCTTCTTGCCGCCGTGACTCGGCTCCGCATGCGGGTATCCACCCTCCCAGCCGGGCGGGGAGGGACGGGGGGGGCGGCCAGGAGGGCCGGGCAGCCCCTCCGATCCGATCGTCGCCGCCGGCCGCCGGGCGCCCACCGCTGCGGTGCTCGCTCCTCGGGAGGGCTCCCGTCGGCGCATGGGGAGCGGCGTAGAGCCGCTGCAACCCCCGGGGCAGGCTCAACGCGGTGCCATCCCCTTCGAATGTGCGCGCGACTCCGCAGGAACTTGCCTACGCCCGGGGTCGTACCACCTCTGCTGCGCGTAGCGGAGGGCCAGGAGGCGAGTTCCGCCTGGGCGGATCGACCAACACGTCTCGTTTTGAAAGAGCGAGCCCCCGAGTCGCGCGGGGCGATGGTCACATCCTACCGCGAAGGACCGATCTCATCGCGTTTCTAGGCAGGGTCTTCCAGCGGGAACCTGACTCCTTGCGAGGTGGGCTGGCGGCACCAGCAGGTCTGCGTTACACTGTATCTCATGGCGACCACCACCATGGTTCACGTGCGGCTCGACGAGAAGGTGAAGGCCAGGGCCGAGAAGGCGCTCGCCGCGATGGGCCTCTCCATCTCGGATGCGGTTCGCGTCCTCCTCACCCGAGTAGCGGCTGAAAAGGCCCTCCCCTTCGAGGTGAGAGTGCCGAACGCGACCACCCGCGCCGCCGTCGAGGAGGCGCGCCGTGGCGGACTCCGCTCCTTCGGCTCCGTCGATGACCTCATGGCCGACCTGAATGCGCCAGAGCCCGCGAAGCGTTGAGCCCACCACCGCCTTTCGGCGCGACTTCAAGCGCGAGTCGAAGGGCCTCTTCCGTGGCAAGCTCGAGGAGCTCCTCCGCCCGGTGCTGACCGCGCTGGCCGGCGACGATCCCCTCCCCTCAGCCAACCGGGACCATCCGCTCACGGGCGACTGGAACGACTGCCGCGAGTGTCACGTCCGGGGCAATCTCCTGCTCGTTTACCGCAAGCCCGACGACGCCAGGCTCCAGCTTGTCCGCCTCGGCTCCCACTCCGAGCTTTTCGGCTAAGCCCGGTTACCGCCTCGCCGCCCTCGCCGCCTCCTTCAACGCCTGCTTCTCCGCCGCGGTGAGCTGCGGCAGGTGACGCACGAACGCCACCAGCTCCCAGAGCTCGCGCTCCTGGTGCGACGGCGCCCAGGCCGGCATGCCGGTCATGCGCACCCCGCGCGCCACGATCTGGAAGAGCTCGCCGTCGGTGCTCTCCTGGGCGCCGGGGGCGGCGAGGTTGGTCGGCGGCGGGTTGAGCCCCACCCCCCACGGGCCAGGCGACACGCCAGGCGCCCCGTGGCAGCCGAGGCAGTCGTGCCGGTAGAGCTCGAGCCCGGCGGCGAGCACCTCCGGCGCGGGCGCGAGCGGGTTCTTCACCTTGGGCGCGCGCCGCGCCAGCGAGCGGTCCAGCAGCGCCTCGCCGGCGAGCCGCTCCACCAGCATGGGCGGGCGGGTGGCCGACATGTCGATCGCGCCCGAGGCCAAGAGCGCCCCGGCGCCCACGCCCAGGAGCAGCAGCGTGAAGGTCACTCCGGCGAAGAACCTCATGGCGCCTCCTCGGCGGGCAGCGTCGCTCCACCTGCCGTCTTACTTGCCCGAGCGCCGGCCCGCCCGACTCCTCGCGCGCCGTGCACCCGGGCGGACCGGCTCCGCGGGCGCCGTCCCGCTCCGATGGGTCCGCGCCCCACCGCCGTGCTACGACTCCCCGCGCATGCAGCCGCTCCCCATCGACCCGCTCCTGCCCGAGGTCGCCGACGCGCTCCGGCGCGGCCCGGCGCTGGTGATCGAGGCGCCGCCCGGCGCCGGCAAGACCACCCGGGTGCCGCGGGCGCTCCTCGAGGCGGGCCTTGCCGAGCGCGGCGAGGTGGTGGTGCTCGAGCCGCGGCGGCTGGCGGCGCGGATGGCGGCGCGCCGCGTCGCGCAGGAGCTGGGGGAGCGGGCCGGCGAGACCGTGGGCTACCAGGTGCGGTTCGAGGAGGTGGCCGGGCCGCGCACGCGCATCCGCTACGTCACCGAAGGGCTCCTCACGCGACGCCTCCTCTCCGACCCCACCCTCCCGGGCGTGGCGGCGGTGCTGCTCGACGAGTTCCACGAGCGCCACCTGCACGGCGATCTGGCGCTGGCGCTGCTCCGGCGCCTGCAGCGCACCTCCCGCCCCGACCTCAAGCTCGTGGCCATGTCGGCCACGCTCGACGCGGCGCCGGTGGCCCGCTTCCTCGACGCGCCGTCGCTCCGCTCCGAGGGGCGGCTCTTCCCGGTCGAGGTGGAGTACCTCTCCCCCGCCGAGCCCGCTCGCCCCGACGTCCGACTGGAGCAGCTGGTCTCCGGCGCGGTGCGCAAGGCGGTAGGCGCCGCGCCCGAGGGCGACGTGCTGGTCTTCCTCCCCGGCGCCGCCGAGATCCGCCGGGCCCGCGAGGCGCTCGCCGCCTTCGCCGAGTCGGCCGGGCTCGACCTGGTCCCGCTCCACGGCGACCTCCCGCCCGAGGAGCAGGACCGCGCGGTCCGCCCCGGGCCGCGGCGCAAGGTGATCCTCTCCACCAACGTGGCCGAGACCTCGGTCACCATCCCTGGCGTCACGGTGGTGGTCGACTCGGGGCTGGCGCGCGTCGCCTCCCACTCCCCCTGGTCGGGCCTGCCCACGCTGGAGGTGCGCAAGGTGAGCCGCGCCTCTGCGGCGCAGCGGGCCGGGCGCGCCGGCCGCACCGGGCCGGGCCGGGCGGTGCGGCTCTACACGCGCCACGACCACGACGGCCGGCCGGAGTTCGACCTCCCCGAGATCGCCCGCGAAGACCTCGCCGAGACGCTGCTGGCGGTGGCCTCGCTCGGCCTCGGCGAAGGCGCGCTCTCCCCGGGCGCCGGCGGCGTGGACGGCTTCGAGTGGTTCGAGCCTCCCCCGGCCGCGGCCCTCGCTGCCGGCGGCGAGCTCCTGCGCCTCCTCGGCGCGCTCGACGGAGCCGGGCGCATCTCCGACCTCGGCCGCCGCATGCTCCGCTTCCCGCTCCACCCGCGCCTCGCCCGGCTGGTGCTGGAGGCCGAGGCGCGCGGCGCGGGCCTGGAGGGCGCGCTCCTCGCCGCCATCCTCGGCGAGCGGGACCTGCGCGAGCGCGCCACCTTCGGCGGCGGCAAGCTCGACACGCCCACCGGGCCCTCCGACCTGCTCGAGCTGGCGCACCTCTTCCACGAGGCCGATCGCGGCGGGCTCTCCCCGGAGCGCTGCCGGCGCCTCGGCCTCTCCCCCGGCGCGGCCTCGGCGGTCTCGCGCAGCTGGAGGCAGCTCGGGCGGCTGGTGCGCACCCGCGGGTCCGACGAGGGGGCGCTGTTCGCCGCCACCCTCGCCGCCTACCCGGACCGCGTCGGCCGTCGGCGCGCGCCCGGCTCCGACGAGGTGGTCCTCACCGGCGGCGGCAGCGCCCGGCTCGACGAGGCGAGCGTGGTGCGCGAGGCGCCCCTGGTGGTGGCGGTCGACGCGGGCGAGCGCAAGGCGCGCCCGGGCGCGCGCGGCGGCGTGGTGGTCCGGCTCGCCAGCGCCGCCAGCGAGGAGCTGCTGCTCGACCTCTTCGCCGACGCCCTCCGCTACGACGAGGAGGTGGTCTGGAACGCGCAGGGCGAGCGGGTGGAGGCGCGGGAGCGGCTGCTCTACCGCGACCTCGTGCTCGAGGAGAAGCGGCTCGCCCGCCCGGACCCGGCCAAGGCGGCGACGGTGCTCGAGCGGGCCGCCCGCGAGCAGGGGCCGCGTGCCTTCGCGGCGGAGGGCGCGCTCGACCGGCTCCTCGCACGGCTCGCCTTCGCGGCGCGCCACGCGCCGGAGTCTGGGCTCGAGGCCCCCGGAGAGGAGACCCTGCGGACGGCCCTCTCGGCGCTCTGCGCGGGCCGCACCTCCTTCGCCGAGCTGCGCGAGGCGGGGCTCGAGGAGGCGGTCCTGGCCGGCCTCGCGGGCCGGGCGCGCGCGCTGCTTCAGGAGCTGGCGCCGGAGCGGGTCCGGCTCTCCTCCGGGCGCTCGCTCGAGGTCCACTACGAGGGCGCCGAGAAGCCGCCCTGGGTGGAGAGCCGGCTGCAGGACTTCTTCGGGCTGGCGCGCGGCCCGGCGCTCGCCGGCGGCCGGGTGCCGCTCACGCTGCACCTGCTCGCCCCGAACCAGCGGGCGGTCCAGGTGACGAGCGACCTCGCCGGGTTCTGGGAGCGCCACTACCCGGCGCTGCGCCGCGAGCTCGGGCGCCGCTACCCGCGCCACGCGTGGCCGGAGGATCCGCTCACCGCCTCGCCGCCGGCGCCCCGGCCGCCGCGCGGCCGCTGACCTAGCTTTGGCGCATGGGGCCCGTCCGCGTCGGCACGAGCGGCTACCAGTACCGCCACTGGCGCGGGGTGCTCTACCCCGCGGGACTGGCGCAGCGCCGCTGGCTCGCCTGGTACGCCCGCTACTTCGACACGGTGGAGCTGAACGCCACCTTCTACCGGCTGCCGCGACCGGAGGCGGTGGACCGCTGGCGCGACGAGGTGCCGGAGGGCTTCCGCTTCGCGGTGAAGGGGAGCCGCTACCTCACGCACATGAAGCAGCTCCGCGACCCCGAGGCCGGCCTGGCCCGCTTCCTGGCGCCGGTCGAGCGGCTCGGCGACAAGCTCGGCCCCATCCTCTGGCAGCTCCCGGCGCGGCTCGCCCCCGACCCCGGGCGGCTCGACGCCTTCCTCTCCGCGCTGCCCTCGCGGCTGCCCCGCGCCGTCGAGTTCCGCTCCGACCGCTGGTACACGCGCGAGGTCTGCGCCGTGCTCGATCGTCACGGGGCCGCCTTCTGCGAGCACGACCTCGTCGAGGCCCGCCCGCCGCGCCTCACCGGCAGCTTCCGCTACCTGCGCTTCCACGGCGCCACCGGCCGCTACCAGGGGCGCTACGGCGAGGAGGCGTTGCGCCGGGTCGCGCGCGACCTCTCGCGCCACGCGCGCGGCCGCGAGGAGGCGTGGGTCTTCTTCAACAACGACGTGCACGGGCACGCGGTGCGCGACGCGGCCGCGTTGCGGCGGCTGCTGGGGGCGCATGCCGGGGGAAGGGCGCGCTCCGCCGTCGAGACGGCGGGTTCACGCTCAGGCATGCACGAAGGGTGAGGCCGGCGTTGGCGGCGAGCTCAAGCCTACCCCCGGCATAACTCCCCGTCTTGAATCATCAATGATCGCGTTCTGGCTCGCGATCCATTTACCCTCGGTTTGGGTTCGACCTTCCCGAGCCGTTGACGATCGGTCTGGGACGGATTTCCATCAGCATCCAGCGCAGAGTTCCATTCATTCATCCATCCGCGCCCGGGGGGGAGCCGGATCATGCTGACGAGCATCATCGCGGTCCAGGTGTTGCTGCTTACTCACGGTGTGTGCACCACCGGCAGCACGCGCACCTGCAAGCTCGCCGGATGTACCTCCGGCTTCCAGGTCTGCCTCACCGATCGAACCTGGGGCGCCTGCACCTGCAACTGCGACGACGGGAACGCCTGCACCACCGACTCGTGGACGGGTACGGTCTGCAGTCACGTCGCGGTGCCGATCGATGACGGGAACCCCTGCACCATCGACAGCTGCGATCCGACCATCGGCGTGCGGCACGTCCCAGCCGCCGCCGGAACCACCTGCAGCGACGGCAATGCCTGTACGGTCGGCGATGCCTGCGATGGATCCGGCACCTGCACGCCGGGGAAGCTAGTCACGGTAGCCGATGGCAACCCCTGCACCGAGGACGGGTGCGACCCCGCGACCGGGGTGTGGCACCGGCCGCTCGCCGCCGGAGCGAGCTGCTCCGACGGGAATGCCTGCAACGGCCTCGAGACCTGCAGCGGCAGCGGCGCCTGCATCGCCGGCACATCGCCCGTGGTCGACGACGGCGACCCCTGCACCGCCGACGCCTGCGACCCCGCGCTGGGGGTGAGCCACACCCGCATCGCCGGTTGCGTCTACACGCCGCCCGACCCGGTGACCCTCGCGACCCCGCTGAGCAGGAGTTCCGTCACCTCCTTCGCCGACTCCATCTCCTTCCTGTACTCGCCGCCGGCCCCCATCCAGTTCGGCGCCGATCCGCGCGTCTTCGATTCGAAGCGCGTCGCCGTGCTGCGGGGTCGCGTGCTCGGACCGGACGGCTCGCCCCTCGGCGGAACCTTGGTACGCGCGCTGGCGCACCCAGAGTTCGGCTACACCTACACCAGGGTCGACGGCCATTTCGATCTGGCGGTGAACGGCGGCGACCCGATCACCCTCGACTGCTGGCGGGAGGGATTCCTCCCCGGCCAGCGAACGGTCGAGGCGCGGTGGAACGAGTTCGGGACCGCTCCCGAGATCACCCTCGTCGCCTACGACACCCGAACCACCGCCGTGGCGCTCGGCGCGTCGGCGACACAGGTCGCCCGCGGTTCGCCGGTGACCGACTCGAGAGGCTCGCGCCAGGCGACGATCCTGTTCCCGCCCAACATCCAGGCCGGCATGGTGCTGCCGAGCGGCACGAGCCAGCCGCTGGTGTCCTTGACCGTCCGGGCCACCGAGTACACCGCGAACGGGCTTGGGGTGAAGGCCATGCCCGGCGAACTGCCTCCGACGAGCGGGTTCACCTACGCCGTGGAGCTCGGGGTTGACGAGGCCACGATCGCGGGCGCGACCGCGGTGCAGTTCAACCAGCCCATTCCGTTCTACGTGGACAACTTCCTCCACTTTCCGGTCGGAGGCGCAGTTCCCACCGGCTCCTACGACCGCAGCACGGGAAGGTGGGCTTCCTCGCCCGATGGCAGGGTCATCAAGGTTCTCGACGTCTCGAGCGGTATCGCCACGCTCGACGTGGATGGGTCCGGGATCGCCGCGGACGGGATGAAACTGGCCGCGCTCGGGATCACGAACGAAGAGCGCGTGCAGCTTGCCCAGCTCTTCGGTGCAGGGAAAGAGCTCTGGCGGGCCGCCGTCACCCACTTCACTCCTTGGGACTGCAACTGGCCACCCACGTGTCTCGGAGCCTGTACAGGTCCCAACGTTGCCCCTCCGGCCCCGAAGGATCCGGATCCATGCCAGTCGCACGCCGCTGGCTCGATCATTGAGTGTCAGGGACAGACCCTTGGGGAAGAGATCCCCATCGTCGGAACTCCGCAGCGGCTCTATTACACCAGCGCTCGCGCGCCCGGATTTTCCCGCACTGCGGAGATCTCGATCATCGGGGCGAGCGTGCCGGCGGCACTGCGTGGCATTCGAGTGAACGCCCGCATCGCAGGCCAGACCATCAGCGAGAGCCTTTCCCCTCCCTTCAGCGCGAACCATCGATGGAGATTCGTGTGGGACGGAAAGGATGCCTACGGGCGCGTTCTCATGGGGAGGGCTCGGCTCGAGATCGAGATCGGCTACGTCTACGACGCCGTCTATGTGCAGCCGGCCGGATCCAACAGCTTCGCCCTGCCGTCCCCCACCGGCGTGAGCTACCTCGGCGCCGCGGCGCCCGCGGAGCCGATCGTCCTCAAGGAGAACATGACGTGGTGGCTCGGAACTTGGGATTCACGGTCGGACGGTCTCGGCGGATGGAGCCTCGGTGGGCACCACATCTACGATCCCTCCGGAGCGGTCCTCAATCTCGGGGAGGGTTCGCTCCGGCGCGTCCAGGACTTCATGGGGATCGAGACCGTCGCCGGAGGGGGAACCTCCGGCCTGCAGGGGATCCCTGCCAAGGAGGCGGCTCTCTCTTCCCCAAGCACGGTCAAGCTGCGCGGCGACGGCTCGGTCTTCTTCACGACGGACGTCCCCATGTACGCATACGCTCCGTCTCTGGTGAAGCGCATGGATCCGCAGGGGAAACTTTGGACCGTCGCTGGAGCGACGGGCACCTGCAGCGAGCTCGTGGAGGGACTTCCGGCGACACAGCTGTGCCTGGGCGTTGATGACCTCGCATTCGGCCCCGACGGCTCGCTCTATGTGACCGATTACCGGAGGGACGCCACCTTCACCGAGAGAGCTCGTGTTCTTCGGATCGGACCGGACGGGCTGGCGCACGCGGTCGCCGGGACTGGGCTCGCGGGGTTCTCCGGCGATGGCGGGCCAGCGGCGGCCGCGCAGATCGAGCGGACTTACGGACTCGCCTTTGGACCGGACGGCGCTCTCTACCTGCTATCGCAGGGTCGTCTGCGCAGGATCGATCCATCAGGCATCATCGTCACCATCGCCGGCGGCGGGGGCTGCGCCAGCTCAGTCGGCGATGGCGGTCCGGCGAGCAACGCCCGCTTCTGCGCCCAGGGCAAGCTCGCCGTTGGCCCGGATGGCAGCATCTACCTGCCCGACACGATCAATCGACGCGTGCGAAGGATCACTCCCGACGGCGTCATTCGCACCATCGCCGGCACGGGCGGCTATCCCTTCCCCCCGGACGACGACGCCACCTCGGCCCTGAGCGTGGCCCTGGGGTACGTGGGTGGCATCGCCCTCGGGAGGGAGGGCTCCGTCTACGTAGGCGAGACCTACTCATACGGGACCTACACCTTCACGCGCATCCGCCGCATCTCGCCCGATGGGACGACGAGCAAGTTTGCTGGAGCCAATCCCGGGGGATTCGGAGGCGACGGCGGATCTTCGGCAAAGGCGCTGCTCAGCTCGACCGCGGGACTGGCCACGGGTCCCGATGAAACCATCTACGTCGCCGACAGTTTCAACGGCCGGATACGCGCCATTCACCCGGCGCCGCCTTCGTCGTTGGGCGGATCCTTCTACGTCCCATCCGACGATGGCGAGCAACTGTATGTATTTGACGGCGAGGGCCGACACCTACGCACCATCGACGCCCGCACCAGCGTGCCCGTGCGCTCGTTCGAGTACACATCGGATGGCTGGCTCGCCTCGATCATCGACCGTGACGGCCTCGTCACCCGAATCGAGCGCGACGCCCAGGGACAGCCCGTGGCGATCGTGGGGCCCTACGGGAAGCGCACGGCTCTCGCGGTCGATGCGGCAGGGTATCTCCGCTCGGTGACCAACCCGGCCGGCGAGACCTTCTCGATGACCTACGACCCGCTCGGCCTGCTTCAGACCTTCACCGATCCACGAAGCCAGACCCACAGCTTCGCCTATACCTCCGAAGGCCGCCTCGCCACCGACTCGAACCCCGCCGGCGGCACGAAGGCCCTGGCGCGGGCCGACACCAACGACCGCTTCCAGGTCACGCTCACGAACGCCTTCGACGACACGCGGAGCCTCCTCTCGATCTACGACGTGCAGCAATGAGGCCGCGCACGCTTCTTGAGGTCGCGCCCCCGGTTTCTTGAGCGCGCACGTCGAGGGGGAAAGGCGAAACCCCCTCCGAAAACTTGCTCGAAGTTCCGGAGGGGGTTTCCTCTCTCAGTCCGCCAAGACAGAGAGAG
>DASRRJ010000026.1:0-54920 GCA_035656915.1 Anaeromyxobacteraceae bacterium
AGCCGAGATCGCCGACGCGCGTCCAGCGCCAGCCGAGATCGCCGACGCGCGTCCAGCGCCACCCGAGATTGCTGGCGCGCAGCCGGCGCCGTCCGCGAGCGCCGCCGCGCTGCCGGTGCCGTTCGCGGCCACTCCGCTGGCGGTTCCGATCGCGCAGGTTGCATCCTCGCCCGAGTCCATCTTCCGCAGCAGGCCGGAGGGCATCGGTGCCTCGGGATCGGAGTCGACGGAATCCTCGTCGCTGCTCCCGGTGGCGCAGGCCGACTCGCCGCTCCGCGCCTCGAGCCGGGCACGCCCCGAGCTCCGCCCGCTGTCGGAGGAGAGCTACTCGCTCCGCCTCACCCTCGACGCCGCTTTCAAGGGCGAGCTCGACCAGCTCCGGCAGCTCCTCAGCCACAAGGTGCCGAGCGGCGATCTCGCGGCGGTGCTGCGGGAGGCGGTGCGGTGCGCCATCGACAAGCACGGCAAGCGGCGCGGCGCGGTCGCGCCGGCGAGCAAATCGGCCTCGCCGAGCCGGCGCGCCGCTGCGCGCCCCGCTGTCACCGCCACCGGAGCGGATTCCGATGCGCAGGCAACCGCGTTCGGGGCGGTCGGAGAGACCGGTGCGGGTGAGCACGCCGAGGTGGGCTCACCAGAGACAGCTGCGATCGGGCTCGCCGCATCGACTGTGGACCTGCCTGGGCTCGGCGCGGCCGCTGAGGCGAGCACGGCCGCAACTGGCGTGCTCGCGAACGCGGCGGGGACGGGCGCCATCTCGAGTACGGCCGGCACCGGCGCCGTCGCGAACCTCGCGAACGGGTGCGCGCCGGCGAAGCCTGACCACCAGCGCTCCAAGCCGCGGTCCCGCCCGGCCATCCCCGCGGCCGTCCGCCGAGAGGTCTGGGCGCGCGATGGCGGCCGGTGCACCTGGTGCGGCGAGGGCGGGCGCCGCTGCGAGAGCCGCTGGCAGCTCGAGCTCGACCACGTCGTCCCGGTCGCGCTCGGCGGGCCCACGACCGCCGCCAACCTTCGCCTGGCGTGCCGCGCGCACAACGGCTTCCACGCAGAGCAGGTCTTCGGTCGGGAGCACATGGCCCGCTTCCGGCGCGGAGCGACCCGGCAGGGTGAAACTACGATCGCCAGCGGAGATGGGCGCTGAGGCGGCGAGCGCCGCGTCACTCCCCGCCACGAGCCCTCGCCACGGGCCCTCGCCACGGGTCCTCGCCACGGGTCCTCGCCACCGGTCCTCGCCACCGGTCCTCGCCACCGGTCCTTGCCACCGGTCCTTGCCGCCGGTCCTTGCCGCCGGTCCTTGCCGCCGGGCCTTGCCGCCGGGCCTTGCCGCCGGGCCCCCGCCACCGGCCCCCGCCACCGGCCCCCGCCACCGGCCCCCGCTACGGGCCCCCGCCACCTGCCCCCGCTACGGGCCCCCGCCACGGGCCCCCGCCACGGGCCCTCGCCACCGGCCCTCGCCACCGGCCCTCGCCACTAGTCCTCGCCACTGGCCCTCGCCACTGGCCCTCGCCCCGGGCCCTCGCCACCGGTCCCCGCCACCGGCCCCTCGCCGGTCGGTCCCTGAGGGAGCGCAATGAGAGGCGCCCGTCGCGTCGGCGTCGTTCGGCCGGAGCAGGGCGAGGTCCATCCCGCCGCCTCGACCGTCGCATTCGACGGGGCGATTCGCCGCCCGGGCACCTCAACTCGCCGGCTCGTGCCGCATCGCCGCCGAGTTCATGCAGTAGCGCCGACCGGTGGGCGGCGGGCCGTCGGGGAAGACGTGGCCCAGGTGCCCGTCGCAGCGGGCGCAGCGCACCTCGGTCCGGGCCATGCCGTACGAGCGATCGGGCACCTCCACCACCGCCTGTTCAGAGACCGGCCGGGTGAAGGAGGGCCAGCCGGTGCCCGACTCGAACTTCTCGCCCGAGCGGAAGAGGGGATTGCCGCAGCCGGCGCAGACGTAGGTGCCGGGCTCGTGGGTGCCCGCGAAGCAGCCGGTGAAGGCCTGCTCGGTGCCGTGCCGGCGCAGCACGTCGTACTGCTCGGGGGTGAGCCGGCGCCGCCACTCCTCGTCGCTCAGGACCAGCTTCTCCAGGGTCTCTCCGCTCATGCGGGAGACCTAAGCGCGCTTGCCGAAGCCCGCCATCGCCGCGCGCACGAAGCGCGAGCGGACCTGCTCGCTCGCCAGCACCCGCTCCGCCGCCGGGAGTCGGGTGAGGGCCGCGAGGGCGTGGTGCAGGAAGCGGCTCCCGAGCCCGGCGCCGGCATCGAAGAGCAGGTCGGCGAGCCGGTTGCGCTCGAGCGCCATGCGGATCGCCTTCTCCACCGAGCTCGCCGGCACGCGCGGGCGGTGGTCGCGCGCCATCGAGAGCGCGCCCTTGTGGCAGGCGCCGGCGCAGACGCCGCAGCCGATGCAGCGCTCCGCGTCGACCCGGGGCGCGAGCCCGTTGCGCGGCTTCCCGGCGGCCCGCACCGGCGCCATGGCGATGGCGCCCAGCGGGCAGGCGCGAGCGCAGCGCGAGCAGCCGCTGCAGCGCTCCGGCGCGTGGCGCGGGACGAAGCCGCTCGGGTTCACGGACGCGAGCCCCCAGTGGTTCGAGGCCTGCAGCTGCTCGCAGCAGCAGCCGCAGCAGTTGCAGACGAAGGTGGGGCGGGCCATCACGTTGTCGGCGATCTGTACCAGCCCCCGCGCGCGAGCGGCCGCGAGCAGGTCCGTCGCCTCGGCCTTGTCGATGGCCCGGCCGAAGCCTCGCCGGGTCACGAAGTCGGCGCCGCCGTTGAGCGAGAGGCAGTTCTCCGCCGGCGCGTCGCAGTCCTGCCCGAGGTGCTGCGCCTTGTGGCGGCAGTAGCAGAGCGACACCGCCAGCGACCGCGCGTCCTCGACGACCGCGCTGGCGCGCTCCCAGTCGAGCACGTCGGGCAAGGGCTCGTCGGAGAGCGCGGTCTCGTGGACCAGCGCCCGCCCGAGCCGCGTCTCGCCCGCGAAGGCCTCGCGCGCGAAGGCCGGGTCGCCGTGGGTGTACGCGTGGAGCGCCTCGGCCATGCGCTTCTTCGGAACGGAGTCCTTGGCGCGCATGAGCGAGTACTCGAAGAAGCCCACCACCGGCGGCGAGAGCAGGTAGGCCCGCTTCCCGCTGCGCGGGTGGACGAGGTCCATCACCAGCCCCTTGTCGCACATGGGCTCGAGCCGCGCCTGGAGCGCCTCCTCCGCCTCACCGAGCCGCCGCGAGAGCGCCTCGAGCGAGGTGGGCCGGACCGGCAGCCGGGCCGCCAGCGCCGCCTCCTCCGGCGTGTAGAGGATCTCCAGGATCTCCCGCCAGCCCTGGGCCGCGGCCGGATCCTCGGGCTCGGGGAAGGCGACCGGCCCGGCGTCGAGGCGGCCGACGAGGTCCCGGTACTCGGACTTGAGGCGGTTGAGGTGTCCCATGGCCGGAAACGGTAGCACGCGATCTCGCGGCTGCCGACGGCGCCATCGGTGGCTCGGCTGCTCTGGCGGGGGGCTCCCCCTCGCGGGCTTGCACCCGGGCGTCGTCGCGGGAACGTGGGCCAACACCCCCGGGAGGTAATGCATGGCCACCCGCCTCGACGAGATCGCCGACCGCATCTACGCCATCTCCACCTTCGTGCCGCAGATCGGCCCGCGGGGGTTCGGCTTCAACCAGCTCCTGGTCGACGCCGAGGAGCCGCTGCTCTTCCACTGCGGGATGCGGGCGCTCTTTCCGGCGGTGCGCGAGGCCGTCGCCCGGGTGATGCCCCCGGAGCGGCTGCGCTGGATCGGCTTCTCGCACGTCGAGGCCGACGAGTGCGGCTCCATGAACGCGTGGCTCGCCGCGGCGCCGCGCGCGACCGTGGTCCAAGGCCAGGTGGGCTGCATGGTGTCGATCAACGACCTCGCTGACCGGCCGCCGCGCGCGCTCGCCGATGGCGAGGGGCTCGACCTGGGCGGGCGCCGGGTGCGGCTGTTCGCGACGCCGCAGGTGCCGCACAACTGGGAGGCGGTGGTGCTGTTCGAGGAAGAGACCCAGACCCTGCTCGCGGGCGATCTGCTGGCGAGCGACGGCGAGGGGCCGGCCGTCACCACCGCGGACGTCTCGGAGCACGTGCTCGAGTCGGAGCGGATGTTCCGCGCCCACGCGCTCCCGCCCGGTGCCGGCGCCACCCTGGCGCGGCTGGCGGCGCTCCGACCGCGCACCATGGCCTCGATGCACGGGAGCGCCTTCCAGGGCGACTGCGCCGCGGTGCTGCGCCGCATCGGCGCCGGGCTGGAGGAGCTGGCGGCGGAGCTCCGGCGCGGCGCGGCGTGCGACGACCCCTCGGGCAAGGAGGGCGACGCCGCACCGCCGGCCCCCTGAGGCGGCACGGGCAGGGGCCACCACGCCCGCGGCGATCTCGGCGAAGCCGTACTGGGAGTGGAGCCGCGCGTCGTGATACGAGCTTGGGATGGACCTTCAGATCGAGACCGCGCGGCTGCTCCTGAAGCCATTGGCGCTCGGCGACGTCGCGAGCCTGCGCGCGCTCATGATCGACCCGGACGTGCGGCGGTGGGCGGCGGACGGCCGCGTCCTGTCCGAGGCCCACGTGCGAGGATCGATCCTGAAGAGCCTCTCGACCTTGCGCCGGCACGGCACTGGCGCGTTCGCGCTGAGGCTTCGGACCGATGGCTCGTTCGTCGGGTACGCCGGCCTGTTTCCCGCGAACCTCGCCGGCCCGGGCGAGCTCGAGCTCGGGGCGGCGGTCTGGCCGCGCCACTGGCGCCGCGGCCTCGCCGCCGAGGCATGCCGCGCGATCCTCGAGGACGCGTTCGGCCGAGTCGGCCTCTCGCGGGTCCTCGCCTGCGCTGACGCCCCCAACTTCCGCTCCCTCGCGCTCATGGCGCGGCTCGGGTTCCGCCAGATCGGGACGAGGCCCGGCGCCTTCGGCGCGATCCGATGGTACGCGCTCGAGCGACGGTGAGGGGGTAGGGCGCCGGCCATGTCCGCTTCCCTGCGGCGCCTTCCTTCGGTGCTGCCGCATGGTGTAACTCGCCCGGCGCGGCGCTATCGTGTCCGCCCCCATGTCTCCCACCCCCCCCGCGCCGCCCTCCGCCCTGCTGCTCTTCACCATCCCCTCGTTCATCTGGGGGACGACCTGGCTCGTCATCAAGTTCCAGCTCGGCGTGGTGGCGCCGGAGGCGTCGGTGGCCTGGCGCTTCGCGCTCGCCGCGGCGCTCCTCTTCGGCTGGTGCGCGCTGCGAGGGATCCCGCTCCGCTTCCGGGGGCGCGACCACCTCCACCTGGCGCTCCTCGGCCTCCTCCTCTTCGGGCTCAACTACGTGCTCGTCTACCTCGCCGAGGGCTCCCTCACCTCCGGGCTCGTGGCGGTGCTCTTCGCCTTCATCGTCTTCTGGAACCTGCTCGGCGCCCGCGTCTTCTTCGGCACCCCCGCGCCGCGCGCGGTGGTGGCGGGCGCGGCGCTCGGCGTGGTCGGGGTGGGGCTCCTCTTCTTCCCGGAGGTGACGAGCCTGCGCGCCGGCGCCGGCCAGGGGCTCGGCATCCTCTACGCCACGCTCGGCACCATGGTCGCCTCCGGCGGCAACCTCTGGTCGCAGCGGCTCTTCGCCCGCGGCGTCGGTGTGGTCCCAGGGACCGCCTGGGCGATGGCCTATGCTTCGCTCCAGGTGCTCGCCTGGTGCGTGGTGCGCGGCGTCCCCCTGGCCTTCGACCCGCGCCCAGCCTACGTGCTGTCGCTCCTCTACCTGGCGCTGCTCGGCTCGGTGGTGGCCTTCATCTCCTACCTCACCCTCCTACAGCGCATCGGCGCCGGGCGCGCCGGCTACAGCGCCGCCGTGATCCCGGTGGTGGCCATGGTCGCCTCGACCCTCTTCGAGGGCTACCGGTGGAGCGCCTCGGCGATGGGCGGCCTGGTGCTGGTGCTGGCGGGGACGGTGCTCGTGCTGCGGGCGAGGGCGCGGGCGGCGCAGGCGCCGGTCGCCGTGGAGGGGTGACGAGGAGGCGCCGGGCCCACTCATGCCGTGGGATCGGCTCTCTGCTTCAAGGTGGCGCGCGTCGCAAGGTCGCGTAGCCAGGATCGTCGGAGCCAGGGTGTCCCGCCGCTACTCCTCCGCGGAGGAGCTCGGTCTCGGCGTCGGTGGGATGGCCCTCGTTTGTCCATCCCCTTCAGGAAGCGGCCGGTGCCGACTGTTCTGCTAGGTTCTCGGCCAGGAGAATGCGTTTCATGCGTCTACTTGCCGCAGCGCTCGCGATGGCACTCGTTGCCTGCGGCAGCTCCGTTCACGAGAAGGCCGCCTCGTGTCAGAGCGTCGGTTGCACCTACACGTCACCGGAGTGCTCCGCCCTGGTCGTGCAGTACTACAACAAGTACACAGCGCCTCGAACGTGCGACCAGGGCACCGTGACTCCCTGCGTCGCCGCGCTGCCTATCTCTCTCGACCAGGCGATCCCAGCGTGCACCTACATCGCGGTCAACCCCACGATGGCTGCTGAACTGGACGCGCTGTTGGCCACTTTCACCGCCAAGGGCTGCCCGACACCGCCTCAGCCCCCTTGCCCCGCGCCGCCGCCGGCGAGCGCTGTCCAGTGCAGCGCGACATCCCAAGGCAACATGTGCGTGATCGCGCGCTGACCAGATCGAGAGTGTCGGCTCCAGAGTCGGGCGTTGTTTAGAACACGAACCACTCGTACGCCAAGCTCACCGGCACCATGAACATCACCTGCCGGTCGGTCCCAATGAGCACCTCCGCCCTGGGGGTCACCGCCACGCTCCAGTGATCCCCCTCCGATCCGCCGCCGCCCCCCCACCCCCTCAGGCCGCCCGCACCACCACGCCCGTGGCGGTCTCGGCGAAGGCGTACTCGGGGTGGAGCCGGTTGGCGGTCTGCAGCGCCCAGGCGCGGTCGAAGAGCACCACCGTCCGGCCGCGCACGTCGAGCACCACCATCCCCTCCACCGAGTCGTGCAGCTGGTCCAGGTCGAGCGGGGCGCCGTCGGCGCGCGAGACCCAGCGCGCCAGCTGCCAGGGGGCAGGCCCGAGCCGCACCTCCACCCCGTACTCGGCCTCGAGCCGGTACTTCACCACCTCGAACTGGAGCCGGCCGAGCGCGCCCAGCACCAGATCGCCGGCGCGCCCCTCGGGCGGGCGGTAGAGCTGCACCGTCCCCTCCTGCGCCAGCTGCTCCAGGCCGCGGGCGAACTGCTTGCGCCGGAGCGGGTCGACCATCTCCAGCCGGGCGAAGTGCTCGGGGGCGAAGCTGGGGATGCCCTCGAACTCGAAGCTCGAGCCGCCGGTGAGGGTGTCGCCGATCTCGAAGATGCCGGGGTCGTTCACGCCCACCACGTCGCCGGCGTACCCCTCCTCGACCAGGCTGCGCTCGCCGGCCAGGAACTGGGTGGGGTTGGCGAGCCGGAGCGACTTGCCGCTCCGCACGTGGTGCACCTTCATCCCGCGGACCATCCGGCCGGAGCAGAGCCGCACGAAGGCGATCCGGTCGCGGTGGGCCTTGTCCATGTTCGCCTGGATCTTGAAGACGAAGCCGCTGAACTCCTCCCCCGTCGGCTCGACCGGCCCGTGGTCGGTGGCGCGCGGCCCCGGTGGCGGCATGAGCTCGCAGAAGCTCTCGAGGAAGGGCTCGAGGCCGAAGTTGTTCACGGCGCTGCCGAAGAACATGGGCGAGAGCTCGCCGGCCTCGAAGCGGGCGCGGTCGAAGCCGTCGCCGGCGGCGTCGAGCAGCTCCGTCTCCTGCCGGAGCCGGGCGTAGCCGCGCTCCCCCAGCTCCTCGGCCAGCGCCGGATCGTCGATCCCGGTCACCTCCACCGGCGGCCGCTCGGCGCCGAGGCCGGCGGCGCCCGGCTCGAGCGCCTCGAAGAGGTGAACGCGCTTCGCCAGCCGGTGGTAGACGCCGGCGAACCGGCCGTCGCGGAAGACCGGCCAGGTGATGGGGAAGACCCCGATGCCGAGCACGCTCTCCACCTCGCCGATGAGGTCGAAGGGATCGCGCCCCGGCCGGTCGAGCTTGTTCACGAAGGTGAAGATGGGGATCGCGCGGTGCTTGCAGACGCGGAAGAGCTTGCGGGTCTGCGCCTCGACGCCCTTGGCGGAGTCAAGCAGCATGATGGCGCCGTCCACCGCGTGCAGCGTCCGGTAGGTGTCCTCGCTGAAGTCGGCGTGGCCGGGGGTGTCGAGCAGGTTGAGCTGCAGCCCGCGGTAGGGGAACTGGAGCACGCTGGTGCTGATGGAGATGCCGCGCTCGCGCTCCATCTCCATCCAGTCGGACACGGCGCTGCTGCGGCCGCGCTTGGCCTTCACCGCGCCGGCGAGCTGGATCACGCCGCCGTAGAGCAGCAGCTTCTCGGTGAGGGTGGTCTTGCCGGCGTCCGGGTGGGAGATGATGGCGAACGTGCGCCGCCGGCTGACCTCGTGCTGTGCGCTCATGATGGACCTGGGTGAATCACCGTAGGGCCGGCGGCGTCAAGCCGCCGCCCTAAGCCAGCCGGATCACGCCCAGGCTGTTGAGGAGGATGAGGAGGATGAGCGCCGGCGCGACGAAGCGGATGAAGGCGTAGGTGATGCGGTCGTACCAGGGCTCCGCGGGGTAGCCCTTGTCGAGCTCGTCCAGGAACTCCTTGCGGGAGACGAGCCAGCCGCCGACGACCGCGATGGCCACGCCGCCCAGCGGCAGGAGCACGTTCGAGGAGAGGAAGTCGAACAGGTCGAAGAAGTTCTTCCCGAAGAGCTTCACGTCGCCGAGCACCGGGCTCTGCGACAGGGTGGCGAGGAGGCCGAGCGCCAGCATCGCGCCGGCGGTGAAGGTGGCGGCGGCGGGCCGTCCCATGTGCCCCTTCTCCACCAGGAAGGCCACCGGCACCTCGATGAGGCTCACCATGGCGCCGATGGTGGCGATGGCGGCGAGGACGAAGAAGACCACCGTGAAGAGCGCGCCGCCGGGCATCTTCGAGAAGATGAGCGGGATGGTGTTGAAGAGGAGCCCGGGCCCGCCGGCCGGCTTGCCGCCGAAGGCGAAGACCGCCGGGAAGATGGCGAGGCCGGCGAGCAGCGAGACCAGCGTGTCGGCGAGCGCCACCCGCGCCGCGTTGGGCACGATGCGGGTCTCGTCGGGCAGGTAGGAGCCGTAGGTGGTCATGGTGCCCATGCCGAGCGAGAGCTTGAAGAACGCCAGGCCGAGCGCCGAGAGCAGCACCGTGCCCGAGAGCTTGCCGAGGTCGGGCCGGAACAGGTAGGCCACGCCGCCCGACGCGCCGGGGAGGGTGAGGGCCCGGACGTCGCAGACGAGCAGCAGCACGAAGAGCAGCGGCATGAGGGTCTTGGTGACCTTCTCGATGCCCTTCGAGACGCCGGCGGCGATGATGCCCCCCGTGAGCGCCAGCACCGTCATCTGCCAGCCGATCGGCTCCCAGGTGCCGCCGGCGAGGGCGCCGAAGGTCTCGGGCCCAAGCGCGGGCCCTCCGCCGAGCGCCAGGATCGACTTGACCACGTACGCGAACACCCACCCGGCCACGTCGGTGTAGAAGGCCATGATGAGGACCGCGGAGAGCAGGCCCGCCCAGCCGATGACCGACCAGAACCGCTGCCTCGGGACCACCTGCCCGTAGGCGCGGACCGCGTCGAGGCGCATGCGGCGGCCGATCACGTGCTCCACCGCCATCACCGGCACGCCGACCAGCGCCACCGCCAGCAGGTAGGTGAGGACGAAGGCGGCGCCGCCGTTCGACCCGGTGAGGTAGGGGAACTTCCAGATGTTGCCGAGGCCCACGGCGGAGCCGACGGTGGCGGCGAAGGCGCCGAGGGTGGAACCGAAGGCGTCGCGGCCGGGCTGTTTCGGAGAGGACATTTTGCGAGCCCCATAGCACAAACCCGGGCGGGTACGTCGACGCGGTGGCGTCGAAAGGGGGCCGCTCGGGGTGTGCGCGGCTGCCGCCTGGGTGACCACCTCTGCGCCCGGCGCCGCACATTGCGCCCTTCGGTGCGAGGCTTCCCACCTCCCGCGGCGGCGCGCCACGCAGCGACCTCCGGTGCGGGGTCCCTCACGGGGGTGAGCCGCGGGGGCCGAAGCGGCGGCAAGCAAACGATTTCGCTGGAAAATGGGGAGATGCGCCCAGGCGCGGCGAGGCGGGGTGCGAGGACGGCTCCACCGGACCGAGCGGCGATGTTGACCTGCGACCCGAAACGGCCGACCCTCTCTGGCTGGCCCGCTGGCGCCGCCCTATGACCTCGAAAAAAGTCCTCGTCGTAGACGACTCGAACCTGATCCACCGGATGTTCGACATGATGCTCCGGCAGTACCAGCTCGTCCACGCGCGCGACGGCCGCGAGGGACTGGAGCGGCTGGCGGAGCAGAAGGACTTCGGCGTCATCCTCCTCGACATCAACATGCCGCGCATGAACGGGCTCGAGTTCCTGGGCGCGGTCAAGGCCGACCCGGCGCTGGCCGGGATCCCGGTGGTGATCATCACCACCGAGGGCACCGAGGACGACACCCGGCGCGGCATGGAGGCCGGCGCGGCGGCTTACGTGAGGAAGCCGTTCCGCAACGAGGAGGTCCTCGGCGTCATCAACCGCCTCACCGCGAGCCCCGCTGCGTGACCTCGCGGGGGTCCGGCGCCGGAGGTCCACCGAAGGGGAGCGCGCTCGAGCAGCTGCGCGTCACCTTGGACCGCGTCGCCGCGCTCGCCGGGCAGATCGAGTCGCCGCTGTCGGCGCGCAACGCCGAGCTGGAGACGCGCCTCGCCGACGTGGAGTCGGACCGGGAGGAGCTCGCCCTCCGGCTGGCCGAGCACGAGCAGCAGGTCGGCCGGCTGATGAACCTCTACGTCGCGACCTACCAGCTGCACGCGACGCTCGATCCCGAGGAGGTGCGCGCCACCATCGCCGAGATCGCGGTGAACCTGCTCGGGGCCGAGCGCTTCGTGCTGCTGTTCTGGAAGACCGATCGGACCGGCGGGTGCGAGGTGGGCCTCTCGCACGGGATGGACGAGGACCGAAGCGGGCTCTACGCGCAGGGCGTCTACACCGGCGGCGACCCGGCGGTGGACGCGACCCTCGCCGACGGCGCGCTGCGCATCGCGCCCCTGGAGGGCTCGGAGGCGCTCGCCTGCGTGCCGCTCAACGTGCAGGGCTCGACGGTGGGCGCGCTGGTGATCCTCAAGCTCTTCGCCCACAAGGCGATGCTGCAGCCGGAGGATCGGGAGCTGCTCGACCTCATCGCCGCGCACGTGGCCTCGGCGCTCTTCGCCGCGCGGGTCTACTCGAACACCAACCGCAAGCTGAAGACCATGGAGGGGCTGGTCAGCGAGGCGGTCTCGCTCGGCCGGTCGCGCACCGAGGCCACCAGCCTCTCGGGAAACCTCGAGGACGTGTCGGTGGCCGAGGCCCTCCAGTTCATCCACCTGGGCGGGCGCACCGGCACCCTCACGCTCTCCTACGACGGCGCGGAGGCCGAGATCGGCCTGCATCAGGGCCGGATCGTGAACGCCTGGGGGCCCGGCTCGAAGCGGCTCGGGCAGCTCCTGCTCGACGCGGGCCTCATCGTCCAGCCGACGCTCGACATGGCGCTCGCGGTGCAGGAGGAGGAGTCCCCCCGGCGCTCGCTGGGCCAGATCCTGGTCTCGATGGAGGCGGTCTCGCCGGAGGCGATGTACCGGGCCATCGAGCAGCAGATCGAGCAGACCGTCTACGAGCTGGTGACCTGGACCCACGGCACCTTCCGCTTCGCCTCCGACGACCTCAAGCCCATCGACGACATCGCCGTCTCCCCGGGCGACGTCATCCGGCACCTGAGCCTCGACACGCAGATGGTGCTGCTCGACGCCTTGCGCATCTTCGACGAGCGCAACCGCGACACCCGGCGCGGCGCCGGCACGGCCGCCGCGGGGGGCGACGGCTCGGCGCCGCACGCGGCTCCCGCCGCGACCACGGCGAAGGCAGCGCCGGCCGCGAGCGCGCCAGGCCCGGCCGCCTCCTCGGCCGCGAACATCGTGGCGCCGCTCGAGCCGGAGCGGGTCCGGCTGCAGGTGGTGTCGGCCGACAAGCACCTGGCCGAGAAGCTGGCCAAGGCCCTCCCCGAGGCGCGGGTGGCGGCCGTCCACCTCCGCGACGCCGGGACGCCGCCGCCGGGAGAGGGGCCGCCCATCGTGGTGCTCGACCTGCGCCACGGCGGCATGGCGCTCGACGCCATCTCCTCGGTAAGGCGGGCTCGGCCCCGCGCGCCCATCCTGGCGGTGGTCGACGCCGGCGTGTCGCTCTCCAAGGTCTACCAGGCGGGCGCCCTGTCGGCGGTGCCCGGCGAGCCCACCCTGGTGGCCGGCGCGCTGCGGTCCCTGGCGCAGAACCGGCGCGACCTGCTCACCGGCGGCGCGGCCGAGCGCGGCAACGCCACCTTCTCGAAGCTGCGGCGCATCGTCGGCGACCTGCGCGGCGGGCTCATCTCGACCACCATCTCGCTCAGCCTGATGAACATCATCAGCGAGTCGGTGGAGCGCGCGGTCTTCTTCCTGGTGCGGCGCGACGGCCTGGTGGCGCTGGGCGCCTTCGGGACCACCGCGAGCGGCCAGCCCATGGCGCAGCTCGCGCGCGGCCTCTCCCTGCCCATCTCGGACAAGAACGTGCTCACCGACTGCCTCGCCGACGGCCAGGCGCGCGCGATCGACTTCGACGAGGCGCGCTTCCCCGAGGCCTTCAGCGGGCTGGTGGGGCGCCCGCGCTCGGGCCAGTGCGCCATCTTCCCCGTGCTCGGCGGGCTGCGCGTCATCGCGCTGGTCTACGCCGACAACGGGCTCTCCAACCGGGCCATCGACGAGGTGGACGTCCTCGGGCTGGCCGCCGCCCAGGCCGGGCTGGCCTTCGAGAACGAGCTGCTGCGGCGGCAGGCCGGACAGGCACAGTGAGCGCCATCGTGAACATGAACGAGACGGAGAAGGTCTTCTCTGAGGGCGGGGACGCCCCCGCCATTTTCGCCGCCCTGCAGGATCCAAGGCCCGAGGCCCGCGAGCGGGCCATCGCGCTGGCGGCGCGCCACCTCACGCCCGAGGCCCTCGGCAAGCTGGTCGGCGACGACGAGAACGCCGTGCTGCGCAACTCCGCGCTCTCGGCGCTGGAGCGGCAGGGGCCGTACGCGGTGCCGCACCTCATGGCGCTCTCCCGCGACGGCAACCTGGAAGTGGCGATGTTCGCCGTCCAGATCCTCTCGCGCATCAAGGACCCGAGCACGGTGCAGGCGCTCCTGCCACTGCTCGAGCACCCCGACTCGAACATCGCGCAGGCGGCCATCGAGGCGCTCGGCGCGGTCAAGGCGCGCGAGGCGGTGCCCGGCCTCATCCGGCTGCTCGACGCCGATCTCTGGCTGCAGTTCGCGGCGGTGGCGGCGCTGGGCGAGATCGCGGACGCGCGGGCCGTGCAGCCGCTGCTCGACTCGCTCCAGAACGACATGCTGGCCGAGCCGGCGGTGGAGGCGCTCGGGCGGATCGGCGCGGCGGAGGCGATGCCCCGGCTGCTCTCGCTGCTCGCCGACCACGATCGGCTGCCGCTGCGCGACCAGGTGCTGCGCGCCGCGTCGACCATCCTCGACGCGCGCGGGGCGCCGCCCTCGGTCTTCACCCGCTTCCGGCGCAAGCTCGACGAGGAGCAGCTCGAGGCCGGGGTCTGCGAGTACCTGGGCGCGCTGCTGGCGTCGGAGGAGCAGGAGCTGGGGCGGGCGGCGGCGTCGCTCACGCTCGCGGCGCAGCTCGAGAAGCTCTACCCCTCGGTGGTGCAGCGGGCCCTCTCCGCCGATCCCGAGGAGGCGCGCTGGACGGCGGCGCTGTGCCGCAAGTACGAGCGGGCGATCCGCAGCGCGCTTCCGGCGCTGCTCCGGAACCCCGAGGCGCGCGTCCGGCGCGGGGCGCTGCTCTGCGCCCCGGCCGCCCCGGACGCGGTCCCGCTGGCCGTGTCGCGGCTGACCGACGCCGACCCGGGGGTGCGCGCCGCCGCCTGCCAGGCGCTGGGGCGGTGCCGGGACGTGGCCGCCATCCCGGCGCTGCTGGAGCGCTTCGGCCGCGGAGAGCCGCCCGAGTCGGTGGCGGCGGCGGAGGCGCTCGGCAGCATGCCGGGGCGCAGCCTGCTGGCGCTGGCCCCCTTCCTCGAGGAGCCGGACCGGGTGCTGGCGGCGCTGGAGGTCCTCGAGGCGGCGCGCAGCCCGCTCTTCCCGGACAAGATCGTGGAGCTGCTCGACGCGCCGCCGGCGCCGGTGCGCCGCGCCGCGCTGCGCCTGCTCGTCCACCACGACGACGTCGACTACGAGGAGCACCTCGTCCGCAAGCTGGAGGATCCCGACGAGCTGGTCCGCATCGAGGCCGTCGAGCTGCTGGTCCGCAACGGCTCGACGCGCGCGGTCCCGGCCCTGAGCAGGCTGCTGCTGGTGTCGGACGACCTGCGCTACCACGTCATCCGCGCCCTGGGACGGCTGCGGGCGATCGACGCGGCGGCGGAGCTGGAGCGGCTCTTCCCGCGCGCGGGCGGGCACGAGCGGCTCGAGATCGTGGCCGCGCTCATCCGCGTCGGCGCGCCCGGGCTCCTGCCCTTCCTGAAGGCCCGCCTCCGGGAGGCAGAGCCGGAGGTGCGGCGCGTGGCGGCCGACGGCATCGCGCGCGTCGCCTCGGCGGAGGAGCTGCCCCTGCTCGCCGGGCTGGCGAAGGATCAGGACTGGAGCGTCCGCAATCACGCCGGGTGGGGCCTCGGCCGGCTCGGGCTGGCCGCGGGCCGCGAGGCGCTGCTGGCCCTGGTCCGCGACACCGAGCCGCTGGTGGCCCGCACGGCCCGGGCCGCGCTGGCGAAATTGCCGCAGTGAGAGACAGGGACGATGGCTCGCGCGACCCCGTCCCCAGGAGCGCCATGACCGCCCCCGCGGGCGACGGGCGCGCCAAGCTCTACCTGCAGGCGGGGCAGATCCTGACCGCGGCCGAGCCGACGGCCATCACCACCGTGGTGGGCTCCTGCGTGGCCGTCGGCCTGTTCGACGCAGCGGCCGGCGCGGGCGGCATGAACCACTTCCTCCTCCCGTACCCGGTGCAGGGGGAGCTCACGCCCCGGTTCGGCAGCGTCGCCATCCCGGAGCTGGTGCGGCTGGTCCTGGAGCGCGGCGCCCGCCGCAACCGGCTCCAGGCCAAGGTGTTCGGCGGCGCCTGCGTCATCGATGTCTTCCGCGGCAGCGGGAGGCACGTCGGCGAGGACAACGTGGAGCTCGCGCTGCGGACGCTCGAGGCCGAGCGGATCCCGGTGATGGAGCGGGACGTGGGCGGGACGCGCGGGCGCAAGGTGATCTTCCACGCCGACGACGGCTCCGCCTGGGTTCGCAGTCTGTAGAGGGAGAGCGATGGACGACGTAGAGATCGACTGGCAGCTCCTCGCCGACACCTTCCTCGAGGAGGCGAAGGAGATCCTCGCCGCCATGGAGACCCTGCTGATGGCCCTCGAGGCCACCCCGGGCGACCACGAGCTGCTGAACGCGCTCTTCCGCGCCGCCCACACGCTGAAGGGCTCGGCGGCGATGGTGGACTACCGCCGCGTGGGCGAGGTGGCCCACCACCTCGAGGGGCTGCTGCAGCGGCTGCGGTCGCGGGACCTGGTCGCGAGCAGCGAGGTCGTCTCGGTCCTGCTCCAGTCGGTGGACGTGCTGCGCGAGGCGATCCGGCGCGACCGGCAGCAGGACGCGACGCCGCACCCGGAGGCCGAGGCGCTGAAGGAGCGCATCGCGGCGCTCTCGCAGGAGGGCGAGGGCTCTCCAGCGCCTCACGCCGCACCGGCCGACCGGTCGGGGCGGCTGGCGCGCGTGTCGCGCACCCTGCGGGTCGACGTCGCCAAGCTCGATCGGCTGCTCGATCTCTCGGGCGAGATCTCGGTGGCCCGAGGCCGCTTCGGGAGCCTGCTCGAGGCCGGAGAGGCGCCGAGCCTCGAGGAGCTCCTCGCGGCCCACCGCGAGTCCGACCGGCTCTACCTCGACCTGCAGGAGCTCATCATCAGCGCCCGCATGGTGCCCATCGGGCCGACCTTCAAGCAGCACCTGCGCACCGTGCGCGACCTGGCGCGGGCGATCGGCAAGCAGGCGCGGCTGGAGCTCGAGGGGGAGACCACCGAGGTCGACACGGCGGTGGTGGAGCACGTCCGCGACCCGCTCCTGCACATGGTGCGCAACTCCCTCGACCACGGCATCGAGCCGCCCGAGGTGCGCCGGGCGCGCGGCAAGGATCCCTGCGGCGTGGTCACCCTGCGCGCCTTCCACGAGGCCGGCAGCATCGTCGTGGAGGTGGAGGACGACGGCGGCGGGCTGCCGCGCGGCCGCATCGCCGAGCGCGGACGCGAGCTGGGGCTGGTGCGGGACGTGGACGGCCTCTCCGACCAGGAGGTGCAGCGGCTGGTCTTCGAGCCGGGCTTCAGCACCACCGAGGAGGTCACCGACATCTCCGGCCGCGGCGTGGGCATGGACGTGGTGCGCCGGAACGTCGAGTCGCTGCGCGGCGCCGTGGACGTGCGGAGCGAGGAGGGGAAGGGCACCACCTTCACCATGCGGCTCCCGCTCACCCTGGCGATCATCCAGGGATTCAAGGTGGGCATCGCCGGCGACACCTACATCGTGCCGCTGGACGCGGTGGTCGAGTGCCTGGAGCTGCCGGCCGGCGCGGAGCGGGGCGCGACCGGGTTCTTCCCGCTGCGCGGCAAGCCGCTCCCCTACCTGCGGCTGCGCGAGCACTTCGGGGTGGCCGGCGCGCCTCCCGAGCGCGAGAACGTGCTGGTGGTGCGCCACGGCGCCGCGGTGGCGGGGCTGGCCGTCGACGTGCTCGAGGGCGAGAGCCAGTCGGTGATCAAGCCGCTCGGGGCCCTGTTCCACGGGCTCCCCGGCATCTCCGGCTCGTCCATCCTCGGCAACGGGAGGGTGGCGCTGATCCTGGACGTGGCGGGGTTGCTGCGCGAGCTGCACCGGCGCTCGGACGGCGGGGCGGTCCGCGCCGCCGAGGCGCGCGCGTGAGGAGGCGGACATGAAGATCGGAATCCGAGGCAGGCAGCTCGGCGCGTTCGGGATCATGACCGCGCTGGTGATCGCGGTGGGGTGCGCCGGCTGGAGGAGCGCCGTCGGGCTCTCGTCCGAGTTCGGTGAGCTCTGCGCCAACAACCTCCGCGGCGCGGCCTACCTCTCCCAGGCCGAGCGCGGGCTGTGGGAGCTCCGCTTCGGCCTCCCGAACTACCTGACCGGCGACATCGAGTCGCGGGCGCAGATCAACGCGCGGTCGTCCAGGTGGCTCAAGCAGGTGGACGAGAACCTCACGGCCTTCAAGGCGCTCACCCTGACCCCGGCGGAGAAGGAGAGCCTCGAGGATTTCGATCGGGCCTACGCCGCCTACGTCGCCGCGCGCCCGCGCTACTTCGCGCTCGTCGACGAGGGGAAGGTCGACGAGGCCAAGGGGTTCCGGGCCCAGCAGACCAACCCGCCGGCCGCCCGCGCGGTCGCGGCGCTGGGCAGGCTGGTGGAGGAGCAGCAGCGGATCGGGAGCGAGAAGGAGCGGGCCCTCGCCGCGGAGGTGGCCTCCGCCACGCGGGTCCTGGCCGGCCTGATCGCCGCCGCGGTGGCTGCCGCGCTGGCGCTGAGCCTCCTCTCCGCGCGCGGCCTGCTCCGCCAGCTCGGCGGCGAGCCCGACGAGGCGGTGGAGATCACCCGCCGGCTCGCGGCGGGCGACCTGACCGTGTCCATCTCCACCCGCCAGGGCGACTCGGAGAGCGTGCTCGCCGCCGTGCGCTCGATGGCGACGAGGCTGCGCCAGGTCATCGGCGAGGTGCGTGGCGGCGCCGACGCCCTGGCGCAGGCGGCGGCCCAGGTGTCCGCCACCTCGACGGCGCTCTCGCGCGGCACCGGCGAGCAGGCGGCGTCGCTGGAGCAGACCACCTCCACCCTCGAGGAGATGAGCGCCTCCATCACCCAGAACGCCGAGAACAGCCGCCAGATGGAGCGGATGGCGCTCCAGGGCGCGCGCAGCGCCCAGGAGAGCGGCCGGGCCGGGAAGGAGGCGGTGGAGGCCATGAGCTCCATCGTCGAGCGGATCTCGATCGTCGAGGAGATCGCCTACCAGACCAACCTGCTGGCGCTCAACGCGGCCATCGAGGCGGCGCGGGCGGGGGAGCACGGCAAGGGGTTCGCGGTGGTGGCGGCCGAGGTGCGCAAGCTGGCGGAGCGGAGCCAGAAGGCGGCCCAGGAGATCGGCGCCGTCGCCTCGGAGAGCCTGAAGGTGGCGGAGCGCTCGGGGCAGCTCCTCGGGGAGCTGGTGCCGGCGATCCAGAAGACGGCCGAGCTGGTGCAGGAGGTGGCGGCCACCTCGCGCGAGCAGTCGTCGGGGGTGGCCCAGATCAACAAGGCCATGGGGCACGTCGACCAGGTGACCCAGCACAGCGCCTCGGCGGCGGAGCAGCTCGCCTCGACCGCCGAGGAGCTGGCGTCGCAGGCCGAGTCGCTCCAGCGCTCGATGGGCTTCTTCGACCTGGGCGACTCGCGTGGGGGCCAGGGCGAGGACGACGTGATCGCGCTCGACGACCTGCGAGCGGCCCATGGCTAGGAGCGCCTCCACGCTCGCGGCGGGGCTGCCGCCCTGGGAGCCCGCCACCGCCCACCCGGCGGTGAGCGACGCGGTCTTCGCCCGCTACCAGGCGCTCATCCACCGCGAGGCCGGCATCTGGCTCTCCCCGGTGAAGAAGGCCTTGCTGGTGGGGCGGCTGGCCCGCCGCCTGCGAGAGCTTGCCATCCCGGACTACGCCGGGTACCTCGAGCGCGTGCAGGACGACGAGGCCGAGCGCGTCCGCATGCTCGACTGCATCACCACCAACGAGACCCACTTCTTCCGCGAGCCGCGCCACTTCGAGCTGCTCGAGCAGCGGCTCTTCCCGCGCTGGAGGACGGAGGCGCAGGAAGGCCGCCGGCCCCGGCGCGTGCGCGTCTGGAGCGCCGGCTGCTCCACCGGAGAGGAGCCCTACAGCCTCGCCATGTCGCTCCTCGAGGCCTTCCCGCCGGAGACCGGCTGGGATCTCGAGATCCTGGCCACCGACCTCTCGACGCGGGTCCTCGACCGCGCCCGCGCCGGGATCTTCTCCATGGAGCGGGCCCCCGAGATCCGCACCGCCTCGCTCCAGGCGTTCATGCTGCAGGGCACCGGCAGCCAGGAGGGGCTCATGAAGGCGGGCCCGGAGCTCCGGCGGCTGGTGCGCTTCGCGCGGCTCAACCTGAACGATGCCGCCTACCCGGCGCTGGGGCGGTTCGACCTCGTCTTCTGCCGCAACGTCCTCATCTACTTCGACCCGCCCGGGAAGGAGCGGGTCGTGTGCCGGCTCCTCGAGCACCTGGCGACGGACGGCTACCTGTTCTTCGGCCACGCCGAGAGCCTCTCGGGGATGGCGCTCCCGGTGCGGAGCGTGATCCCCACGGTCTACGCACACGCAGCCCGATCCGCGGACGCGCCCGGATCGCCCGGGGGGGAACCATGAAGGACCCGAGGAGGGAGCACGTGCGCATCTTCAAGAGCGTCTCGATCAACGGAAAGTTGTGGCTCATCATCGGCACGGGCCTGCTCGGCGTGCTCCTCTCGGTGACCGAGGCGATGCTGGTCTTCCAGCGCACCATGGTGGAGGACCGCAAGGCCAAGGTGCAGAGCGTGGTGGAGTCGGCCTTCGGGATCATCGAGCACTTCGGGCAGCAGGCGGCGTCGGGCCAGATGACCGACGACGCGGCGAAGGCGGCGGCGCTCCAGGTCATCAAGACGCTCCGCTACGAGGGGAAGCAGTACCTGTGGGTGAACGACCTGACGCCCACCATGGTGATGCACCCCATCCAGACCGAGCTCGATGGCAAGGACCTGAACGACTACAAGGACCCCGACGGCAAGCGGCTCTTCGTCGCCTTCGTCGACACGGTGAAGCGGGACGGTGCCGGCTTCGTCGAGTACAAGTGGGCGAAGCCGGGCTCGTCGGAGCCGGTGCCCAAGATCTCGTACGTGAAGGCCTATCCGCGCTGGGGCTGGGTGCTCGGCTCGGGCCTGTACTTCGACGACGTGCGGACCGCGTTCCTCGCCGAGGTGCAGCGCCTGGCGGGGGCGGCCGCCCTCATCGCGCTGCTCCTCGGGGCCCTGGCGTTCCTGGTCAGCCGCAGCATCACCCAGCCGGTGCTGCAGGTGGTGAAGCTCGCCGAGCGCATCGCCCGGGGCGACCTGAGCGGCGGCGTCGAGGTGACGAGCCGGGACGAGCTGGGCCGGCTGCAGGCGGCGATGCGCGACATGGGGCAGCGGCTCGGGCAGGTCATCGGGGAGGTGCGCCGGGGCGCGGAGGCGCTCAACGGCGCAGCCGCCCAGGTCTCGTCCACCTCGCAGACGCTCTCGCAGGGGACCGGGGAGCAGGCCGCCTCGGTGGAGGAGACCACCGCCAGCCTCGAGGAGATGAGCGCTTCCATCACCCAGAACGCCGAGAACAGCCGGCAGACGGAGCGGATGGCGCTCCAGGGCGCACGGGACGCCGAGGAGAGCGGGCGGGCCGGCAAGGAGACGGTGGAGGCGATGAAGTCGATCGCCGGGAAGATCTCGATCGTCGAGGAGATCGCGTACCAGACCAACCTGCTGGCGCTCAACGCGGCCATCGAGGCGGCGCGGGCGGGGGAGCACGGCAAGGGGTTCGCGGTGGTGGCGGCCGAGGTGCGCAAGCTGGCGGAGCGGAGCCAGAAGGCGGCCAAGGAGATCGCCGGCGTCGCCTCCTCGAGCGTCCGCATGGCGGAGCGCTCGGGGCAGCTCCTCGGGGAGCTGGTGCCGGCGATCCAGAAGACGGCCGAGCTGGTGCAGGAGGTGGCGGCCACCTCGCGCGAGCAGTCGTCGGGGGTGGCGCAGATCAACAAGGCCATGGGGCACGTCGACCAGGTGACCCAGCGCAACGCCTCGGCGGCGGAGGAGCTGGCCTCGACCGCCGAGGAGATGTCCTCGCAGGCCGAGTCACTGCTGGAGATCACCAGCTTCTTCCGGGTAGAAGAGGACGACGGAGCGGGGCGCCCGGGCACCTCGCCCGCGCACCTCGTCGGGCGCGCGCCTCCGCAGCACGCGGCGGCGCCGCCGAGGCCCATGCTGGATGACGGCAGGCGGGCGGGGCGGGCGGAGGGCGACGACCTCGGTCCGGACCGTGAGTTCAAGCGTTTCCTCGGGAGGGGATCGTGAGCGACACCATGACGGATCGGCGGCAATTCCTGGCTTTCGCGCTCGCCGGCGGGCAGTACGGCGTCGGCATCCTGAAGGTGAAGGAGATCCTGCAGTACGAGCCGATCACACGGGTGCCCGGCACGCCGCCCTCCGTGCGCGGCGTCATCAACCTGCGCGGCGCGGTGGTCCCGGTCATGGACCTGGCCGTCAAGTTCGGGCTGGCCGAGACGCCGGTCACGAAGTGGACCTGCATCCTCATCGTCGAGTCGGCGTTCGCCGGAGAGAAGGCGGTGGTGGGCGTGGTGGCCGACGCGGTGAGCGAGGTGATCGAGCTCGGGCCGGGCGACATCGAGCCGCCGCCCCCGTTCGGCACCCGGGTGAAGCTCGAGTACCTGCTCGGCATGGGCAAGGTGGAGCGCGGCTTCGTCCTCCTCCTCGACCTCGACCGGGTCCTCTCCTCCGAGGAGCGCGAGGTGGCGGCGGCGGCGGAGGCCGGGCAGCTCGAGCCGGAGGCGGTCGAGTCGGCCCCGCCGGGTGCCGATGCCGCGTGAGGACGGCGGCGCGATCCGCGCGCCGCGCAAGGTCCTGGTGGTCGACGACTCGGCCGTGGTCCGCGAGGCCCTGTCGGCCATCCTGCGGCGGGCCGGCCACCTGGTCTCCACCGCCGCCGACCCGATCATCGCCATGGACAAGATGCGGCGGGAGCGCCCCGACGCCATCGTCCTCGACGTCGAGATGCCGCGCATGGACGGGCTCACCTTTCTCCGCCAGCTCATGGCGCGGGATCCCCTGCCGGTGGTGGTCTGCTCGGGGCTGGCGGGCGCCGGCTCCGAGGTGGCGCTGGAGGCCCTGGAGGCGGGCGCGGTCGCGCTCATCGAGAAGCCGCGCCTCGGCGTGCGCGGCTTCCTCCAGGAGTCCTCGATGCGGATCTCCGACGCGGTGGCGGGGGCGCTCGAGGCGCGGCTGGCGCGCCGGGGCGCCGACGACGTTCCGGCCTCCCCCGCGCCGGCGCTCCCCGCCCGGACGCTGCGCGGGACGACGCAGAAGGTGGTGGCGGTGGGGGCCTCGACCGGCGGCACCGAGGCGCTGCGGGTGCTGCTCGAGGCCATGCCCCCGGACGCCCCGGGCCTCGCCATCGTCCAGCACATGCCGCAGGAGTTCACGGCCGCCTTCGCCCACCGGCTCGCGCAGACCTGCCGCATCGACGTGAAGGAGGCCGAGACCGGCGACGCCCTCTCGCCCGGGCGGGCGCTCATCGCGCCCGGGAACAGCCACCTCCTCGTCCGCCGCAGCGGCGCCAAGTACTATGCCGAGGTGACCGGCGGCGAGCTGGTGTCGCGCCACCGGCCCAGCGTGGACGTGCTCTTCCGCTCGGCGGCGGAGGCGGCCGGCGCCAACGCGGTGGGCGTGATCCTCACCGGCATGGGCGACGACGGCGCCCGGGGGATGGTCGCGCTGCGCGAGGCGGGGGCGTTCACCATCGCCCAGGACGAGGCGAGCTGCATCGTCTTCGGGATGCCCAAGGAGGCCATCCGGCACGGCGCCGTGGCCGAGGTGCTGCCGCTCTCGCGGATCGCCCGGCGGGTGCTCGAGCAGACCTGACGGCGTGGCCACGCCGGCGCCGGCGCGCTAGACCCCCGGGGTGCGCGTCTACTGCGGGACGAGCGGCTACAGTTACCAGGCCTGGAGGGGCAGCTTCTACCCGCCCGACGCCAGGCCCGGCGAGCTGCTCGGGCTCTACGCCTCGCGCCTCCCCACGGTTGAGATCAACGCCACCTTTTACCGGATGCCGACCGCCCGGCTCCTCGCCGGCTGGCGCGCGCAGGTGCCGCCGCGCTTCGCCTTCGCGCTCAAGGGGCCGCAGCGGATCACCCACGTGAAGCGGCTGGTGGAGGTGGAGGAGGAGGCCGCCTGGTTCCACGCGGCGGCGGAATCCCTCGGGGGGGCGCTCGGCCCCGTGCTCTGGCAGCTCCCTCCGAGCTTGAAGAAGGACCTGCCGCGGCTGGAGGCCTTCCTGGCGCTCCTGCCCGCCGGCACCCGCCCGGCCTTCGAGTTCCGCCACCCGAGCTGGTTCGCCGACGAGGTGTACCAGGCCCTGCGTCGCCGCGGGGCGTCGCTGGTGGTGGCGCACGACGGCGAGCGGGAGACGCCGCTCGTCGCCACGGCGCGCACCGGCTACCTCCGCCTTCGCGCGCCCGACTACGGACCGGGCGAGCTGCGCGGCTGGGCGGAGCGGGTCCTCGCGCAGCCCTGGGAGGAGGCCTACGTCTTCTTCAAGCACGAAGACGCCGGTCGCGGGCCGGCGCTCGCGCTCGCCATGTTGGAGGTGCTGGGCGGGAGCGGGGTGGGGGTCGCGCCGGCCTAGCGCTCATCGCGCCGGCGCCACCGTCAGCCGACGCGGTACTCCTGCGAGATCTGCGCCGCCGACTCGACCGCCAGGCCGAGGTCCCGCACCAGCCCGTCGGCCAGGTCGTAGATCCAGCCGTGCACCGTGAGCCGCTGCCCGCGCCGCCAGGCGTCCTGGACGATGGTGGTGTGACAGACGTTCGCCACCTGGGCCACCACGTTCAGCTCGCACAGGCGGTTCTCCCGCGCGACCGGGTCGGCGATGGCCTCGAGCTCCGCGCGGTGCGCCCCGTGGACGTCCCGGACGTGCCGGAGCCAGTTGTCGATGAGCCCGAGCGGCTCCGCGCTCGCCGCGGCGCGCACGCCTCCGCAGCCGTAATGTCCGCAGACGATGACGTGCTTCACCCGCAGCACCTCGATCCCGTACTGCAGCACCGAGAGGCAGTTGAGGTCGGTGTGCACCACCACGTTGCCGACGTTGCGGTGCACGAAGATCTCGCCGGGGAGGCGGCCGACGATCTGGTCCGGCGGGAGGCGGCTGTCGGAGCAGCCGATCCAGAGCAGCTCCGGCGTCTGGGCGTGGAGGAGCCGCTCGAAGAACCCCGGGTCGCGCGCGCGCATGCGCTCCGACCAGGCGCGGTTGGCCTCCAGGACCTCGTTCAGGGTGTTCATCCGTCGACCTCCGCCGGCAGGGGCGCCAAGACGTCCGTGGTCGTACCACGGCGAAGGGGAGGGGGAGGGGGCCTCGGCCTGTCCCGGTCGCCTCGAACCCAATAAGCTCGGCCTGGCACCCACGCGAGGAGACCCGATGCCCGAGCCCGCCGATCCCTCCGCCGCAGCCGCCGCTCACCTCCGGACCCTCGACAAGGAGGAGCTCGTCCGGATCGTCCTCGACGACGCCAAGAACTGGCTCGCGCACGACGGCCTCTGGTTCCAGGCCGTGGAGGCGGTCCACGGCATGGACGCCGCCATCGCCGCCGACCGCGCCGCCTGGGAGCGCTTCACGGTGATTGAGGCGCGGCGGATCATGGACCGCCTCGGGCTCGCGCCGGGCGGCGGCATCCCGGCGCTCCTCGAGTGCCTGAAGCACCGGTTCTACGCGCGCCTGAACGTGCAGGAGGCGCTCGAGGTGAGCGAGGCGCGCGCGGTCTTCGTCATGCGCGACTGCCGGGTGCAGTCGGCCCGGAAGCGGAGGGGGCTCCCCGACTTTCCCTGCAAGAGCGTGGGGATCGTCGAGTACGCCGAGTTCGCGAAGGCGATCGATCCCCGCATCCGGACGCGCTGCATCGCTTGCCCGCCCGACGAGCACCCGGACGACGCGTGGTGCGCGTGGGAGTTCACGGTGGCGGAGGCGAGCGCCGCGTGACCTTGTGCGCAGGTGTGCGCGTCGCCATCTGGTACCCGCCGGGGTTGACGGGCTCGGAGGGCCGGGCCTAGCATCGACTCTGTTGGGGTGCGCGGCCTCGCCGCGCGGGGGGAGTCACCATGAGTCACGCAGCGCGCGGCATGCGCCTGACCGTCGCCAGGATGTTCGGCGTCGCGGTGGTGGTCATGATCGCGGGGGTGGGCATCCTGGGAACGCTCGGTTTCCTCTCGATCCGCGGCAAGGCCGCCGACCTGGGAGCGAAGGTCTCGTCGGCGCTCGAGTCGGAGTCGGCGCTGGGGGAGATGACCCTGGCGACCCGCGAGGCGGGGGTGCTGTTCGAGGCGCGCGCCGGCGCGGGCGCCGGCGGGACGCCGGAGCTCTCGCGCCCCCGCGCCGCCTTCGCGGCCGCCGCGGACCGGCTCGGGCGCAGCGCGCCGCCGGAGCTCGCGCGCGAGGCCACCCGGGACTTCCAGGATCTGCTCGAGAAGGGCGAGCGGATGGCCGCCGCCGGCTCGAGCCCCGGCGCCACCGAAGGCGCGGCGGGCGCGGAGGCGTTCCGGGCGGCGTCCCAGGCGCTCACGCGCCGGCTCGACCATCTCCGCGAGGGGCAGCTCGTCGCGGTGCGCGGCGGGCTTGAAGCGGCCGAGGAGCTGGTGAACCCGCGCGGCTTCGCGGCCGGGATCCTCGCCGCCATGGGCCTGGCCGCGCTCATCGGCTGGAAGATGCGGCAGCTGCTGGTCCCCCCGACCCTGGCGCTCGGCGCGGTGGCGAGGCGCATCGCCGAGCAGGGCGACCTCACGCAGGAGATCGCGGTCACCGGCGATAACGAGCTCGGCGACCTGCAGCGCGCCATGCGCGCCATGTCGGAGAGCCTGGCGCGCGTCATCGGCGAGGTCCGGACCGCGGCCTGGGGCCTCGGCTCCGCCGCCGGCCAGGTCTCCGCCGCCTCGTCCACGCTCTCGCGGGGGACGAGCGAGCAGGCGGCCTCCGTGGAGGAGATCACCTCGTCGCTCGAGCAGATGAGGGCCTCCATCGCCCAGAACGCCGAGAACAGCCGGCAGACGGAGCAGATGGCCCTCCAGGGCTCCAAGGACGCCGAGGAGAGCGGCCGCGCGGCCAAGGAGGCGGTCGAGGCGATGCGCTCGATCGCCGCCAAGATCTCGGTCGTCGAGGAGATCGCCTACCAGACCAACCTGCTGGCGCTCAACGCGGCCATCGAGGCGGCGCGGGCCGGAGAGCACGGCAAGGGCTTCGCGGTGGTGGCCTCGGAGGTGCGCAGCCTCGCCGAGCGGAGCCAGAAGGCGGCCCGGGAGATCGGGGGCGTCGCATCTTCGAGCGTCGCGGTGGCCGAGCGCGCGGGGCAGCTCCTCGGCGCGCTGGTGCCGGCGATCCGCAAGACGGCCGACCTGGTGCAGGAGGTGGCGGCCGCCTCGCGCGAGCAGTCGGCGGGGGTCGGCCAGATCAGCAAGGCGATGGGGCTCGTCGACCAGGTCACCCAGCGCAACGCCACCGCCGCGGAGCAGCTGTCCTCGACCGCGGAGGAGCTGGCGTCGCAGTCGGAGTCGCTGCAGCAGCTCATGGGATTCTTCCGGGTGGCCGGCGAGGTCGAGAGGCGCCCGGCGCCGCGCCCCGCGCCGGCGCTGCCGCTGCTGGAGCTCGCGGGCGAGCTCCCCGCCGCAAACCGCGAGTACCGGCGCTTCTAGGCCGGTTCCTCCGGCTCGCGACCCGAGTTCAAGGACACGAAGAGCGCCCTCGCCCTCCGCCGCTCCTCGCAGGGGGGGCAGAGGCGGCGTCCGCCCACCTCGGGCGCGTAGGGAGCGAGGACGCTCTCCCCGCAGGCCTCGCACCGGACGCTCTCGAACGTGGGCGACGGGCGATCGAGCCCCAGGGGAAACACCGGACCGACCGTGAAGAGCGCGTCCTCCGAGGCGGTGAGGAGCGCCTCCGAGGTCAGCTCGGCGAGCTGCACGCGCTCGCCGGCGAAGCGGCCGCTCGTCTGGCACGCGCGGAACCAGTCGGTCTCCTCGAGCCGGGCGAGGGTCTCGGGGCGCACGGTGACGCGGATGGCGCGCTGGCGCGCCTGCTCGACCAGCTGCACGCCGGCCTTCCCGTACGGCAACCTGAAGATGAGGTCCTTCCCGAAGGTGCAGCCGGTCACGAACTGGACCCCGTCCGCGAAGCCTTGCGCGTAGTGGTCGCTCCCGAGCTCGACGAACGCCAGCAGCTCGTGCTCCACGGCGTGCCCGACCCCCAGCCGGTCCATGGCGACGGCCCCCGCGCGCACCCCCAGGACGAGTGGCGGGCAGTTGTGCCCGTGGGCAAGCGTTCCGGCGCGGACGTACTCGAGGAGGTCCATGGTCACCCGCGGCGCTCGGTGGTTGAGGTGAGGTCGCCGTGGAGTGGGAGACGGGGGCGGCGGAAGCGGTTCACGCGGGACGGGACGCGCTAGAAGACGAGCTGCGCGCGCCCGACGAGGACCTGCTCCGGAGTGCGGGCGATCTCCTGCCCCCGGCTCGAGGCGCCGCCGAAGAAGCGGGTGCGGTCGTAGTCGAGCATCAACCGGAACGAGCGATCGAGGTACCAGTTGACCCCCGCGCCCCACGCGTTCGCGCTGCGGACCTGCTGCTTCGGGTCCGCGAAGACGCCGTTCGCGAAGAGCGCGTCGTCGAAGCGGATCGACTGGTAGCGCCCGGCGAGCTCGACCGCGCCCCACCTGCCGGCGAGGGGATCGAACGGACGACCCGGGACGATCATCCGGAAGGTGGCGTCCTCGCCGGTGAGGACCAGGGAGGCGGTGACCTCCCAGGCGCGGTTGTCCGCGTACAGGGCCGCGGCGCCCTTCTTCACCCGCTGCCTCGAGGCGATGTACTCGCCCTGGAGGCCGAGCGGCCCCCGGTAGTAGTAGCCCTGGAGATCCCAGCGAACGTGATCTCCGGCAGCCACCGCCGTCTTCGCGGGGTCGGGCGTCCCGCTGGTGCTGCCGGAGGCGTAGGTGAAGATGGTGCTCTGGCCAGGCGACCCGAAGGACGGCAGCTGCGGCGAGGCGGCCGTCCCCGAGGGAGCGCCCCAGGTGCCGGAGGCACCCATTCCCAGCCCCTTCAGCGCGGCGGGCCCAGAGCGCGCGAACGGGGTGAGCAAGATCCGGCCGGCGACCTCCTTGTTGCCGTCCTGATCGGACTCGGTGATCCCGTTGTCGGCGGCGCCGTCCAGGATGGCGACGGCATAGGAGGCCACGCCGCCCAGGTCGCCGAAGAGCTGCAGGCCCGTGTCGCGGTTGGGCGCCAGGCTGGTGGGGAAGGCGCGCTCGGCGAAGACCACCGCGTTCGAGTTCTGGAGGCGCTCGAGCCCGACCGGCGACTTGAGCTTGCCCACGCGCAGCTTCAGCCAGGGCACGAAGCGGACGTCCACGAACGCTTCCTGGACCACCACCTTGCCACCGGCGAAGTCGGGGATGAGCCGGTAATCGAAGTGGTCGCGCACGGTGCCCTCGAGCACCGGGCGCACCTGGCGCAGCAGGAACTGGCTCGCGTCGGCGCCTGAGCCGTATCCCACGAAGGCGCGCGCGTCGGTGTGGACGTAGCCGCCGATGAGCAGCGTGTCGCCCTCGGCGGTGTTGATGACGTACCCGGGCTGCGATGGACCCTTCCGCGCCGGCGTGGGGATCTCCTCCGAGCCGCCGACGGTGGGGCCGCCAGGAGCGGGACGAGCCAGCGCCCCGGGCGCATCCGCCTGGGTGGGCTGCGAGGCGGTGGACGGGCCGAGGTCGGCCGCGCGGGCGGGCAGGACGTGCGTCGAGGCCGCCAGCGCTGCGGCGAGCCCGAGGGCTCGAGTGATTCGCCTCATGGTCTCCCTCCCGTCTCTGTCGTTCGCAGGGCTCGGGCGCTCGGCCCCCTCGGGCAGTGCGTCCGTTATAACGGAATATCATCCCGAGTAACGGAGGGCGAGGGAAATGACGAAGCCTGGACGGCCCCCGCGTGTGCGAAGCTGGTCACATGGATGAACCGTTCGCCTCCTCCCTGCGGCTCTTGGCGGCCCTGCTCGCGGGCGGGCTCATCGGCCTCAACCGCGACATGTACGGGAAGCCCACCGGCGTGCGCGTACACGCGCTGGTGGCCCTCGGGGCCGCGCTGCTCACGCTCGCCGGCGACGAGCTGGGCGACGCGGGGGCCACCAGCCGGATCATCCAGGGCATCACCGGCGGGATCGGCTTTCTCGGGGCCGGGGTGATCATGCACGACTCGGCCGGCAAGCGCGCCCTGCACCTCGTCACCGCGTCGTCGATCTGGATGACCGCGGCGCTCGGGGTCGCCTGCGGCTGCGGCGCCTGGAGGCTGGCGGCGCTCGGCGCCGGGGCGACCCTGCTCGTACTGGGGATCGGAAAGCCGATCGATCGCGCGCTCTACCGGAGGCTCGCCCGGCCCAGCTCCGACGCCGATCCGGCCGCCTAGCTCCTCAGGCGGCGTTCACGTCGATGACGAACCGGCCTTCAGCGAGGCCATGTCGATCGAGAAGCGGTACTTCACGTCCGAACGGAGCAGCCGCTCGTAGGCCTCGTCCACCTTCTGGATCGGGATGACCTCGACGTCGGAGGTGATGCCGTGCTGGCCGCAGAAGTTGAGCATCTCCTGGGTCGACTGGATGCCGCCGATGAGGGAGCCGGAGAGGCTCTTGTTCCCGAAGATGAGGCCGAAGGCCGAGACCGCGTGCGGCTGGTCCGGCGCGCCGACCAGGGTGAGGTTGCCGTCCCGCTTCAGCGCGTGCAGGTACGGGTGGAGGTCGTGCACCGCGGAGACGGTGTCCAGGATCATGTCGAACGCGCCGGCCTGCTTCGCCATCGCGTTCGCGTCCTTCGAGACGATCACCTCGTGCGCGCCGAGCCGGAGCGCGTCCTCCGTCTTCTTGGGGGAGGTCGTGAACACCGCGACGTGCGCTCCGAGCGCGCGGGCGAGCTTCACGCCCATGTGACCCAGGCCGCCGAGGCCGACGATGCCGACCCTCTTGCCCTCGCCGACGCCCTGCCGGCGCAGCGGCGACCAGGTCGTGATGCCCGCGCAGAGGAGCGGAGCCGCCCCGGCGAGGTCGAGGTTCTTCGGGATGCGCAGCGCGAACCGCTCGTCCACGACGACGCTGTCCGAGTAGCCGCCGTAGGTGACCTTGCCCGTGTGCTCGTCGGGCGAGTTGTAGGTGTAGACGGCGCTGGGGCAGAACTGCTCGTGGTGGTCCCTGCACGAGGGGCAGGTGCCGTCGGAGTCCACCAGGCACCCGACGCCGGCGAGGTCGCCCGGCTTGAAGCTCGTCACGGCGGAGCCGACCTTGGTCACGCGGCCAACGATCTCGTGGCCCGGGACGCACGGGTAGATCGTGGGCATGCCGCTCCACTCGTTGCGCGCCTGGTGGAGATCGGAGTGGCAGATGCCGCAGAAGAGGATCTCGAGCTGGACGTCGTGCGCGGTCGGGTCGCGCCGCTCGATCGTCGTGTGCGTGAAGGGCGAGGTCGGGCTGGAGACGGAGTAGGCCTTGGCTCTGTACATGGTCGTTCCTTGCTGGCGGGGGTTGGGCGTCGCGAGCGAGGAGGGAACCTACGCGCGCGCGCATCGCTCGGAAACGGCTGGAAACTGGATGGGCCGTTCGGGAAACCTTCACGAGCGAGGAGCGGCAGGAGGCGCGCGGCGCGATCCCGCAGCCATAGCGGACCCCTTCGACCTGGGCTGGACGGGGGGCCCCGCTCATGCGCTGGGTCTGGTGCCCCAGCGCCTGTGTGGGCCATGTGACCCATTGACCATTCGTCAAGTGAGCTTCGGCCTATGATCGCGGGCGGATTGCCGTCGCGACCAGCGGTATGGCCGATGCACGCACAAGCACGCTGCCCCAGGAGCGCGGCACGGACGTGAGCGCAGGCGGGGCTCCTGACGTTCGCGACGCGCATACGGGGACCGCGCTGGGTCGAAGCCGCGCGCCCCCAGGAGAGTCGTCATGACCAGGCGTTGCATCGAGGTGGCCCTCTTGGTCGCGGGAACCGTGATTGCCACTGGGTGTTCGGGGGGGACCTCGCGCGCGACCGCCGCCTCCAAGGGCACGTCTGGGACCACATACAGCGTGACCATCTTCCAGCCGCCTGTCGGCGGGACGATCCAGGTGGTGGCGCCGAGCACGCCGGCCATCTTCTGCGGCACATCGTCTCTCGGCGCGCCGGTGGCCGACGCCAGCGGGGTTCTCCGCAGCCAGCCCACCTATTACTCGGACCCTGTCCGCGGGACCTCCAACCAGTGCCAGGCCGCGTATCCCGCTGGGGCCTCGGTCATCCTCAAGGCCGTCCCGTCCACCGGCAACGCCTTCGTCGGCTGGGCTGGCGACTGCACCGGCCCGGACACCTGCGCGCTGGCCGGCAGCGGCGACAGGAGCGTCGCCGCGATCTTCGCGATAGCCGGGCAGCAGGGCCACACGAGCTTCATCGACGGGCCAGTCCACAAGGCCGCCTTCTCCAACGAGCTCCTCCCCTGCAAGGACTGCCACGGCCCGACCTACCTCGGGCAGGGCATCGCGCCGGGCTGCGCCGTCTGCCACGACGGCCACACGGCGACGGACTTCGCCACCGTCCACGTCGTCGATGCAACCTGCGCCGACTGCCACGCGCTCAAGGGGGCGCAGTGGGCCTCGTCGACCGACCTGCACCACGCCTCCGCGGCCGACGTGCTCACCAACGTCGCTCACGACACCAACGAGCTGCTGGTGGACCAGTGCCTCCAGTGCCACAGCATGTTCCAGCGGCCGCTGGGGATCGCCGCCTTCGTCACCCCGATCGATCAGGTCGGATCGCCCGCGGGCACCTGGACCCTCCTGCCCGGCGCTTCGCAGTGGCAGGCGACTCGCTGCACCGTGTGCCACGATCCCACCTCGTCGGAGGCGGCCAGGCTCGCGAAGTACGGCGCGGTGCTCGATCAGGCCTTCCTGCCCGCCTACACCGATCCGGCCACCTGGCCGGCCGCGACCCAGTTCGTGCTCGACCCGGCTGCGGCGCTGTACGTGGAGACGCCCTACCCGGCCACCGCGAGCGCGGTCGGCGTGAAGGCGACCCAGCTCTGCTACACCTGCCACGATCCGGCAGATCAGGGCGGGGATCCCGACAAGTTCGTCGGCACGGTGGACTACGGCCCGCAGGGCGGCGACAGCCGCGCGTTCGTCACCTCCTCCCACGCAGGCATCACCTGCGTCGCCTGCCACCCCACGCACGACTTCACGCCGCTCGATCCGGCCGTCGCCCCGAGCTGCCAGACCACGGGTTGCCACGACGTGAGCCGGGCGGGCAGCGCTCCCGGCGTCGTCCACGTCAACCACCTGCCGTGAGGTAGCGCCCACGTGATCCTGCGGGTGCCCCGTCGCCGTCCACACGATGGGGAGCCGGCTGGGCACGATCTGGGCACAGTCGGACCCGCCGGAAGAGAAAGAGGCCGGGACCCCCTGGATTTTTCCTGGGGATCCCGGCCTCTCGTATGGCGGGGAGTACGGGACTCGAACCCGTGGCCTCCGGCGTGACAGTTCAGGGTTGCCCGGGCCGTCGGGCGGCTTGCGGTTGTCGGGGTCCTCGCCCTTCGGCCGGAAGCTCTTCGCCGACGCCCACGCCTCGATGAGCGTGCCTCCACGGTGAAGTGGTCGTCGCTCATCAGCTTGGCGGTGCGTGCCGCCGCCACGACAGCGAGAAGGTTGGCCCCGGTGACTGGAAGTAGAGGGCTGAGTGGCGACGATGTGGATCGTACCAGCCGTCGATGGCCGCCACGAAGTTGGCCTACGAGGGCTCATCGCCGCTGGGAATGGCGAGCTCGCGCTCGATTTCGTTGATGAGGTCAAACAGTTCGCGGGCCTCCCACGCGCGGTTCCGTTTCGCGAGGGTAACGGGGCGGAGGACGCCCTTGTCGGCGAGCACCGCGATGGCCTCGTTCACGGCCTGCTTGGAGCGACCTAGGAACTTCTGCGCCGTGGCGACCGTGACGATGGGGTGCGCTGGTAGCTGGACGATGAGCGCCTCGGCGCTGGAGTGGCGGCGGGGACGGCCTGCGCGGTCACGCCACGTCTCCTGAAGCTCAGCAAGCTTTCGCGCGAGTTCGCTGGCCTTCGCCGCGGCTCGCTCGAGCGCCCGAGCGAACAGGAGGATCCAATCGCCCGCGCGCTCCTCCCGGAACGCGGTCAGGCCGCCGACGTAGGCCTTCGAGTCCGCCGCGAGGACGAGGCTCACCGGCGGGACGTAGCGCGGGGCGAGCCCGCGACGGCGCAGGACGACGTGGATGAGCGCTCGCCCGACGCGCCCATTGCCATCGGCGAACGGGTGGATGGTCTCGAACTGCGCGTGAGCGACGGCGGCCTGGACGACGGGCGGAAGGTCGGTCCGGTTGATGAAGGCGACGAGGTCCTTCACCAGCTCCTTCACGAGCTCGGGTGGCGGTGGGACGAAGTCGGCCCGCCCGGGGTTGTAGGCGTTCCCGCCGATCCAGTTCTGTCGGTCGCGCAGCTCGCCGGCGATCTGGGGGGTGGTGGTGGCGAGCATCAGCACGCGATGCAGGGCGAGGACGTCGGACGGGCGCAGGGGGCGGGTTACGGAGCCGAGCGCCACCGCCTCTTCCATGGCCGCCACGTTGCCGAGGACCGATCGGGCGGTCTCGTCCCGCGTGTCCGCCTCCTCGACCTCCGCCCGGGCGAGGCGGCGCTGGGAGAGCACGAGCCCTTCGATGCGCGAGGACGCCACCGACTCGGCGCGGAGTAGCCGGCGCGCGAGGACCTCCAGGCTCGCCATCCGGGGCGGATCGCGGTTCAGGGCGTCCACGGCGCGCTCGGCGTCCGAGATCGCGGCGGCGACGCTCGACGGCAGCGCGAGCTCCAGCTCGGCGACCGGGTCGGGGACGAAGGCCCGGTACCGGAAGGCGCGGCGCTCCGACCTGCCGCCCAGGGCGGTCGGATCGGCGGGCCAGGAGCGGGTCTCGTACCGAGGCATCCTGAGGAACCTTTACGAAGGCATCGCCGTCGTCAAGGTATATCCAATAACCTTGACTAACGCCTCGGCAGGTCAAGGTAGGAACACGCAGCGGTCCGGCCAAACCGGCTCCGGTTCGGCCCAGATCGCCTCGCCCCGCGCCCGCTTGGTACATCCTTGGTACAGTCGGCCGCCGCACCAAAGAGAGAGGCCGGAACCCTTCCCGTTTCGGGAACGATTCCGGCCTCTCGTATGGCGGGGAGTACGGGACTCGAACCCGTGGCCTCCGGCGTGACAGGCCGGCGTTATGACCGACTTAACTAACTCCCCAAGGTCTTTAGACTTGGGCGGAGCAGGTTTCGAACCTGCGACCCTCGCCTTGTAAGGGCGACGCTCTACCGCTGAGCTATCCGCCCTCGAGGGCGCGACGGCAGGGCGGCGTTCTAGCGTGGCGGCCCTGGGCTGTCAACGTCCGCGCGCACGATCTTCGGCGGACCGCCTCGGCCCCCCTGCCGGGCGGCTCAGGTGACGCGGGGCCCCTGCGGGTATTGCTGGATTCACCGCCGAACCGGATGCTAGAGGGCCGCTACCATGAACTGGGAACCGGGCATGAAGGTCGTCCACCGCGCGCAGCGCGGCTGGGGCGTGGGCGTCGTCATCCAGGTCGCCGAGGAGGGGCGCCGGGTGGCGGTCCGCTTCGCCGGCCGCGACGGCGTCACCGTGGTCTCGGGGCGCGACCCGATGCTCGTCGAGGTGCCGCAGGAGACGCCCATCGAGCAGCCGCGCAGCGGGGCGCTCGAGGCGCTCGCCTCCGGCCAGCCGGGCTCGGTCGCCGCCTTCAAGCTGCGCGGCCGCGTCCTCCGCTTCGAGGCCCTGCGCCGGGCCGACAGCCTGGGCGCGCTCCTCTCCAGCCGCGTCCACGTGCTGCCGCACCAGGTGGGCGCCGCCGGCCGCATCCTCGAGGACCGCGCCCCGCGCTTCGTGCTCGCCGACGAGGTGGGCCTCGGCAAGACCATCGAGGCGGGCCTGGTCTTCGCGGGCATGCGCCAGCTCGGCATCGCCGAGCGGGTGCTGGTGGTGGTGCCGGAGCACCTCGCCTTCCAGTGGCTGGCCGAGCTCTTCCACAAGTTCAACGCGCTCTTCTCGCTCCTCACCCCGGACCGCGTCGCCGCCATGGGCGGCCCGGAGGCGGCGCTGGCCCGCTCGCCGCACGCCATCGTCTCCCTGGAGGCGCTGGCGGCCGATCCGGATCTCGCCGCCGCGGCGGCCGACCTGCCGCTCGACCTGGTGATCGTGGACGAGGCCCACCACCTCGCCGACGACGCGCTCCACGAGGCGGTGGCCCCCCTCGCCCAGGCCTCGTTCGGCCTGCTCCTGCTCACCGCCACCCCGGTGCGCCTCGATCCGCGCGAGTACTTCCGGCTGCTGGCGCTGGTCGAGCCGGTGCCCAGCAACAGCCTGGAGTCCTTCCTGGAGCGGCTCGCCAAGCACGAGGCCTACGCCGACGTGGCGCGCGCGCTGGTGGCGAACGAGCCGCCCTCCGAGGCCCGCACCCGGCTCCTCGCCCTCTCTCCCGACGACCCGGTCTTCCAGGACGAGGAGTCGGACCGCGATGCGCTGCTCGCCCACCTCGCCGACCGCTACAGCCTCTCGGCGCGCCTGGTGCGCAACCGCCGCGTCAAGGTGGGCGCCTTCACCCGGCGCGTGCTGCGCCGCCACGACCTCGAGGAGGGGAGGAAGGCCGCCTCGCTGGTGGAGCTCTGCGCCGGCCTCGCCCGCGCCGGCGAGAAGGTGCTGGCCTTCGGCGCCGCCATCGAGCCGCTGCGCGAGCTGCAGGCCGGGCTGGCCCACGCCGGGCTCGAGGCGCTGCTCTACGACGACGCCGACACCATCGAGGCCCGCGACCGGCTGGTGGCCCGCTTCCGCGACCCGGAGGGCCCCATGGTGCTGCTCTCCGGCGAGGCCGGCGGCGAGGGGCGCAACTTCCAGTTCGCCCACCACCTCGTCTGCGTCGACCTGCCCGACTCCCCGCTGGCGCTCGAGCAGCGCATCGGCCGCCTCGACCGGCTCGGGCAGACCCAGCCGGTGGAGATCCACGTCCTGGCCGAGCCGGGGGAGGAGGGCTTCCTCGCCGACCTCTACGAGCGCGAGATCGGCATCTTCGAGGAGCCGGTGGGCGGCCTCGACGCGGTGCTCGCCTCGCTGCCGCAGGAGCTGGCGGCGCTGCGGGACCGGCCGCTCGAAGCCCGCGGCGGCTTCCGCGAGAAGCTGGCCGAGCGGGTGGCGGCGGCGCGGCGCGCCCAGCACGACGGCGACCCGCTCCTCGACCTGCGCTCGGCCTCGCTCCCGGAGCTGCGGCGCCTGGTGAAGAACGCCTTCGACCGCCTCGGCGAGGAGCCGCCCAAGGGCGGCGACGTGGAGCAGTCGCTCCTCACCCTCTCGCGCTGGCTGGAGGAGGAGCTCGAGGACCTCTCCGCCGACGTGGGCCGGCGCATCGGGCTCGAGGTCGACACCGACCAGAACGTCCACCCGTTCGAGGTGGCCTTCACCCTCGGCTCGCAGCTGCGCATCGAGGCGCTGCCCGGCATGGAGATCCCCGACGAGCCGGTCACGCACCTCGGCAGCTTCTGGCGCGAGACGGCGGTGGCGCGCGACGAGCTCGAGTGGTTCGCCACCGGCCACCGGCTGGTGGAGGCGCTGGTGGGGCTGGTGCGCGACGGCGAGGCCGGCCGCGCCGCGGCGGTGAAGGCGGAGTGGGCGCCGCGCCGGGGCGCGCTCTACGCCCGCTTCACCCTGGCCTGGCCGGCGCCCGCCGACCTCGAGCCGGGCGCGCGGGTGCCGGCGCGGCAGGCCTCCCGTTACGTGGAGGGCGCGCCCATCTCGGTGATGGTGGAGCTGGGGGAGGGGAACAAGCTGGTCCCGGGCGGCGCGCTGCGCATCGAGCAGACCGAGGAGCTCGAGGACGCCAGCATCGGCGCTCCCCCGCCGGCGGCGCTGGAGGCGGCCCGGCAGGCGGCGCTGCGCGACGCCACCCTGCAGCTCGAGCGGCGGCTGGAGGAGGCGATGGAGCGGCTCGCCGACCACGTCGACCTCGAGGAGATCCGGCTGGTGGAGGCGGCCTTCGAGGGCGGCGCGCCGCGGGAGGCGGTGGAGGGCGCGCTGGCGTCCCTGCGCGCGCACCGGAACGCGGTGCAGGCGGCCCTCGAGACGGTCGACCTGGAGCTCGACGCAGCGGCCATCGTGGTGCCCTGACCGTGGATCTCCTCCCCCTCCTCCGGGCGCTCGTCGCCATCGACTCCACCTCCTCCCGGAGCAACCTGCCGGTGCTCGACCTGCTCGAGCGCGAGGTGCGGCCGCTCGGCTTCGACACCCGCCGCTCCACCTGGAAGGACGTCGCCGGGGTGGAGAAGGGAAACCTCGTCTGCCGGCGCGGGCCGGATCGGGACGGGGGGCTGGCGCTGGTCGGCCACACCGACTGCGTCCCCTTCGACCCCGACTGGGCCGAGGCGCTCGCCTGCACCGAGCGCGGCGGCCTGCTCTACGGGCGCGGCACCGCCGACACCAAGGGGTTCGTGGCCGCCGCGGTGACCGCCGCCGGCCGGGCCGCCGCGCGCGCCGCGCCGCTCACGCTCCTCTTCACCGCCGACGAGGAGGTGGGCTGCCTGGGCGCGAAGCAGCTCCTGGCCGAGGGCCGGGTGCGGCCGGCCCAGGCCATCGTGGGCGAGCCGACGCGGCTCGTGCCCATGCGCGCGCACAAGGGCTACTGCGCGGTCGAGGTGCGGGTGACCGGGCAGGAGGGGCACAGCGCCTACCCCGACGTCGGCGCCTCCGCCATCCACGCCGCCGGGCGGCTCCTCGCCGAGATCGAGGCCATCGGCGCCGAGCTGGCCCAGGAGCGCGACCCCGCCTTCTCGCCGGCGACCACCACCTGGAACGTGGGGGTGATCCAGGGCGGCAAGGCCCGCAACATCATCGCCGGCGACTGCACCTTCACCTACGAGTGGCGTCCGCTGCCCGGGCAGGACCCGCGCCGCGCGCTCCGGCTGCTCGAGGCGGCGGCGCGCCGGGTGGAGGCGGGGAGGGCGGGCATCGCCATCGCCATCGAGCCGCTCCGGACCGACGCCGCCGCGGTCACCGCCCCCGACGCGGGCATCGTCCGCTTCCTGGAGGCGGAGAGCGGCCACGCCTCGGAGACCATCCCCTTCGGCACCGAGCTTCCGGAGGTGGCGGCGCTCGGGGCGGAGGGGTGCGTCTTCGGCCCCGGCGACATCCGCGTGGCGCACCGCACCGGCGAGTGCGTCGCGGCGGAGGAGCTGGAGCGGGCCGCCGTCATCCTGGCGCGCGCCATCGATCGGTTCTGCGGGTAGGTGTACCTGCGATACGGTCCTTGACGGGCTGTTCCATGTAGGTGATCGTGGTCCCCGTAGGGGGGCCTCCATGAACATCCGTCTCTTCCCGGCGCTCGCGCCGCTGCTCGCCGCGTCGATCGTCAACTGCGCCTCGCACGCCCACGCTCGGCCCGAGCCGCGCCCCGAGGCGGCGGTGGCGGCGCTGGCGCGGACCGGGCGCACCGCCTCCCCGGAGCGGGTGCGCTGGTCGAAGGTGCGCTCGGAGAAGCTGCGGCGCTCCTTCTTCTTCTCGAGCTACGACTCCGACAGCGGCCTCGGCGACCTGTGGATGCTCGACGAGGCGAGCGGGCAGCCCACCCTCCTCGGCGAGGGGGTCTCGTTCCACCTCACCCTCACCAAGGAGGGCCGCCTGTTCTTCGTCGGGGCGGTGGCTCCGGACGGCACGGGCGAGCTCGTCAGCGCTCGTCTTCCCGAGGGTCTCGCGATGCCGGTGGACCAGCACGTCTCGCGCTTCGGCCTCGAGCTGGACGCCGGCGAGGGCGCGGGCGTCTACCTGTCGCGCCTCTCCGCCGGAGGGCGCGGGGAGCTGAAGGTGCTCTCGCTCGGCACGATGCGCTCCTTCGCGCTGGCCGAGGAGGTCACCGACTTCCGCGTCACCGAGGACGGCGAGCGGGTGCTCTTCGTGGACCACGCGCGCGGGAGCGAGCGCGGGCTGCTGCACGAGGCGCCGCTGCCGCTCGCCGCGCCGATCTCCGACCTCGGGGCGACGCAGGGCTCCAGGGTCCCGAGCCGGGTGGTGGCGGCCCGCTGAACCGGCCGCGCAGGTGAGCCTCGCCGGGGCGGGTGCTATATTGCCCCGGCGATGGCACTCACGTTCCACAAATACCAGGGGCTCGGCAACGACTTCGTGGTGATCGAGGCGAAGAGCCTCATGGAGCCGGAGCGCGCCCGCCGCCTCTGCGATCGCCGCCGCGGCATCGGCGCCGACGGCGTGCTCACGCTCCTGCCCGCCAAGGCGGCCGGCGCCGCCGCCTTCATGCACATCTACAACTCCGACGGCTCGGTCGCCGCCATGTGCGGCAACGGGGTGCGCTGCGTGGCGCGGCACCTCGCCGAGACCCGCGGCCTGCAGGGCGAGATCGACGTCGAGACCGCCGCCGGCCTGCGCCGCTGCACGGTGCACGGCCGCCGCGGCGCCGTCGAGTCGATCACCGTCACCATGGGACCGGCCCGCGACGAGGGGGAGCAGCTCTTCGTGGTCGGGTCGGAGAAGCTCCTGGCCCGCCGGATCTCCATGGGCAACCCGCACGCGGTCATCTTCGGCGATTCGAGCACCGAGCGGGCCGCGGCCATCGGCCCCACGCTCGAGGCGGCGGTGCCGGGCGGCGTGAACGTGGGCTTCGCCGCGCGGGGCCTCGACGGGCTCGACCTGGTGGTCTGGGAGCGCGGCGCCGGGCTGACCGAGGCCTGCGGCACGGGGGCCTGCGCGGCCGCCGCCGCGGCGGTGCTGCTCGGGATCGTCGATCCGGCTCGCGAGGTGGAGGTCCGGCTCCCCGGCGGTCCGCTGCAGATCACGCTCACCAGGGATCTCTCGTCGGTGCGGATGCGCGGCCCGGCCGAGCGGGTCTTCTCGGGTGAGACCGACCTGTGAGCGGGCCGTGAGCGCCCCCGACCCGCTGCGCGATCCGGAGACCGGCGCCTACTCGGCCGCGCTCTTCGAGGACGCGGCGGCGCGCGAGCTCCTGCGCGCCCGGCGCCACGGGCGCTGCCTGTCGGTCGCGTCCTTCCAGGCCCCCGCCGGCCTCGCGCGCCCGCTCCTGGCCGCGCTGGCCCGCGCCGTGCGGGACGAGGATCTGCTCTCGACCGCCGGGCCGGGGCGCTTCCGGGTGCTCCTCCCCGAGACCGACGCCTTCGGCGCGCTCGCCTTCCTGCGCCGCGCCGAGCGCGAGGCCGACCTCGAGCCGGCGCTCGGGGCGCAGCCCGGCGGCACGGTGGACCTCGGCGCGGCCACCTTCCCGGCGGACGGCGCGGGGCTCGAGGCGCTCCTCGGCCGATGCGAGGCGCGCCTCGCCGCCTCTCGCGGCTCGCCCGCCCGCGACCTGCCGCCGGCCGCCGAGGGCTTCTGGGCCGCCCTCGACCGGCTCGCCGCGGCGGGCGCGTTCCGCTCCGCCCGCGTCGCCGCCGACGACCTCGAGCGCGAGGTGGCGCGAGGCCTGGCGCGCGACCCGGCGGGCCGGGCGCTGATCTACGCCGGGGGCGGGGCGGCGGGCCGCTTCCAGCCGCTCCTGGCCGCCCTCCCGGCCGCGGGCGGCCGCGCCGGCGATCAGGGGCCGCGCCTCTTCCTCCTCGGCCCCCGCGCCGCCGACGGCGCCGAGCCCCGCCACCCGCTCGCCACCCGCGTCTACCTGGACGCCGACCGCCGCCTCGCGCGGGAGCGCTTCCTGCTGGTCCTCGCCGGCCGCGCCGCCTACGCCCTCTGGGAGCGCGGCGGAGAGCCCCTCCACCTCTCCGACGCCCGCGCCGTCTCCGCGCTCGCCACGCGCCTCGCCGCACAGTACGAGCTCGCGCCCGCCTAGGAGCCGATGCCCACCCCGCCCCGCGTCCTCCTGGCCCACCCCGACGCCGCCCGCGCCCGCGCCCACGGCGCGGCGCTGCGGCGCCTCGGCTGCGAGGTGCAGCACGCCCAGGACGGCCAGCGCGCCCTGGAGCTGGCGGTGCTGCGGCCGCCCGACCTGGTGGTCGCCTCGCGGGAGCTGCCGCTGGTCGCCTCGGGCGACCTGGCGCGCATCCTCTCCGCCAACCCGCGCACCCGCGCCGTGCCGTTCCTGGCGCTCGCGGCCTGCTCCGCCGCCGAACTCGCGGCCGAGGTGGAGGGGCTGCTCGGGCGCGGCGCCGCCGCCGCCGCCAACGACCTCGCCGGGAGCCTCGACGAGCTGCCGCTCTTCGACCTCTTGCAGGGTCTGGCGCAGAACCGACGCACCGGCCGGCTCGCCATCCTCCGGCCGCTGGCGGGAGGCGAGCTGGGGCTCTCGAGGGGCGCCCTCGTCGACGCCGGCTGCGGCGCCGCCCGCGGGAGCAAGGCGCTGCACCGGCTGCTGGCCGGCAGGGGGGGCCGCTTCACCTTCCGCCCCGAGCCGGCGGTGGCGGGCGAGCCGCTCGGGTCGCTGGAGGCGCTGCTGCTCGAGGCGGCCCGCCGCGCCGACGAGGGGTCGAGGCTGCTGGCGGCGCTGGGTGGCACCGGGGCGCACCTCGCGCGCGGCGCGGCCGAGCTCCGGCCCGAGGCGGGGACCGCGGCGGAGCTCTGGGCGGCGCTGTCGCAGCCGCGCCCGGTCGCCGCGCTGCTCGACTCGGCCGGGGCGGGCGATCTGGAGGTGCTGGAGTCGATCGCGGCCCTGCTGCGCGCCGGCGCGCTCCGCCCGGCGGCCTCGGCCCGCGCCGCCGGGGCGCTCCTGGGCACCGCCGCGGCGCAGGCGCTGTCGCGGCGCGTCCGCCGGCGCGGCGCCAGCGGGCCCCGGACGGTCGGCACGGTGGCGGTGCTGGCGCGCGATCCCACCGCGGTGGCCGAGGCGCTCCCGTCGCTGCGGGCGCTGCCCGGCTTCTCGCCGGAGCCGTCCGCGCCCGGCCGGCTCGGCACCATCGGCCGGATCGCGCTCGCCGGCGGCCCCAGGCTCGACCTGGTCCTCGTCCCCTGCGGCGAGGAGGACCGGCCGCTCTGGCGGCTCCTCGGGGCGGGCGCCCTGGGGGCGCTCGCGCTCGGGGTCGGGCTCGCCGCCGCCTTCGCCGCCGAGCTCGAAGAGCCGCTGCTCCCGGTGGCGGAGGTCGCCGCCCCTGGACCTGGGCTCGATCCGCGCGGCGCGGGGGAGGCGCTCCTGGCGCTGCTCGCCGCGGCCGCCAGGGAGGAAGCGCGATGAGGGTACCCATCTACCAGGTCGACGCGTTCACGAGCCGCCCGTTCGGCGGCAACCCGGCCGCGGTCTGCCCGCTCGAGCGCTGGCCCGCCGACGCGCTGCTCCAGTCGATCGCCTCCGAGAACAACCTCTCGGAGACCGCCTTCCTGGTGCCGGAGGGCGAGGGCTGGCACCTGCGCTGGTTCACGCCGACCGTGGAGGTGGACCTGTGCGGCCACGCCACCCTGGCGGCGGCGCACGTGGTGCTCACCCGCCTCTCGCCGGCGCGGGAGTCGGTGAGCTTCCGCACCGCCTCCGGCGTGCTCACGGTGAAGCGCGCCGGCGGCCGGCTCTCGATGACCCTGCCCCGCCTCGCGCCGGAGCGGATCGAGCCGCCGCCGGGGCTCGCGCGCGCCCTCGGCGTGGAGCCGCTCGAGACCTGGCGCTCCCACGACCTCATGGCGGTGCTCGCGAGCGAGGAGCTGGTGCGAGACCTCGCGCCCGACCTCGCCGCCGTGGCCGGGCTCGACGCGCCCGGGCTCATCGTCACCGCGCAGGGGCGGGCGGTGGACTTCGTGTCGCGCTACTTCGGGCCGCGGCTCGGCCTCCCCGAGGATCCCGTCACCGGCTCGGCCCACTGCACGCTCGTGCCCTACTGGGCGGAGCGGCTCGGCAAGTCCCGGCTCCACGCCTTCCAGGTGAGCGCGCGCGGCGGCGAGCTCTTCTGCCAGAGCGGCGAGGACCTGGTGGTGCTGGCCGGCCACGTCGCCGACTACCTCGAGGGCGTGCTGCAGGTCCCAGAGGGCTAGGCGGGGTCGGCCCGCGCCGCCCCGAGCGCGGCCCGCACCGCCGGGCTCTCGCAGAGCAGGCGGAACTCGCTGCCGGAGAGGAAGGCGGTGCGGCGCGCGCCCTTGGCCTCGAGGGTGAGCCGCACCCGGCGCTCCTCGTGCTCCACCCGCAGCCGGAAGCCGCGCGCCAGGTCGCGCTCGATGGAGCGCAGGTGCCGGTGGATGCGCAGGGCGCGCTTCCCCTCCGGCGAGGAGAGGGTGAGGTAGTGCCGGTTGCGGCTGAACCCGGCGTCCTGCCGGAGCCGCTGCACCACCCGCTCGACGAAGTCGACCGCCATCCGCGCTCAGGCCAGGGCGCAGCGCGCCACCGTCCGCTCCAGCTCGCGGCGGCGCCGGACGCCGCCGGGGCCAACCACCACCGCCAGCAGCCGGTCCTTGCGGAAGGTCTCCGCCGCCACCCGCCTCACGTCGGCGGGGGTGACCCGCTCCACCCGCCGGCAGCGCTCCTCGAACCCCTCCGGCGCCGCCAGCACCTCACCCGAGCCGTACCAGCCGGCCAGCTCCGCCGCCGAGTCGAGCGAGAAGGCGAGGGTCATGCGGTGGCGCCGCTGCACCCGCGCCAGCTCCTCCTCCGGCACCGGCTCCTCCGCCACCCGCACCAGCACCCGCGCCACCTCCTCCACCACCCGGCAGACCTTGGCGGGCGCGCAGGCGCCGTCCACCACCAGCATGCCGGCGTCGATGAAGGTGTCGATGCCGGCGTGGAGCGCGTAGGCGAGGCCGCGCCGCTCCACCACCTCGAAGGGCAGCCGCGAGGAGAGGCCGTCGTCGAGGATGCGGCGCAGGCAGAGGTGGATGGGGTAGTCGGGGTGCTGCTCCGGCGGGCAGGGGAAGGCGAGGCTGAACTCCGACTGCGCGTCGTCGTGGCTCACGTGCTCCAGCACCGGCCCGCGCGGCCACTCTGGCGGCGCGGCCTCGCGCGAGCGGCGCCCCCGCGGCAGGGCGCCGAAGTGCTCCTCGGCGAGCTCCAGCACCTCCGCCTCGCGCACCGGCCCGGCCACGCAGAGCACCAGGTTCTCGCCGGTGTAGAAGCGGGCGTGGTGGCGGCGCACCGCGGCGAGGTCGATGCGCCGGATGGTCTCCGGCGTGCCGGCGATCTTGTAGGCCAGCGCGTGGTCGCCGAAGGCGAGCCGCTTCACCAGGTTGTCCGAGTCGATGTCCCGCCCGGCGGCGTCGACCTCGTCGAGGATCTCCTCCAGGATCACCTCCCGCTCCACGTCCATCTCGCGGAACAGCGGGCGCCGGATCATGTCGCCCAGCACCGCCAGGCCGGTCGCGACCTCCTCCGGGTGGATGGGGGTGTAGTAGCAGCCGTGGTCGCGGGCGGTGATGCCGTTGAGGTTGCCGCCGGCGTTCTCCACCGCGGCGTTCATGGCCACCGTGTCGGGCCAGCCCTTCGAGCCCCGGAAGAAGAGGTGCTCGAGGAAGTGCGAGACCCCGTTCCAGGGCGCGGCCTCGTGGCGCGAGCCGGCGCGCACGTAGAGGGCGATCATGGCGGAGTGCAGGCCTGGCGCGGGGATGGTGAGCACCCGCAGGCCGTTGCCGAGCACCACCTTCGACGCCGTGCCCCAGTCCGCGAAGCGGCGCGCCGCCGCGCCCGCCCGCAACCCCACCGCCCGCGCCGGTCCCGTCCGTCCTCGCTTCATGCGCTCGCCGCCTCCGCTGGCTGCCGTTCCGTCGTGTCGTCCAGCGCCGCCGGCAGCCGGACCGTGAAGGTGGTGCCGCGCCCCGGCGCGCTCTCGCAGGCGATCTCGCCGCCGTGCTCCTTCACCACCTGCGAGGTGAAGGCCAGGCCGAGCCCGGTGCCCTTCTCCTTGGTGCTCCAGAAGGGCTCGAAGATCCGCGGCAGCGACTCGGGCGGGATGCCCGGCCCGTCGTCCGCCACCTGGGCCTCCACCCCGCCGCCGGCCAGGGGGCGGGTGCGCACCGCCACGCTGCCCCCGCCGGACATCGCCTCGCGGCTGTTGCGCAGCAGGTTCAGGAAGGCCGCGCGCAGCTGCCCCTCGTCGGCGCGCACCGCCGGCAGCGCGCCCGCGAGGTCGCGCCGGACCGCCACGCCCGCCGCCTTCATCTCCGGCTCCAGGAAGTCGAGCAGCCCGGAGAGGATCTCGTTCAGGTCCTCCCGCGCCAGCGCCGGGCGCGGCAGCCTGGCGAAGCGCAGGTACTCCTCGGCCACCCCCTCCAGCCGGTCCACCTCGCGGGCGATGGCCCCCACCAGCTGGCGCGCCTCCGCCTCGCGCGGCAGCCCCGCCAGCTCCTCCGAGAGCAGCTCGGTGTTGAGGCCGATGGAGTTGAGCGGGTTGCGGATCTCATGGGTGATCTGCGCCGAGATGCGTCCCACCGCGGCCAGCCGCTCGGCCGCGAGCAGCTCGGCGCGCTGGCGCGAGAGGGACGCCGCCATGGCGTTGAACTCCCCGGCCAGGAGCGAGAGCTCGTCGCCGCCGCGTACGGCCACCTTGCGCGAGAGATCGCCGGCCGCGACCGCCTTCACCCCCTCGGTGAGGGTGCGGATGGGCGCGACCAGCCGGTGCGCCAGCGCCGCCGCGCCGACCGCCACCGCCGCCGCCAGGAGCGCGTAGATGACCAGCAGCGCCACCGCCTTCGACTCCTCCCGCTCGGTGGCGTGGACCCGGTCGGAGACGCGCGTCTCGAGCTTCACCGAGAGCAGCTTCACGTCCTGCGACAGCCCGCGCCCGAGGGTGCGCAGCGCCTGGGCGCGCTGCTCGAGCTCGGCCGGCCGGACCCCGCGCCCCGGGGTCTCGAGGGCGTCGAAGAGCTCCTGGGCGGCGGCGTCGTACGAGGTCCAGCGGCTCGAGAGCGCGGCGAGCCGGCCGTCGACCTCGGCCAGGAAGGCGGCGTCGCCCCGCCCGGCGAAGGCCTGGGCCCGCGCGACCACCGCCCGCCCCTCGGCGATCTTGTCCCGCACCAGCGGGAGCTGGGCCCGGGCCACCGGCAGCCAGACCCGGCGGGCGGCCGGATCGGCGGCCTTCAGCTCGAGGGCGCGGGTGGTGGCCCAGTCCTTCACGTCGAGCTGGGCCACCGTGCGGGTGAGCGGCAGGTAGCCCTCGTTGAGGAGCTGGAGGTCGCGCCCGAGCACGTGCAGCCGGCGCACCGCGGCCGCGGTGACCAGCCCGAAGGCGAGGAGGGCCACCGCGAAGGTGGCGAAGATCCGGGTGGCGACGCTGCGCATCGGGAGAGCCGGTGATCTTAACGCAAATGCCGGCCGCGGCTCGCCTCTTCGCCCGGCGGCCGCGTCCGACCCGCTTGCCAGGACCGGCTCCCGTTCGCTATGCAGATCGCTCGCACCTCCTCGCACCCCCCGCTCTCCCTCCACCGGAGTCCGCCATGACCGGCCTCGTCCTCTTCATCGCCCTCGCCGCCGTGCTCGCGGCCGTCGGGCTCTTCCTCTCGGCCCGCGCCAGCAAGGCCGCGGCCCTCTCGAGCGCGCAGCAGGTGGCGCAGGCGCGCGCGGAGGCGCAGCGCGTCCAGGCCGACCTCGACAAGCGGCAGGCGGAGGTGAAGGAGCGGCGCGACGAGGCGGGCGCCCTGCGCGAGCAGCTGGCGGCGGCGAAGAAGAAGGCCCACGAGCTCGCGGAGGCGGCGAAGAAGGAGCGGAGCCAGGGCGGCCTGCACGACGAGCTGGAGAAGGCGCAGGCCCGGCTGGTGGAGGCTCGCGCCGAGGCGGCCCATCAGTCGGAGCGGGCGAAGGGGCTCGAGGCGCAGCTGGAGCGCGCCGCCAGCGCCATGGAGAAGGAGCGCAAGCGGCTCACCGACGCCGCCGCCGCCGAGAAGGCCGCCCGCGAGGCGGCCGCCGGCCCCGCGGCGGCGCCGGTCGCCGCGGTGAGCCCGGCCCCGGTGGCGGGGGTGGAGCAGGCGCGGTACGACGCCGAGAAGGACCGGGCCGACAAGGCCGAGCTCCGGCTGGGCGAGGCCCGGAAGAAGCTCGGCGAGGCGGAGAAGGAGCTCAAGGCGGCCCGCGGCCGGCTCGAGACCGAGAAGCGGGTCTACGTGGTCCAGAAGGGCGAGCTGGAGCTCGCGCTCGACCGCTACGCCGAGCTGCGCCGGCGCCACGACGGGCTCCGCCGGGAGCACGAGGAGCTCATCGAGGCGGTGCGGCAGGCGGCCAAGGCGGAGCGGGAGGCCAAGGAGAAGCGGCGTCAGCGCGGGCAGGAGAAGGGCGCCGCGGCGGGCGCTCCGGCGGAGGCCGCGGCGCCGGCCGGCGAGGGCGCGGCGGCCCCGGCGGCCACGGAGGCGGCTCCCTCGGAGCCCAAGGCGGGCGAGCCGGCCTCGACGTAGCGCGAGCGCGCCCGGAGCTCCCGGGGCCGGGCGCCGGGCGATCCTTTCAGGCCGGCCCCTCCACCGCGCGCACCAGCCCCTCGAGCCAGCGCATCACCGCCACGATGCGGGCGCTGCCCCGGAGGTCGGGGTGGGTCACCGCCCAGATCTCGTTGGCCGGCGGCACGAGCCGCGGCAGCACCGGGACGAACCGCGGATCCCTCCGCACCGTGCTGGTGGTGAGGAGCGCCACCCCGGCGCCGGCGCCGCAGGCGGCCTCGATGGAGGTGGTGGTGGAGCCCCGGAAGACCACCCGCGCCGAGGGCGCGAGCCGACGCACCCAGACCTGCGTCGGCATCCGGTCGAAGTCGCGCACGTAGAGCACGAGGTCGTGGCCGGCGAGGTCGCGCGCGCTCCGCGGCGCGCCGCGGCGGGCGAGGTACTGCGGCGAGGCGTAGAGCGCGTAGTGCTCGGTGCCGAGCCGGCGGCCCACCAGGGAGCGCTCGCGGGGGCGGAAGAGCCGCACCGCCAGGTCGGCCTCGCCGCGGGCCAGGTCGAGCGCGCGCACGTCGGCGCGGACGTCGAGGTCGAGGCCGGGGTGCGCCGCCAGGAAGGCCGGCGCCGCCGGCGCCAGCACCGCGGCGGCGAACCCGTCGCCGCAGGTGAGACGCACCGTGCCGGTGGGGCGCGCGTCGGCGCCGCCCAGCTCGCGCTCGGCATCGAGCACCTCCGCCTCCACCCGCTCGGCGCGCGGCAAGAGCGCCCGCGCCGCGGCGGTGGGCGCGAGCCCCTCGGGCGTGCGCAGGAAGAGCCGCGCGCCGGCGGCCTCCTCCAGAGCGGCGAGGCGGCGGCCGATGGTGGTGGGCGCCACCCCAAGGGCGCGCGCGGCGGCGGCGTGGCTGCCGCGGCGGTGCACGGCGAGGAAGAAGCGGAGGTCGTCCCACTCGAGCATGCCCGGGAGCCTACCGGCCGCCGTGCATGCGCGCACGCGCGAAGTGCGGAAACGTGCAGTTACGCAGCCGAGCGCGAGGTGCATGATCAGCTCGTCTGAATGGGGCCGGGTGGCTCCCTTCACCCAGGAGGATGCGATCATGCTGCTGGCGATCTCGACGAGGCGGAATGGGGAGCGCGCGCGGGCTGGCCGGTTCGAGCTGCCCCGCGACGGGACGCTCCGGCTCCGGTCCGGGAGTGAGGGGCTGCGGCTGCGCGTCGAGCGGGGCGTCCTGCTCGTCACCCGCGAGGGCGACGGCGACGACCACGTGGTGACGGCAGGCCGCGAGCTCCTGGTGACCGGCCCGGGCCTGGTGGTGGCCTGGGCGCTGGAGCAGGCGTCGATCGCGGTGCAGCGCGCCCCCGCGGGGGCGCCGGCGCACGGTCAGCCCGCGTTGGCGAGCAGCTTGTAGAGCGGCGCGAGGTCCCGGAAGGTGCCGAGCACGTCGCCCACCGAGAGGCTGCGAGCCTCCTCGACCGGCCAGACCGCGCCCACGTCGATGCCGCCCCGGGCGGCGTGGGGGGCGAGCTCGTCTGCCAGCTCGAGCCAGAAGGCGGCCGAGTTGGCCGGGGCGAGCTCGGGCACCTCCTCGTGGTCCCAGCCCATGAAGGGACGGAGGCGACGGAAGGGCTTCCCCTTGCGGGACAGGTTGCCCGCCTCGCGGGCCAGCACCTCGCGCATGGCGGAAGCGCGGTCGGCGCCGGTCTTCACCACCACCCGCGCGTGGAGGAGCCCGCGGGTGACGACCATGGCCAGGAACGGCTCCTGCCGGTAGCCCTTGTCGCTCTGGGCGAAGGCCACGAAGGCCTGCGCGGGCCCCGCGCCGCGGCGGCGCTCCATCTTGCCGAGGTGGGCGAAGAGGTCGGCGCCGGCGACGCGCGAGAGGCCGTCGGCGAGGTGCCCTCCCAGCAGCTGCAGCTTGGGGAAGAGCACCCGCTCGACGGCGGCAGTCCGCTCCTCGGGATCGTCGATCTCGAAGAGGGCGAAGTCGTCTGGACCGATGCCGAGCCCTGCCATTCAAGGCCTCCGCTGGCGTTGTCGGGGAAGCATAGCACGCCGATTGACTCGTCCCAATCGGCGTGCCAAGGTCGCCGGCCCATGCAGAAGGCGCAGCGCCTCCTCGACCTCGCCGCCCTGCTCCTGCGCGCCGCCGAGCCGGTCTCCTGGCGCGACATCCAGGAACAATTTCCGGAGGATTACGGCGGCTCCGAAGAGGCGGCGATCCGGAAGTTCGAGCGGGACAAGGCCGAGCTGCTCGAGCTGGGCATCCCGGTGCGCTGGCTCCAGGGCGACGAGGATCTGCCGGCCGGCTACCTCATCGACAAGGACGAGTTCTACCTCCCCGACCTCAAGCTGCCGCCGGAGGACCTCGCGCTCCTCTACCTCTCCGGCTCGGCGGCGCTGGCGGGCGGCGACTTCCCCTACGCCCGCGACCTCGCCCACGCGCTCGAGAAGCTCTCCTTCGCCGCCCGCAGCCCCGGCGCCTCCGAGGCGGCGGGGCTGGCGGCGCGGAGCCTCTCCCGCGGCGACGAGGAAGGCCGGGCCGAGGTCCCCGCCATGCTGGAGGAGCTCTCGCGGGCCATCGCCGCGCAGAAGCGGGTGCACCTGGTCTACGCCGGCGCGGAGCGGAGCGAGACCACCGAGCGCGAGGTGGACCCCTACGGCCTCTACCAGAGCGGCGGGTCCTGGTTCCTCTGCGGCCACTGCCACCTGCGCCGCGCGGTGCGGACCTTCCACCTCGCCCGCATCCGCGGCATCGAGATGAACCGGGCGCAGCCGCGCAGCCGCGACTTCGAGGTGCCGGCCGACTTCTCGGTGGCGGACCTCGCCACCCGCGAGGCCTGGGAGTACGAGGTCCACCCGGCGCAGGCGGCGCGGGTCAGGCTCGAGGGGCCGGTCTCGATCGAGGACCGGGCCTCCTTCGGGCCGCGCGCCGCGATCCGCGAGGAGGAGGGCGGGGCGGTGGTGGAGCTCACCGTGACCAACGGCGAGGCCCTGCTCCGGCACGTGCTGGCGCTCGGAGACCGCGCCGAGCTCCTCGCGCCGGCGAAGCTGCGCCGGCGGGCGCGCACCATCCTCTCGGCCCTGGCGCGGAGGCGGGCGTGAGCGCGGAGCAGCTTCGCAAGGACGACGCGCGCGAGCGGCTGCGCCGGGTGCTGTTCCTCGTGCCCTACGCGGTCCGCCACCCGGGCATCGCCGTGCGCGAGCTGGCGGAGCGCTGCGGCGCCACCGAGGCCCAGCTCCTCGAGGATCTCGACTTCCTGCTCAGCGTGGGCTGTCCCCCCTTCGCCCCCGACGACTTCCTCGACCTCTACGTCGAGCGCGACCGGGTCTACGTGGCGCTGCACCAGAGCTTCACCCGCCCCCCGCGCTTCACCGAGAGCGAGGCGGCGGCCCTGGCCGCGGCGGTCAAGGCGCTCGGCGGGGAGGGCAAGGACCGGGTGCTGGAGGCGCTGCGGCAGGCGGTGCCGCGCGAGCGGCGCAAGGGCTACGACGAGCTGGCGAAGCGCATCTACGCCGGCTCGCCGCCGGCCCGCGGCTCGGTGATGGACCGGCTCTCGCGCGCCATCGCCGGTCGCCGCGCGGTGCGGCTGCGCCACTTCAGCGCCGCCCGCGCCGAGGAGAAGGAGCGGGTGGTCCACCCCTACACCCTCGCGCGCCGCTTCGGCCACTGGTACCTGTTCGGGCACGATCAGGCCCGCGGGCGCGAGCTGCCCTTCCGGCTCGACCGCATCCGCGACTGCGCCGTGCTCGACGAGACCTTCGAGCCGCCGCCCCCGGCGGCGCTCGCCCGGGCGCGCCTCTTCTCCGAGCCCCACGGCCACGCCATCCGGCTCCAGCTGTCGCGGGTAGCGGCCGCCTGGGCGCTGGCGCGCCCGGCCCGGCTCAGGGTGGTGGAGGGGGAGGGCGGCACCGGCCCGGTGGTGGTCGAGGTGGAGGGCGCCGACGCCGAGTGGGCCACGCGCTTCGCGCTCTCCTTCGGCGGCGAGGCGGAGGTGCTCTCGCCGGTCGAGGCGCGGCGCCACTTCCAGGAGGCGGTGGAGCGGGCGCTGGCGCGTTACCAGCGCGGCTGACCGCGGGGCGCTGCGGCGTTGCGGCCGCTACCGCTGGATGCCGGAGCGCTCGAAGACCAGCTCGGCGACCGCCGCCAGATCCTGGTCGCCGCGCCCGCTGGCGGCGGCGTCGTCGAGGAGCTGCCGCACCGCCTGGTTCACCGACAGCTTCGCGCCCTGCTCGGCGGCGGCCTCCTGCGCCAGCCGCTGATCCTTCTCCGCCAGCGCCAGCGCGAAGCGCGGCGCCCAGTCGCGGTGGGCGATCTGGTCGCCCTTCACGAGGTACAGCGGCGAGTGGAAGCCCGAGGCCTGGATGGTGTCGACGATCTTCGGGATGTCGAGGCCGCCGGAGACGCCGAGGGCGAGCGCCTCGGCGAGGCCGGTGATCATGGCGCCGCCGAGCGAGTTGACGACCAGCTTCATGAGCGCCGCCTGGGCCGGGCGGTCGAGCTCGATGAGCCGGGCGGAGACGGCGTGGAGCGCCGGGCGGGCGCGGTCGCGGGCCGCCGCCGGGCCGCCGCAGACCACCACCAGCTGCGCCTGCTCCGCCGCGCCCTTGGACCCCAGCAGCGGGGCGGACAGGAAGCTGGCGCCGCGGCTAAGCACCCGCTCCTCGATGGAGCGCGTCTCCCGGGTGCCGGCGGTGGAGGTGTCGACGAGGACGTCGCCCGGCTTCAGCGCGGCCAGTATCCCGTCCGGCCCCTCCAGCACCGCCTCGAGCGCCTTCTCGTCCGACAGGCAGGTGAAGACCAGCTCCTGGCCGGTGGCGGCCTCCCGCGGCGTGGCCGCGGCGCGGGCCCCCTTCTTCGCCAGCGCCTCCGCTTTCGCGGCGGTGCGGTTCCAGGCGGTGATGGCGTGCCCCGCGCGCCGCAGGTTGTTGGCGAGCGGGAGACCCATCGTGCCGAGGCCGACGAAGCCGATCTTCATGGGGGTCATGCCCGCATTTGTAGCGCGCCGGAGTGGCGCCGGGAAGCGCCTTGGCAGGGGCCTGCGGGGGCTCCCCCGGCGCGCGAAAACGGCTGGTGCGGAGGGGGCGGGCGTGCCACGCTATCTGGCCATCCGGGCGGCCAGGAGGGGGGCCCGGACGACGACGGAGGCGTGATGGAGCGTTACGACGCGGTGGTGGTGGGGGGCGGGGTGAGCGGCGCGGCGTTCGCGTGGCACTGCGCCCGGGCCGGCAAGAGCGTGCTCCTGGTGGAGCGCGAGCCGCGCCTCGGCGGCTGCCTCCACTCGCGGCGGACGGCGTCGGGCTTCTGGTTCGAGCTGGGCGCGCACACCTGCTACAACTCGTACGGCGGCTTCATCGAGCTCCTGGAGGGGGCGGGGCTGAAGGGCCACCTGCTGCCGCGCGCCAAGGTCCCCTTCGCGCTGCTCAAGGAGGGCCGCCTGCACCCGCTCACGCCCGGCGGGGTGCTGAAGCTGCTCGACCTCTGGGAGCTCGCCCGCTCGCTGCCCGCGGCCTTCACGGCCAGGAAGGACGGGCAGACCATGTACGGCTACTACTCGCGCCTGTTCGGGCGGAGGAACTACGATCGGGTCATGGGGCCGCTCTTCTCGGCGGTGCCGTCCCAGAGCGCCGACCCCATCCCGGCCGACATGCTCTTCAAGAAGCGGCCGCGGCGGAAGGACGTGCTGCGCAGCTTCACCGTGGACGGCGGGTTGCAGACGGTCGTCGAAGCGGTGGCGAACGCGCCCGGGATCTCGCTGGCGGAGGGGGCGGCGGCGCGGTCGGTCGAGCGCACCGCCGACGGCTACGCGGTGATCACCGAGGACGGGCGGCGCTTCGAGGCGGGGGTGCTCGCGGTCGCCACCCCGCCGTCATCGGCGGCGGCGCTGCTGCGAGAGGTGGCGCCAGAGCTCGCGAGCCGGCTCGCCGGGGTCAAGGTGTCGGGCATCGAGACGGTGGGGGTGGTGGTGGAGGCGGCCAGGCTGAAGCTGCCGCCGGTGGCCGGCATCGTGCCCATCGACGACGCCTTCTTCTCGGCGGTGACGCGCGACACCGTCCCCGACCCGCGCCTGCGCGCCTTCGCCTTCCACTTCCGCCCGGGTGGGCTGCCGCTGGAGCGCAAGCTGGCGCGCATCGCCGAGGTGCTGGGCGTGGCGCGCGAGGACCTCTCCGAGGTGACCGAGGCGAAGGCGGTCATGCCCTCGCCGGTGCTGGGCCACGACCAGGTGGTCGCCGAGCTCGACCGGCTGCTCGCGGGCGGCAAGCTGGCGCTGCTCGGGAACTACTTCGGCGGCCTCGCCATCGAGGACTGCGTGGCGCGGTCGAAGGAGGAGTTCGCGCGGGTGGCCGGGGGGAAGTAGGGGGCCTGCCGCGGGCGCTGACGACTTGAGTGCGCCAGCGGACGGACCGTGACCCGGGCGGGCTCCTTCCCTCCCCGCCGCGCGGGAAGGGTCAGGGAGGGGCGGCCTCGGGATCCCTGCCTCTCCAGCCAACGACTGTCACCTGCTCGGCTCCGGGTCGGCGTCCGCGCCGTGCTCGCGGCAAGTCGCTTCCGTCGTCGGTCCCTGGGCGGTATCGAAGCGCGCTGACCGCGCACCTCATCGGGCCGCGGCGATCGTCACCACGCGGCTTGGCGAGCTGCCGCGGCCCTTCCGGTGCAGGCGGCAGGCCCAGTTGCCCGGAGTCCGTCCGCAGCTCCGGCGCCGCTGCGTGCGGCGCGGACGCCTCCCCTGCGCCAGTGGGGCGGTGGCGTGCCCAGGCGGCGGCGTGAGTCGAGCTGGACGAGGGTGAGCGCCTTGGTTCGGCAGCGGACTGATCGCGCCAAGGTTCCAGGTCGCCGGAGCTGTGTCGCCACTCCAGGTTCCGGCGCTCTTTGGAGGCACCCCGCATTATCTTGTGGTGAACGCTTGACGCATCCCCGCCCATCTTCGCCGACGCGCCCTAGCATCGCGCGGGAACCCGCCTCTCGCCGCGTCCCGGCACCGCCCACGCGCGCCGTCGCCTGCCGCGCGGAGGCAAAAGGCCCGACCTCCGATCTCGCTCCAGCGCGCCTCTTCGCGCGTCTGGGGAGGTTCGAAAATCCGGTGAGACACTCTCGGCATGAACAGCGCGCTCACCGAGACCGCCCGCCTCGCCCAGCTCCTCCGCACGGAACGCTCGGCTTTCGCCGAGTTCCTGCTCGCCCTCGCCGACTTCGATCGCCGCCGGCTCTGGGCGGAGCTCGGCCACTCGAGCCTCTTCTACTTCCTCCACCGCGAGCTCGGGCTCTCCAAGGGTGCCGCCCACTACCGCAAGGTGGCGGCCGAGCTGGTGCAGCGCTTCTCGGAGGTGATCGAGCCACTCCGGGACGGACGGCTCTGCATCACCAGCGTGGTCGCGCTCGCGAAGGTGATGACGCCGGAGAACCGCGCCGAGATCCTGCCCCGCTTCTTCCACTGCTCCAAGCGGGAGGCGCAAGCAGAGGCTGCGGCCATCTCTCCCGCCGAGGCGGCGCCGAGGCGCGAGGTGGTCACCGCGGTGCGGACCGTCGCCGGGCCCGCAGCACAGGCCGAGCGCGGGATGGGTCAAACGGCGCAGCCGCTGGTTCAACCGGATCTCATCATCGATCACATCTCTCGCGCGCCTGCCACCCGAGCTGCATCAGGAGAAGCGTGTCGTAGCCACGTCCGAGCACCAGCCACCCAGGGGCACCGTTGTTCTTGATATGACCGCCGAGCGCGGCGACAGCGA
>DASRRJ010000027.1:0-69416 GCA_035656915.1 Anaeromyxobacteraceae bacterium
AGCCGAGATCGCCGACGCGCGTCCAGCGCCAGCCGAGATCGCCGACGCGCGTCCAGCGCCACCCGAGATTGCTGGCGCGCAGCCGGCGCCGTCCGCGAGCGCCGCCGCGCTGCCGGTGCCGTTCGCGGCCACTCCGCTGGCAGGTCCCATCGCGCGGGTCGCGCCCTCGCCCGGACCGATCTCCGATAGCAGGCTTGGGGGCATCAGTGCCGGCCCGGGATCCGAGTCGAGAGAATCCTCTTCGCCGCCTGCGATGGCGCAGGCCGACTCGCCGCTCCGCGCCTCGAGCCGGGCCCGCCCCGAGCTCCGCCCGCTGTCGGAGGAGAGCTACTCGCTCCGCCTCACCCTCGACGCCGCTTTCAAGGGCGAGCTCGACCAGCTCCGGCAGCTCCTCAGCCACAAGGTGCCGAGCGGAGATCTCGCGGCGGTGCTGCGGGAGGCGGTGCGGTGCGCCATCGACAAGCACGGCAAGCGGCGCGGCGCGGTCGCGCCATCGCGCAAATCGGCCTCGCCGAGCCGGCGCGGCGCTGCGCGCCCGGGCGTCACCGCCACCGGAGCCGGCACCGACATGGAGGCACACGTGGCCGAGACGGTCGGAGAGACCGGTGCGGGTGAGCACGCCGAGGTGGGCTCACCAGAGACAGCTGCGATCGGGCTCGCCGCATCGACTGTGGACCTGCCTGGGCTCGGCGCGGCCGCTGAGGCGAGCGCGGCCGCAACTGGCGTGCTCGCGAACGCGGAGGGGGCGGGCGCCATCTCGGGTACGGCGGGGACCGGCGCGGTCGCGAACCTCGCGAACGGGTCCGCGCCGGCGAAGCCTGACCACCAGCGCTCCAAGCCCCGGTCTCGCCCGGCCATCCCCGCGGCCGTCCGCCGAGAGGTCTGGGCGCGCGACGGAGGCCAGTGCGCCTGTCGCGGCGAGGGCGGGCGCCGCTGCGAGAGCCGCTGGCAGCTCGAGTTCGACCACCTGGTGCCGGTGGCGCTCGGCGGGCCCACGACCGCCGCCAACCTTCGCCTGGCGTGCCGCGCGCACAACGGCTTCCACGCCGAGCAGGTCTTCGGCCGGGAGCACATGGCCCGCTTCCGGCGCGGGGCGACCCGGCAGGGTGAAACTACGATCGCCAGCGGAGGTGGACTCTGATTCGGAGGGGGTCCGAAGTGGGCACATCGGCAACGACATGGACTGGGCACATGGTTGACAGGCGCTGGGGCACGCCGAGAGGTGCGCGTGCCCTGCAAAGCGAGTGACCCTGTATCGGCACGAAGTCGCTCCCAGCGAGCAACTTCGCCGGCAGTCGGCGGAAGCGAGTCAGGCACACGCGGCGGGACCACGCGCGCCGGCTCCTCTCCCGTCACCTCCTCCCGCAGAGCCAGAAGATCGCGGAGAGGGCGATGCTCGCCAGCACCGAGGTCGCGAGCGGGAAGTAGAACCGGAAGTTCCCGCGCTCAACCGCGATGTCGCCGGGGAGCCGGCCGAGGCGCAGCCCGGGGAAGCGCTCCCTCACGAGGAGCGCCATGCCGAGCAGCACGAGCAGCGCGCCGGCGCCGACGAGCAAGCGGCCGAGGGAACCGAGGGCGGTCACGGCGGAGAGTGTATCAAGTCGGCTGCTGTCTCACCGGTGGCGAGCGGCACAGGGCTAGAGCGGGGCGGGTGAGGTCGCCCTCCCCTTCCCTACCTGTACGACGGGGAGGGAGGCCTGGGGTCCGAGATGGGGAGAAGCGGCGTTCGCACCACTGATGACCGCCACCGCCCTTCCGGGCGCGACGCTCCTCGTTGACCCCGCCCGGCGGCCGTGCATCTTGTTGCGGCCATGCGCGCCCTCGTCACCGGCGCCGGGGGCTTCCTCGGCAACCACCTCGCGCGGGCCCTGGTCGAGCGCGGTCACGCGGTGCGCGCGCTGGTGCGGCCGGGGGGCGCCCGCGGAGACCTCGGCGCGCTGCCGGTGGAGGTGGTGGAGGGCGACGCCACGCGCCTCGACGACCTGCGGCGGGCGGTCCGCGGCTGCGACCTGGTCTTCCACCTCGCCGGCGTTCGCCGCGCCGCGGTGCGCGAGGAGTTCCTGCGCGTGAACGCCGAGGGCACCCGGCTCGCCCTCGAGGCCTGCCTCGCCGAGGGCGCGGCGACGGAGCGGTTCGTCCTCGCCGGCTCGCTCGCGGCCGCGGGGCCGTCGCGCGAGGGCAAGCGCGAGGACGAGCCGCTCCAGCCGGCCGAGTGGTATGGAGAGTCGAAGGCCGAGGCGGAGCGGCTCGCCCTCTCCTACTTGGGCCGCCTCCCGGTCGCGGTGGCGCGACCCCCGCGGATCATCGGCCCGGGGGACCGCGAGAACCTGCTCTTCTTCCGCATCGTGGCGAAGGGGTTCCTGGTCGAGCTCTCCGGACCGTCGCGCCCGCTCTCCTGGATCGACGTGCGCGACTGCGCCAAGGGCTTCCTCGCGCTCGCCGAGCGGCAGGAGGCGGCCGGCAAGGCCTTCTTCCTCGCCTCCGACGAGCGCACCGACCTCGCCGGCCTGCAGCGCGCGGTGGCGGAGGCGCTCGCCGTGCGGCCCCGCCGGGTGAAGGTCCCCGCGAGCCTGCTCTCGGCCGCCGCCGCCGCCGCGGACCTCGTCACCCGCGCCACCCGCCGGCGGCTCCCCCTGAACCGCAAGCTGGCGCGCCAGCTCCTCGCCCCTGGCTGGACCTGCGACGTCGGCCGCGCCCGCGACCTGCTCGGGTTCGAGGCGCGGATGTCGCTCGCGGAGTCGATCCGCGACTCGTGCGCCTGGTACCTCGCGAAGGGCTGGCTCTGAGATCCCGGGCCGCGTCCCTCCTTACGCCTTTACAAGGGGCCGCCTGCTCGGTAACAGACCGGGAACATGGCGGATTCACCCAAAGCCGCATTCTTCGACGTGGACGGGACGCTGGTCTCGACCAACATCGTCCACGCGTTCGCGTTCTACGCCATGAACCAGGGCACCATCTTCGGCACCGCCTGGCGCACCGCCAAGACCGCCCTCTCGGTCCCCGCGCTCTGGCTCCTCGACAAGACCAACCGCAAGGTCTTCAACGAGCTCTTCTACGGCTTCTACGAGGGCCAGACCGAGGATCGGCTGCGCGAGCTCGCCGGCGAGCTCTTCCGCGAGGTGCTCCGCCCCGCCATCCACAAGGGGACGCCGCACCTCCTCGACGAGGCCCGGCGGGCGGGTTGCCGCATCGTGCTCGTGACCGGCGCGCTCGACTTCACGGTGGAGGAGCTGGCCCGCCACCTCGGCGCCGACGACCTCATCGCCAACCGGATGCACTTCGTCGACGGCGTCGCCACCGGACGGGTGATCCCGCCCATCGTCGAGGGGGCCCACAAGGCGGTGGTGATCCGCGACTACTGCGTCCGGGAGGGCATCGCGCTCGACCGGAGCCACGCCTACTCCGACAGCTTCTCCGACTACCCCATGCTGGCGGTGGTCGGCCATCCGGCGGCGGTGAACCCCGACCTCCGGCTGCGCAACGTGGCCCGCGCCTACGAGTGGCCCATCCTCGAAACCACCGAGGCCTGACGAATGCGTTCCCCGAGCAAGCTCGCCCGGCTCTACGAGGCGACCGAGTCGATCGTCACCATCGACAAGGGCTCCGCCCCGCGCATCCTCTTCTCCGGCGAGGACCTCCTGCTCGAGGACCTGCCGGTCGGCACCAAGGTGATCTACCCGCGCCCGCCCATCGAGGGGCTCACCAACGTCAAGGCGGCCATCCGCCAGGCCATCAACCACCCGGAGGGCTGCGACCCGCTCCACGCCAGGCTCCGCCCCGGGATGAAGGTCACGGTGGCGCTCGACGACATCTCGCTGCCGCTCCCGCCGATGCGGACCCCCGACGTGCGCCAGCAGGTGCTCGAGGTGATCCTGCCGCTCCTCGCCGACTCCGGCGTGGACGACGTCCACCTGGTCATCGCCATCTGCCTGCACCGGCGCATGACCGAGGCCGAGATGCGGCGCATGGTGGGCGACCAGATCTTCGACGCCTTCTATCCGGACCGCTACTACAACCACGACGCGGAGGACCCGAAGGGACTCGTCACCCTGGGCGAGACGCGCCACGGCGAGAAGGTGATCCTGAACCGGCGCGCCGCCGAGTCGGACCTGCTCATCTACGTGAACCTGAACCTCGTCCCCATGGACGGCGGCCACAAGTCGGTCGGCACCGGGCTCACCAGCTACGAGGGGGTGAAGGCGCACCACGCCCCCGGCACCATCAAGAAGTGCCACTCGTACATGGATCCCGCCCGCTCGGAGATGCACCGCAGCGTGGACCGGATCGGGCGGGTCATCGACGAGCACCTCGAGGTCTTCCACATCGAGACCACCATCAACAACCGGATGTTCGACGGGCCGATGGAGTTCCTCCAGAAGCGCGAGGAGGACTTCACCGACCTGGACCGGCTCAAGCTCTCCGGGCTCCGCGCCACCTTGAAGCACCTGCCCCGTGCGGCGAAGCGCAAGCTCTTCCAGGCGGTCCCGGCGGCCTACGACGTCATCGCGGTGCACGCCGGCCGCACCGAGCCGACGCACGCCAAGATCCTGGAGAAGAGCTTCGCGCAGTACCTCGTCGACGTGGACTTCCAGGCCGACATCGCGGTGATGGGCATCCCCTTCATCTCGCCCTACAACGTGAACTCGATCCTGAACCCGCTGCTGGTGCAGGTGATGGCCTGCGGGTACTTCTTCAACTTCTACCGCGGCAAGCCGCTGGTGAAGCCGGGCGGGACGCTCATCATCACCCACCCCTGCTCCGACGAGTTCGACCCCGAGCACCACCCCTCGTACATCGAGTTCTTCCACCGGCTCCTGCCGGAGACCCGCGACTCCGACGTGCTGCAGGCGAAGTACGAGGAGGAGTTCGCGAGGAACCCGAGCTACGTCCACATGTACCGGACCGGCCACGCCTACCACGGCGCCCACCCGTTCTTCATGTGGTACTGGGGCGAGAACGGCCGGCAGCACCTCGGGCGGATCATCGCCGTGGGCGCCGACAACGAGCACGTGCCCAGGCTCATGGGCTGGGACAGCGCGGCCACCCTCTCGGAGGCGATCGACATGGCCCGCTCGGTCCACGGCCGCGGGGCGCAGATCGCCATGCTTCACCACCCGCCCATCGTGATGACCCAGAACCTGGGATGAGCGACCACCGCCACCTGAACGGGCACCGCCCGCACGCTCCCTCCCCGTCCCTGCCCCGCTCCGCGGGAGAGGGGGAGGAGGCCCCGGGCCATCCCCTCTCTCCCCGCGGGGGAGAGAACCAGGGAGAGGGGGCCGCTCCCCTCGACGTCGCCGCCGCCCTGCGCGGCCGCGCGCTGCTCCTCACCGGCGCCACCGGCTTCGTCGGCAAGGTGACGCTGTCGATGCTGCTGCACCGCTACCCCGAGGTGGGACGGATCTTCGTGCTGGTCCGGCCCGGCACCGGCGGCAGCGCCGAGACCCGCTTCTTCGAGAAGGTGGCCGTGAGCCGCCCCTTCGACCCGCTGCGGGAGGTCCACGGCGACGGCTTCGACCGCTTCCTGCGCGAGAAGTGCGTGCCGCTCGCCGGCGACGTGACCGCGCCGCTCCTGGGCCTCGCCGAGGCCGACCTGGCGCGGCTCGCGGGGCTCGACCTCGTCGTCAACTGCGCCGGCCTGGTGGACTTCAACCCATCGCTCGACCTGGCGCTCAAGGTGAACGCGCGCGGCGCCGGCCACGCCGCCGACCTGTGCCGCCGCACCGGCGCGGCGCTCCTGCACGTCTCCACCTGCTACGTGGCCGGCAACCGCGACGGGGTGATCTTCGAGGACGAGCCGATCGCCGGCTTCTTCCCGCGCCACGAGGGCGTGGCGGCCCGCCCCAAGGAGCCGGCGCTCGACCCGCGCGACTTCGAGCTGGCGGCGGAGCTCGCCGACTGCGAGCGGCGCATCGCCCGCGTTCGCGAGGAGGCCGAGGACCGGGTGAACCTCTCCACCTTCCGCGAGGCGGCGCTGGACCGGCTCCGCGCGGAGGGGCGCGACCCGGCCGACGAGAAGTCGCTCCGGCTCGCGGTGGGGCGCGAGAAGCGGCTCTGGATCTCGCGGCGGCTCGTCGAGCTGGGCATGGAGCGCGCCCGGCGCTGGGGCTGGCCCAACACCTACACCTTCACCAAGTCGCTGGGAGAGCAGCAGCTCGCCAGCGCCGGCGTCCGCGCCGCCATCGTGCGGCCGTCGATCGTGGAGAGCGCGCTGCGCTACCCCTTCCCGGGCTGGAACGAGGGCTTCACCACCAGCGCCCCGCTGGCCTTCATCGGCCTCGAGGGGCATCGCACCTTCCCGGCGGCGGAGAAGCTCGTCCTCGACGTGGTGCCGGTGGACCTGGTCGCCGCCGGGCTCATCGCGGTCGCGGCCGACCTGCTCGCCGAGGCCGGCGCAGCCCCCGCCGCGCCTCCTCCCCTCCCCGCCGCGGGGGGGGAAGGTCAGGCAGGGGCCGTCCGCGTCTTCCACCTCGCCACCGGCGACGTGAACCCGCTCTGGATGCGCCGCTGCGTGGACCTGACCGGCCTCTACCGGCGCCGCTTCTACAAGGAGCGCGAGGAGGGGAGCCGCGCCTGGAACGAGCTCCTCTCGCGCTTCGAGCCCTACCCGGTGAGCCGCGGCCACTACCAGGCCTTCAGCGCCCCGGCGCTGCGGCGGCTCGCGCAGAGGGCGAGCGCGCTGGTCCGCGAGGGGGCGCCGCGTTGGGGCGCGCCGCGCCTCTCGGCGCTGGCGGGCCGGCTCGCCGACGGGATCGACGAGGTGGAGGCGAAGCTCGCCCGCACCGAGGCGCTCTGGGACCTCTACCTGCCGTTCGTCTGGGAGAACAAGTACGTCTTCCGCTGCGCCGGCATCCGGGCGCTCCACGCCCGGCTCTCCCCGGCCGATCGCGCGCGCATCCCCTGGGATCCGGAGAAGCTCGACTGGCGCGTCTACTGGCTCGACGTCCACATGAAGGGGATGGAGGAGTGGGTCTTCCCCGGCCTGGAGGAGGAGTCGCGCAAGAAGGTGCACCCGGTGAAGCAGCACCGCGACCTGCTGGAGCTCCTCGACGCCGCCTGCGAGGCCTGGCCGCGCCGCACCGCGCTGCGCATGACCGGGTCGGAGAAGGAGCGCTTCACCTTCGCCGAGCTGCGCGCTCTCGCCGAGCGGACCGCCCGCTTCCTCGCCGCCGAGGGGGTCGCCAAGGGCGAGCGGGTGCTGCTCGCCTGCGAGAACCGGCCGGAGTGGGCCGCCGCCTGGTTCGGCATCGTGCGCGCCGGGGCGGTGGCGGTGCCGGTGGACGCGCAGCTCTCGGCGCTGGAGCTGGAGGCGCTGGCGCGCGCCTCGTCGGCCCGGCTGGCGCTCCTCTCGGAGGAGGTGGCGTCCAGGCTGGAGGAGCCGCGGGCCATCGGGCCGGCGCGCGCCGTGCACCTCGCCGCCGCCCTCGCCGGCGGCAGCGCCCCACTCCCCCCGCGCGCCGTCTCTCCCGACGACGCCGCCTCGCTCATCTTCACCAGCGGCACCACCGGCACCCCCAAGGGAGTGCTCCTCAGCCACCGGAACTTCACCGCGCTGGTGACCCGGCTGGCGGGGCTCTTCGACATCGGCCCCGGCGACGGGCTGCTCTCGGTGCTGCCGCTCCACCACACCTTCGAGTTCGCCTGCGGGCTGCTCACCCCGCTCTCGCGCGGCGCCGAGGTGGAGTATCTCGACGAGCTCACCGCCGACTCGCTCGGCGAGGCGCTGGCGAGCGGCCGGGTGACGGCCATGATCGGCGTGCCGGCGCTCTGGTCGCTGCTGCACCGGCGCATCACCCAGGAGCTCTCCGCGCGCCCCGGCGCGGTGGAGGACGCGCTGCGCGCGCTCATGAAGGGGAACGCCGCGCTGCGCGACGAGCTGGGCGTCAACCTGGGCAAGCTCCTGTTCTGGCCGGTCCACCACCGCATGGGCGGGCGCCTGCGGATCCTGGTCTCCGGCGGCTCGGCGCTGCAGCCCGAGGTGCAGCGCGCCTTCCATGAGCTCGGCTTCGACCTCTACGAGGGCTATGGGCTCACCGAGGCGGCGCCGGTGCTCGCGGTCTCGACGCCCGAGGACGGCGCGCGCGCCGGCAGCGTAGGGCGGCCGCTCCCCGGGGTCGAGCTGCGCATCGACGCGCCCGGCGCCGACGGGGTGGGCGAGGTGCTGGCGCGCGGGCCGAACGTGATGCTCGGCTACTTCCAGGCCGGCGCGGCCGGGCCGGAGATCGACCGGGCGCTCACCGCCGAGGTGCTCGAGGGCGGCTGGCTCCGCACCGGCGACCTGGGGCGGCTCGACCTGGAGGGCCGGCTCACGCTGGTAGGGCGCAAGAAGGACGTCATCATCGACGCGGACGGCAAGAACGTGCACCCCGACGAGATCGAGGAGCTCTACCGCGACGACGGGCTCTTCAAGGAGCTCTCGGTGGTGGGGCTGCCCGAGGGCGGCGGCGAGAAGGTGGCGCTCCTCGCCGTACCCGAGCGCGCGGGGCGGGACCGCGAGGAGGTCCGCCGCCTCGTCGAGGCCCACCTGCGCAAGGTGTCGGCCGGGCTCCCGTTCCCGAAGCGCGTGAAGGTCTGGCATCTCGTGGACGAGCCGCTCCCGCGCACCTCCACCCGCAAGGTGAGGCGCAAGGAGGTGGCCGCCTTGCTGCGACGGCTCGAGGATGCCGGCCAGAAGGGGAAGCGGGCGCGCGCGCAGGCTGCGCGCGGCAGCGACGGGTGGCTCCTCGACCTGGTGGCCGAGGTGTCGCGGAGACCGCGCGGCGAGGTGGCCGCGTCGTCGCGGCTCGCCGGCGATCTCGGCTTCGACTCGCTCATGCACACCGAGCTCACCGCCGCGCTCGAGGAGGCCGGCGCTCCGGCCGGGCTCGCGGAGCAGGCGTCGCAGGCCGAGACGGTGGGCGACCTGTCGCGGCTGCTCGCCGGCGGGTTCCGCCGCGAGGGGGCCGGCGAGGAGGCGGCGCCGCCGGCGGCCGCTCCGGAAGAGGTGCCGGTCCCGCCGCTGGTGGCGGCGCTCGGACGCAAGCTCCTCGCCGTGGGTCAGCGGGCGCTCTACCGCGAGGCCTATGGGCTCGCGGTGACCGGCGCGGCCTACGTCCCGCACGACCGGAACTTCCTGGTGGTGGCGAACCACTCGAGCCACCTCGACATGGGGCTGGTGAAGGTGGCCCTCGGCGACGCCGGCGACAAGCTCGCCGCGCTGGCGGCGAAGGACTACTTCTTCGACACCCGCTGGAAGCGGGCCTACTTCGAGAACTTCACCAACCTCATCCCGATGGAGCGGACCGGCTCGGTGCGCCGGAGCCTGCGCGCGGCGGAGGAGGCGCTCCGGCGCGGCTACAACGTGCTCATCTTCCCGGAGGGCACCCGCTCCCGCGACGGCGCCATGGCGCCCTTCAAGGCGACCGCGGGCTACCTCGCGCTCACCTGCGGGGTGGACGTGCTGCCGCTCTACATCCGCGGGACGCACGAGGCGCTGCCGCCAGGCAGCTTCCTGCCGCGGCGGGCTACGCTCGAGGTGCGCATCGGGCAGCCGGTGCCGGTGGCCGAGCTGCGGCGGCGGACCGAGGCGCTGCCGAGGGGAGACGCGCACAAGGCGGCGACGCAGCTCCTCGAGGAGGCGGTGAGGAGGCTGGGCGGGCTCGAGGGCGGGGGAGCGCGGGCGGATCACCCCCTCCCCGGCCCCCCCCCGCAAGCGGGAGAGGGAGAGGGTCACCCTCGCGCCGAGGTGAAAGAGGGAGAAGGTCACCCTCGCGCTCAGGCGGGAGAGGGGGCTCCACCTCTTCCCCTCTCCCCCCGCGGGGGGGAGGGCCAGGGAGAGGGGGTTGCCGTCGCCCCGCTCTCCGCGTCCCCCGAGGACCTCCCGTGAAGCTCCTCCTCACCGGCGCCACCGGCTTCCTCGGCTCCCACCTGCTGCCGCTCCTCGCCGAGGCGGGCCACGCGCTGCGCGTCATCGCTCGCGGCGAGGCACCGGCGGCCTCGGCGCTCGGGGCGGAGGTGGTCAAGGCCGGGCTGCAGGAGCGCCCCGCGCTCCGGCGGGCGCTCGAGGGAGTGGACGCCGTCTACCACCTCGCCGGCCGGGTGGACCTCGATCCCGCCCATCCCGCCGCGCTCTACGACCTGCACGTGCAGGGCACCCGGGTGCTCCTGGAGGAGGCGCACGCCGCCGGGGTCGGGCGGGTGGTCCTCGCCTCGTCCTCCGGCACCATCGGCATCTCCCGGGAGGAGCGGATCGCCACCGAGGCGGACGACTACCCGCTCCTCGTGGCCGCGCGCTGGCCCTACTACCTCTCCAAGATCTACCAGGAGAAGGCGGCGCTCCGGCTCCATCGCGACACCGGCCTGCCGGTGGTGGTGCTGAATCCGTCGCTCCTGCTCGGCCCCGGCGACGACCGCCTCGGCTCAACCGGCGTGATCTGGAAGCTGCTGCAGCGCCGCGTCCCGGCCATCCCCGGCGGCGGCCTCGCCTTCGTGGACGTCCGCGACGCCGCGGCCGCCTTCGCCGCCGCGCTCGAGCGGGGGCGCCCCGGCGAGCGCTACCTCCTCGGCGGCCACAACCTGTCCTTCGCCGAGCTCTTCGGCCGCGTCGAGCGGCTCTCGGGCGTCCCGGCGCCGAAGGTGCGCCTGCCCGCGCAGGTGAACGTCGCCGGCGCCAGGCTCCTCGAACGGTTCCACGAGTGGCGCAAGAGCGAGCCCGGCCTCGACGCGGCCTCGGTCGAGATGGGCGAGCACTTCTTCTACGTCGACTCGGCGAAGGCGGCGCGCGAGCTCGGCTTCGCGGCGCGCGACCCGCAGGAGACGCTCTTCGAGACCGTGCGCTTCGTCGAGGAGCGGTTCCGCCGGCCCGGCGCCAGCGCCTGGGGCGCTACATCGCTCCGCCCGCCACGTCCCTGAGCTTGCGCACCCGCGCCACGCCGCACTGCGTGCCGCAGGCGGCGCAGATCTCGTAGGTCATCTCCTTCACCACCAGCACGTCGGGGTGACCCTCGGCCGGCGCGAGCACCGCGCCGCAGTCCGGGCAGGAGAGCGCCGCCACCCGCTCCGGCCGGCGCAGCACCAGCGAGCGTCGCCGCTCCGGAGCGCAGGCGCTGCACTCGATGCCGTAGAGGTAGCCGAGCTCCTCGCGCGGCGGGGTGTCGTCGAGGTCGACGCCACAGTACTGGCAGAGGTCGGTGGCCACGCAGCCTCGATAGCGTCAGCGCGGCGGCGGCGCCCGCACGGCCTAACCGGCGACGCCGTACAGCGCGGCGCCCGCCAGCGCGGCCGCGGCGAGGAGGCTGCCCAGCACCTCGCCCAGCCGCTCCCAGCGCGATGGCGGCCCGTCGACCACGCGCGCGAGCGGCGCCATGCGGGAGCGTGGATCCCAGCGCACGGCCGGCGTCCCGCTCTCGGCCGGCGCATCAGGCAGCGCCGCGCCGGGCTCGAACGGCGGCGCCGACGCGGCGGCCGCGCGCTCCTCGAGCAACGCCTCGGCGCCCGCCACCACGAAGTCGGCGGTCTGGCCGTCCCAGAGCGCCACCACGTCGACCCCCGCCTGCTCGAGCCGATCGGCCTCCCCCTCGGCCGAAGCCGCCGGAAGCGCCGCGACCATTCGCAACCCGGCTCCCCGCACCAGGGCCAGCCGCTCCACCAGCGTCCGCCACTGCGCGCCGCAGTACTCGAAGACGAAGAGGCCGCCGCTCGCGTTGGCGAGCACGAAGTCGGATTCCGTCTCCCCCGCGATGCCGACCACCACCCGACCGTGCTGGCGGAAGGCAGCCGTCACCGCGCGCACGAAGGGGCGGGATCCCGCGACCACGATTCCCCCGGTGTGCTCCATGGGGGTGGAAGGTAATCGCCCGCCAGCTCGGACGGTAGCCCGCGGGCAAGGGAAATCCCTTCAGGTCGCCACAACTTGGGGTCGTTCCCCCGGCTGGGGGAGCGAACGCTTCAGGCCACCCGGCTCACGCGGGTCGCCGCCGTTCGCCAGCAGAGCTGGCAGCGCGGCTGGTCGTCCCGAGGCGCCTCGGAGGCCCCCTGCTCCCGGAAGGCGCGCACGTCCTGCTCGAGGGCGTTCACCACCTCGCGAGCCACCTCGATGATGACCTGCGCGTTGAGCCGCTCGACCTCGTCGGCCCCTGCCGCCGCGGCCTCCTCCATCCCGGGCAGCGCCTGCCGCAGGGACTCGCCCAGCAGCTGCTCCACGCAGGCCGCCGCGGCGGCCCTCGTCATCCGCCGCGCGTCGTCCATCGGCGGTCCGCGGCCCGTTGAAGACGGCATGGGTTCTTCCTCCAGAAGACGCACCAGCGCACCGAGCTCGGAGAGCGCGCTCTAGAGAAGGCTACTCCTCCGGGGAGGGCGGCGGGAGTCTTTACTGTCAGGAGAAGGCCGCCCTGAGGGGCCTGAAGGAAGAGGTGGGAATATGGAGGCACCGGGCGGATTCGAACCGCCGAATACGGATTTTGCAGACCCGGGCCTTACCACTTGGCGACGGTGCCCTATCCCTGACGCACGAGCGTTCTATCGGCACTCCCAGGGGCTGTCAACGCGCGAGCGTGCGCGGGCGCGCCCCCGATTCGCCTTCGCCCGCCGGCCGCACCTCCGCCCGGACCACGCGGACCCCGCCCTCGGCGAGCGCCCGGACGAGGGCGGGCAGCTCCGCCCTGGCCATCCGGGCGATCGAGCGCGAGCTGGCGATCGCGAGCGCCACCCCGCGGTGCTCCTGGACCAGCCGGACCTCGAGGGTGCCGCCGAGCGAGAGGTGAAGCTCCGGCCCGGCCGCGCGCTCCCGCCGCTGCAGCTCCACCGCGAGCCGCTCGGCGGTCATCACGGAAGCGAGCGAACGGGCGGCGCCATCGGGGGGCGCCGGGTCCGTCCGGGCAGTGCTCCGCGGCGGCTCGGCCAGGGCGGCCTGGAAAGCGGGAGCGCTGGCCTCCGTGGCGACCGCGATCGCCGAGGCGGGCGGCTCATCGACTTCCCTGCGCTCCAGCTTTCCCGCCGTCTCTTCGTCCATCGCAGCCCGGCGCTCGCGCAGCCCGCCCGCGGCGCGCTCGGCGAAGGCGAGCCGGTCCGCGGAGAGTCGCGCCCCCACCGCCGCGTGCTTGGCGTTGGGCCTGGGTCCGCTCGCCACTCGCGCCAGCCGAAGAGAGAAGGGGCGCGCCGGGACTGCGCGGGCCGTTGCCGGACGAGTCCCACACTGCGTCGCGCCGGGCACCCCTCCCCTCTCGGACATGGGGCGGGAGCGTTGCAGTCGCCGTGCCGGAGCTTCGCGCCCGGTTTCCAGGGTGGTCCCCGCGCCCACCCCGGCCGCGCCGCGGTCCACCGTCCGCGCAGCGCCCGCACGGGCCCGGCTTGCACTAGACTCTCGCCCCTTGCGCCGCCTCGCCACCCTGCTCTTCCTGGCCCTCCTCTACCTCCCCGCCCTCGGCGCGTCGGAGTCGGGCACCCATCCCGACGAGTCCTACTACCTCGCCATCAGCGCCGAGATGGACCGCGACGGCGCCTGGCTCACGCCGACCATGGACGGCATCCCGTTCTGGTACAAGCCGCCGCTCCTCTACTGGGCGGAGCGGGCGGCGTACTCCACCTTCGGGCGCGACTTCTTCGCGGCGCGGTTGCCGGCGGCGCTCTGCGCGATCGCGCTGGCGCTCCTCACCGGCGCCCTGGCGCGGCGCATGTACGGCGAGCGAGCCGGGCTCCTCGCCACCCTGCTCACGGCGGGCACCTTCGGGTTCCTCAGGTTCGGGCGCATGGCGATGATGGACGCCCCGATGGCGCTGGCGCTCACCCTCGCCGCCTACGGCGCCTGGAGGGCGGCCGAGGAGGAGCGGCCGCTCCTCCTGCTCCTCTGCGGCGTTGGCGCGGCCATGGCGACCATGCTCAAGGGGCCGGTGGGCGCGGTGCTGGTGCTCCTCATCGCGGGCGGCTGGCTCGCCCTGCGCAAGCCGCGCCTCCTCGCCTCGCGCCACACCCTCCTCGCCTTCGCCGTCGGCGCCGCCCTCGCCCTGCCCTGGTACGCGCTCTCGCTCTCGCGCCACGGTCGCCGCTTCTGGCAGTTCTTCGTGGTGGAGCAGAACGTCGACCGCTTCCGTCACCCCTGGACGCTCCACGGCGAGGCGACGCTGCTGGTCGGCTTCCTGGTCTTCCTCCTCCCCTGGACCTTCCTCTTCCTCGGGTCGCTCCCGGCGCTGCGGCGCCTGCGCGAGCCGGGTGTGCTCCTCCCGGCCGTCTGGATCGCAGCGGTGCTGCTCCTCTTCACCGTCCCCTCCCTGAAGTGGCCGCACTACGGCCTCGCCTGCTCGCCCGCCGCGGTGCTGCTCGCCTGCCGCGCCCCGCCGCCGCGCTGGGCCCGGATCGCCACCGCGCTCGTCCTGACCCTCGCCGCGGCGGTGATCGCCCTCGCCCCGCGCTTCCCCATGCCGGCCGCCGGGAAGGTCGGCTTCCTCCTGGCCTCGGCGCTCCTGCTGTCCGCGGCCATCGCCACCTGGGCAGGGAGGCTGGCGGGCGCTGCGGCCCTCGGCGGGCTGGGGCTCGCCGCGCTGGTCGCGGTGGCGCTCCCGACAGTGAACCCGCCGGCCCTGCCCGCCGGCGCGAGGGACGCGCTCGACGGCCGCGAGGTCTGGTTCTACGGCCCCCCGCCGCCCGGCGTCTTCACGCTCGCGCTGGGCCGCCCGGTGCACAAGGCCTGGGGCGCCGGCGCCGCGGCGGCGGTGCTGCGCGCGGGCGGCGCGGTAATCGTGGCGCAGCCGAACCTGGCCGAGATCCCGGTCCCGCAGGGCCAGCTGCGCGAGCTGCTGCGCTGGAACCACCTGCCGGGCAACCTGCCGCCCGCAGCCGTGGCGAAGGCCTGGCGGGCGGGCGACCCCTCGCCCCTCTTCGAGCCGATGCTGGCCGTCTCCTTGCGCTAGCCGCTCGCCGGGCCGCCCCAAGCCCGGGCTTTTCGCCCGCACCTCGCGCCTGCAGCTTTGCACTTGCCGGAGAGGCGCTCGCCTCCGCGCGCCTTCAGGGCGGCCGGCGGAAGGCGGGTGGCGGGATGGGTGGACGCGGCTGGGTGCTCGTGGCGGTGGTCTCGCTCCTGGGGCTCGCCTGCGAGGGCCGGCGCACCGACGCCGGCTCGGCCCCGTCCGGCGACGACGGCGGCGTCCAGGCCAACCAGTCCGACGGCGGCGCGCCGGACGCCGGCTCGCCCGACGCCGGTTCCGCGAGCGACGGCGGCGCCGACGCGGGAGCCCCAGGCGGCGGGACCGATGGCGGCGCCTCGGACGGAGGCGGCTCGCCGGATGGCGGCGGCGCGGTGGACGGCGGCACCGGCACGCCGGACGGGGGCGTGACGCTCACCCCGCCGCCGAGCCAGGGCGGCTGGACCGTGTACGGTCAGTCGCAGGGGCTCTCGGCGGACATCCACGACGCCTCCGCCGACGAGGCCGGCAACGTCTACGTCGCCGGCAAGGACGCGCTCTACGTGAAGCGGCCCGACGAGCAGCTCTTCCACCGCGTCGATCCGGTGTCGGCGGGGCTCACCCACAACTGCTCCACCGTGCTCGATCCGGTCAACCCGGCCAACTGTCCCAACTCCTTCCCCGCCTCCCAGCCCGACGCCTTCTGCCCGGTCATCTCGGTGGCCGGCGGCGCGCCGGGCGTGGCGGCGGTGGGGCTGCAGGGGCGCGGCACCGACGGAGACTCGGACCTCGACTGGTGCCTCGACTCCGGCGGCGTGGACATGGTGGCGTTCGACGGGACCAAGGTCACCCGCACCCGGCACGTGCTCATCGCCTCGCCGCCGTTCCAGGTCTGCGAGACCCGCGGCTACGGCCCGGGCACGCCCAACCCGTGCCCGGGGTGGGACTTCACCTGGACGTACGGGCGCCGGAAGCTGCGGCAGGTCTACCGGGTGGTGGTGAACCACATGAGGAGCTGGCCCCAGTACGGCGACGTCTGGATGGGCGGCACCCACGCCACCTTCTCGGTGCTCCTCGGCAACGCCGCCTCGCGCGGGTGGCAGGACCCGCCGAACCAGTTCCCCGACTCGGCGGGCGTCTGGGAGCACGACCACCCCGCCATCTACTCCAACTCCGGCCTCTTCCTTACCGGCGAGGCCTGGGCCATCGCCATCGACCCGACCACCGGCGACCCGTGGGCCTCGAACGGCTTCCGCACCGCCTCGAAGCTGGGCTACGGCGCGAAGCCGAACGGCGGCTGGTGGCAGGAGCTGGCGCCCGCCTACAACGGGACCAACCAGCTGCTGTCGTACTGGGACGTCTGGCCCGACGGAACCCTCGATGCCATCGACCCGGCGGCCATGGACGCGACCAGCGCCATGTGCTTCTTCGCAGACGGCACGCTCTGGCAGGGCTCGTCGCTGCACGGCCTGGTGCGCCGGGCGCCGGACGGCACGGTGAGCTACCTCGATCTCCCGGGCGGGCTCGGCGACGCCGTCGGCGGGCTCGGCTGCGACGACTCCGACGGCTCGCTCTGGGTCGGGTTCGGCTGGGGCGGCATCGGCCGGCTCAAGAACGGCGCCTGGAGCGGACCGCCCGCCGGGCTCTCACCCACCCTGGCGCAGCCGGTGAGGAGCGTGCAGATCGATCGGTGGTCGAAGCCGCGGGTTGTCTGGTTCAGCCACCTCGCCAGCGCCGATGCCAAGACCGGCAAGGTGACGCCGGGCGGCCTCACCTCGTACAGCGGGCCCTAGCGAGGTCAGCGGGAGTCGTAGTCCCGCTCGATCACCTCGCCGGGCCTGGCCTCGGCCGAGAGCAGCGCCAGGGCGTCGGAGAGGATCCACTTCTGCAGGGCCGGGTCGTTCGGCCTCCCGAGCGAGTGGCCGGGCACGAAGCCCTTCGGGTAGAGGGCGCGGGGCGGGCGCGCCTGCCGGCTCTCCTCAGGCTCCACGGTGATGAGCACCGTGGGGATGCCGATCATCTCGATGATGCGCTGCACGGTGACCACCGTGCGGTGGCAGAGCCGTCAGCCACCGGTGAGGAGCACCGCGTCCGGCCGCGCCTTGTCCACCGCCCGGGCGAGCCGCGGGATGGTGGTCTCGCGCAGGTCGCGCAGCGCGGTGGAGAAGCCGAGCGAGAAGTGGCGCTCGGTGAGCCCGCCGATCCGCTTCTCGGCGGCGAGCTCGCGCACGCGGTCGATCGGGAAGATGCAGTTCAGATCCAGATCGGCGCAGGCGTGGTCGTAGTGGGCGTCGTCGTAGGCGAGCTCGGCGCTGGTGGCGGCGCCGTCGATGACCCGGTACGTCGAGTCGCCCTCGACGTTGAAGGGGGAGTCGGACTTCATCCGCACCCCGGCGGTGGAGACGATGCAGACGATCGCCTCCTCCAACCGGGTGCGGAGCGGCGTGAAGGGCACGCAGTAGCGAGACAGCTCCAGGGGCTTCTCCTCGGCCATGATCCCTCCGCGCCAGCGGCGCCGCTCACTTCAGCTTGTCGAGCGCCGCCATGATCTTGTCGGTGGGCGGCTGCTCCGAGATGTCGTGGATGTCGATGTAGGCGATCTTCCCCTTCTTATCGACGATGAAGATGGCCCGCTCGCACATCCCGGTGTCGCCCCGGAGCACCCCGTACTTCATGGCGACCGAGCCGTGCGGCCAGTGATCGGAGAGCAGGGGGTAGGAGAAGCTGCCGAGCGACTTCGCCCACGACTCGTTGCTGTGGACCTGATCCGTGCTGATGCCCAGGACCTGGGCGTCACGCCGCTCGAACTCGGAGAGATCCTCCTCGTACGAGGGCATTTGCACGCTTCAGACGGGGGTGTACGCCGCCGGGTAGAACGCCAGCACGACGTTCTTCTTGCCGCGGAAGTCCGAGAGCCGGACGGTCTTCTTGGCGGCGCCTTTACCGGCGGTGTCGCCGGTGGCTTGGAGCTCGAAGTCGGGCGCCTCGTCGCCGACCTCGAGCTTGTAGACGGCTTTGTTGGCCATGGTGCTCCTCTCGGCTCCGGGGAGTCCGGAGCGTCCCCGTCACTTAGGGTCACCGTTCACCCAGCGCTAGCCCCTAAAAGGACGGTGCGCGCGAATGCTCCCCTGCTAGATGGCTCGATCGCATGGACCTGCTCACGCGTTTCGCCGGAAACGTCCGCCGCCTGCGCGCCAAGAAGAAGTTCTCTCAGAAGGCGCTCGCCGACAAGATCGGCATCTCCGTATCCTATGTCTCGATGCTGGAGCGCGGGCAGCGCTCGCCGCCGCTCGAGACCATCGAGAAGATGGCCAAGGCGCTCGGCGTGACGGCGGCCTCGCTGCTGGGCGGCCGCTAGCCGAGACCGCCGCCGGGCTCACGCCTCGGACCCCTCCTTGGCAGGGGCCCGCCCCTCTGCGACACTGTCGCGCGGCGTCGAGCCCTCGCACCAGGAGGGCAGGCCGGAATCCATCCGGCGCGCCGCCGGTTCCATTCAGCCGATGAACGCATTCAGCCGCCGGGACTTCCTCAAGGGCCTCGCCGCCACCGCGGCGGTTGGCGCGGCGGCGCCGGGCCTCGCCTCGGCGGCCAGCCGCTCCTCGCACGACGAGCCGCTGCGGGCCGAGCGGCGCAGCTTCACCCTCCCCGACCTCCACCCGGCCCACGACGGGCTGCGGGTGGCGCAGCTGTCGGACCTCCACGTCGGTCCGCGCACGCCCCCCGAGCGCATCCGCGCCGCCATCGCCGTCGCCAACGCCTTCCAGCCCGACCTGGTGGTTCTCACCGGCGACTACGTCTGCAACCAGAAGCGGGAGGCGGGGCAGGTGCGGGAGGCGCTCGCCGGGCTGGACGCTCCCACCGTCGCGGTGCTCGGCAACCACGACTACTGGACCGAGCCGCGCGCGGTGGCCCGCTCGCTGGTCCGGCTCGGCTACGACGTCCTCGAGAACGAGAGCACCACCCTCACCCTCCGCGGCGAGCCGTTCACGGTGGTGGGGGTCGGCGACCTCTTCACCGGCAACGCCGTCCCCTTCGCCGCCCTCCGCGGCGCGCCGCGCGGGACCTCGCGGCTGGTGCTGGCCCACGGCCCCAAGACCGCCGACCTGCTGCGCCTCGCCGGGCAGCCCATGCTCTGCCTCTCCGGCCACACGCACGGCGGGCAGATCAACATCCCGGGCCTGACGAAGGTTCTCCTGAGCGCGGTGGCACACGAGCCGTACGACCGCGGCCTCTTCCACGTCGGCAAGGTGCAGCTCTACGTGAACCGGGGGGTGGGCAACGCCGCCGTCCGCGTGCGCGTCAACGCCGACCCCGAGGTCACCCTGGCGACCTTGCGTTCGGGCCGCGTCGCCTAGCCGCCGGCGGCGCGTCGCACCCACGGGAGGACGACGCATGCCCGCCGCCGAGCCCAGCCCCACCCCGCTGGTCGCCCTCGGCGCCGCCCTGGAGCGGCTACGCGCCGGCGCCCCGGCGCTGGCGCGCCTCCCCCTCACCGCCAAGGCCGCCCTGGCCCGCCGCCTGCGCGACGGGATGGCGCGGGTCGCCGGCCCGAGCGCGCTCGCGGCGAGCCGCGCCAAGGGCATCCCCGCGGGCTCGCCGCTCGAGGGCGAGGAGTGGATCTCCGGCCCCTTCGTCACCCTGCGGCTGCTGCGCCAGGTGGAGGAGTCGCTCGAGGCGCTGGCGCGCGGCGGCTCGACGCCCATCGGCCCTGCCCGGCGGCGCCCCGACGGCCGCTTCGAGGTGGAGGTCTTCCCGGAGACGCTGCGCGACCGGCTGCTCTTCCCGGGCGTCCGGGCGGCGGTGCGGCTCCTGCCCGGCGCCGCGCCCGAGGATCGCGCGCGCTTCCACCGCGCCCCGGACCACGCCGGTCGGGTCTGCCTCATCCTCGGCGGCGGGAACATCAACTCCATCCCGACCACCGACGTGGTCACCAAGCTGTTCAAGGAGGGCAAGGCCTGCCTCCTCAAGCTGTCGCCGGTGAACGCCTACCTCGGGCCGTTCATCGAGGCGGCCTTCGCCGACGCCGTCGCCGCCGGCTTCCTGGCGGTGGTCCAGGGCGGCGCGGCCGAGGGGGAGTGGCTGGCGCGCCACGCCGCCGTGGACGAGGTGCACGTCACCGGCTCCGACCGCACCCATGACCTGCTGGTCTGGGGCCCGCCGGGACCGGAGCGCGACGCGCGGCAGGCGCGCGGCGAGCCGCTCCTCGCCAAGGAGATCACGAGCGAGCTCGGGAACGTCTCGCCGGTGATCGTGGTGCCGGGGCCGTACACCGACCGCGAGCTCGCCTTCCAGGCCGAGAGCATCGCCGGCATGGTGACCCACAACGCCTCCTTCAACTGCAACGCGGCGAAGATGCTGGTGACGCCGAGCGGCTGGAGCCGCCGGGAGGAGCTGCTCGACCGGGTCTTCGGGTTGCTGGAGGCCACGCCGCCGCGGCGCGCCTGGTACCCCGGCGCCGAGGAGCGCTACGCCTCGCTCACCGCCGGACGGGTCGAGGTGCGCCGCACCGCCGCCGGGCCGGGAGCGCTCCCCTGGACGCTGCTCCCAGCGCTCGACGCCGGCGACGCTTTCGAGCGCGCCTTCCGCACCGAGCCCTTCTGCTCGATCCTCTCCGAGGTGCCGGTCGGCTCCGACGACCCGGTGCGCTTCCTGGAGGCGGCGGTGGAATTCTGCAACCAGCGGCTCTGGGGCACGCTCAACGCCTCGCTGGTGGTCCCGCCGGCGGTGGAGGCCGACCCTGGGTCCGCCGCGGCGCTGGAGGCGGCCATCGACCGGCTGCGCTACGGCACCGTGGCGGTCAACGTCTGGCCCGGCTTCTCCTTCAGCCTCGGCTCCACGCCCTGGGGCGCATATCCGGGATCGCCACTCGCCGATATCCAGAGCGGCCGCGGGTTCGTCCACGACAGCCGCATGCTGGAGGGGGTCGAGAAGTGCGTGGTGCGCGCGCCGGTGCGCGGGCTGGTGAAGCTCCCGTACTTCCCGAGCTACCGCACTCTCGGGCAGCTCGGGCCCAGGCTCGCTGCCCTCGAGGCGAGCGACGGCTGGATCCGGCTGCCGGCGGTGCTGGCGGCGGGGGTGCGGGGGTAGCGCCAACGTCGGTCGTCGACGCTCGCGCGCTCGCGTTCACCCGCAGTTCGCGTCCTGATGGGGCGTGGCGACGATCGCGGCCGACAGGCCCCGGTGCATTCGAGGCCATCCGCCAGTCGGGATTCCGCCCGTGTTCATCGCTGGTTGCACTGGATGCGCGGGCGCGTCTTCTCTCCCGGTTTCACGACCCTGCGTACGTGTCCCGGGCTTCACCGACATGTCGCCCAATTCCGGAGCTGGTAGCCGTACGTCACCGCTGTGGTCGCGTGTGCGTGCGGTCGCGTTCCGCCCCGCCGCCCCATGCACCCAGCCTCGCACGTGCTCGGGGGACACATGTCGACGAACCGGAAGCCGCTCGCGCTCCTCGCTCTCCTGCTGGCGACGCCGGCAGGCGCCCAACAGCTGCTCGCGCCGCCTGGACACGCCGCCGGGATGCTGCCCGACGGGACGGTGTTGGTGATGGGCGGCGACGGCGGCTCGAACGGCATCCCGACCACCGGCGCCTGGTCCTTCGCCCCCGGCAGCAGCGTCCCCGCCGCCGCCGGCTCGCTGATGCTCCCCCGCACGCACCACGCTGCGGTCTCCCTGTTCGACGGCCGGATCCTCGTCGTGGGCGGCAACGACGGCTACGGAGGGATGGAGTCCCTCGAGCTCTTCGATCCGCTGACGTTCACCTTCACGCTCAGCAAAGCGACGCTCGCGAACCCGCGCCAGGACTGCCTCGTCTACGGGCTCGCCGACGGCCGCGTCCTCATCCGTGGCGGGTACGACCGGGCCGTCCAGGTCGCGGTGGACGAGATCTACGACCCGCGCACCGACACCGTCACCCTCGCGAGCGGCAGCCCGCCGATCGCCGTGGTCACCACCGACCGTCAGGAGTACCTGCCCGGCGACACGGTCTACGTGTCCGGCTCGGGCTTCGCGCCGGGCGAGAACGTCGATCTGCTCTTCGACGAGAACCCGCTCGTCCACGCGCCAGAGGTCTTCACGAGCATCGCCGACGCGAGCGGGAACATCTCTGGCTACGCCACCTATCACGTGGACCAGACCGACCTCGGCACCGCGTTCACGCTGAACGCCGTCGGGACCTCCTCCGGGCTCACCGCGAGCACCAGCTTCCACGACGCCGCCAACCTGGTCCTCCAGAACGTCGCCTGGTCGGCCAGCTCCGTCAACGCCCCGGGGACGTTCACCGTCACCTTCACCGCCAAGGCCAACGGGCCCAGCGACTTCTCCTCGTTCGACGGCGTGAGCGCCCAGGTGCTCCTCTCGACGGGCGCGAACCTGCCTTCGGGTTACTCGCAAGCGCCGTCCGCCTCGAACGTCACCATCCTGCAGGGGGGCAGGCAGACCTTCAGCATCACGGTGTCGATCCCCGCGACCGCGCCCACCGCCAGCCTGAGCCTCATCGTTCGCGTGACCGCCGCCGGCGCCTCGCCGTCGAGCACGTACCTCTGCGGCGACAAGGCGAACTGCACGAGCGACAGCTCCCCAGCCTGGCCCATGGCGGTCGTCGGGACCGTGCGGCCGGTCACGCCGACCCTCGCCGCGAGCGACAAGGTCTACGACGGCACGACGGCGGCGAACGCCACCTGCACGCTCTCCGGCGTGAGTCCCGGGGACGCCGTCGGCTGCAACGTGACCTCGGCCTCCTTCTCCGACGCCAGCGTGGGGAGCGGGAAGACGGTGACCGGCTCGGTGTCGCTCTCGGGCGCGAGCGCCTCCCACTACCAGCTCACCTCGGCCACCGCGACCGGGACCGCCAGCATCACCGCGCGGCCCATCACCGTCACCGCCGATGCCCAGAGCAAGACCTACGGCGACGCCGACCCCAAGCTGACGTACCAGGTCACGAGCGGAACCCTGGTTAGCGGCGACACCTTCTCCGGCAGCCTCACGCGCGATCCAGGCGAGAGCGTCGGGACCTACGCCATCCGGCAGGGCTCGCTCGCGCTGAGCACGAACTACGCCCTGACCTACGTCGGCGCGAACCTCACCATCAGCGCCCGGACGCTCACGGTGACCGCCGACGCGCAGAGCAAGGTGTGCGGCGCGGCCGATCCCACGTTGACCTACCGCATCACGAGCGGAGCGCTGGTCGGAACGGATGCGCTGTCGGGTGCCCTGATCCGTGACGCCGGCGAGAACGTGGGGACCTACGCCATCCGGCAAGGGACCCTGACCGCGGGCGGCAACTACCAGCTCAGCTTCAACGGCGCGAGCCTCACCGTCACGGCGCGGCCGATCACCGTCACGGCCGACCCGAAGACGAAGGTCTACGGCGACGCCGACCCGGCGCTCACGTACCAGATCACGAGCGGCTCGCTCGTGGGGAGTGACGCCTTCACCGGCGCGCTGACCCGAGCCGGCACCGAGGGTGTGGGGAGCTACGCCATCCAGCAGGGCACGCTCGCCCTGAGCGCGAACTACGCCGTCACGTACGTCGGCGCGAACCTCACCGTCACCGCGCGCCCGATCACGGTCACCGCCGACGCGAAGACGAAGGTCTACGGCGACACGGACCCGGCGCTCACGTACCAGATCACGAGCGGCAAGCTGGTGACGGGCGACGCCTTCACGGGCGCCCTGTCTCGGGCGGCCGGCGAGAACGTGGGCACCTACGCCATCACGCAGGGCACGCTCGCCTTGAGCGCGAACTACGTCCTCACCTTCGCCGGTGCGAAGCTCACCATCCTGTCGCGGCCGATCACCGTGACGGCCGACGCGCAATCCAAGACGTACGGGAACTCGGACCCGAAGCTGAGCTACCAGGTCACGAGTGGCTCCGTGGTGGCGGGCGACGCCTTCACGGGCGCCCTGATACGGGCCGCCGGCGAGGACGTGGGCACCTACGCCATCACGCAGGGCACGCTCGCCCTGAGCGTGAACTACGCCCTGACGTTCGTCCCCTCCAACCTCACCATCATCGCCCGCCCGATCACGGTCACCGCCGACGCGAAGTCGAAGATCTACGGCGACGGGGACCCGGCGCTCACCTTCCAGATCACGACCGGATCCCTGGCCTCCTCCGACGCGTTCACGGGCGCCCCCTCCCGCGCCGCCGGCGAGAACGCGGGCACCTATGCCATCAACCAGGGCACGCTCGCCCTGGGCGCGAACTACGTCCTGACCTTCGTCCCCGCGAGCCTCACCGTCACGGCCCGCCCGATCACCGTGACCGCGGACCCCAAGACCAAGGTCCTTGCCGCGCCCGATCCGGCGTTCACCTACAAGGTCACCAGCGGCTCGCTCGCGTTCAGCGACTCGCTCACTGGCGCGCTCACCCGGGTCACTGGCGAGGCCATCGGTCTCTACCCGATCCAGCAGGGCACCCTCGCGCCCGCCCCGCTGAGCGCCAACTACACCGTGACCTTCGTGGGCGCGAACCTCACCATCCAGTACGCGCAGACGGGCGCCTGCCTCGGTGACGCGGGGCACTCCATCCTGCAGCCGATCGCCGCGGACGGGTCCACGGTCCGCAAGGGCGGCTCCACCGTCCCGGCGAAGTTCCGCGTGTGCGACGCCAACGGCAACTCGATCGGAACGCCGGGGGTCGTGAGCGCGTTCAGGAACACCTACACGATCGTCGGCACCACCAACACCACGGTGGATGCCACCGTCTACTCGACGACGCCGGACGCGCAGTTCCGCTGGGACCCCACCGCCCAGCAGTGGATCTTCAACGTCGACAGCAGCGCCCTCAAGAAGAACGTCACCTATGGCTACGCGATCACGCTCAACGACGGCTCCAGCATCGGCTTCCAGTTCGGGCTGAGGTGAGTCGGCCGCCCGCGCGCCCTGCCCTCGCGACGGGCGGGGCGCGCGGAGTCCAGCGTCCCCTCACCAGACCTCGCACCGCTCCGCCCGAACCATCCTCGCGCCGGCCGGGCACTTCCAGGCCTGCTGGAACTCGGGCAGGTTGGAGAGCGGCCCGTTCACCCGGAACTGCGGCGGCGAGTGCGGGTCGACCGTCACCAGCATCCGCACCAGCTGCTCGCGCGACTTCTGGCACCACGACTGGGCGAAGCCGAGGAAGAACTGCTGGTCGGGGGTGAAGCCGTCGACGTCGCGGGCGCCGCCGCTGGCGGCGAGCGCGCGCCGGTGCGAGGCGAAGGAGAGCTTCGCGCCGCCCAGGTCGGCGATGTTCTCGCCGAGGGTGAGGTGGCCGTTGAGGTGCAGCCCGGGCAGCGGCTCGTAGGCCTCGTACTGCTTCGCGACGCACTCCGCGCGCCGGTCGAACTCCTGGTCGACCACGGGCGTCCACCAGTCGCGCAGGTTGCCCTCGGCGTCGTAGCGCCGCCCCTCGTCGTCGAAGCCGTGGGTGAGCTCGTGCCCCACCACCACGCCGATGGCGCCGTAGTTCACCGGCTCCGGCGCGCCCAGGGTGAAGAACGGCGGCTGCAGGATGCCCGCCGGGAAGACCATCTCGTTGAGCGCCGGGTCGTAGTAGGCGTTCACCGTGGGCGGGCTCATGTACCACTCGCTGCGGTCGAGCGGCTTGCCGACCTTGTCGAGCTGCCGGTTCACCTCGAAGGCGTCGCCGGCGAGCAGGTTCGCGAGCCAGCGGCCGCGCTGGACCTCGAGGCCGGAGTAGTCGCGCCACTTGTCGGGGTAGCCCACCTTGTTGAACACCTTGGCGAGCTTCGCCTCGGCCTGGGCCTTCGTCGGCGGGTCCATCCAGGCGAGGCCGGTGAGGTCCCGCCCCATGGACTGCTCGAGCTCGGCCACCAGCCGGGTGGTGGACGACTTGCCGGCGGCGCCGAACCAGCGGCGCACGTAGGCCTCTCCCAGCGCCTCGCCGAGCGCGCCGTCGGTGAGGGAGACGCAGCGCTTCCAGCGCGCCTCCAGCTCCTTCGCGCCGGTGAAGGCGGCCGAGGAGAAGGCGAAGCGTTCGTCCACGAAGGCCTGGGGCACGGCGCGCGCCTGCGTCGCCTTCGAGAGGAGGTGCCACTCGAGGTAGGCGCGCCAGCGCTCCGGCTGCGTGGCCTTCACCAGCCGGCCCACCTGCTCGACGTTGCGGGGCGTGGTCACGTTGATGGCGGTGACGCCCGCGTGGCCGATCCCCTCGAGGTAACGCCTCCAGTCGACTTGCGGCGCCAGCTTCGCGAGCCCGGCGAGGTCGACCCGGTTGTAGACGCGCTTGGGATCGCGCAGCTCGGTGCGGGTGTAGTGCGACTCCGCCAGGGCCCGCTCCACCGCCAGCACCTCGTCCGCGGCGCGGGCCGCCTCGGTGGGCGCCCGCCCGGCGAGGGCGAACATCTTCCCCACGTGCGCCCGGTAGAGCTTCAGGATCTCCTGCGACTTGGGGTCGGTGGAGAGATAGTAGTCGCGGTCGGGGAGCCCGAGGCCGCCCTGCTCCACCACCGCGATCACCTGCGTGGCGTCCCGGGCGTCCTGCTGGGAGCCGAAGCCGAAGAGCGCGAAGACGCCCTCCCGGTGCAGCCGCGCCAGCGCCTCGACCAGGGAGGCGGGGTCCTTCACCGCGTCGAGCCGCGCCCACTCCGCCTTCAGGTCGGCGAGGCCGTGCGCCTCCACCGCCGGCGCGTCCATGCAGCTCGCGTAGTAGGCGCCCACCTTGTCGGCGAAGCGAACCTGGGGGTCGGCCCGGCCGGCGGCGGCGTCCTCGGCGAGCTGGCGCAGCGCCTTCAGGCTCTTCTCCCGGAGCTCGTAGAACCCCCGGCTCCAGCTCGGCTTGTCGGCCGGGATCTCGGTCTTCTTGATCCAGCCGCCGCAGGCGTAGGCGTAGAAGTCCTCGCAGGGGCTCACCGCGCGATCGACGATCGAGGGGTCGACCCCCGGCGCCGCGGCCTGCTCCGGTCCCGCGGAGGGGACGGGGGCGCCGGTGCGGCAGGCGCAGGCGAGCGCCGCCAGGAGGGCCGCCCGCTTCAGGCGCGCCCTCATCGCCGGTCCCCCGGCTGCCCACCGGCCGGCGCGATCGGCGCCCTGGCGCCGCGGCTGGCCATGCGCGCGGCTCGCCGCTCCTGGGCCTCCGCCTGGCGCCGCACCTCGTCCTCGGTCTCGGTGAGGAGCAGCGGGGCGCGCGTCGGCTTCCCATCCGGTCCGAGCGCGACGAAGGTGAGGAAGGCGTCGCAGCACGGGCGGCGCACCCCGGTCGTCAGGTCCTCCGCCTCCACCACCACCTCGAGCTCCATCGAGGTGCCGAAGACGGCGTTGATCCGGGCGCGCAGGATGACCACGTCGCCCACGCGGATGGGGGCGAGGAAGGAGAGCTGGTCGATGGAGGCGGTGACGCAGGGGCCGCGGGCGTGGCGCTGCGCGGCGATCCCGGCGGCCAGATCCACCCAGCTCACCACCTGCCCGCCGAAGGCGGTGTCGAGCCGGTTGGCGTGGGAGGGCATCACCAGCTGGGTCATCTCCACGTACGAGGACGAGGCGAGCTTCGCCGCGAGGCGGGGGCCGGGATCGGGTGCGGTCATGGGTCGAATTGTCTAGCATGCGCGCGGGCGCTCCGCCCGATTGGAAGCGGGCCGCCCCCCAGGGTAAAAGGGAGCCCCATGGCCCTCGAAGTCACGCTCATCGACTACGCCCGAGACCCGCTCACCAAGCTCTACGGCGCCTACCGCACCTGCTACACGCCGAAGACGCCGAACGAGGTCTGGACCGAGATCGGCGAGGGGAAGATCACGCCCGAGCAGATCCGGGACTTCATCCAGGAGCGGCTCAAGACCGGCCACGCCTCCCCGCTCGAGCAGGTGGTCTTCTGGTTCGGCATTTCCGGGGTGTCGCGCTCGCTCAGCCACCAGTTCGTGCGCCACCGCATCGGCATCAGCTTCGAGCAGCAGAGCCAGCGGTACGTCAGGTACAAGGAGGAGCGGCTCGAGTACGTGACGCCGAAGAGCTGGGAGAAGACCCCCGGGCTGGCGGCGGAGTACGAGAAGCTGATGGCGGAGGTGACGCGGGTGTACCAGCTCGCCCTCGCGAGCGGGGTGCCGGCGGAGGACGCCCGCTTCGTCCTGCCCAACGCCACGCCCACCAACTTCCAGGTGATGGTCAACTTCGCCGAGCTGCTCCACATCGCCGACCTCCGCCTCTGCTGGCGGGCGCAGTGGGAGATCCGCCAGATGGTGGCGCTCATGCGCCGCGAGGTGGTGAAGGCGGTGCCGGAGCTCGGGGTCCACCTCCAGCCCAAGTGCGGCGACAAGCGCACCGGTTACTGCGACGAGCCGGTGAAGGACTGGGAGCGCTGCCCCATCGGCAAGGTGCGGCCGCACAAGGAGCAGATCTTCGAGCTGTTCCGGCGCCACAAGGCCGGGAACCTGGTGCCCCTCACCGAGGCCGACCTGCGCCGCGTCGAGGACGACGGGCAGGAGTAGACCTCCTCTGGGGCCCCGCCGCCGGGGAGCCGGCGGGCAGGCGCTCGGCGCGCTACAATCGCGCCCCATGACACGCTTCGTGAAGCCGCTCGCGCTGGCCGCGGCGCTCTGCCTCCCTGCGCTGGCCGCGGCGCAGGCGATGACCCTGGTCGAGCGCGCCCGCGGGGCGCCGGTGGGGCTCTCGGTCACGCCCGAAGGGGCCGCCTCCGCCGAGGAGCCCACCGCGCTGTCGGTGAATCCGGCGGGACCCGGCTTCGTGGGCGGCGCCGCGCTCGAGTACTTCCACGAGCAGGGCAGCCACCGCGGCTTCCTCGGCGACGGCTTCTGGGCCAGTGCGCCGCTCGGTCCGCTCGTCCCCACCCTCTCCATGGAGTGGGTGCGCCCGGGCGACGGCGGCGGGCCGCGCTACCGCAAGACCGGCCTCGGGCTCGCCTTCTCGCCCACGCCCACCTTCTCCCTGGGCCTCGCCTGGAACCACTTCTCCTCACCCGACCCGGCGCGCGACGCGCTGCGCAGCCTCGACGTGGGGCTCACCCTCCGCCCCGCCCGCTGGCTCTCGCTCGGCGCCGCGGCCCAGGGGCTCCAGGCCCGCGAGGCGGGGCGGCCGCTCCCCATCCGTTACGACCTCGGCGCGGCCACGCGCTTCGCCAAGGACACCGTCACCCTCTCCGCCGACCTGCTCGCCGGGGACCAGGGCAAGGACGCCTTCCACGTCACCCACGGCTCGCTCGGGTTGCGCGCCGACTTCACCGGCGGCTACGCGGTGCAGGCGCAGGTGCTCCTGCCGCTGCGCGAGGCGGCGGGGATCGAGGGCGCGGCGGTGGCGCAGCTCGCCCTCTCGGCCTCCACGCCACACTTCGGCGTCAGCTCCGGCGGCGCCCTCACCTCCGAGGAGCCGGGCCGTGCCTGGAACGTGGGCGCGCGGCTCTCCGCCGAGCGCTATCGCGGGCTCTCCACGCTGGAGCACACCGTGCCGGTCATCAAGCTCTCGAAGGCGCTGGCGCGCTCGCGCTCGCTCCTCCTGCCGCTGCCGCGCCGCGACCCGTACGGCCAGCTCCTCGCCCGGCTCGACGCGGTCCGCGACGACGAGACGCCCGCGCTGCTGCTCGAGATCGACGAGCTGCCGGTCGGCGCCGGGCGGGTGGAGGAGCTGCGCCACAAGCTCGAGGAGGTGCGTGCCCGCAAGCCGGTCGTCGCCTGGATCTCCGGCGGCGGCAACCGCGGCTACTGGCTCGCCACCGCCGCCAGCACCGTCTGGGCGCCGCCGGCCGGCAGCGTGCAGGTCAACGGCCTCGCCTCCAACAGCCCCTTCCTCCGCGAAGGGCTGGCCCGGCTCGGGGTGAGCTTCGACGTGGTGGCCATCGGCCGGTTCAAGAACGCCCCCGACGCGCTCACCCGCGCCGACATGAGCGAGGCGCAGCGCGAGGTGACCGGCGCCATCCTCGACGACCTCTACCGCCGGCAGGTGCAGGCCGTGGCCGCCGCCCGCTCGCTGCCGGAGGCCCGCGTGAGGGAGCTCGTGGACGTGGGCTTCTTCACCACCGAGCAGGCCGTCGAGGCGAAGCTGGTGGACGCGGCGGTCTGGCCGGACGAGCTCGAGGCGCGGCTCGGGAGCCAGCTCGGGAAGCCGGTGAGCCTCGCCGAGGACGACGACCAGAGCCCGCCGCGTCAGGCGCAGCGCTGGGGATCGCGGCCCGCGGTGGCGGTGATCCGGCTCGAGGGGACCATCACCTCCGGCCCGAGCCGCCTCGACCCGCTCCTCGACGCCATGGCCGGCGCCGACACCGTGGCGCGGCAGCTCCGGGCGGCGGCCGACGACGGGGACGTCAAGGCCATCGTGCTGCGCATCGACTCGCCCGGCGGGGACGCCCTCGCCTCCGACCTCATCTGGCGCGCGGTGGTGGCGGCGCGCCGGCGCGGCAAGCCGGTGGTGGCCTCCATGGGCGACACCGCCGCCAGCGGCGGCTACCTCGCGGCGGTGGGCGCGGGGGACGTGCTCGCCGAGCCCTCCACCTTCACCGGCTCCATCGGCGTCTTCGCCCTCAAGCCAGACCTCTCCGGCCTGCTCGGCAAGCTCGGCGTGCGCGACGTGGTGCTGCAGCGGGGCGCCAACGCGGACATCGAGTCGCCCCTCAAAACCTGGACGCCGGGAGAGCGGAAGCTGGTGGAGCAGCAGATCGCCGCGTTCTACGAGACCTTCCTGGCGCGCGTCGCCGAGGGGCGCAAGCTCACGCGGGACGAGGTGCACGCGGTGGCCCAGGGGCGGGTCTGGACCGGCGCCCAGGCGCTGGAGCGCAAGCTGGTCGATCGCCTGGGCACGCTCGACGACGCCGTCGCGCTCGCCAAGCTGCGCGCCGGCTACGCGCCCGACGAGGACCTCGAGGTGCGGCGCGTCGAGCCGGCGGTGGGGCTGCTCGAGCGGCTCTCCTCGGCCATAGCGCAGTCGCGGGAGGAACCGGCGCTGCTCAAGCTCGCCCTGGGGATCCCCGAGATCCGGGCCGCCGCGCTGCTCTCGGAGATGGGCCCGCTGCTCGCGCTGCCGCTCGACTGGCTGGACGGCGCCCCCCTACGCCCCTGATGCGGACGCTCACTATCTATCCTTTTGCTTCGGCGAGATTTTTGTTATGTAGCTGTTGTCTCCTCCCTGCCCGCGCACTAACTTACGAGCGGCAGGGGGGCGATCCCCCGGTCGTACGGCTCCTTGCACTCCGTCGCGCCGCTCTTTGTGAGCGAGGCGCGCACAGCGGAACCCGGGGGGGCGCGAAGCCCGCGAACAGCTCGCAGCATCGAACGCGAACGCCGCGCCGACCAGACCAGCCAAGGACCGCGCCGCCCAACACAGGATGCGGCCGGAGCAGACGACAGCATGAGCGAAAACGAGCAGACCCCGAACTCGGGCGAAGGCGCCCCGCCTCCGGCCGCGCCGCAGCCCGCCGCACCCTCCGCCGCTTCTCCCAACGACGAGGGCTCCGACGCCCAGCAGGGCGGGCCCCAGGGACAGCAGCCCGGCCAGGGCCGCCGCCGTCGGCGTCGCCGGGGCCGCCGCGGCCGCGGCGCGCAGCCGGGGACGCCGCAGCAGGCCGGTCCGGGCGGCGCGCCCGCCCCCGGTGCGCCGCAGCCCAACGGCGCCCCCGCCCCGCAGCCGCAGCCGCAGGCCCAGCCCGAGCAGACCGAGGAGGTCGAGGGGGTCCTCCAGTTCGAGGGCAAGGGCCAGGGCTGGCTGCGCGATCCCAAGCGCAGCTACCTGCCGCAGGCCTTCGACGTCGAGGTGCCGCGCTGGCTCATCGACCGGATGCACCTGCAGCCCGGCGTGCTGGTGAAGGGGCTCGCCACCCTGCGCAACATGAAGCGCACCCTCTCCCGGGTGGACACCGTCGAGGGCACCGATCCCGTCGCGGTGGCCCGGCGGACCCACTTCCAGAACCTCACCGCCACCGACCCCACCGAGCGGCTCATCATCGAGACCCGCCCGGACGAGCTGGTGGGCCGGGTGCTGGACCTGGTCGCCCCCATCGGCCTCGGCGCCCGCGCGCTCATCACCTCGCCGCCGAAGGCCGGCAAGACAATCATGCTGCAGCGGATCGCACAGGCGATCACCTCCAACCGCCCGGACGTCCACCTCACCGTGCTGCTCGTCGACGAGCGGCCGGAGGAGGTGACCGACATGAAGCGCAACATCAAGGGCGAGGTGGTCGGCTCCTCGAACGATCGGCCCACCGAGGAGCACCTGCACGTCGCCGAGATGGTGCTGGAGCGCTCCAAGCGGCTGGTGGAGGCGGGCAAGGACGTGGTGATCCTGCTCGACTCGATCACCCGCCTGTCGCGCGCCTACAACAAGGAGGTCGAGTCCTCCGGGCGCACCCTCACCGGCGGCGTGGACAGCCGGGCGCTGGAGCGGCCCAAGCGGCTCTTCGGCGCGGCCCGCAAGGCCGAGGAGGGCGGCTCGCTCACCATCATCGCCACCGCCCTCATCGACACCGGCAGCCGCATGGACGAGGTGATCTTCGAGGAGTTCAAGGGCACCGGCAACATGGAGGTGGTGCTCTCGCGGCAGCTCGCCGAGCGGCGCATCTTCCCGGCCATCGACATCGGCGCCTCCGGCACCCGCAAGGAGGAGAAGCTCTTCTCGCCGAAGGAGATCGAGAAGGTGCGCAAGCTCCGCCAGGCCCTGGCCTCGCTCAAGCCGGTCGAGGCCATGGAGCGGCTGCTCAAGAAGCTCTCGGAGTTCGAGAGCAACGACGAGTTCCTCGGGAGCTTCTGAGGGGTTGGCGCGGCCTGCCCAAAGGGCGCGGGCCGCGCTATGATGCGGCCCTCGTGAACCTCGTCCCCACGCCGGCCGCTCGCGCGCCGGAGCTGGTCTTCCTCGTCGACGACGACGCGCTGGTGCTGCGGGCGCTGTCGCGCGTGCTCGAGTCGGCCGGCTTCGGCACCCGCTGCTTCCTCACGCCCGACGAGGCGCTGAAGGGGCTGGCGAGAGAGACGCCCGGCGTCATCATCTCCGACTACATGATGCCCGGGATGGACGGCATCGCCTTCTTCAAGGCGGCGCGCGGACTGGCGCCGGGGGCGGTGCGCATCCTCTGCACGGCGGCCGAGGACTTCCAGGTGGCCCTGGCCGCGGTCAACTCGGGCGAGGTCTACCGGATCGTCGCCAAGCCCTGGCACCAGCAGGAGCTGCTCGCCACCATCGGCCACGCCTCCGAGTCGTCGCGGCTGCGCCGGGAGAACGAGCGGCTGACCCTCGAGGTGCAGCGCCAGAACCTCCAGCTTCGCGAGCTCAACCACGGGCTCGAGGAGATGGTCCGCGCCCGCACCCAGGCGCTGCTCGAGGGGCTCATCTCCGCGCTCGACTACCGCGACGCCGAGACCCAGTGGCACTCGCGCCGCGTCTCGCTCTACGCCCGCCGGCTCGCCCAGGCGCTCGGCATCGAGGAGCCGGAGCTCACCGTCATCGAGCACGGCGCGCTGCTGCACGACATCGGCAAGATCGGCGTGCGCGACAGCGTGCTGCTCAAGCCTGGGGCGCTCTCCCCGGACGAGTGGGTGGAGATGAAGCGCCACCCCGAGCTCGGCTGGTCGCTCCTGCAGCGGGTGGACTACCTGCGGCCCGCCGCCCGGGTGGTGCTCGAGCACCACGAGAAGTGGGACGGCACCGGCTACCCGGCCGGGCTCGCCGGCGAGCAGATCGTCGTGGGCGCCCGTGTGTTCTCGGTGGTCGACACCCTCGACGCCATGACCAGCGACCGGCCCTACCGCAAGGCCCGCCCCTTCTCCGTGGTCGCGCCGGAGCTGGTCCGCTTCCGCGGCACCCAGTTCGACCCGCAGGTGGTGGACGCCTTCGTCGCCATCCCCGACGAGGAGTGGGAGCGCATCCGGCTCGACGTCGAGACGGTGGCGGTGCTCTCGGCGGATCTCGCCGAGCGGCCGCCCGGGGGCGCGGCCAACGGGCCGGAAGGCGGCCGCGAAGCCGCGGTCCCCTGAGCGCGCCCGACCGCGTTATCATCGGCGGATGCCCGCCACCTGCTACCACTGCGGCGCCAGCCTGAAGATCGACGGTCCCATCGGCCGCCGCACCACCTGCCCGCAGTGCGACGCCGATCTGCACTGCTGCATCGACTGCCGCCATTACGACGAGGCGGCGGCCCACCAGTGCCGCGAGCCCCACGCCGACCAGATCGTGGACAAGGAGTCGTCCAACGCCTGCGACCTTTTCCAGCTCGGCGACGGCGCCTCCCGCCGCCGCGGCGACCAGGGGGCGGCCGCCCGGTCCCAGCTCGCCGCGCTCTTCGGTGAGCCTCCCAAGCCACGCGAAGATCCGCGCGACGCGCTCGAGGCGCTGTTCAAGAAGCCCCGATGAAGCTCGCCACCTGGAACGTGAACGGCATCCGCGCCCGCGAGGCGCAGGTGCAGGCCTTCCTGGCGGAGGAGCGGCCCGACGTCCTGTGCCTGCAGGAGCTCAAGGCCCCGGTGGCCAAGGTGCCGGCGACCCTGTGCGACCTGGCCGGCTATCACTGCTACTGGCACGGCGAGACCGCCTACTCGGGGGTGGCGCTGCTGGTGCGGCGGGAGCTCTGCGGGGAGCGCCCCGCCTTCTTCCACCCGGCCTTCGACCACGAGACGCGCATCGTGGCGGCGGCGCTGCCGAACCTCACCGTGGCCTCCATCTACGTGCCCAACGGCGGGAAGGACCTCGCCGCCAAGCTGCGCTTCCTCGAGGCGCTCGGGGCCTGGGTGGACCAGCGGCACGCCGCCGGGGAGCGGCTGGTGCTCGCCGGCGACCTCAACGTCGCCCACACCGACCTCGACGTCCACGAGCGGGAGCGCAAGCCGACCGCCATCGGGCAGCTCCCCGAGGAGCGCGCCCTCTTCGACCGGCTGCTGGCGCGGGGGCTGGTCGATCTCACCCGGGCGCTCCACCCCGGCGACGGCACCGTCTTCAGCTGGTGGGCCCCCTGGCGCAACCTGCGGCAGCGCAACATCGGCTGGCGCATCGACTACCTCCTCGCCAGCGTGCCGCTGCTGGCGGCCACCCGCGGCGCGGCGCCGCGCGCCGCCTACGGCACCAGCGACCACGCACCGGTGGTGGCGGAGCTGGCGCTCTAGGCAGACAGCCGCAGGAGCGACCGCAGCGCCTCGACCACCTGCTGCGACTGCACCGGCTTCACCAGGTAGGCGCTGGCGCCGAGGTCCATGGCGCGCCGGCGGTCCTCCACCGCGCCCTCGGTGGTGATGACCACGATGGGCACCTGCTGGTGCGCCCCGCCGCTCTTGCGGATGAGGGAGATGAGCTTCAGCCCGTCCATGAGCGGCATGTTGACGTCGGTGAGGACCACGTCGTAGGCGCCGGTGGAGAGCTTGCGCCAGGCGTCGGCGCCGTCGGTCGCCTCGGTGGCGTGGATGCCCATCACCCGCTGCAGGGCGTAGGCGAGCTGCTTGCGCATCGCGCCGCTGTCGTCCACCACCAGCGCGGAGAGCGTGAGGCTCATGCTCCCTCCCTCCCGGCGAAGCGCACCAGGCGGGTGGCGATCGCGCCCAGCGGCAGCACCTCGTCCACGCACCCCGAGGCGATCGCCTCCTTCGGCATCCCGTACACCACGGCCGTCTCCTCCGACTCGGCGATGGTGAGCCCGCCGGCCCGCTTCACCGCCTGGATCCCCAGTCGTCCGTCGTTCCCCATCCCGGTGAGCACCACGCCCGCTACCCGCTCCCCCATGGCCCGCGACGCCGACTCGAACAGCAGGTCGACGCTGGGGCAGTAGCGCCGGCCGGCGGCGTGCTCGGCGCCGAGCACGGCGCAGCGGAGGGCGCCGCTCGTCTCGCGCACCACCTCGAGGTGCCTGCCACCGGGGGCCACCAGCACCCGCCCCGGCGCCAGCAGGTCGCCCTCGGAGCCCTCGGAGACGGAGAAGGAGGTGGTGCGCCCCAGCCGCTCGGCGAAGGCGGCGGTGAAGCGCTCCGGCATGTGCTGGGCGATCACCACCGCGAGCGGGAGGCCGTCGGGCAGCGCGGTGAGCAGCCGCTGCAGGGCCGGCGGTCCGCCGGTGGAGGCACCCACCACCAGCAACCGGAGCGGCTCCGCGAGCCCGACCGGATCCGGGCGCCTCGGCGCCGCCAGCTCGCGCGGGCGCTCCGGCCGTCCGGTCTCGTACGGCGCGGGGTCGAGGTTGCCGATCCGCAGCGCCCGCACGGTGCCGATCTTGGCCAGGAGATCCTCGCGGATGGCGGTGAGGTCGGCGCCCTCCCCGTCCGGCTTGGCGATGAAGTCGAGCGCCCCCAGCTCCAGCGCCTTGAAGACGTCGCTCTTGCGCGAGTTGGAGGAGATGACGATCACGGGGGTGGGCTGCCTCGACATGAGCAGGCGCAGGAAGGTGAACCCGTCCATGCGCGGCATCTGCAGGTCGAGGCAGATGGCGTCCGGCTTGAGCTCGAAGGCCTCCCGGAGCGCCTCCTCGCCGTGGGACTCCCGCCCCACCACCTCGATGCCGCGCTCGAAGGAGAGCATCTCGGTGATGGTCCGGCGCATGGGAACGGAGTCGTCCACCACCATCACCCGGAGGGCGCGGGGAGACCGAGGATCTGGCGAGGCGGGCATCACGGCAGGGCTCGAGCGCTGGGGGCGGGGCGCGGCTTGCGGTAGACGAGGTCGTTCTTGAAGTGGACCAGCTCGAAGTCGGCGGTGACGTTGAGGAGCGACTCGGAGTGACCGAGGAGGAGGAAGCCGCCCTCCTCCAGCTTGTCGCGGAAGCTCCTCACCACCCGCTTCCGGGCCGGCAGGTCGAAGTAGATCATGACGTTGCGGCAGAAGATGACGTCCACCGTCCCCACCAGGCTCATCATCCCCTCGTCGAGGAGGTTGAGGTGGCTGAAGGAGACGTCCTTGCGGACCGCGTCGAGGATCGCCAGCTTGCCCCCATCGACCGGGCGGAACCAGCGTCGCATCGCCTCCGCCTCCTCGTTGCGGAAGGCGTTCGCGCCGTAGACCCCGGCGCGGGCCAGCGCCAGCACCCGGCGGGCGAGGTCGGAGCCGAAGATGTCCACGTCCCAGCCGTCGAAGAGCCCCGAGCTCCGGAGCAGGATGGCGATGGTGTAGACCTCCTCGCCGGTGCTGCACCCCGCGCTCCAGATGCGCAGCCTCCGCTCCCGCCGCCGCTCCTGCGCCAGGATGGGCAGGATCTCCTCCGAGAAGGCGCGCAGCTGGTGCGGCTCCCGGAAGAAGTAGGTCTCGTTGGTGGTGAGGATCTCCGCGGCGACGTCGAGCTCCGCCCGGCGGCCCACGTCGTAGCGAAGGAAGTGGTGGTAGTCCTTGAAGCCCTGCAGGCCGTGGACCTGGAGCCGCGGCGCGAGCCGGCGCTCCAGCAGGTAGCGCATCTCGTCGCGGAAGAAGAGCCCGCAGTGATCGTAGATGAGGTCCCGCAGCAGGCGGAACTCCTCGGCGCTCATCACCGGGGCGTGGTCGAGCGGCGTCATCGAGGGCCCTAGGGCTTCGCCTCCAGGGCGTGGACCGCCTCCGCGAAGGCCTCGGCGACGAGGCCGTCCTCCTCGCCGGCCGAGAGCCCGCGGAGCGGCTCCAGGAGCGCGCGCTCTCCCCGCTGGCCCAGGGCCCGCGCCGCGGCGCGCCGGACGTCCCAGCGCGGGTGGCTCGCGGCGGTGAGGAGCAGGCGCGCCGCGGCCGCGCCCGGCAGGGCTCCGGCGGCCGCGACCGCCTCCTTCACCACCTCGGGATCGCGGTGCCGCGCGGCCGGCTCGAGCACCTCGATGCCGGCGCGGCCGAGCTCGCAGAGCGCGTGCACCGCCGCCGCGGCCGCCTCCGCCGGCGCGGACGGATCGCGCGCCAGCTGGGAGAGGCCGTCGGCGTACTCGACCGCCCCGCAGGAGCCGAGCGCGCGGCTCGCGGCCGCCCGCACCAGCGGATCCTCGTCCCGCAGCGCCATCGCCAGGGCCCGCGCCGCCTCGGCGCAGTCAGGGAGCGGCCGGCCGAGCTCGCGGGCGCGCTGGCGCAGCGCGCGGGCCGAGGCCCCGATGGCCTGGGCGGCGGCCGCCCGCACCGAGGGATCGCGGTCGTCGAGCGCGTCGAGCAGCTGGTGCGGCGGCTCGGTCCCCGTCATCCCCTGGCTGGCCAGCGACGCGAGCGCCGCGGCGGCGGCCACGCGCGCGCCACGGTGGGGCGCCTGGAGCCCCGCCTGCAGCGCGGCGAGGTCCTCCGGCTGGCCCACCCGCCCCATGAGCCGGAACAGCGCCGGCCCAGGCGGCTCGGTGGCCTCCCGGTAGACCGCGCGCACGCGGTCGGCGTGGCCGGCCCCCCGGGCGGCCAGCAGCGCCAGCGCCGCCACCGCGGCTCCGGAGAGGTTCGCGTCGGGATCGCGCAGCAGCCCGGCGAGCGCCGGCACGGCGCGCAGGTCGCCGAGGCGTCCCAGCCCCTCCACCGCCGCGGCGCGGGCGAGGTCGTCCTCGCCGGCCACCTCCGCGAGCAGCTCCGGCAGCACCGAGGCGTCGCCGTGGCGCGCCAGCGTCCCCAGCACCACCGCGCGCGCCGCGGCGGAGAGCTCCGGCAGCAACGGGCGCAGCACCGGGCCGAGGTCGTGCCCCAGCTCCTCCAGCGCCGCGGAGGCCAGCGGACGCAGCCGCTCGTCCTCCGCCGCCCGCGCCAGCGCCGGCGCGCGCGAGGCGTCTCCCAGCCACTGCAGCACGGAGATCGCCCCGGCGGCGACCGCGCAGTCCTCGCTCTTCAGCGCCCCCTCGCACTGCTCCGCCAGGGCGGCGACCCCCGGCAGCTCGCGCACGGCGCGGGCCAGCGGTTGCAGCGCCGCGGCGGGGCGCCGCAGCCGCTGCTGGCCGACCGCGGCCAGGGCCGTCTCGCGGACGGTGCGCGCCGGCTGGATCAACCCCTCGGCCAGGAGCTCCAGGGCCTGCGGCTCGTCGGAGAGGCCCAGCAGCCGGTAGACCGGGCGCCGGAGGGCGCGGTCGGCGCCGATCGCCGCGAGCACCGCCGCCGGCGGCGCCACCCGCAGCTGCGCCAGCGCCTCCAGCACCGCCTGGCGGACCGGCTGGGCCTCCTGCACGAGCGCCTCCAGGAGCGCGGAGAGCGCCTCCGGGCCGCCGATCTTGCCGAGCGCCTCGGCCGCGGCCACCCGCACGTTGGGGTCGGGGTCGGAGAGCGCGCCGGCGATGGGGCCAGCGGAGCGCCGCTCGCGGATCTCGCCCAGGATCTCGAGCGCGCCGGTGCGCTCCTGCGGCGCGGCCGCCCCGAGACGATCGAGGAGCGGCTCCACCGCGCGGGCGCCGAAGCGGACCAGCACCACGGCCGAGGCGTTGCGCGCCCCGGGGAAGCTGTCGGGCCCGAGCGAGGCCAGCAGCGCCGGCAGCGCCGGGGCGGGGTCCTCGAGGCGCGCCAGCCGCTCGGACGCGGCGTTGCGCACCCGCCAGCTCGGATCGGAGAGCCAGCCGAGGAGCTCGCGCAGCCCGGCGGCCGAGGCCGGATCGAGCCGGCGCACCGCCTGGTAGCGGGACTCCTCCTCGGAGCTGCCAGGCAGCCCCGGTGGATCGACGGGTCCGGTCATCCGTTCCTCGCGGCTCCGGCGAGCGCGCGCGCGGCGGCGAGGGCCGCCGGCGCCGCCGGCTCGAGGAGCGCCTTGACGTTGAGCAGCAGCCGCATCCGTGCCGGCGCGGCGGACTTCTGGAGGGCGCCGCGCGCGGGGATGCCCGGCCCGGCGGAGGGACGCGCGGCCTGCGCGGCCGGGGCTGCGGGGCGGGCGCCGGCGCGCTCGCCGCCGCCGGTGCCGCAGACCCCGAGGAAGAACCTGCGGGCGCCGCCCCCCATGAGCTCCGGCGCCGGGCGGATGGCTGAGCGCGGGATGCGCAGGACCTCGCTCACTCCGTCGACCACCAGCGCCAGCACCCGGCCGGCCAGGTGGACGATGAGGAACTTGGTCCGCCGGGTGTACGGCCCTGGGGCGAGCCCGAAGCGCTTGCGCGCGTCGAGCACCGGGATGACCTCGCCGCGGAGGTTCACCACCCCCTCCACGTACTCGGGGGCGTGGGGCACCGCGGTGATCGGCAGGGGCTGCACGATCTCGCGGATCCGCATCAGGTCGACCACGTACTCCTCGTCGCCGACGCGAAAGGCGCAGAGCTGGACGATGGGGTCGGAGACCGCGGCCGCCTCGCGCCGCTCGGTGAGGGGGCGCTGCGGCCCGGTCGCGTCGCGCGCGGTCATGTCGCGAGCGCCTCCTTCGCCCTGGAGAAGCGCAGCACGGCCGCGAGGTCGAGCAGGATGAAGAGCCGGTCGCGATCGCGGCCGATGCCGGCGATGTACTCGGAGCTGCTGCCGACGATCCCCTGAGGCTTCTGCTCGATGGCGGAGGGCGGCAGGCGCACCACCTGCGCCACCGCGTCCACCAGCAGCCCGCAGGGGCCCTCCCCGGCGTCGCAGATGATGACGCGCCCGGGTCCCCCGCCCGGCCCCGCCGGCGGCAGGCCGAGCCGGTGGCGCGGATCGAACACCGGGATCACCTCGCCCCGGACGGTGATCACGCCGAGCACGTGGGCCGGAGCGCGCGGCACCTCGGTGATGGGCGGCGCCTTGAGGATCTCGCGGATGGCCTCGATGCCGAAGGCGTACTCCTCGCCGCCGAGTCGGAAGGCGAGGTACTCGCGCCGCTCCTCGGCCGGCTCGCCGCTCCGCGCCTCCGCGAGTGGGTCGCCACCGAGGTCCGGCACCGCCGGCCCGGCCTCGTGCTCGTCGAAGAAGAACTCGGCGAGGGCGTCGCCCCGCGGGGCCGAGGGGGCCGGCGCGGAAGGCGCGGGGACTGCGGGGAGCGCGGGAGGGATGAGCGGCTGAACCGCCGGCGGCTCGTGGATGGGCGGCTCCGGCGGGAGCATCGACGGCGACCAGACCGGCGCAGGCGACGAGGCGAGGAGCGGCGCGGGCGCGGGCGGCTCCTCCTCGAGCGGCATCATCGACGGCGACGCGAGCGGCACCAGGTTTGGCGGGCCCGGCGGCGGCTGTTCCTCGCGCACCACCCGGGTCGTCGGCGGAAGGTCGATCGGGATCCGGACCGGCGACGGGAGGTCGAGCGGCGGGAAAGGCACGGCCACCTGGTTGGAGACCGGAAGGGACTCGGTCGCGCGGTCGGCGCTGGCCGCCCTGGCCCGCGCCTCCGAGCGCTCCTTCGCCTGCTTCCGGATCTTCAGGAAGTCCATGGTGTTCCCGCCATCTTACCCCCTGGCGGGCCTCCCGCCCAGGTAGGCGTCGAGATCGGCCGCGGCGGCGGTCACCACGTCGGCGTCGAGCCGGTGCAGCTCCCGGGCGAAGCCCTCGAGGAGCGCGCTGGCGGCGAGCTGGTTGATGCGCCGCGGGACCCCGCCCGAGCGCGCGTGCAGCTCCACGACCGCGTCCTCGGTGAAGAGCGGCTCGAGCCGCCCGGCCACCCGCAGCCGGTGGGAGAGGTAGCTCGCCACCTCGGCCACCTCCAGCGCGCCCAGGTGGTAGGCGACGCCGATCCGCTGCGAGAAGGCCTCCCCGCCCTTGCCGCGGATCCGGTCGCGCAGCTCGGGCTGGCCGATGAGCACGAGGCCCACGAGGGCCCGGTCGTCGGCGGTGAGGTTGGTGAGGAGCCGCAGCTCGTCGTAGGCGCCGCGGCCGGGGAGCAGCTGCGCCTCGTCCACCACCACCACCGGGAACTGGTCCTCGGCGTCGAGCGCGGCCGCGAACTCGGCCAGGGCGGCGTAGACGTCGCCCTTGCGCTTCTGGCGCGGCAGGCCGAAGGCGTCGGAGACCGCGGCGAGGAGCTGCGCCGCGGGGAGCGCCGGGTTCACCACCAGCGCGAAGCGGCAGCGGTCGGCGAAGGCGTCGACGAGGGCGCGCGAGAGGGTGGTCTTGCCGGCCCCCACCTCGCCGGTGAGCACCGCCGGCTCGCGCTCCTCCAGGGCGTGGGAGAGCCGGGCCAGCGCCTCGGCGTGCTGCCGCGAGGGGAACAGGAAGGCGGGGTCGGGGCTCTTCGAGAAGGGCTTGGCGCGGAGCCCGTAGTGCTCGAGGTACATGGCTCACCCGGCCTGGCCGACCGGCTCCCGCGGGCCCTCGCCCCGCACCACCTCCTCGATGATGGCGCCCACGTCGAGCACCAGCACGGTGCGGCGGTTGCCGAGGTCGGTGGCGCCGGCGAGGCCGCGGATGGTCCCGAGGGCGCGCCCGAGCGGCTTCACCACCACGTCCTGCTGCCCGGTCAGCTCGTCGACCGCGATGCCGAGCCGCTCCTGCGCGAGCCCCACCACCACCACGTGCAGGTTCTTCTGCCGGGGCTCCTCGGCGCGGGTGCCGAAGAAGCGCGCCAGGCGGACCAGTGGCAGCGTCGCCCCGCGCAGCGTGATCACCTCCCGGGTCTCGATGGTGCGCAGCTCGGCCGGATCGACGGTCAGGATCTCGAGCACCGACGAGAGCGGCACGGCGTAGGTGCGCTGCGCCGCCGAGACCACCAGGGCCCGGATGATGGCGAGCGTCACCGGCAGGGTGATCTCGAAGCGGGTCCCCCGCCCCAGCTCGGTGTGCAGGTCGATGATGCCGGAGAGGTTGGCGATGTTGTTCTTCACCACGTCCATGCCCACGCCGCGGCCGGAGAGCGAGGTGACCTGGCGGGCGGTGGAGAAGCCGGGGAGGAAGATGAGGTTCATCACCTCGCGCCGGCCCATCTGGGCGACCTGCTCCTGGCTCACCAGCCCGCGCTTCACCGCCACCTCGCGGATGCGGGCGTCGTCGATGCCGTTGCCGTCGTCCTCGACCGTGATCTGGACGTGGCTCCCCTTCTGCGCGGCGCGCAGCGAGATCAGCCCGGCCCGCGGCTTGCCTCGCTGGCGGCGCAGCTCGGGCGCCTCGATGGCGTGGTCGAGCGAGTTGCGGATGAGGTGCATCAGCGGATCGGAGAGATCCTCCACGATCAGCTTGTCGAGCTCGGTGTCGCCCCCCTCGGTGGTGAACTCGATCTCCTTGCCGAGGTCGCGCGTCAGCTTGCGGACCATGCGCGAGAGCTTGTCGAAGACCTGGCCCAGCGGGACCATGCGGACCTCGAGGATCCCGGTCTGCAGGTCGTTGAGCTTCCGCTCCAGGCTGCGGCTCTCGCGGTGCAGCTCGGCCGAGAGGGTGGCGTGGTCCTCGCCGCCGCGCATGCGCTCGGCGAGCTGCAGCAGGCTGGTCTTCACCAGCACCAGCTCGCCCACCACGTTCATGAGCCGGTCGAGCTTGTGGATGTCGACGCGGACCGCCTGCGACACGGAGCGCAGCGAGCTGGTCTCGGCCTCCCCGCCGGGCGCGGCGCCGGCTGCCGGCTCCCGGTGGAGCTGCGCGGGCTCGTCGGCCGCTGGCGAGCCCATCGGGTCCGCACCGGCGAGCGGGAGCGTCGCCGGGGCCTCGGCCGGCGGCGTCGAGCCGCCGAGAGGCGAGAGGCCCGGCGCGTGCGCGGCGTGGCGCGGGGCGCCGAGGTGGTGTCCGCGCGGCACCTGCTCCACCGCCGCCGCCGGGCCCGCCGCGGACGTCACCCGCTCGCGACCCGCGGCCGAGCAGAAGAGCAGGTCGAAGGCGATCGCGTTCGGGTCGCTGGCGTCGGAGGACGGCAGCGTGGAGACCACCTCGCCGAGCTCCTTGAGCCGTGCCTTGAGGACGTCGAGGGCGGTGTCGAAGCTGGCGAGGTCGAAGTTCACCTTCACCCGGAAGAGATCCTGCCCCTTGCCGAGGTTGAAGCGCAGCCGGTGCTCCTCGTACTCGGTGAGCACCGAGAGCACCGCCGGGTCGAGGAGGGCGTCGAGCGGATCATCGCCTCCGGCAGCGGCGGTCGCCGGCTTGGCGCGGAGGGCCTGGGCCAGCGCCTCGGCGGCCTCCCCGGTGGCGGGCGGCTTGCCGTCGGCCTCCTCGGCGATGCACTTGCCGAGCAGGTCGGTGGCCTGGTTCACGAGCCTGAAGGTCGACCCGTCGAGCCCGCGCCGCCCCATCCGCACCGCGTCCAGCAGGTCCTCGAGCGCGTGGGCGAGCCGCGCCATCCGCTCCACGCCGAACATCGCGCACACGCCCTTGAGGGTGTGCGCGGCGCGGAACACGGCGTTGAGGATGTCCGGGTCGGCGTCCTCCGAGCCACGGCCCTTGCAGGCGTCCTCGAGCCGCAGGAAGTCGCGGTCGAGGGCCTCGATGTTCTCCTGGGCCTCGGAGATGAACTCCGAGAGCGCCTTCTCCGAAGGGCGTTCTGCCATCGCGCGTGCCCCCGCCGGCGAAGCCTCCGGGGCGGGCGTGCGGCTACCGTACCATGTGCCCGGAGGGGGGCAAACTCATTGGCCGGGCGGGCATCTCGACCCGCGCGGTGGGGGGCACGATCTCGACGTCGGCCCCGAGCGCCTGCTTCGCCGCCCCGAGGTCGCGCGCCAGGGCGCGGGAGTCGCCGAGCAGCACCAGCCGGCGCCCCTGGAACCGGGCGCAGGCCTCGAGCCAGAGCCGCGCGGCGGGGATGGCCCCCTCCCCCTCCGACGGGCACGGCGGCAAGGAGGTGGCGAAGGCCTCGCTCCGGGCCCGCTGCATGGCCCCGCACTCGTCGAGGAGGGCCTTGCCGTAGCGCTCCACGTCGAGCGGCGCCTCGCCCAACCCGAAGCAGAAGATCCGGTCCACCGGGAGCCGCCCCGCCGAAGGGATGAGGAGCGCCTCGCCGTAGCCGCCGTCGAAGTGGCCGGCGCGGATGGCCCGCGAGAGGGCGCCGCAGAGCCGCCAGTCGGCGTAGCCGGCGAGCCCCTGCAGCGGACGCTCCGGTCCGACGAAGACCGCGAGCGCGTCCACGCGGAGGGCGTCGAGCGCGGGGAGCCCGAGCTCGGCCAGCTCGAGGCGCAGGGTCATCGACCGCCGTCGGGTTCCCGCCGCGAAGCCGGCAGGGCGGCGGCGATCTTGTCGAGGACGCCGTTGATGAAGGCGCCGGAGCTCTCGCTGCCGAACTTCTTGCCGAGCTCGATGGCCTCGTTGATGGCCACCTTCACCGGCGTGTCGCCGTGGCGCAGCTCGAACACCGCGAGGCGCAGCACGTTGCGGTCCACCTTGGCCATGCGGTCGAGCCGCCAGTGCGTGGAGACGCCCTCGATGGCGTCGTCGATCTCCTGGCGGTGGAGGGCCACCCCGCGCACCAGCACCTCGGAGAGATCCATCACCTCCCGCTCCACCGGCTCGAAGCTCTTCCAGAAGCGCGCCAGCGCCTCGTCGAGATCGGTGGCGGCGACGTCGATCTGGTAGAGCGCCTGGACGGCGCGCTCGCGGGCCTTGGTGCGCTTGGCGGCGGCCATCTACTCCCGGCCTCCCTTGCCCGCCACCAGCTTGTCCGAGCGGAACAGGTTGGCCTGCTCGATGGCGGCCAGCGCCGCCTCGGCGCCCTTGTTGCCGGCCTTCACCCCGGCCCGCTCCAGCGCCTGGGCCATGTCGTCGCAGGTGAGGACGCCGAGCGAGACGGCACAGGAGGCCTCGAAGGCCACCTGGGCCACGCCCTTGGTGGCCTCGGCCGAGACGTACTCGAAGTGGGGGGTGCCACCGCGGATCACCGCGCCGAGCGCCACCGCGGCGTCGTAGCGGCCGGTGCGGGCGACGCGCCGCAGCAGCGCCGGAAGCTCGAAGGTGCCCGGGCAGCGGAAGACGTCGATGGCCCCCTCGTCGACGCCGTGGCGCTTCAGGGTGTCGAGCGCCCCGGCGAGGAGCTGCTCCGTGATGAGCGAGTTGAAGCGCGAGACCACCAGGGCGAACCTGAGCCCGGTGGCGACGAGCGATCCTTCGGTGACGATCATCGCTTCTTTCCTTTCCGCTGCTGCGCCTTCTTGGCGCGCGCGGCGCGGGTCATGCGGCGGGGGCTGGTGTCGGGGAGCAGCGTGAGCAGGTGGCCGAACTTCTCGCGCTTGGTCTGGAGGTAGGCCCGGTTGCGATCCGTGGCTGGCATCTCGATGGGCACCCGCTCCGTCACCTCGAGGCCGTAACCCTCGAGCCCGATGATCTTCTTCGGGTTGTTGGTGAGGAGCCGCATCTTCCGGACCCCGAGGTCGCGCAGGATCTGGGCGCCGATGCCGTAGTCGCGCAGGTCGGGTTTGAACCCCAGCTTCACGTTGGCGTCGAAGGTGTCGAAGCCCTGGTCCTGCAGGTTGTAGGCCTTGAGCTTGTTGGCGAGCCCGATGCCGCGCCCCTCCTGATCCAGGTAGAGGAGCACGCCCCTGCCGGCGCGCTCGATCTGCGCCAGCGCAGCGTGGAGCTGCGGGCCGCAGTCGCAGCGCGCCGAGCCGAAGACGTCGCCGGTGAGGCACTTCGAGTGGACCCGCACCAGCACCGGCTCGCCGGGCTTCCAGCCGCCCTTCACCAGGGCCACCGCGTGGGCGCCGTCGACGACGCTCTCGTAGACCACCGCGGTGAAGTCGCCGTAGACCGTCGGCAGCGGCGCCTCGGCCTCGCGCTGCACCAGCGAGTCCTTGCGCATCCGGTACGAGATCAGGTCGGCGACGGAGACGATGGGGAGGTCGAACTGGCGGGCGAGCTTCTCCAGATCAGGCAGGCGCGACATGGTGCCATCGTCGTTCATCACCTCGCAGATGACGCCGGCCGGGGTGAGCCCGGCGAGGCGCGCCAGGTCCACCGAGCCCTCGGTCTGGCCGGCGCGCACCAGCACGCCGCCGCGCCGGGCGCGCAGCGGGAAGACGTGGCCCGGGCGGGACAGATCCTCGGGGCGGGCGCCGTCCTTCACCGCGGTGAGGATGGTGTGGGCGCGGTCCTTGGCGCTGATGCCGGTGGTGACCCCCTCGGCGGCCTCGATGCTGACCGTGAAGGCGGTGCCGAAGTTGGAGCTGTTGGCCTGCTCCTCCACCATCAGCGGGAGCCGCAGCTCCCGCACCTTCTCCTCGGTCATGGCCACGCAGATGAGGCCGCGCCCGTGCTTGGCCATGAAGTTGATGGCCTCGGGGGTGACCTTCTCGGCGGCGATGCAGAGATCGCCCTCGTTCTCCCGATCCTCGTCGTCGATGAGGATCACCATCTTGCCGGCGCGGATGCGCTCGATGGCGAGCTCGATGCGATCGATCACCTTCTCCGCCTGCTGCGCCGTCATCTGTTCCCTCCGTCGCCGTAACCCCACCCGGCGAGCCGTTCTTGATCGAGGCCGCCGGCGGCGAGCTCGCGCAGCCGCGCCACGTGGCGCGCCAGCACGTCGGCCTCGAGGTTGACCCTGGTGCCGGGGCGCGCCGCGCCGAGGGTGGTGCGGGCGAGCGTCTCCGGGATGAGCGCCACCTCGAAGCTCTCCCGGCCGGCGCGCGCCACCGTGAGCGACACCCCGTCGATGGCGATGGAGCCCTTCTCGGCCACCAGCGGCGCGATGGCCGGTGGCAGCGAGAGGGCGAGCCGCGCCCCCTGCCCCTCCGCGTGGCGCGAGAGCACCTCGCCGATGCAGTCCACGTGTCCCTGCACGAGGTGGCCGCCGAGCCGGTCGCCGAGCGCCAGCGCCCGCTCGAGGTTCACCGCCGTGCCCGGCTTCCAGCCGCCGATGGTGGTGCGCGACAGCGTCTCGGGGACCGCGTCGAAGGACACCAGCCCCGCGCCGCGCTCCACCACCGTGAGGCAGCAGCCGGAGCAGGCGACGCTCTCGCCGAGGGCCAGCTCCTGGACGTCGAGCGCCCGCGGCCGCAGCACCAGGCGCACGCCGCCCTGCCGCGGAGCGATCCGCTCCACCGTCCCCGTGTCGGCTACCAGTCCCGTGAACATGAACGAGGCGGAAGATAGCGGAAAGCCCGCGTTTTCGCCAACCGCAACGGCGGGTTGAGCGGCGCCGCTAGAGCCGCTGCGCCGGGGCCCCGGTGACCACCAGGTCGTCCCCGAGCTGCCTCACCGCGAGGTCCTCCAGCGCCAGGGCGTCGGCCATCCTGTCGGCGCTCGGCCCGGCCACCCAGGAGCGGGCATCCCCACCGGCGATCTTGGGGGCCACGAAGAGGAGCACCCGGTCGGCGAGCCCGGCATCGAGGAACCGCCGGTGCACCTCCGCGCCGCCCTCCACGAGGAGGTGGACGATGCCCCGAGCGGCGAGCCGGTCGAGGAGGTCGTTCAGGTCGACGCGGCCGTGCTCGGCGCGGCAGGCGAGGAACTCCACCCCCTCCGCGAGCCGGGCGACCGGGATGGGGACGTCCTCGAGGTGGGCGACCAGGGTGAGCGCCTTGGAGCGGTGGTGGAAGAGCTTCAGCTTCGGCGGCAGCTCCAGGCGGGCGTCGAGCACCACCCGGACCGGATCGCGGCCACGGCCGCCCGGGAGTCGGGTGGTGAGCCTCGGATCGTCCGCGCGGGCCGTGCCGGCGCCCACCAGCACCGCGTCGACCCGATCGCGCAGCCGGTGCGCCTCGAGCCGGGAGGCCTCGCCGGAGACCCAGCGGGCGTCGCCGCCGCGGGTGGCGAGCTTGCCGTCGAGGGTGATGGCGGCCTTGAGCGTGACGTAGGGGCGGCCGCTGGTGATGTAGCGGAACCAGGGCGCGTTGAGGGCGTCGCACGCCTCGCGCAGCACGCCGGTGACGACCCGCACCCCGCCGCGCCGGAGCTGGGCGATGCCGCGGCCGTTCACGAGCAGGTTCGGATCGCGCGAGCCGACGAAGACCCGCTTCACCCCGGCCTCGAGCAGGGCAAGGCTGCAGGGTGGGGTGCGGCCGAAGTGGCTGCAGGGCTCGAGGGTGGTGTAGAGGTCGGCGCCGCGGGCCGCCGGTCCGGCGCGGCGCAGCGCCACCACCTCGGCGTGCGGGCCGCCGGCGCGAGCGTGGTGGCCGCGGGCGAGGACCCGGCCTCCCTTCGCCAGCACCACCCCCACGGCCGGGTTGGGGCTGGTGCGGCCGAGCCCCTTCGCCGCCTCGGCGAGGGCCAGCTGCATGAACGCTTCGGCGGCGGCGCGTTCCTTGCGGGTCATCGCGGCTTGTCTTGGGCGAGGCCGGCGAGCTCGCTCATGAACTCGCCCACGTCGCGGAACGCCCGGTAGACCGAGGCGAAGCGGACGTAGGCCACCTGATCGAGCGCCTTGAGCCGCTCCATCACCGCCTCGCCGATGGCCGTGCTCCTCACCTCGCGCTCGCCCAGCTCCTGGAGCTGCCGCTCGACCGACGAGACCAGCTCCTCGATCTGCTCCGCCGAGACCGGCCGCTTCTGGCAGGCGCGGGTGAGCCCCTCGACGATCTTCTGCCGGTCGAAGGGCTCGCGCCGGCCGTCCTTCTTCACCACCGAGGGCTGGATCTCGTCGATGCGCTCGTAGGTGGTGAAGCGCCGGGAGCAGCCGAGGCACTCGCGCCGCCGCCGCGTCGCCTGCCCTTCCTGGGCCTCGCGCGAGTCGACGACGCGATCTTCCATGTGGCCGCAGTAGGGGCAGCGCATCCGGACAGCCTACCCTCTCCCCGCCGCCCGCCCAAGCGGAGAGCCGCTAGGCGAGGCCGGGGTAGAGCGGGAACTGCTTGCAGAGCTCCTTCACCTCGGCCTTCACGCGGGCCAGGGCGGCGTCGTCGCCGGGGGCGTCGAGCGCGGCGGAGATGAGCTTCGCCACCGTCGCCATCTCGGCCACGCCCATGCCGCGGGTGGTGATGGCGGGGGTGCCGACCCGGATGCCCGAGGTGGTCATGGGCTTCTCGGGATCCCAGGGGATCATGTTCTTGTTGACCGTGATGCCGGCCTTGCCGAGCGCCTCCTCGGCGGTGCGGCCGGTGAGCTTGCGCGGGCGCAGATCCACCAGCATGAGGTGGTTGTCGGTGCCGCCGGAGACGAGGCGCAGGCCGGCGGCCTTGAGCCCGTCGGCGAGCGCCTGGGCGTTCTTCACGATCTGCTGCTGGTAGACCTTGAACTCCGGCTTGAGCGCCTCGCCGAAGGCGACCGCCTTGGCGGCGATGACGTGCTCCAGCGGACCGCCCTGGATGCCGGGGAAGATCTGCGAGTTGAGCACCTTGGCGTGCTGCTCCTTCGTGAGGATCAGGCCGCCGCGGGGGCCGCGAAGGGTCTTGTGGGTGGTGCTGGTGACGATCTCGGCGTGCGGCACCGGCGAGGGGTGGACCCCGGCGGCGACCAGGCCCGCGATGTGGGCCATGTCGACCACCAGGCTCGAGCCGACCGCGTCGGCGATCTCCTTGAGCCGCGCGAAGTCGATCACCCGGGGGTAGGCGCTGGCGCCGGCCATGATCACGCGGGGCCGGTGCTCCTTGGCGAGCCGGGCGACCTCGTCGTAGTCGATGGTCTCGTCGCCCTGCTTCAGCCCGTAGGGGACCACCTTGTAGAGCTTGCCGGAGAAGTTGACCGGGGAGCCGTGCGTGAGGTGGCCGCCGAAGTTGAGGCTCATGGCGAGCAGCACGTCGCCCGGCTGCATGAGGGCGAAGTAGGCCGCCATGTTGGCCTGCGAGCCGGAGTGCGGCTGCACGTTGGCGTGGTCGGCCTTGAAGAGGGCCTTGGCGCGGTCGATGGCGATCTGCTCGACCTGGTCCACCACCTCGCAGCCGCCGTAGTAGCGCTTGCCCGGGTAGCCCTCGGCGTACTTGTTGGTGAGCGGCGACCCCATGGCCTGCATCACCGCCGGCGACACGAAGTTCTCGCTGGCGATGAGCTCGAGCCCCTCCTCCTGCCGTCGCGTCTCCTCCTTGATGAGGCGGGCGATGTCGGAGTCGGCTTCGGCGAGTGGCTTCTGCGGCATCATCGGGATCTGCTCCTGCGAGTGTGTTGAACGGGACTACATACCGCGCGTCCGGCTACTTCTCCAGCGCCTTGATCAGCTCGACCCGGCGGGCGTGCCGGCCGCCCTCGAAGGGCTCCGACAGGAAGGCTGCCACGATGGCGGCGCCCAGGCCGGCGCCGACGACGCGCTGCCCGAGGCAGAGCACGTTGGCGTCGTTGTGGGCGCGGGCCATGCGCGCCTCGAACTCGTTGGTGCAGAGCGCGGCCCGCACGCCGCGCACCTTGTTGGCGGCGATCGACATGCCGATGCCGGTGCCGCAGACCAGCAGCCCGAAGCGCGCCGCGCCGCTCGCCACCCGCTCGGCGACCTGGCGGGCGTAGTCGGGGTAGTCGACGCTCTCGCCCGAGAACGGCCCGAGGTCCTCCACCACGAAGCCGCGCCCCTGCGCCGCCTTCACCGCCTCGGCGCGGAGCGCGAGGCCGGCGTGGTCGGAGCCGGCGACGATGCGCTCGGCCATGAGCTACACCCTCCGGAAGGCCAGCACCGCGTTGGTGCCGCCGAAGCCGAAGCTGTTGGAGATCACCGCGTCGACGCGCTGCTCGCGGGCCACGTTCGCCACCACGTCGAGGGGGCAGCCGGGATCCTGCTCCTCCACGTTGATGGTGGGCGGGATGACGCCGCGGGTGAGCGCGAGCACGCTCACCACCGCCTCCAGGCCGCCGGCGGCGCCGAGCAGGTGGCCGGTCATCGACTTGGTGGAGCTGACGAGCAGCTTCTTCGAGGTGGCGTGCTCGCCGAAGACGGCGGCGATGCCCTGGCACTCGGCGACGTCGCCCTGCGGCGTGGAGGTGCCGTGGGTGTTGACGTAGCCCACCTGCTCGGGGGCGAGGCCGGCGTCCTTGAGCGCCATCTTCATGGCGCGCTGGCCGCCCTCGCCGCCCTCGGCCGGGCTGGTGATGTGGTAGGCGTCGGCGCTGGCGCCGTAGCCGGAGAGCTCGCAGTAGATGCGGGCGCCGCGCGCCCGGGCGTGCTCGTACTCCTCCAGCACCAGCAGGCCGGCGCCCTCGCCGGCCACGAAGCCGTCGCGGCCCTTGTCGAAGGGGCGGCTCGCCCGGGTGGGCTCGTCGTTCCGCTCCGAGAGGGCGCGCGCGGCGCAGAAGCCGCCGATGCCGAGCGGGGTGATGGTGGCCTCGGCGCCGCCGGCGATCATCAGGTCGGCCATGCCGCGCTCGATCACCATCATGGCGTCGCCGATGGAGTGGTTGGCGGTGGCGCAGGCCGAGACCGGCGAGTAGTTCGGGCCCTTGAGGCCGTAGCGAAGGCTGATCTGGCCCGGGGCGAGGTTGATGATCACGCTCGGGATGAAGAACGGGCTGATCCGCTTCACGCCCTTCTCGAGCAGCGTCTTCACCGTCTCCTCGATGGTGCCGAGGCCGCCCATGCCGGCGCCGATGATGGCCCCGAAGCGCTCCAGGTCCGTCTTGGCGAGGTCGAGCCCTGAGTCCTTCACGGCCATCTCGGCCGCCGCCAGCGCGAACTGGATGAAGCGGTCGTTGCGGCGCGCCTCCTTCTTGTCCATGTAGGCGCCCGGGTCGAAGCCCTTCACCTCGCCCGCGATGCGGGTGGGGTAGCTCGACGCGTCGAAGAGCGTGATCGGCCCGATGCCGCTCTTGCCCTCTACGAGCGACTTCCAGGACTCCTCGACCCCGATGCCGACCGGGCTGACGAGCCCGAGCCCGGTGACCACTACGCGACGCCTGCTCATGAAGCCTCCGCTCCGCCGTGTGACTGGCCGCTGGTGCGGCCGCGCTGCTGCTGCCTGGGACCTAGCCGCACCGGGCGCCCCCGCCGGCCGTCTCGCCGGGGGGAGCGCGCCGGTGAGCGCGCAGGTCGCCTACTTCTTGTGCGTGTTGATGTAGTTCACCGCGTCGGAGACGGTCTTGATGTTCTCGGCCTCCTCGTCGGGGATCTCGACCTCGAACTCCTCCTCCATCGCCATCACCAGCTCGACGATGTCGAGCGAGTCGGCGCCCAGATCCTCGATGAAGCTGGAGGTGGTCTTGATCTCGTCCTCGCCCACGCCGAGCTGCTCCGCGATGATGCCCTTGACCTTCGCCTCGATGTTCGCCGTCGTCATCTGTCCCTCTCCTCCTGGTGGATGCTGCGTTGGTGACGCGCCGTGGACGTCACGGCTACATGTACATGCCGCCGTTGACCCGGATGACCTCCCCGGTCACGTACGACGCCTGCTCGCTCGAGAGCCAGGCCACGCAGTCTGCCACTTCCTGCGCGGTCCCGAGCCTGCCGAGCGCGATCGCCTCGAGCATCTTCGCCCGGGCGGCCTCCGGGATGGCGGAGGTCATGTCGGTGTCGATGAACCCCGGGGCCACCGCGTTCACGCGGATACCACGGCTGGCGAGCTCGCGCGCCACCGACTTGGTGAGGCCGATGAGGCCGGCCTTGGTGGCGGCGTAGGCCGCCTGCCCGGCGTTGCCCATCTCGCCCACCACCGAGGTGAGGTTCACGATGGCCCCGCCGCGGGCCTTCATCATGGGGCGGCTGGCCGCCCGGATGAGGTTGAAGGCGCCGGTGAGGTTCACCTGGAGCTGCCGGTTCCAGTCCTCGTCCTTGAGCCGCATGACGAGCTGGTCGATGGCGATGCCGGCGTTGTTCACGAGGACGTGGAGGCCGCCCATCTCCTTCACCACCTCGTCCACCGCCGCCGAGCAGGCGGCCGGGTCGGCCACGTCGAACTTGAGCAGCCTCACCGCCGGGGCGCCGGCGGCCTTCACCCGCTCCGCCGCCTCCTGCGCCGCCGCCTCGTTGCCGGCGTAGTTCACGGCCACCGCGGCGCCGCCGCGGCCCAGCGTCTCGGCGATGGCCCGCCCGATGCCGCGCGAGCCGCCGGTGACGAGCGCCACCTTGCCCTTGAAGTCGTACATCGCTCAGGCTCCCTTCACGGCGGCCAGGGTCTTCTCGAGCGACGCCGGGTCCTCGACGTTGAACACCTCGACCGACTTGTCGATGCGCTTCACCAGCCCGGAGAGCACCCGCCCCGGCCCGACCTCGACCATGCGGGTCGCGCCCTGGCGAACCAGCTCCTGCACGCACTCGATCCAGCGCACCGGGCTCGTCACCTGCCGGACCAGCAGCGGCACGATGCGGGCGGCGTCGGAGTTGGGCAGGGCCTCGACGTTGGTGATCACCGGCATCCGCGGCGCGGCGATGGCCAGCCCGCGCAGCACCGCCTCGAGGCGCGGCGCCACCGGCGCCATCAGGGCGCAGTGGAAGGGCGCGGACACCGGCAGGGGCAGCACCCGCTTCGCGCCGGCCTCCTTGAGCTTCGCGCCGGCCGCCTCCACCGCGGCGGCGTCGCCGGCGATGACCGTCTGCGCCGGGTCGTTGTAGTTGGCGGGGGAGCAGACCAGACCGGTGCTCCGCGCCGTCTCCTCGCAGAGCTCGCGCACGCGGGCCGGGTCGAGCCCGAGCACCGCGCTCATGGCCCCCTTCCCCGCCGGCACCGCCTCCTGCATGAAGGTGCCGCGGGCGCGCACCGCGCGGGCGGCGTCGGGGGCGGAGAGCGCGCCGGCGGCGACGAGCGCGCTGTACTCGCCGAGCGAGTGGCCGGCGACGAGGTCCGGGACCACCCCGCGGGCCGCCAGCACCGCCGCGGCCGCGGCCGAGACGGTGAGGATGGCGGGCTGGGTGTTGGCGGTCAGCTTGAGGCTCTCGTCCGGCCCCTCGAAGCAGAGGGTGGAGAGCTTCTCGCCGAGGGCCGCGTCGACGGCCTCGAAGACCGCGCGCGCCTCGGGGAAGGCCTCGGCGAGCGCCTGGCCCATGCCGGCGGCCTGCGAGCCCTGGCCGGGGAAGATGAATGCGAGCTTGCCCATGATCTGGTCCGGTCCCCTTCTACCAGCGCACGAGGGCGCCGCCCCAGGCCATGCCGCCGCCGATGGCCATCATCAGGAGCGCGTCGCCGGGGTGCAGCCGGCCCGCCCGGTTGGCCTCGTCGAGGGTGGTGGGCACGCTGGCCGAAGAGGTGTTGCCGTACTTGTCGAGGTTCATCCAGCACTTCTCCTCGGGCAGGCCGAGGCGGTGCAGGGTGGAGTCGAGGATCCGCTTGTTGGCCTGGTGCGCGATCACCTGCGCCACGTCGGCGGGGGTCATGCCGTTGGCGGCCAGCGCCTCGCGGCAGACCTCCTCGAGCGCGCGCACGGCGACCTTGTAGACCTCCGAGCCCTTCATCTTCACGAAGGCCAGCCGCTCGTCGAGCACCTGCTGCGAGATCGGGTGGCGCGAGCCGCCGCCGGGCTGGTTGAGGATGTGGGCCAGCGAGCCGTCGGCGTGGAGGTGCACCGAGAGGATGCCGCGCCGCGGATCGTCGGTGGGCTTCAGCACCATGGCCCCGGCGCCGTCGCCGAAGAGGATGCAGGTGTTGCGGTCGGTCCAGTCGGTGACGCGGGTGAGGGTGTCGGCGCCGATCACCAGCGCGTTCTTCACCACCCCGGTGGCCACGAAGCGGTCCGCGATGGCGAGCGCGTAGATGGAGCCGGCGCAGGCGGCCGAGACGTCGAAGGCGAAGGCCTTCTTGTTGCCGAGGCGGCCCTGCACAAAGCAGGCGGTGCTCGGGAAGGGCATGTCGGGGGTGACGGTGCCGACGATGATGAGCTCCACGTCCTCGGGCGCGAGCTGCGCCATCTCCAGCGCCCGGACCGAGGCGGCGTAGGCGAGGTCGCTGGTGGCCTGGCTCTCCGCGGCGACGTGGCGCTCGCGGATGCCGGTCCGCTCCACGATCCACTGATCGTTGGTGTCGACGATCTTCTCGAGATCGGCGTTGGTGAGGACCTTCTCGGGCGCGTAGGCGCCGGTGCCGACGATCAGGGAACGCATGCGGGTCTCTCTCCTTGGGTGAGCAGGGCCCCGGCGCGGGCAGCGGCCGCGTCGATCTCCTGCGTGCAATGGGCCGCGGCGGCGGCGTGGGCGCGCCGGACGGCGTTCTCGACCGCCAGCGCGTCGGAGCGGCCGTGGGTGATGATGCCCACCCCGTCCACCCCGATGAGCGGCGCGCCGCCGATCTCGCGCCAGTCCACGTGCTTCTTCACCTGCGCGAAGGCCGGCTTCGCGATGAGCGCCCCGAGCTTGCCGCGCCAGCTCGACATGAGCGACTGCTTGAGCAGGTCGGTCACCGCGCGGGCGGTGCCCTCCATGGTCTTGAGGGCCACGTTGCCGGTGAAGCCGTCGGTCACCATGACGTCGAGCTCGCCCAGGAGCAGGTCGCGACCCTCGCAGTAGCCGCGGAAGTCCAGGTCGGCGCGGCGCAGCGCCGCGGCGGCGGCGCGGGTGAGATCGGTGCCCTTCGACTCCTCCTCGCCGTTCGCGAGCAGCGCGACGCGGGGGCGCGCGAGCCCGAAGACCCGCCGGGCGTAGACCTCGCCCATGAGGGCGAACTGCACCAGGTGGATGGGCTTGCACTCCACGTTGGCGCCCATGTCGAGGAGCAGCGGCCGCCCCTTCACGGCAGGCAGCACGGAGCAGATGGCGGGGCGCTCCACCGCGGGCAGGCGGCCGAGGACGAAGATGGCGCCCGCCATGACCGCGCCGCTGTTGCCGGCGCTGACCATGGCGCAGGCCTCGCCGGCCTTCACCGCCTCGAAACAGACGCGGATGGAGTTGTCCTTCTTGCGCCGCATCGCCTGGCCGGGATGATCGGCCATCTCCACCACCTGCGAGGCGTGGCGGAAGGTGATGGGGAGCGCCTCCCAGCCGGGGTGACGGACGAGCTCGGCGCGCACGCGCGCCTCGTCGCCCACCAGCAGCACCGGGAGGCCCTTACGCGCCGCGTTATACCCACCGTGAACAACCGCCTCGGGGGCGAAGTCGCCCCCCATCGCATCGACGGCGACGGGCGCGAGACGGGAGTCCATTCAGCCCGAAGCTAGACGCTCTCGGTGACCTGCTCGCCCTTGTAGGTGCCGCAGGACGGGCAGACGCGGTGCGAGATGACCGGCTCCTTGCACTTGGGGCAGCGGGTCACGTTGGCCGGCTTGATCTTGAAGTTGGCGGCGCGGCGACGATCGCGCCGCATGCTGCTGGTCCGCTTCTTGGGAACGCCCACGACACACTTCCTTTCAGAATGGAACGGCTACTTCTTGAACTTCTCGAGCCCGGCCCAGCGCGGGTCCGGAACGTGACGATCGCAACCGCAGTCGCGCTCGTTGAGGTTCGTCCCGCACTTCGGGCAGAGCCCCTTGCAATCCTCGCGGCACACCGGGTACCCGGGCAGCGCCAGGAGCAGCTGCTCCCGGACCAGCGGGTCGAGGTCGATCACCTTCCCGGCGTAGGTCTCCTCGTCCACCGCCTCCGGCTCGAAGCTGCCGGCCGTGCGGCCCTCCTCGTCCTTCGACTCCTCGCCCGCCTGACCCTGATACTCGTCGGCGGGGACCAGCGTCATCGAAAATTCGAACGGCACCGCGAGCTTCACCGGCTGCAGGCAGCGCCCGCAGGGCACCGACAGCTCCGGCGCGGTCCGCGCCTTCAACACCACCCGCCGGCCCACCCTCTCGAGCCTGGCGTTCACCGGCGCGTTGCCGGTCGAGCGATAGCCGGCCTTGTCACCGGCCAGCATCTCGTCCACCTGTCCCGGCGTCAGATCCCAGGATCGCTCGATCCCGGCATCTTTGATTTCGTCAATGTTGACGCGCATTTGCGGGGCACCGGCCAAGTGAAAAAGGGCCTCATTATAGGGAGGCATCCCCGTAAGTCAAGGCGCGCCGAGCCTCGCGGCGCCACGCCAGCCAAGCCTCGGAGCCTGCTCGGCTATTTCACGGTCCTGTCAGGGCCGGACCAGGCCGCGGGAAACCGCCAGGAGCGCCGCCTCGGCCTTGGTGGAGACGTCGAGCTTCTCGTAGATCCGCTTCACGTAGGTCTGCACCGTGCCCTCGGCGATGCCGAGCGCCTGCGCCACGTCGGCGTAGGTGTGACCGCGGACCAGCAGCTGCAGCACCTCGAGCTCTCGCCGGGAGAGGGCCGGGAACTCGCCACGCTGCTCGATGGGATCGCCCCGCAGCTCGGCCAGCAGCACCTTGGCGGCGCGCGGGCTGATGGGGGCGGCCTCCCCGGAGAGCACCTCCTCGACCGCCTTGGCGAGCTCGGCGGCGCGGAAGGGCTTGAGGATGTAGCCGGCCGCGCCGGCCCGGAGCGCACCCATCACGCGGGCCGGGATGTCGACCGCGGTCAGGGCGATGCAGGCGCAGCGCGGGAGGTCGCGGCGGATGGCGGCGATCACGTCCTCGCCGGCCATGCGCGGCAGCCCGAGGTCCACGATGGCCACGTCGGGCTTTTCACGCAGCGCCAGCGCCACGCCTTCCTCGCCGGTGGCCGCGGTGCCGCAGACCTCGAAGCCCTGCGACGAGAGCACCTGCGAGATCAGTCGCGAAACCGCCTCGTCGTCTTCGATGGCGATGGTTCGGATAGCCATGGTTCCCGCGGGTCTCCCGACGCCCCTGTCAACGTGTAGCAGCCGCTGGCTGCGCGGGTCAAGGCGCGGGCGGCCCGGAGCCGGGCGCCGTTCCGGCGGCGTCCTCCTCGACCTCGCCGCGGAAACCCTGCAGGTCGAGGGCGATGGCGAGCAGGTAGAGCGCCAGCGAGAGCGTGCCGATGCCCTGCCCCAGGCTCATGGCCATGACCAGCAGGAGGGGCTTGGGGAAGACGATGGAGACCACCATCAAGACGATGGCGGCGAGCGTGACCACCGCCGAGATGGAGACCAGCCGTTCGACCGTGATCTTCACTTGTGCTCCTCCTTCTCCCCGGCCGGCTTCTCAGCCTTGGCGCGGTGCGCCAGGGCGGTGGGGTGGACCTCGGAGTGGCAGCCGATGCAGGACATCTCGCCGGAGCGGATCTCGTCGAGCATCCCCTGGTGCTCCGCGACCCCGCTCCAGCGCGGCGCGCTGGTGGAGTGGCACTGCTGGCAGGAGCCGTTCTTGAAGGGCTTGTAGAGGTGGATGGTGGGGCCGCCCTCGCCGTCCGGGCCGGTGTAGGCGTACTCGGTCACGTAGTAGTAGAGGTGCTTGAGCCCGTTCAGCTTGGTGGTGATGGCGCCGAACATCTTGTAGTCGGCGTGACAGACGTAGCAGCTCTCCTCTCCGAAGCGGCGGTTGCGGCTGTGGATGGCCGCGAGGCTCTTCGACTCGGGGTTGGAGGCGTCGCGAACGTAGGCGCCCATCACGTGGCAGGAGCCGCAGAAGGGCCGCTTGAGCGTGTACTCGTAGCCGGCGATGTTGCCGGTGAGCGCCACGCCGGCCGGCATGACGCCGAGCCCGATGAGGAGCAGCACCTTCACCGGCCGGTTCAGCTGCGGCTTGCGGACCAAGTACCAGATCAGGATCGCGGCCGCGACGGCGGCGCAGACCAGCGCGGCGATCTTGAGGAGCTGCTCCACCGAGTCGATTTCGGGCACGGATCGTCCATAGCGCGCCCGCTCGGGGGCGTACAAGTCCCCACCCACTCCCTGTCGGGTGCCCGGCCGGCCCGCGAAGCGAGATGGTAGGCTCGGCGCCGCATGCTCGCCCTCGCGCTCGCGCTCTCGCTCGCCGCCGCCCCTCGCTGCGTGGAGGTGGTGGAGCTCTCGGATCTGCACGGCCGGCTCGACGCGCTGCCGCGGGTGGCGCGGGCCGTCGAGGAGCTGCGCCGGCGGGGCCCCACCCTGCTCCTCGACGGCGGCGACTCGATGCAGGGGACGCTCGACTCGGAGCTGTCGCAGGGGCGCGCGGTGGTGGCGGCCTTCGGAGCGCTCGGCGTGGACGCCGCCGCCATCGGGAACCACGACTTCGACCGCGGGCCGGAGGTGCTGCGCGACCGCGTCGCCGAGGCGCCCTACCCCTACCTCGCAGCCAACTTCAAGGAGAAGGCCTCGGGCGTGCGGCCCGCCTGGAAGAATCTGTTCGCGCACCGGCTCTTCCGCCCGGCCGGCGGACCGGTGGTGGGCGTGGTGGGGCTCGCCACCGAGGAGACGCCGTACACCACCATGCCGCGCAACGTGACCGCCTTCCGCTTCGAGGACGCCGCCCGCGCCGCGGCGGCCGAGGCGCGGGCGCTGCGGGCCGAGGGGGCGGAGGTGGTGGTGGCGCTGGCGCACATCGGCGGCCGCTGCCCGCGCAGCGACGCACCGCGCGACGGCACGGCCGGCTGCGACGCCGACAGCCCGATCTTCAAGCTCGCCCGCGCGCTGCCGCCCGGGGCGGTGGACGCGGTGCTGGGCGGGCACACCCACGAGGCGCTCTCCCGGCGGGTCAACGGCGTGGCGGTGGTGGAGCCGGCCGCGCGCGCCGAGACGCTGGCCTGGGTGACGCTCTGCGCCGGGCGCCGGGCGCGGCTGCACGGGCCCATCGACCTCTCCCGCGGCGAGCGCGCCGAGGCGGCCGCGGCCCGGGTGAGCGCGACCGTGGCGCCGTTCATCGCCGCGGCCCGCGCCGACCGGGAACGCAAGGTGGGGGTGACGCTCCGGCGGCCGCTCACCCGCGACCGGCACGCCCTCTCGACGCTCGGCGCCGCCGCCGCCGCCAGCCTGCGGGCGGCCGCCGGCGCCGACTTCGCGCTCGTGAACGGGGGCGCGCTGCGGGTGGATCTCCCCGCCGGCGAGCTCCGCTGGGGCCAGCTCTACGAGGCGCTGCCCTTCGTGGACCGGGTGGTGGTGCTCACCCTCTCCGGCCGGCAGGTGACCGAGCTGGTGGGGGCTTTCGGGAAGCGCGGCAAGGGGCTGCCGCAGGTGAGCGGGCTGGTGGTGGGGGAGCCGGGCGCCGCGCCCCGCACCTGCGCCGGGGCGCCGCTCGAGCCGGAGCGGCTCTACACCGTCGCCACCAACGACTTCGTCGCGTCCGGCGGCGACGGGGCCGGCGCGGTGGTGAACGACCTCCCGCCCGAGCGGGTGAAGGTGACCGCGACCGAGGGGCGCGCCGCCTTCGTGCGCTGGCTCGAGAGCGCGGGGCCGGAGCGGCTCTCGGGGGCGGCGACGCCGTGTCCGTGAGCCCGACGCCCTCCATCCTCTCCGTCGCCATCTGCGGCGCCGGCGCCGTCGGCGGCAGCTACGCCGAGCGGCTCCACGACTTCGATCCCGCCTGCCTGGTCGTGGTCGCACGGGGGGAGCGGCGCCAGCGGCTCGAGCGCGACGGGCTCACCGTGAACGGCCGTCGCCTGCCGGTGCGCTGCCTCGATCCAGGCCGGGGGCCCGCGACCGTCGACCTGCTCCTCTTCGGAGTGAAGCAGCACCACCTCGACGAGGCCATCGCCGACGCGCGGGGGCTCGTGGACGAGCGGACCGTGATCCTCTCGCTCCTCAACGGGGTCGCCAGCGAGGGGGCGCTCGGGCGCGCCTTCGGGGCGGAGAAGGTCCTGCCGGCCTTCGTGATCGGCAACGACGTGGTGCGGGAGGGTCGCGGATCTCGTACACCCGGCTCGGCACGCTCGTCTTCGGCGACCCGTTGAACGACCCGGCGGCCCCCCGCGTCCTCGCGGTGAAGGCGTTCCTCGACCGCGCCGGCATCCCCTGCCGCGTGCCGGACGACATCGCCGGAAGACCGAGGTGGAGCTCTTCGCCGGCACCGTGGTCGAGCTCGGCGCCAAGCACGGGCTTGCCACCCCGGTGAACGAGCTGCTCGGGACGATGATCCGGGCGATCGAGCAGCTTGCCGGGATTGGCGGGGTCGGCGGGGCCGCCTGAGGACGGCTCCGCGGGGCGCGCCAAGGGCGCGAAGCTGCTTGCCTTCCCGGAGGGCCTGCACTAGAACGCACCCCTCGAGCGCGATTAGCTCAGATGGATAGAGCGTCGGCCTCCGGAGCCGAAGGCCACTGGTTCGAATCCAGTATCGCGCGCCATTCCGAAGGGCCCGAACTCACGGCGTTTTTCGCCTCTCGCTCGGGCCCTTCGCTTTTCACGAATCGTCCGAGCGGGGACAAAGCGGGGACCAACGCGCCCGCGATCGCCGCCGCGGTCGGTTCGGCAGCGGGCTCCTCCTCGGGCGGCGGGAGCGCGGGCAGCATCGCCAGCGCGGCGCGCGCGTCGCCGTCGTAGAGGTGGACGTACCGCCTGATGGTGGTGTCGATCGAGCGGTGCCGGAGAATGCTCTTCAGGATGTGCAGCGGGACGCCAGCGCGCGCGAGCAGGCTCGCCGCGGTGTGGCGAAGCGCGTGGAACGTGAACGGCCGGGGTACGGCCTTGGACCACAGCCGCATTCCGCACCGTGGGCACCGCAGACCCTCCCGGCGCTCGGCATGGCGTTCGGCGTACGGACCGCCGCCTTCCTCGCGGCACCGCTTCCGCCGGCAGAGGTGGTCCCAGCCCTCGACGATACCGGCATCGCGGAGCGCCTTCTGCACGATCGCAACGGCGTCGGTGGAGGCAGGGCGCCGCTCGCCATCCGGGCCGGGGAACACAAGCGCGCTCCCCTTCGCCGCGTCGATGGCGTGCTTGAAGTACGGACGCGCCGGAGCCGCCAGAGGGATCGTGTCCTTGTGCCCGCCCTTCGTCGTGCTGCGGCCGTGCGAGCGCTCGATGCGGACCGTGAGCGCCTCCAAGTCGACGGCGTCTTGCTCGAGTGCGAGGAGTTCGCCCTTGCGCATCGCCGTGTAGAAGGCTGCCACTACCAAGTCGCGCTTCCAGGGCTCCGCGATCGCGGGGACGACGCGCGCCACCTCATCCGCGGTGAGGGGCCGCGTCTCGCTCACCGGGTCCATGGACCGGGTGTCGACGTCAGCCGCCGGGTTCCGGTCCCAGACCTTCGCCCTTCGCGCCCTGTTGAACACGGTGCGTAGCGTCCGGCGTACGTGTTCAACCGATGCGGACGCGGCGCCCACCTCCTCCATCTCACGCAGGCGTGCCTCGATGGCCGCGGCCGTGACCGCTTTGAGGGGTAGCTCGCCGATCGGCTGCTCGAGGACGTTCGCCTTGAGCCGTGAGGTCTCCCGCGCGCGGCTCGCTTCCTTGCACCAGTTCTTGAGCCACCAGCGGCATAGCTCCGCGAGCGTCATCGCCTCGGCACCCTCGAGCGGTAGCTCTCCGATCTGCGCGTGGCGCTCGCGGGCGTTCGCTTCCTGCTGGGCGCGCTGTTTCGACCAGCCGTCCTCGCCGGCCGCGCGCAGATAGCGCGGCTGCCGGCCGGGAGCGTTCTTCCACTTCATGTACCAGCGGTCGCGGTGCTTGAAGACGCTCGCCATGGTGATCGGCTCCTACTGTCTGTGCTTCGGGGTCAGCGCGAGGACGCCGCGCGCCGGCCTGGGTGGAGGCTCGCCGCGCCCGATTGCGCGGATGACTTCGGGATCGAACCGGATCGAGTTGCCGACGCGGATGCACGGGAAGCGCTCGGAGAGGTACTCGCCCCGGACCCAGCGGACCGACTTCCGCAGGTAGCGGGCGACGTCGTCGACGGTCCAGCGCGGCTCGTCGGCGATCGGCAGGGCGGGCGCGGTCATGCTGACCTCCGTGATCCCGCGGGGTCGCACAGGTGGAGATCCTCGGGCAGGACGTGAAGGACGGCGGCGAGCCGTTCGGCGGCCGTTGACGTCATGCACTCCGGGTTGCGCTCGAGGAACCCGATCCAGCCTCGAGAGAAGCCGGAGAGTGCCGCAAGGCGCTCTTGGTTGATCCCACGTCGAGCGCGGATCGTGCGGAGCAGGCTCGCGGGCTTGCTGCTAGTGGTGGTGGCAGTTGCAGTGTTCATGAGCGGGACGGTCGCACTCCTTGCCTTGCCGGAGAATCGGAGCGCACGGGCCCGGAGACTCGTCGACTCCTACAGAATCCCCTTGGCCGTCTTCAGCGCCTCTGCCCACTTCTCCACCCTCTTCTTGAACACGAGCCCCGGAACCGCGGGCTCTTCGGGTTCGATCTCGTCGCGGTTCGCGACCCCAACGCTCTCGGGATCGTTCGGGTCGAGCGAGACGGGATCCTCGAAGCCCACGGCGATCGCCCAGAAGGCCGCAAGGGTCCCCTTGATCTCAGGGCGGAGGGTTAGCAGCCATGCCGCCAGGCGCGCGCAGTCCCCCACCCTGCGCCCCCCCCCGACTCGAGGCGTCGAGGCCGCGGGCAGCGCGAGCGCCTCCGACTTCTGGCTGAGAGCCTTGAAGCCACTGGACTTCGCCAACGCTGCGTCGAGGACCGCGTACCAATCATCAGCAACCTGTAGCCCGAGGACCGCGCGTAGCTGCTCCGCGCCCCGAGCCATGAGGGCTATCGCGTCCTGCGCACGCTCGAGGTCGTCCGCCTCAGCATGCCGGAAGAGAGCGGCAGGGTCGGGCTCCATCGGAGCGTCCTTCCATTCCTCGTGTACGCGCTGAATGGCTCGGCAGCGCGAAGCCCACGCCCCCACGAGAGGCGCGCGCGGGCCTTGACGCTTCGGCCTCACGGCGAGCGGGTCGGGCTCCGCGGGATGGAACTCGCGGCAAACGGGGCAGTGCGCTACTACTATTCCGACCATCGGCTCGACCCTCCAAGTCGTGCTGATTCGGGGGCGGCCGTTGGGAGCGGCGCGCCCCCGTCCTCTACGTGCCGCGCCTCTTCTCGTGCCGCGCGACGGGGCCAAGCTCCGCGGCAACCTGTCGCGACAGATCGTGAAGGTCTCGGGCGCGCTCCTCGGTGATCCGCTTCAGCGCCGCATGGAACTCCTCGCCTGGCGGATCCCCGTCCAACGAGTTCTTGAGATCGTCCACGTCTCGGTGGATGAGAGCGAACGACCTCTCGGCAAGCCTCATGAGCGGCCCCGCACTCGGCAGGTAGAGCGCAACGTCGGTCCGCGCCGCCGTGAGGTCGGCGACCGCGGTCGACCCGTCCAAGTGTCGCCGCAGATCCTCAATCACACGGTGGGTGCGCACGAGCACACGATCCGGAAGTCGCTCGCCATCTATCGCCGCGAGAAAGCCACCAGCCGTCAACTCAGCGTGGAACCGTAGCGACTCGAGTGACGCTCCAGCCTTGAAGAGCGCTTCCGCAATGCGCGCCGCCGCTGCGCTCCGGGCGTCGTGCTGACGTTCGCGTCTCCAGTGCGTGAGGTTCCGAATCGCGATCAGGACGCCGATCGTGGTCGCGACGCCCGATCCGAAGATGGCGACGTGAGGCCAGTCGAGCCATGCGGGCAGAGTCACTGTCAGCCCCTTTCGCGTCAGTGGGACGAACGTCGCGCTGACGGCGGCTTGTTCAGTACCTCGACCGCGGGACTCGTGTGCTTCCCGAGCCATGCCGCCAGCGCGGCGCGCACGAGCGCGCTTGCGTCGACCGCCGCGCGGAGGCTCTTCCGGCCCGTCTGAACGTCGGGGTCCTGCTCGGCACGCCGAGTCGCCTCCCGCCGCAGCGCTGCGAGCTGCGCCGGCTCGATGCTGAACATCGCCTTCACGAGCCCCTTGCTCGGCGGGCCCGTGCGTCCCCTCTTCTGGCTCTTTCCCGTCATCGCTCCTCCGTTCATCGCGCCACTGCCGCTGCGCCGCGCGGAACCGCGACGTCGCGGGCTAGAACCTGCCGAACTGTCTGCGGCGCCCACCCGCCGCCCCTCTTCGTGCGCCGCCCCTCGGCCGCGAGTCGCTCACAGATCGCGCGCAGCGAAAGCCCTCGCGCGCGGAGGTCGCGGATTCGACGCGCGGTGGCGCGCTCCTCGAGATCCTCCACGACAACGCAATGCCCCTCGGCGTCCTTCTCGCCCGTGCGTCGCCAGCCCAACGCCTCGCCGCCGAGCCGGACGCCCTTCGCCTTCAGGTGCCGGAGCGCGTCCGCCGTGCGCTCGCCGATGGCTTCCCGTTCCCACTGCGCGACACTGCAGAGCACGTTCAAGACGAGCCGCCCGCCAGCGGTGCGAGTGTCGACCGCATCAGCGATCGAGAGGAGCGAGAAGCGCGACGCGAAGTAGCCCTCGAGGAGGCTCCCGAGGTCGCGCACCGACCGCGTCAGCCGGTCGAGCTTCGCCACGAGGAGCCCGTCGGCCCTGCCCGCCTTCAGGTCGTCGAGCGCGGCCTGTAGGGCGGGGCGCGCGAGAGTCTTGGCGCTCACGCCGGCATCCTCGCGGATGGCGACGAGGTCGAGGTCGGTCGCGAGCGCGTACGCGCGGAGCTTCTCGCGCTGTGCCTCCAAGCTGACGCCCTCCTCGGCCTGCGCGTCCGTGCTCACCCGCACGTATCCGATGACGCGCGTCCGCTCCTTCTTCGTCCGCATGGTCGTAACCTAGCATACTGGGTTTCCAGCAACAACGCCGCTGAGGGCCCCAGTCTGGTAACTTCTCAGAATGGACCGTAGCGAACTAAAGCCGACCGACGGGCTCGTGTACCACTACATGAGGGCGTCAACCGCTCTCGAGCGCATCCTCGATTCGATGACGATCCGTCCCGGGCGAGGTCTGCGCCCAAGTGTACGGCAGCTCCGAGTGACCGAGCGCCCGGGAGCGCGAATCCGGGGCTCACGACGCGCAACGCACTGAACTGACCGCGCCCGAGAATGAGGCGTGGTCGGGGGTGTTCACTTGTCATCCACGCAGGTTCACCCGCCTCGCCGAGTTCTGCTCCGAGCAGGGGGCGCCGGGACTTCTGATAGCCATCGGCGCAGGGTCTCGGGCGGCGCGAATCGACTACGGTCGACCGCCGCTTGGCGAACATCCTGCCCTGGAAAAGTCACGAGGTCGAGGAGTTCGAGGCCGAGGTGATCAGCGATCGCCTTGAGGGTCAGTAGCGACGGACGTGCGAGGCCGCGCTCGATGTCCGACAAGAAGCCTTTCGACCCCACTTCACTCTCGTAGGCGAGCTTTTCTAGCGTCAAGCCAGCCTCCTCTCGGAGCGCTCGAATGCGAGCGCCAACCATTCGGGAAACCGGGTCGGGCTTGGAGCGGCGCGGCATCGCCGCGCAACGGTATTCGCTACGAGATCAACGCTAGTTCGTCCTCGACGAACCGCGCTAAGATGCTGCCGACGAGGAGGGACTCTGCGATGATCTCCCATGCTGCGCTTCTCATGATGCTCGTGGCTCCAGCCGCGGGCCATGATTCCAACAGTGACGGACCCGTTGGCACCTTCGCGACAGCCACGAGCACCGATGCCACCGAGACCCGGGACTCCCAACCGGACCCGGTTAAGGAGCGAAGCGCTCGGATCCGGGCCACGTACATCACCCAGCCCAAGTACCAGATCGCGGCCGCGTCGACGTCCATCTGCTTCTTCTCGGAGTTGCGGAAGCAGATCCAGGAGGAGATCAAGACCGAGAAGCGATATGCGGCCGAGGGGGCCGGCATCATCGACATGCGCAAGATGTACGATCTCCAGCGCCAACTGAAGTACCTCGATGGCGCAGTCGCGACTGTCCGGTCCGATCTCTCTGACAAGGCCGCGAAGCCACTGGACTGCTCCGCGATTGTCGTCCAGAAGGCGGCACTTTGTGTCGGATACGACGTAATCAGAACGTTTCCAAACGGCACTTCTCCTGAGGCGGTGGAGCGTTTCTGCGGTTCGGACGAGATGCAGGCACTTTCCGGCCTCGTCGACTTGGGGGAGAGCGCGCCGTACTGGGACGGCGCGAAACAAGCCATCATCGACGTGTCATACGAACTCGATCGCGCTCACCTCGTCGCACGTTCAGCCGAGGTATGCCTCGTCTCGAAGTCGGCCGCCATACCCGAGGCGAATTTGAAGAGCCTGCCGACCGCCAAGCGGAAGGCCATGGACCAGGCTCGCCAGGTGCTGGCCGGCAGCCTCGATGAGCTGAAGCAGGCGGGTCTGGAGCCCCTCGACTGCACGGAACCGGTCGTGAAGCAGATCCTCGCTTGCGTCGAGAAGGGCGATGATACCGGGGTGAAGCCGGGGTGCCGTTCCCCCGAGCTGAAAGAAGCAATGACGCGGCTCTGGCGAGAGTAGTCGCCGTGGCGCATCTCGACGTCATCGCCGACGGTCGCGAAGGCCGTGCGCCGCCACCTGCCCGATGTGCCGCAGCAGCAGTGCATGGTCCATCTCGAGCGAAACGTGCTCGCGAAGCCGCCCGCCCGGCTTCGGGGGCGCCTGGCGCGTGGGGTCTCAAAGGTGTTCGGCATGCTGCCCCGCCCGCTCTGGCGGTGGGCGGTGCGGCGAGTCTGCGGCGACCCGTCACCAGTCCGGTGAACCGTCGGGGAGCTTCGGAAAGAGGGGATCCACTCTTTCGTAAATCGGCTCTGACTTGTTGTCCGGGAGGTCCCTGGACATCTTCGTTGCCACTTGCCAGTGCCCCTCGATTCTCCGAAACTGGAAGTGCTGCGAGAAGGACCCGTTGCGCGCCGTGAAGAACACGTTGAACGTTTTCCGCGTGGCAGTCATCGACAGCGGCAGGATTCGCCCAATGAAGACAATCTGCTTCGGCCCAACGTTGCCGACGCCTCGCACAGTGCCGAGGACTTCCTCGAACGATACGGTCTTGCGCCCCTTCAGCTTGTCAGCCTCGTCGAAGTCGACGAGCCGGAACGAAAGGTCGTATAGCGGATAGCCGCTGTCGTTGTGCAGCGTGACCATGGGGTTGTCGGGGATGCCGCCTGGCTCACCGGCGACTGACATATAAGGGAATGCGCTACCTCCGGTCACGCTGGCAGCGATCTCGCGGTTCAGCCTGGCGATCTCCTCCGTCTTCTCCCGGAGCACTCGTTCGGCGGCGGCCTGCTTCTCAGCATTTTCCGCGCGCTCGCGATTGGTCTGGTACGCCGTCATCGTAGCACCCACGGCGGACGCCACGGCGCCGAGCAGCAGGAGCGCCATCGGTAGCGTGAAGTGCGGGGCGGACATGCGGTCCAGCGTACGTCGCGCCGAGCCGCCCGTCGAGCGGCTCGCGCATGAGCGGAAACACATTATGTCCCGCGCGCCGCGCGTCAGTGAAACGGGGGTGCTTCAGCGAAACGGCCGTTTCCATGACGCTCGGTTGAGCAAGAATGCGCTCCCCAGCTGACGGTGTGCGTCGTAAGATGGAGGCTCCTCACGTGGAAGGGGGCTCCCATGTCGATGAAGCCGTGTAAGGAGTGCAAGAAAGAGATCAGCAGTGAGGCGAAGGTCTGCCCGAACTGTGGGAAGAAGAGTCCAACTCAGTCAGGTGGTGCGAAGGTTGTAGGCTTCATCATCGGGATCCTGTTCTTCATTTGGCTCTTTGGGCACATCGGTGGCAACGCAACGCCCTCCGGAACCGCGGCATCGAATGCCCAGGAGCCGGCACGCCCGGCCGCCCGAACCGCCGGCATGGAAGTGGACAATCGTCGACTCTGGCAGGACTACGAGGCCAACGAGGTCGCGGCGGACAACGTTTACCGTGGCAAGACTCTCAAGGTCCGCGGCACCGTCTCATCCGTCGACAAGGACTTCATGGACAACATCGTTGTCCACCTCGCCTCGCCCAATGAGTTCATGAACACGATGGCGACCGTCCAGAAGGCAGAAGCGCGTCAAGCAGCGCAACTATCGAAGGGTCAGCGCATCTCGCTCATCTGTGAGGGCAAGGGCCGAGTCATGGGGTCCCCTTCCCTCGATGACTGCACGTTCGCGCAATAGAAGACGGCGCGAGCGCCTCAGGGTTGCAGCGAGTAGAGCGGCCTCCCGGCAATCCCCAAGGGCCGCGGCGCAGGTTCGATGTGGGGGGCCGGGTGATCAAGGAGCCGGCGCCCCCGGCTTGTCAGGTCCCCGAGCCTTACTCTGCCTCTCTCGCACGCTTCGCGGCCGCCGCTTCGCGCGCGCGCGGCACGAGGGGTGCGAGCAGGCGGGCGGCGATCTTGCGGCGGATGCGGACGTCGACCCGCTCGTCGCGGAGCGTATCGATCAAGGCGTTGGCGCACTTCTCGCGCAGCCTGTCGTTCATGCATGCGTGATCGGTTAGCACGCCCATCCGCGCTTCAAGGTCGCTCTGCCGACGTTGGGATCCAGCGCTTCTCGTGAGAGGAGACGATGCCATTTCCGGAGCTGCGCCGCATCGGGGACCTCGCCCAGGAGCGCGGCGACAA
>DASRRJ010000028.1:0-76932 GCA_035656915.1 Anaeromyxobacteraceae bacterium
CGCACGGCGTTGCGGCGGGGCCGGGCGCGCAGCCTCCGCCCGCTGGTCAGCGCCGGCGAGGGCCCCCGCAGAGCCGAGCACCGCAGCGCCGTCCCCGGAGCGGCGCCCGGCAACCCCGCCCCGGCAACCCCGCCCCGGCAACACTGCCCCGGCAACACTGCCCCGGCAACACTGCCCCGCACCCCGCCCCGGCGTCCATCGGCGCCTCGGACGCGCCGCTCATCGGTCGCCCTCGTTCCCTGCGCCGCCAGCCCGTCATATGCTGCGAGCGCCGTTCACCGAGGGGGAATCCATGAAGCTCGCCACCGTGATGCTGGCCCTCGCCATGGGCCTCACCGCCTGCCGCTCCACCACGCCCGACATGGCCCGCAGCGCCGCCATCTGGAGCGGCCTGGCGGGGGCGACGTCGGCGGTGTCGCGGGGCAGCGGCGGCTGCGTCGCCGCCTGCGTCTCGGGCATGGCCTGCAACCCGCGTACGGGGCTCTGCGAGCGCGCCCGCTGCACCGGCTGCGCCGAAGGGCAGCGCTGCGTCCAGGACGAGTACGGCTCGCGCTGCGTCACGCAACCGCCTGGCGTGACCATGACCGGTCCCGCTCCCGATCCGCTCAAGGGCGGCGCCGTCGTGATCGGCGTCCCCGAGCTCCCCACGCCGGCCCCGCACCACGCCTCGGACAAGCCGTAGGCTCCGCCCCCATGCTCTCCCGCTCCGCCTTCCTCCTCTTCTCCCTCGCGGCCGGCGCCCTCATCGTGGTGCCCGGCCCCGCGGTCACCTACATCGTCGCGCGCAGCCTGCAGCAGGGGCGGCGGGCCGGGCTCGTGTCCGCCATGGGCATCGCCACCGGCGGGCTGGTGCACGTGGCGGCGGTGCTCGGGCTGTCGGCGCTCCTCGCCTCCTCGGCTGTCGCCTTCGCGGCGGTGCGCTGGGGCGGTGCGGCCTACCTCGTCTATCTGGGGGTGCGCGCCTGGCTCGCGCGCCCCGGGCCGGACGCTACCCCGCCGCCAGCCCCGGCGCGGCGCCTCTTCGCGCAGGGCTTCCTGGTGAACCTGCTCAACCCCAAGACCGCCATCTTCTTCCTGGCCTTCCTGCCGCAGTTCGCCGACCCCGCGCGCGGGCAGGTGCCGCTGCAGATCCTATTCCTCGGCGCGTGGTTCGTGGCCCTGGCGGTGGCGAGCGACTGCACCTACGCGCTCCTCGCCGGGACGGTGGGCGATCGGCTCGGCCGGAGTCCGCGGGCGCGGCAGGGCGCCCGGCTGCTCTCGGGCGGCGTTTACGTGGCTCTCGGCGTCGGCACCCTGCTCGGCGTGCGCGCCGAGGGGCGGCTGCCCTAGGACCAACATCCGAGCCCTCGCCCCGCCCCTGGCGCGGGGGTCCGATGCGGCGTCGCCGCCCCGCCCCGGCGCTGTTCACGCCTATGGGTCGCCGTCTAGGATACGGCGCATGCCTCTCACCCGCTCCGCCTGCCCCTACGACTGCCCCGACTGCTGCGGCCTCCTGGTGGAGGTCGAGGCCGGCCGCGCCATCTCGGTACGCGGCGACCCCGAGCACCCGTACTCGCGGGGCACGCTCTGCCCGAAGATGAACGACTACCAGCGCTCGGTCCACTCGCCGCTGCGGCTCACCACGCCGCTCGAGCGCGTCGGCGAGAAGGGCGCCGGCGCCTTCCGCCCCATCTCCTGGGCCGCCGCCACCGCCCGGATCGCCGACCGCTTCAGCGAGGTGGCCGCGCGCCACGGCGCCGAGGCGATCCTGCCTTACTCCTACGCCGGCACCATGGGGCTCGTGCAGCGCAACGCCGGCCACGCCTTCTTCCACCGGCTCGGCGCCTCGCGGCTCGACCGCACCATCTGCGCGTCCGGAAAGGAGGCGGGCTGGAAGTCGGTGATGGGCGCCACGCTCGGCCTCGATCCCGACGAGGCGGTCAAGAGCGACCTCGTCGTCCTCTGGGGCATCAACGCGGTCGCCACCAACATCCACTTCATCCAGCGCGTGAAGCAGGCCCGCGCCCGCGGCGCGCAGGTCTGGGTGATCGACACCTACGAGACCCACACCGCCCCGCTCTCCGACGAGCTGGTGCTGGTCCGCCCGGGGTCCGACGGCGCCCTCGCGCTCGGGCTCCTGCACGTGATCGACCGCGAGGGGCTCGTCGACCGGGCGTTCGTGGCCGCGCACGTGCAGGGCTACGAGGAGCTGCGCCGCGACGTCCTGCCGCGCTTCCCGCCGGCGCGCGCGGCGGAGCTGACCGGCCTGGCGCCCGAACGGATCGAGGACCTGGCCCGCCGCTACGCCCGCGCCCGCGCCCCCTTCATCCGGCTCGGCAACGGCCTCTCGCGCTACGGCAACGGCGCCATGAACGTGCGCTGCATCCTCGGCCTGCCGGCGCTCACCGGCGCCTTCGGCCGCGAGGGCGGCGGCTGCTACGCCGGCTCGTCCGCCAGCGCGGCCTTCGACGTCTCGGTGGTGACGCGGCCCGACCTCGCCCCTTCGCCCGCGCCGCGGCTCGTCAACATGAACCGGCTCGGCGAGGCGCTCTCGCCCTCCTTCGCGCCGCCGGTGAGGGCGCTCTACGTCTACCACTCGAACCCGGCGGCGGTGGCGCCCGACCAGAACGCGGTGCTGGCCGGCCTCGCGCGCGAGGATCTGTTCACGGTGGTGCACGAGCGCTTCCTCACCGACACCGCCCGCTTCGCCGACCTGGTGCTCCCCGCCACCACCTCGCTCGAGCACCCCGACCTCTACCGCTCTTATGGCCACTACGCGGTCCAGCGGGTGCGCCCCGCCATCCCGCCGCTCGGCGAGGCGAAGCCGAACTGGGAGGTGTTCCAGCTCCTCGCCCGGGCCATGGGCTTCGAGGACGAGGTCTTCCGGAAGAGCGCCGACGACCTCGTCGACGAGCTCCTGGCGCGCCCGTCGCCCATGCGCGAGGGGCTCGACCGCGCCGCGCTCGAGGAGGGCAGGGCGGTGATGCTGCGGCTCCCCACCGGCGCCCGGGGCCGCTTCGATACGCCCTCCGGGAAGATCGAGCTGCTCAACCCGCGCGAGCCCCGGCCGCTGCTCGACCACCTCCCCGCCCACGAGGACGGTGGGGCGCTCCCGCTCCGGCTGCAGACCGGGGTGAACCCCTACACGCTCAACTCCACCTTCATGGACCGCGAGGAGCTGCGCCGGAAGGCGGGCGGTCAGCGGCTGCAGCTCTCACCCGCGGAGGCGGCCCGGCGCGGCCTCGCCGAGGGGGACGCCGTGGTCGCCTGGAACGGCCTCGGCGAGGTGCGCTTCACCCTTCACGTCACCACCCGCATCCCGGATGGGATCGCGGTCGCGGAGGGCGTCTACTGGACGGCCCACGCGCCGGGCGCTCGGACGGTCAACGCCCTGACTTCGCAGCGGCTTTCCGACCAGGGAGGAGGCTCAACCTTCTACGACAACCGGGTGGATGTCCGTCGCGCCGGCCCCCACGCGGGCTAGCGTTCCGCCTGCCCGCACCGAGAGTGGGAAAGCCCCCCTGACAGGGGTGGGTGAGTCGGTGTATACAGGCTCGCCCAAATTTCCACTCCAGGAGGACCTCCCTTTGATCGACGCGTACCGGAAGCACGAAGCCGAGCGTAGTGCGCAGGGCATCCCCGCGAAGCCCCTCGACCCCGAGCAGACGCGCGAGCTCTGCCGACTGCTCGAGAGCCCGCCCAAGGGCGAAGAGGCCTTCCTGCTCGGCCTGCTCCGCGACCGCGTCTCCCCCGGCGTGGACCCCGCCGCCGAGGTGAAGGCGGCCTTCCTGGCCGACCTCGCGTCCGGCGCGAAGAAGTCGCCGGTGCTGTCGCGCCTCGAGGCGGTGAAGCTCCTCGGGACCATGCTCGGCGGCTACAACGTCCAGCCGCTGGTGACGGCGCTCCAGGATCCCGAGCTCGCCGCCGAGGCCGCCCACGCGCTCGCCGGCACCACCCAGGTCTACGACGCCTTCGAGGGGGTGGCGAAGCTCGCGAAGACCAACGCCGCCGCGAAGAAGGTGCTCGAGAGCTGGGCCGCCGCCGAGTGGTTCACCCGCCGCGCCGGCGTGCCGGCGACGGTGAAGGTGAAGGTCTTCAAGGTCGACGGCGAGATCAACACCGACGACTTCTCGCCCGCCGGCGACGCCTCCACCCGCCCCGACATCCCGCTCCACGCCCTCGCCATGGGCAAGAGCAAGTTCCCGAACGGCCTCGCCACCATCGCCCAGTTCCGCAAGGAGGGCTTCCAGGTCGCCTTCGTCGGCGACGTGGTCGGCACCGGCTCGTCGCGCAAGAGCGCCTGCAACAGCGTGCTCTGGGCCATCGGCGACGACATCCCCTTCGTGCCCAACAAGCGTCGCGGCGGCGTGATCATCGGCGGCGTCATCGCCCCCATCTTCTTCAACACCGCCCAGGACTCGGGCGCGCTCCCCATCCGCACCGACGTCACCAGGCTCAAGACCGGCGACGTGGTGGTGGTCGACACCGCCAAGGGCGAGGTCCGCACCGAGGCGGGCGAGGTGCTCTCGAAGTTCGAGCTCGCCCCCAACACCCTGCGCGACGAGTTCAAGGCCGGCGGCCGCATCCCGCTCTTCATCGGCCGCGCCCTCACCGAGAAGGCGCGCGCCGCGCTGGGCCTCCCGGCGACCGACCTCTTCGTGAAGCCGGTCAACCCGGTGGCGAAGACGGGCCAGGGCTACTCGCTGGCGCAGAAGATGGTGGGCAAGGCCTGCGGCGTCGCCGGCGTGCTGCCCGGCACCGCCTGCGAGCCCAGGATGACCACCGTGGGCAGCCAGGACACCACCGGCCCCATGACCTCGGACGAGCTGAAGGAGCTCGCCTGCCTCAAGTTCCAGGCGCCGCTCTTCATGCAGAGCTTCTGCCACACCGCCGCCTACCCCAAGGCCGCGGACGTGAAGATGCACAAGACGCTGCCGGACTTCGTGGTGGCCCGCGGCGGCGTGTCGCTCAAGCCGGGCGACGGCGTGATCCATAGCTGGCTCAACCGCCTGCTCCTGCCCGACACCGTCGGGACCGGCGGCGACAGCCACACCCGCTTCCCCATCGGCATCAGCTTCCCGGCCGGCTCGGGCCTGGTGGCCTTCGCCGGGGCCGCCGGCTTCATGCCGCTCGACATGCCGGAGAGCGTGCTGGTCCGCTTCAAGGGCAAGCTGCAGCCCGGCATCACGCTGCGCGACGTGGTCAACGCCATCCCGCTCGAGGCCATCAAGCAGGGCCTCCTCACCGTCCCCAAGAAGAACAAGAAGAACGTCTTCAACGGGCGGATCCTCGAGATGGAGGGGCTCCCCGACCTGTCGGTGGAGCAGGCCTTCGAGCTCACCGACGCCGCCGCCGAGCGCAGCGCCGCCGCCGCCTGCATCGACCTCTCCGAGAAGAGCGTCGCCACCTACCTGCGCTCCAACGTGGCGCTGATGCGGAAGATGATCGCCGACGGCTACGCCGACGCGAAGACCCTCGCCGCCCGCGTCGCGGCGGTGGAGGCCTGGCTGGCGAAGCCGGCGCTGCTCCGCGCCGACAAGAACGCCGAGTACGCGGCGGTGATCGAGATCGACCTCGCCACGGTCGCCGAGCCCATCCTGGCCTGCCCGAACGACCCGGACGACGTGAAGGTCCTCTCCGACGTCCAGAACACGCCGATCCACGACGTGTTCCTCGGCTCCTGCATGACCAACATCGGCCACTTCCGCGCGGCCGGTGAGATCTGGAAGGGCAAGGGCTTCAACGGCGCGGTCCGCACCTGGATCTGCCCACCCACCCGGATGGATCAGCAGCAGCTCAAGGACGAGGCCTTCTACTCGGTGTTCAGCGCCATCGGCGCCCGCATCGAGATCGCCGGCTGCTCGCTCTGCATGGGCAACCAGGCCCGCGTGCCGGACGGCGCCACGGTCTTCTCGACCAGCACCCGCAACTTCGACGACCGCATGGGCAAGGGCGCGAAGGTGTTCCTCGGCTCCGCCGAGCTGGGCGCGCTGTCCGCGAACCTGGGCCGCCTCCCCACCGTCGCCGAGTACCTCGCCGCCTACAAGGAGAAGATCGAGCCGAAGAAGGACTCGGTCTACCGCTACCTGCAGTTCGACGAGCTGCCCGAGTACAAGGGCCTGCGCGTCGTCGCGTAGAGCTCCGCCGAAGCCCCCCTCCCTCTCCCGCGAAGCGGGGGAGGGAGGGGGTCGCGGCTCCCGCGCGGCTTTACGTCCGCGCCTCTTCCCCCTCCCAGATCCGGCCGTCGAGCGCGCTCTCGATGTACGCGAGGTGCCGCTGCTCGTCGGCGTAGTTGCGCCGCACCAGCGACAGCAGCTCGGCCGGCAGCGGCTTGGCGAGCGCCCTCGCGTAGGTGGTGTTGGTGAGCTGCTCGTTGCCGCGCATGGCCAGCAGGGCGCCCTCCACGCCGGCCAGGGCCCGCAGCGCGGTGAAGCCCTCGAGCACGAACCCCTTCACGTCGGACGAGAAGGGCGGCGGCGCCTCCCCGCGCGCCAGGAGCGCCTGCGAGAGCTCCAGCACGTGGCGCTGGTGGTCGAGCCGGAACTCCGCCAGGGTGCCCTGCACCACGGTGCCGTCGAGGGCCCTCATCGACTGGTCGTAGGCGTGGACGGCGTCGACGTCGAGCTGGATGAGGTCGCGGAGCAGCTCGGAGATCTCGCGCTGGTTCATGGGCCCGCCCTCCCGAGGCGGTCCTCGAAATCTGCGGCGCGCCGCGCCACGCGCCACCACCCGCGGTTCGAGCTTGCGCCGCGCCCGCCGGGGCGCCTACTTGGCTGCATGCCCCGCGTGACCGACATCGAGATCGTCGAGGACCGCACCGCCCGGAGCCGCTGCGACGAGGGCTTCCTCAGGCTCAAGCGCTACCGCGCCCGCAACCGCCGGGCCGATGGGAGCGCCTCGGCCGAGTACCCCATCGACGTCATAGACCGCCCCAGCTTCGACGCCGTCGCGGTCTGCCTGTACGGGCGCGGGCCGGGCGGCTGGGAGGTGCTCACGCGCGCCGGCCTGCGCCCGGCCGCCCTCTTCCGCAGGGGCCGCCCGGTCTGTCTCCCGGAGGGCGAGCACCTGCTCGTGGAGGAGCTGGTGGCGGGGGTGATCGAGGCGGGCGAGGTCGGGCTGGAGGCGCTGCGGCGGCGGGCCGCCGACGAGGTGCGCGAGGAGGTTGGGCTCGACCTGGCGCCCTCGGCGCTCGCACCGCTCGGCGCCGGCTTCTTCATGCTCCCCGGGATCGCCTCCGAGAAGATCCACCTGCTCTGCGCCGAGGTGCCGCGCGGCGTGGGACCGGCGGAGGTGGACGCGCCCGGCGACGGCGACGGCTCTCCGCTCGAGGAGGGCGCGCGGCTCCGCTGGCGCCCGCTCGACGCCGCCCTCGCCGCGTGCGAGGCGGGCGAGATCGAGGACGCCAAGACCGAGATCGCGCTGCGGCGGCTGGCGGCGCGGCTCGCAGCGGCGCGTTGACTTTGGGCCCGGCGCCCGTAAAAGCATCACCCATGCCCGCGAAAGTCTCCCCCCTGGCCGAGAAGCCGCCCTCGCTCGATCGCGCCGAGGTCCTCGCGCTCTACCGCCAGATGCTGCTGCTGCGCCGCTTCGAGGAGGCGGCCGGGCGCGTCTACACCGAGGGGAAGATCGGCGGGTTCTGCCACCTCTACATCGGCCAGGAGGCCATCGCGGTCGGGGTGCGCACCGGGCTAGACCCCGCCCGCGACAGCATCATCAACGGCTACCGGGACCACGGCCACGCGCTCGCCTGGGGCACGCCGCCCGAGCGGGTCATGGGCGAGCTCTACGGCAAGGCCAGCGGCATCACCAAGGGCAAGGGCGGCTCGATGCACATGTTCGACGCGCCGCGCCACAACTACGGCGGGTATGGCATCGTCGGCGGCCAGATCCCGCTCGCGGTGGGGCTCGCCTTCGCGCAGCGCTACCGGCAGGGGGATGGCGTGGTGGTGTGCCTCTTCGGCGAGGCCGCGGTGAACAACGGCGCCTTCCACGAGTCGCTCAACATGGCCGCGCTCTGGAAGCTGCCCTGCGTCTTCATCTGCGAGAACAACCGGTACGGGATGGGCACCTCCATCGAGCGCAGCTCCGCCGTCACCGAGGTCTGGCAGCGCGGCTCCGCCAGCGCCGTGCGCGGCGAGCTGGTGGACGGCATGGACGTGCTGGCGATGCGGGACGCGGTGGCCCGCGCCGCCGCCGAGTGCCGTCCGCGCGAGGGGCGGCCGGTGCTCCTCGAGGCGCGCACCTACCGCTTCCGAGGCCACTCCATGGCCGACCCGGCCACCTACCGCACCCGCGACGAGGTGGAGCAGCAGAAGAAGCGCGACCCGCTCAACGTGCTCGTCGAGCACGCCCGCGAGGCGGGGCTGGAGCTGGGCCAGGCCGAGCTGGAGGCGCTCGACGCCGAGGTGGGCCGCGCGGTACAGGCGGCGGTGCAGGACGCGGAGCAGGCCCCGGATCCCGACCCCGAGGTGATCTGGGAGGACGTCTACGCCTCCTCCTCCGACCCGGCGCTGCGCCGCGAGATCTGACGCGCCGCCGCGAGCGTGGTAGGAATCGGACATGCTCGCCCCCGCCCACCTGCTCGCGCTGGCGCTCGGCGCCGGCTCCCCGTTCCCGCCGCCCCACGGCTTCACGCCCACCGAGAAGACCCGCTGCGACATGGGCAAGGTCCGCTCGGTCGACGCCGTGAAGCCCGAGCTGAAGGTCGACACGCCCGCGGGAGTGGTCACCTACCAGGTCCGCGCGGTCAAGGTGGTGGGCAAGGACGGCGCCCCGCTCGCCGGGCTCGACGCCCTCAAGCCCGGCGACGACGTGCGCGTCTACTACGTGGTGGACAACGGCGCCATCGCCAGCGAGGTGGACCTGGCCGACTACCCCGCCCCGGGCATGGGCGCTCCCGCCGCCGCGCCGGCGGCCGCGCCGGTCGCGCCGCCTCCGCCCGCGAAGCCCTGACGCTCGCGAAGCCCTGACGCTCGCCGCCGCTCGCGCTCCGCGCAGCGGGGAAGGCTCGGCGAGGGGGTGACCCGTCGTCACCCCCTCGCGCGCACCGTCACTCCCGCAGCCCGGTGGCGATCGGCGCGTGCACCGAGGAGACCGAGAACTGCGCGCTCTCCTGATGGCACACGGTGCAGCTCTCGGTGGGCGGGATCACGTAGGTGAACGGGCTCTGAGGGCCCGAGGCGAGCGCCGGCGGGATGCTGAAGCCGCCCACGGTCATGGCCTGGACGTGGGCCGCCGAGTCGGCGTGGTCGTGGCAGGAGAGGCAGGCGGAGCCCATCGGGCCGACCAGCGAGGGGCCGGGGTTGGTGGTGCCCGAGCCCGACGGCCCGTTCGCCACCACGTGGTAGGTGGTGCCGGCCGCGTTACCCGGGACCGAGTCGAGCGCGAACGTGGGCGCCTGCCCCGCCGCCGGGGCGCCGTGGCACTTGGCGCACTGGGCGGTGGTGCCGGGGAAGCGCACGTCGCCGAACTGGGTGAGGAACCCGCCGAAGGCGTAGAGGTAGAGCGGCCTGTTCACGTCCAGGTTCTCGCCGGTGTGGATCTGGTGGATCATCACCTTGAGGGTGATGGCCCGCGCCGGCAGCGCGTCGATGGTCTTGCTGGGGTCCCCGAGTAGCGTCGCCGGGAGCTGGCGGCCGCCCAGGATGCGGGTCACGTCGAAGTTGTCGGGCGTGTGGCAGACGATGCAGTACTCGGCCGAGACCCGGTTGGCGCCGTGCACCGCCAGGTGCTGGTGACAGACGTTGCAGTGGGTGGTGGCCACCGGGTTGCGCCGCGGCGTGCCGGTGTTCACGTCCGAGCCGGGGGCGAAGTACTTGATGTCGTTCGCCTGGAACGGCTCCTCGAAGCTCTGCGTCGCGCCGGAGCCGGTGAGGGTGCCGGTGTGGTACGGGGCGAGGGTGACGATGTTCTGCTCCTGCGAGAGGAGCTTGGTGTTGTTGGTGCGCCCCTCTGCGCCCACCGCCCAGGTGCCCGTCGCGCCGGTCGGGATGACGGCGGTGAGCGGCGTGCCACCCGCGACCGGGATCACCGGGCAGCCGGCGCTGGCGCCGGCGTTGCCGGCCGCGCCGGCGACGAAGGGCTGGCTCGGGTCGCCGCTGCGGTTCGCGAAGGTGAAGTGGAAGAAGCCGTCGCCCTGCCGGGTGGGCAGCGTGGCCAGGTTCAGCTGCTGCGAGCAGGTGGCGGCGTAGGTGAAGTCGGCGCCGCTGCCGTCCGGGAAGGGCCCGATCGCCGAGATGGTGAAGGCGATGCGGCCCACGTTGGCGAGCGAGACGTTGGCGGGGGTGAGGGTCGCCGGGGTGAGGTCGGGCAGCGGCTTCCCGGTCTTGGCGAAGGTGACGTCGTAGACCACCGTGGGGTTCCCGCCCGGCGCGGTGTTCTGCAGGGCCTTGATGGTCACCATGAGGGGGCTGGCGGCCGGGTCGCTCCAGGTGTCGACGTGCTGCGCGGGGAAGCTCACCTGGTGGCAGGCGGTGCAGGTGGTGTCGGCGGTCTGCTGCCCGCCGTGGTGGGCCTGGTGGAACTTGGGCAGGGCGGCCGGGTCGCCGAACCAGGTGGCGTCGTGGCAGCTCGAGCAGGTGCGACGCGAGAAGGAAGTCTGGTACTGGGCCGCGTCCTGGCCGCCGATCACCGTGCCGCTCGCGTCCTTGGCCTGCTGGTGACACATGGTGCAGTTGCGCATGTAGCCGAAGTCCTGCGGGAAGACGACGCCCGCGTTCGCGAACTTGGTCGGCGCGGTGGGCGGCGGCTGCAGGGCCGAGTAGGTGAGCGGATCCGCGACGATGCTCGCGTAGACGTTGTCGCCGTTCCGGAAGCCGATGACGTGGTACTCCCAGGCCCGGGCGTCCGGGTCCTGGGTGGCGTTGGCCGCCGAGAGCGCCAGCTTCACCGTGGGCAGGTTGGCGCCGCGGTGGACGCGGTGGACGAGCGTGCTGAAGGTGAGCGGGTTGAGCTGCGTGGGGTCGTTGGTGTCGCTGGTGTCGGGGTCCACGAGCTGGGTGGTGTGGCAGGTGACGCAGAGCCGGACGTCGCGCCGGAAGCCGCCGTGGGCCTGCAGGATGCCGTGGCAGGCGTTGCAGTTCTGGGTGGCGGTGAGGTCGCGGGTGGTCGGCGTGCCGCCGGCCGGGACGAAGTCGAAGACCCCGTTGACGATGTCGTTCTCGGCCGGGATGCCGGTGGTGCCGCCGGTGCCGGTGATGGGCCGGCTCGCCCACACGCCCACGCGGTGCGTGGCGCTGGCGGCGTAGCCGGACGGGAGCGCGAACTTGAAGGTGTACTGGAACTTGCCGCCGCCCTGGTCGGTGAGGGTGCCGGCGGTGCCCGACTCCGCGGTGGGCTGCTGGGTCGTGCCCATGCGCCCCCCCGGCGCGGTGCCGGTCACCGGGCTCAGCATGTAGGCCTGGTAGGCCCCGAGCCCGCTCGTCGCGTCGGTGCCGAGCCAGGCGATGGTCCAGTTGAAGGAGACGTTGGTGGCGCTCGCCGGGTTCCCCGCGGCGTCGGCCAGGGTGAAGCCGATCTGTGGGTGGCCGTCGGCGGTGATGCTGGCGCCGGTGATGGTGAGGGCGAGGCCGCCGCCGCCGGTGGGAGACGGGGTCGCGGAGGTGCCCGACGGGCCTGCGGGGCCGGCGGGGCCGCGGTCTCCCTTGCAGGCGGTGAGAGCGAACGCGGCGGCCACGACGAGGGTGCTTCCGAACCTGACGAGTGGCTTCACGGCTTGCCTCCGACGAGGGTGACGATCCGCGTGCGGCGCGGAACCGCGCGATCAGTCGATAGTTGGCCACGCGAGACCGATCGGATTCAAACTTCCTGATGGGGGGGCGGGCGAGCGAGCAGCGGCAAGAAGTGCTCGCCCGGCAGCTTTTCCTTGCGCCCGGGTCATCGGTCGGTCAAAAGGCAGCCCTATGCCAATCGTCTCCTACCGCGAGGCCCTGAACCAGGCGATGCGCGAGGAGATGGCGCGCGACGAGCGGGTGTTCCTCCTGGGTGAAGAGGTGGGCCAGTACAACGGCGCCTACAAGGTATCCCAGGGTCTTCTCAAGGAGTTCGGCCCGTGGCGGGTGGTGGACAGCCCCATCGCCGAGCTGGGCTTCTGCGGACTCGGGATAGGGGCGGCGATGGGCGGGCTGCGTCCCATCATCGAGGTCATGACCTGGAACTTCGCCCTGCTGGCGTACGACCAGATCGTGAACAACGCGGCGAAGCTCCGCTCCATGTCGGGTGGCCAGCTCCACTGCCCCATCGTGTTCCGCGGCCCGCAAGGGGCGGCCCACCAGCTCGCCTCGCAGCACTCGCAGGTGTTCGAGAGCACCTATGCCTACGTCCCGGGGCTGAAGGTCTGCGTGCCGGCCACGCCGCGCGACGCCAAGGGGCTCCTCAAGACGGCCATCCGCGACGAGGACCCGGTGGTGTTCATGGAGTCCGAGGTGCTCTACGGCAGCAAGGGCGAGGTCGAGGAGGGTGAGCTGCTCATCCCCTTCGGCAAGGCCGAGGTGGTGCGCGACGGCGACGACGTGACCATCGTGGCCTGGCAGAAGATGCGCTTCGTGGCCCAGAAGGCGGCGGAGCTGCTCGCGCAAGAGGGCGTGCAGGCCTGCGTGATCGATCCCCGCACGCTGCGCCCCTTCGATCTCGACGCCGTGCTCGCCTCGGTGGCGCGCACCCACCGCTGCGTGATCGTGGAGGAGGGCTGGCCGTGGATGGGCTCGGGAGCCCAGGTGGCCGACTCGATCCAGCGCCACGGGTTCGACGACCTCGACGGCCCGGTCCTGCGCGTCACCGGCCTCGACGTCCCCATGCCGTACGCCAAGCCCCTCGAGCACGAGGTGCTCCCCACGCCGGAGCGGGTGGTGGAGGCGTGCCGGCGAGCGCTGTACCGGAGCAACTGATGCCGAAGCCGATCAACATGCCGAAGCTCTCGGACGAGATGACCGAGGGCAAGATCGCGGAGTGGCTCAAGAAGCCCGGCGACGAGGTGAAGGCGGGCGAGGTGGTGGCCCAGGTCGAGACCGAGAAGGCCACCCTCGACGTCGAGGCCTTCGAGGGCGGCGTGCTGCTCGCGGTGGTGGTGCAGACCGGCGACACCGCGCCGGTGGGGCAGCCCATCGCCTGGATCGGGAAGGCGGGCGAGAAGGTGCCGGACCAGCCGGCCGCGCCGGCGAAGGTCGCCGACGCCGCCAAGGAGGCCAAGGCGGGCGGCGAGGTCTCTCACCAGAGCACGCAGGCCGAGGCGGCGCCCGCGACCGCCCCCGCGCGAGCTTCGGAGCCCCCCGCCGCACCGCGTGCGGAGGCACAGCGAGGGGCAGCCCCGCGGGAAACGGCTCCCGAGCTCCGGAGCGCCGGTCCCGCCGACAAGCCCGCGACCGGCACCTTCACCGGCCGCATCCCGGTCTCCCCCGCCGCCCGCAAGGCGGCGCGCGAGCGCGGGCTCGACCTCTCCCGCGTGAAGGGCTCGGGCCCGGGCGGCCGCGTGGTCCTCGCCGACCTCGAGCAGGCGCCGCGCGCCGCGCCGGCGGCCCCCGCGGCCGCCGCGAGGCCCAGGCGCGAGCTGCCCCCCAAGCGCGCGCTCCACGAGGAGTCGCTGCCGCTCTCGCCCATGCGCAAGGCCATCGCGCGCAACCTGGGCGTCGCCAAGCCGGGCTCGCCGCACTACTACCTCGAGATCTCCGCCGACGTTCGCCGGCTGGTGGCCCTGCGCGAGCAGCTCGAGGAGCTGGGCGACGGGCCGGTGTCGCTCAACGACCTGGTCCTCAAGGCCGCCGCCGAGGCGCTCACCCGCCACCCCGAGGTGAACGCCGCCTGGGGGGGCGACGCCATCCTGCGCCGCGGCGCGGTGCACGTGGGCATGGCGGTGGCGGTGGAGGACGGGCTCATCACCCCGGTGATCCGCGACGCCGATCGGAGGTCGGTGCTCGAGATCGCCCGGCTCACGCGCGACCTGGCGAAGCGGGCCCGCGACCGGCGGCTCAAGCCAGACGAGTACCAGGGCGCCACCTTCACCGTCTCCAACCTGGGCATGTTCGGGATCGACGCCTTCTACGCCATCATCAACCCCCCCGAGGCTGCCATCCTCTCGGTCGGCGCGGCGCGCAAGGTGCCCTGGGTGGACGAGGCCTCCGGGGAGATCGTGGCCATGGAGCGCTGCCGCTTCGGCCTCTCCGGCGACCACCGGGTGATCGACGGCGCGGTGGGCGCGCGCTTCCTGCAGACCTTCAAGGCGGTGGTCGAGGCGCCCCTCCGGCTCGTGGCCGCGACCTGACCCTTGGGCTAGGGTAGGCGCCGGAGGGCTCACCATGGCCGCGAGGACGCCGAGGACGCGCATCGAGAAGGACACCATGGGGACCGTGAAGGTCCCCGCCGCCGCGCTCTATGGCGCGCAGACCGCCCGCGCGGTCGAGAACTTCCCCATCTCCGGGCTCACCGCCCACCCGGCCTTCGTGGACGCGACCGTGCGGGTGAAGCTCGCCGCCGCGCGGGTGAACGCGAAGCTCGGCCTCCTGCCGCGCGCCAAGGCCCGCGCCATCGAGGGGGCGGCGCTGGAGGTGCTCGCCGGCCAATGGCGCGGGGACTTCGTGGTGGACGTGTACCAGGCCGGCGCCGGCACCTCGCACAACATGAACGTGAACGAGGTGCTGGCCAACCGCGCCTGCGAGCTCCTCGGCGGGAAGCGCGGCGACAGGGGGCTCGTCGATCCCAACGACGACGTCAACATGGCGCAGTCGACCAACGACGTCATCCCCACCGCCATCCGGCTGGCGGCGCTGGAGCTCGCGCCGGCCGTGCTGGAGGCGGTGGGCGAGCTCGCCGCCACCTTCGAGGCCAAGGCGCGCGCCTGGGACGGCTTGGTGAAGTCGGGCCGCACCCACCTCATGGACGCCACCCCGGTTCGGCTCGGGCAGGAGGTGTCGGGCTGGGCGGCGGCGCTGCGACACGCCGGCCGCCGCATCGCCGACCTCCTGCCGGAGCTGGCTGCGCTCGGCATCGGCGGCACCGCGGTGGGGACCGGGCTGAACGCCCACCGGCGCTACCGCGCCCTGATGTGCAAGGAGCTCGAGCGGCTCACCGGCGTCCCCTTCGTGCCGGCCGGCAACCTCTTCTACGCCATGCAGTCCCTGGCCCCGTTCGCCGCCCTGGCGGGCGCGCTGCGCACGCTCGCGCTGGAGCTGCTGCGCATCGGCGGCGACGTGCGCCTGCTCGGCAGCGGCCCCAACACCGGCCTCGGCGAGCTCCGGCTGCCGCCGGTGCAGCCCGGCTCGTCCATCATGCCGGGCAAGGTGAACCCCTCGATGGCGGAGATGCTGGCGATGGTCTCCTACCAGGTGATCGGGCACGATCAGGCCATCGCCGCCGCCACCGGCGCCGGGCAGCTCGAGCTCAACGTGATGATGCCGCTGGTGGCGCACGACCTGTGCCACGCGCTCACCATCCTCGCCAACGCGGTGCGCGCCTTCGATCGGCGCTGCGCCCGCGGCCTGGAGCCCGACCCGGAGCGGCTCGCCTTCTACGCCGAGCGGACGGTGAGCCTCGCTACCGCGCTGGCCCCGCGGCTCGGTTACGCCGCGGCGGCCGAGATCGTGAAGGAGTCGGTGCGGAGCGGCCGCTCCATCGTGGAGCTGGCGGTGGAGAGGGGGGGGCTCTCCCCCGCCGAGGCCCGCCGGGTGCTCGGCGCGCTGCGGCTCACCGAGCCAGGGCGGAGTTGAGCGGCGATGGCGCGGCGAAGCTCCGCCCTTCGGCTATGATGCGCGCCGTGGTGCGTCCCGCCGCCCTCCTGGCCGCCGTCCTCGTCGCGGCATTCTCTGCCCCACCGGCGCTGGCCGCGGCGCGCGGCCTGCCCCCCGTGCGCCCGGCGCCGCGCAGCCTCGGTCAGGTGACCGGCACGCTGCGCCACAAGGGCTGCCAGTCGGTGGCCGCCGGCGCGACCGTGGCGGTCATCGGCCGGGACCTCTCCGTCACCGCGGACGCGCTGGGCCGCTTCGCGCTCGCCCTGCCGCCCGGGCGCTACTCGCTCCTCATCGGCGGCCCCAACCTGGTCCCCGACCAGCGGGTGGACGAGGTGGAGGTGGCGCTCGGCAAGACGCGCGACCTCGGCGTGGTGGGGGTGTGGCCGGAGGAGCGGCCCCAGACCTGTGGGGCGCCCGCCGGGCAGGCGCCAGCCGAGGAGCCGGTGGTGGCGGTGGCGCCCGAGGCGCCGTCGCTCGACCTCCCGGGCGGTGGCGTCGGGCGCGCCCCTGCCGCATCCGAGCACGTCTGGGCGCGCGGCGGCGCCGGGAACGGTCCCGGACAGCTCGGGATGCAGGGCAACCCCGCCCGCCAGGACGAGGACGCCCTCGGTCCGGCCAGCTTCGCCATCGGGCCCGCCGGGTTCCTGCACGTCCTCGATGCGCTCAACGGCCGGGTGGTGCGCTACGACCCGCGCGGCCGCCCGGCGGGGAGCTTCGCCCTGCGCAGCCAGGGCACCGAGCACGTGGTGGAGTCGGACCTCTCCGTCAGCGAGGATGGGCACGTCTTCGTCTTCCACGAGGGCGAGCCGCCCACCCTGGCGCAGTACGAGCCCGGCGGCCGGCTGCTGGTGTCGGGCGCGCTCCACGCCTCCTTCCGCGGCGTGGACCAGCTCTTCTGCAGCAAGCAGCGGCCGCTCTTCCTCATGCAGAACGGGCAGGCGGTGCGGGTCGAGCTGGGCTGGGGGGGCATGCACGCCGAGGGCCCTCTGCCGGGCCTGCCGGTCGGCAACGACCTCTTCGTGCGTGCCGAGCGGGTGAGCCGCTGGCTCGCCGCCGTGAAGCTCTCGAGCCTCGACGGGCGGGTGCGGCGCAGCATCCAGCTCCACTCGCGCGTGCCGCTCACCGGCGTGCGGCTGGTGGGGGTGGACCGGCACGGGCTGCTGGTCCTGGCGGTGGACCGGGCCGAGGGGGCCGACGAGAACGCCCCGGCGGCCGAGGTGCTCCTCCTCGCGCTCAGCGCGCAGGGGCAGCTCTCGGGCGTCGGCGCCGTGCCCCCTGGCGACCGGCGCTTCGAGTTCCGCGAGTTCGCCCTCGCCCCGGACGGCACGGTGGTGCAGATGCAGTCGGACGCCTCCGAGGTGCGCTTCGTGCGCTGGGTGCTGCCCCCTCCGACGCACCAGGCGGTGGCTGGCGAGGGGCTGGTGCGGGGCAGGGTGATCGACGGCGGCCACCCGTCGCCGGGGGCGCTGGTCTCGGTGGGAAAGCCGCGCCGCTCGTTGCCGGTGTCGCCCGACGGCAGCTTCGAGGTGCGGCTCCCGCCCGGCCACTACCTGCTCACCGTGCGCCGGCCCGGCGCCACGCCCTCGGGCTTCATCGAGCCACAGCCGGTGGAGCGAAGGGTGTCGATCACGGCCGGCGCCACGGTGGACCTCGGCTCGCTGTCGCTGCCGCCGCCGCGCCGCCTCCCCGAGCCGCTCGCGCCGCGCCCGCTCCCCGAGCCGCTCGAGCCGGTGCCGCCCTCGGGCGGCGCGGCGCCCATCCAGCCGGGCGGATTCTAGATCCTTCCATCTCCGCCGCCTCCGGGTGGCCTCCAGATCACGAGAGGTACGCAAGCCATGGCAGCCAAGCTCGACATCTTTTTTCTCCCCGAGGACGAGCGCGCGCTCTTCCGCCTCCTGGCCCGCCACGAGCTGACGCTCTACCCGGAGCTCGTGCCGCCCGGCTACCAGGCGCCCAAGGTGGACGAGAAGGCGATGGAGGCCTTCGAGGGCGAGGCCTGCTACCTCGCCGCCGAGCGCTTCGGCGACATCACCGCCCACGCGCTCAAGCGCGGGCCGGACAAGGGCATGCTGGAGATCGACGAGGTGCCGTCGCCGGTCTTCCACTACGAGCGCTGCGTCCGGAACGACGCCGGCGAGCTGGTGGGTGGGCGCCTCTGGGCCGAGCTCGACATGACCCGCGACCCGAAGGAGAACCGCGCCAAGCCGCTCGGGCTCCGGCGCATCTTCGACGAGGTCCACGTCTGGCTCCGCAAAACCTGCCGGCGGAGCGACCCCAAGGGCTTCTGGGTGGGGCCCAAGGCGGCCGGGGCATGGAAGAGCGACGGGCTCGTGCTGCGCGAGCCCGGCCACCACGGCGGGACCTACGGCGTCTGGCGCTGAGGCGCTGGCCGGAGCGTCACTTCCGCCACACGCGGACCCAGTCCACCTCCATGCCGGGGCTGGAGCCGCTCTTCGGGCCGTAGCCGCCGGCGGGGACGTTCCCCGCCCAGTCGTGGTCGAGGATCTCGCAGGTGAGGAGCACGTACTCGCTCCGCTGCGACACCGCGGCGCTGGTGCGCCACAGCTCGTTCGCGTCCACGTAGAAGACGTACTGCGCGTCGTCCCAGAGCACGCCGAAGGTGTGCCACGCCCCGTTCACCGGCGCGCCGTCCGGCAGGGGCGAGCCGTGGTGCACGTCGGCGCGGTGCAGGTCGTAACCGTCCCAGATGACGTTCTGCGCCACCCAGTCGCCGATCCGCCAGCCGCTCTCGTCGACGATCCGGTGCTCCACCACGTCGATCTCGGCGCCGGCCCTCGCCGGATCTCCGAGCGGATCGCCGATGGTCGGCGAGGTGAGCCAGAACGCGCACCACTGCCCCGACACGCCGTGGAACCTGATGCGTGCCTCGAAGTAGCCGTGGGTGGCCTCGTACTTCCCGTACTCGGTGGAGAGGAAGCCGGTCTTCTGGACGCCGCCCTCGCTGTAGGTCGAGATGCGGAGGATCCCGTCCTTCACCTCGACCGCGTCCGGCGTGTCCTGCGCCTCGCCGCGACGCCAGTCGAAGACGTTCCAGCGCGAGGGGTCGATCCGGTCCCCGTTGAACTCGTCCGCCCACACGAGCCGGTAGCCGGGCGGCAGCGAGGCGGCGGGCTGGACGGCAGGCGTCGGGGGCGGCGTGGGCGAGGGAGCCGGCTGCGGGGACGGGGTGGGTTGCGGCGCCGTGGGTTGGGGCGTGGGTTGCGGGCCCGAAGGCTGGGGCGCGGTCGGCTGCTGCGGAGGCGAGGACGTCGACTGGGAGGCGGGCGCCCCCGCCGTCGAGCCACAGGCCACCAGCGCCGCGCCGAGCGCGACGAGCCACCGGGCATCCCTCTCCCGCCCTGCCCGCCCCCCTCGCATCCGCGCACCTCCGCCCCCCACGGTGCGCATCCGCGCCACGTCGGGCGCCTTCCAAAGGCGCTACGGTCGCGGGGCAAGAAAAAAGCCCCGCCAAGTCTCACACTTGGCGGGGCACTGACTGTGACCCCTACGGGATTTGAACCCATGTTTTCGACGTGAGAGGCCGACGTCCTAACCGTTAGACGAAGGGGCCTTTGCTGCCGGTTTTGCTGCGGTTCATCTACCTGCGGACCCGCGGCCTGTCAACGACCGCGGGGTGAAAATTGGCTGGGGGACAAGGATTCGAACCTTGATAGCCAGATCCAGAGACTGGCGTCCTGCCGTTAGACGATCCCCCAACATCTGGATCGTTGGAGAGCGCGGCCTTATAGCGAGTACCGGGCCCTCCGGTCAAGCGTCTCGATCGACCTCCGCTCACGTCTTCGGCAGCGTGCCGGTGAAGGTGATGAGGAGCACCGCCGGCTTCACCGTCGCCGCGCTCTGCACCACGATGGTCGCGCCTCCGGAACCGGCCGCGCCGGTAGCGAAGGCGTTCCAGCCGTCGGCGCGCAGGGTGGCGGTCGCGGGGGTGCCCTGGTTCAGGCTCTGGTACTCGAGGTGGCGCAGGGCGGCGTGGAAGGGCGTCCAGGAGGCGCCGGTGTAGTCGAAGCGCGGGTCGGGGACGAAGGTCTCGTTGGAGAAGGCGGCGGCGGTGGTGAAGTCGGCCACGGCCGACTCGAAAGTGAGCCCCGCGGCGAAGGCCAGGTTCTCCTTCCCTTTGAGGCTGTTCCCGGTCGCCGGATCTCCGGAGAGCGCGGTCAGCAGCGCGGCGCCCTGGCGATCGGCGAGGTAGCGCAGGAAGGCGTGCACGCCTTCGTAGTTTCCTATGGGGTCGCTCTCCCAGATGGTCAGGCTCGCCTGATCGTAGCCCAGGTACGTGCTCGTCCCGCTGGTGGGCGCGTAGGCCAGGTACTCGGCGCCCGCCGCCCGGCTGACGTTCCAGCCGAAGCCCGCCTCGTCCTCCGCCACCTTGGAGAGCGCCTCGTTGAGCCAGGTCTCCTCGGTGCCGCAGGTGGTGGCGCGGACGAGGCAGTGCAGGTTGAAGCTGATGAGGTGCTGGAATTCGTGCGCCAGCGTGGAGGGGATGACCTGCGACAGCGCCGCCGCCCGGGTGTAGTTGGCCGTCGCCAGGTTCGTGGGCGTGTTCATCACGAACATGTCGGCGCCGTTCGAGCCCTGGAAGGTGAAGCCCAGGCTGCCGCTCTTCGGGCAGGGAGGAGCGCCGGCCGCGCCGCAGTTGCAGCCGGCGGTGGGGTCCGGGCCGAAGAGGTTCCCGGCCCAGTAGTAGCCGGCGGCGACCGCTCCCCCGCTGCTCAGGCCCCCGAGCTGTGAGGTGAAGAGGATGATCAGCTTGCCGTTGCCGTCCACGTCGCTCGGCGGGCCGAAGAGGCCGGTGTCGCTCGGGTAGATCCGCTGCTCCCAGGCGTTGGCGAGCGCGCTCCAGTCGGCGGTGCTGAGCTCCCCGGCGTTGGCGTCGTCCACGTAGAAGAGGGCGTGGGCGGTGGTCCAGGCGAGCGTGGCGGAGCGGCGGGAGAAGGTGGCGCCGGGGCCCGGGAACCCGGCCGCGACGCACCAGGCCGGGTGCGGGTCGGGAGCGGTGAGCGCCTGCGAGACGACGCCGAGGCCCAGCGAGCCCTTCACCGGCGCGAGGAGCGGCGCGAGGCCGGCCTCGGCGGCGCGCACCTGCTCGTGGCCGAGGGCGAGCGCCAGCTCCGGATCGATCCCCGCGACGGTGAGCGCGGAGGTCGCGGGGGCGAGCTGCGAGAGGAGGGTGGCCGTGCCGGTCACGGTCAGGCTGGCGCTGGCCTTGTCGACGGCCCCGTCGCCGGTGTTGAGGAGCAGCACCATGGCCGACTGCCCGGCAGGGACGGCGAGGCTGAGGGTGCTCCCGCTCCAGTCGGAGGCGGAATGCCAGGCCCAGTTCGGCAGCGAGACCGGGCCGCTCGGCACCAGCGTGACCGGCGCCGTGGCGGTGGCGCCGGCGGCGGTGGCGGTGACGGTCACCTGGGTGGCCTGGAGCACCGGCTGGGAGGGCGGGGTGTAGGTCGCGGTGGCGCCGGTGGTCGGCGAGAGCGTGCCCGCGGCGGGCGGGTTCAGGCTCCAGCTGACCGCCCCGGTGGCGCCGGAGAGGGTGGCCGTGAAGGTCACGGGGGCCCCGCCCGCCACCGCCGGCGAGCGGTTCGGGTCGAGGCTCAGCACGATCGGGGGCGGGCTCACGGTGATGGTGGCCTGCGCGGTCTTCCCCGCCGCGGAGGCGGTGAGCACCTCGGTGACCGGCGAAGAGAGGGTGGCGGGCGGCGTGTAGAGCACCGTGCCGCCGCTGGTGGCCGAGAGCGCTCCCCGACCCGGCGAGAGCGACCAGGTCACGTCGCCCGAGCCGCCGCTCAAGTTGGCGGAGAGGCTGGCGGCGGCGCCGCCCGCGTACAGCGAGAGCGTCGCCGGGGCGACGGTGAGGGTGGGCGTGCTCCCGCCCCCGCAGCCGGCGGCCGCGAGGAGGAGGGCCAGCAGCGGCCGGTGCGAGGCGATCTTCATCGTTCCCCCCTTAGGGACTCAGCCGAGCTTCTCCTGGAGCACCTGCCGCACCAGGGCGGCGTCGGCGGCGCCCTGGACCTCCTTCATCGCGGCGCCCACCAGCACGCCGAAGAGCTTCTTCTCCCCGGCCCGGTAACGGTCTGCCTCGGCGCGCCGGGCCTCGAGCGCGCGCTCCACCGCGGCCTCCACCGCCGACCGGTCGATCACCTTCTCGAGCCCGAGCTCGGCGATCAGCGCCTCCGGCTCGCCGCCCCGCTGCACCAGCGCCGCGAGGAGCACCTTCCCGGCCGCCGGCGTGAGCCGTCCGGTCTCGAGCACCGCCACGAAGCGCCCGAAGGCGGCGCCGGAGAGCGGGAGCCCCTCGAGCGATCTCCCGCCGGCGAGCCCGGCGAGCTCGTTGACGAGCCAGCGCGCCGCGGAGGCCGGGGCGGCTCCGGCCGCGAGGGCCGCCTCGAAGAAGGAGGCGGTGTCGGGGGATGCCGCGAGCTGGTCGGCGTCGTCCTCGGAGAGCCCGAGCTCGCTCCGGTAGCGGGCGAAGCGGGCACCGCGGGCGGGGTCGGCGGCGTGCGCCTCGGCGCGCAACTCGGCGCGGCTGCGGCGGGGCTCGGCCGCGGACGGCTCCTTCTTCCTGCGCGGCTCGCGCTCGGGGCGGGCCGCGCCGCGAGCGGCCCAGGTGTCCTTGAGCGTGATGGTCCGGTTCCAGACCGGCGCGCCGGGGCGCGACTCGATGGGATCGGCGAAGAAGTAGCCCTGGCGCAGGAACTGCCAGCGGCTGCCCGGCACGACGGTGGCGAGCGCCGGCTCGAGGCGCGCCCCGGGGGCGAGCTTGAGCGAGTCGGGGTTGAGGACGGTGAGGAAGTCGCCCGCCGCGTCCGGCTGCTCGACGCTAAAGAGCCGGTCGTAGAGCCGCACCGGGGCCGCCACCGAGCGGGTGGCGTGGACCCAGTTCAGCGTGCCGGCGGCGCGGCGCGAGGGATCGGTGAGCGACGCCGGGTCGTGGCTGCAGCGGAGCGCCACCACCTCGCCGCCCTCGCCGCGCACCACCTCGTCGCAGCGGACGACGTAGCCGCCGGCGAGCCGCACCTCGCGCCCGGGGGCGAGCCGCTTCCAGTCCCTGGGCGGCTCCTCCGAGAAGTCCTCGCGCTCGATGAGCAGCTCCCGGCCGAAGGGCACCTTGCGGAGGCCGCGCCCGGGCTCGCCGGGCCACCAGGGGACCTCGAGCTCCTCCACCTTCCCCGCCGGCCAGCTCTCGAGCAGCAGCGGCAGCGGGTTCAGCACCGCGAGCGCCCGCGGCGAGCGCCCCTCGAGGTCGCCGCGGATGGCGTACTCGAGCTTGCCGATGTCGACCACGCTGTTGTTCTTGGCCACGCCGATGAGCTCGGCGAAGTCGCGCAGCGCCTCCGGCGTGACGCCGCGCCGCCGCAGGCCGGCCAGCGTGGGCATGCGCGGGTCGTCCCAGCCCGACACCCGCTTCTCGTTGACGAGCTGGAGCAGCTTGCGCTTCGACATCACCGTGTAGCCGAGCGCCAGCCGCGCGAACTCGTACTGGCGCGGGCGCGGCTCCCACGGCCCGAGGTTGTCGAGCACCCAGTCGTAGAGGGCGCGGTTCGACTCGAACTCGAGCGTGCAGATGGAGTGGGTCACGCCCTCGAAGGCGTCCTCGAGCGGGTGGGCGAAGTCGTACATCGGGTAGATGCACCAGGCGTTGCCGGTGCGGTGGTGGTGCGCGTGCCGGATGCGGTAGAGGAGCGGGTCGCGCAGCAGCACGTTCTCGTGCGCCATGTCGATGCGCGCCCGCAGCACGCAGGCGCCGTCGGGGAGCTCGCCCGCGCGCATGCGCCGGAACAGCTCGAGGCTCTCCGCCGCGGGCCTCTCGCGGAAGGGGCTGTTCACGCCGGGTCGCTCGAAGCTGCCGCGCTGCTCGCGGATCGCCTCCTGGGGCTGCGAGTCGACGAAGGCCTTCCCGTCGCGGATGAGCCGCTCGGCGCACTGGTACATGCGCTCGAAGTAGTCCGACGCGAAGTGGAGGTGCTCTCCCCAGTCGCCGCCCAGCCAGCGCACGTCGGCCTCGATCGACTCGACGTACTCCACGTCCTCGGCGGTGGGGTTGGTGTCGTCGAAGCGCAGGTGGGTGCGGCCGCCGTACTGCCGCGCCAGCCCGAAGTTGAGCAGGATCGACTTGGCGTGGCCGATGTGCAGGTAGCCGTTCGGCTCCGGCGGGAAGCGCGTCACCACGAGTCCGCCGTTGAGGCCGGCGGCGAGGTCGCGCTCGACGATCTCGGTGAGGAAGTTCTGGGAGCGGGCAGCTTCGGCCATCCTGGCCGTGTATCGCAGGCGGCGCGGCCCCGCAAGATCGCGCCGGAGCGCCTAACCGACGAGCTTCAGGGCCGCGTCGAGGCGCCTCAGCGTCTCCTCCCGCCCCAGGATCTGGACCACGTCGTAGATGCCCGGAGAGGCGGTCCCGCCGGTGAGCGCCACGCGCACCGGCTGGGCCACCTTGCCCACGCCGAGGCCGCGGCCCTCGGCGGCCTGGTGGAAGAGCTTCTCCAGCGCGGCCGTCTCGAGCCCCTCCATGCCGGCGATGCCGTCGCGCACCGCCTGGAGCAGCGGGGCGTTGGCCGGCACCAGGAACTTGTCCTTCGCCTTGGGGTCGAGCGCGATGGGCTCGTAGAAGTAGCGGAACTGCGCGGCGTAGTCGGCCAGGGTCCGGGCCCGCTCCTGCGCCACCGTGACCACCTGGAGCAGCTTGGCGTCGTCCTCGGCGGGCAGGCCGGCGGCGCGGAGGTAGGGGAGGGCGCGCTTCGCCAGCTCCGGCGGCGTGAGCCGCTTCAGCCACTCGTGGTTCACCCACTGCATCTTCTCGGGGTTGAACACGCCGGCGGTGGCCCCCACGTCCTTCATGTCGAAGAGCTGGATCATCTCCTCGAGCGAGAAGAGCTCCTGGTCGCCGTGCGACCAGCCGAGCCGCACGAGGTAGTTCACCACCGCCTCGGGCAGGTAGCCCATGTCGCGGTAGGCGGTGACGCTGGTGGCGCCGTGGCGCTTGGAGAGCCGGGTCTTGTCCGCGCCCAGGATCATGGGGAAGTGGCCGAAGACCGGCACCTCGTACCCGAGCGCCTGGTACATCAGGATCTGGCGGGCGGTGTTGTTGACGTGGTCGTCGCCGCGCCCGACCAGCGTGATCTTCATGGTGACGTCGTCCACCACCACGCCGAAGTTGTAGAGCGGGATGCCGTCGCCGCGGAGGATCACCTCGTCCTGCAAGGTCTCGTGCGGCGTGCTGATCGTCCCCTTCACGAGGTCGTCCCAGGAGGTGGAGCCGGTCTCGGGGACCCGGAAGCGGATCACGTGCTTCTTCGACGGATCGTAGGGCTTCTCGCGGCAGGTGCCCGGGTACTTGAACTGGCGCTTCTCCGCCTCGGCCTGCTTGCGCTGGACCTCGAGCTCCTCCTTGGTGCAGTAGCAGGCGTAAGCCTTGCCTTCCCGGACCAGCCGCTCGGCGTGCTCGCGGTAGAGGTCGAGCCGCTCCGTCTGGAAGTAGGGCCCGTGCGGGCCGCCCACGCCGGGACCCTCGTCCCAGGCGAGCCCCAACCAGCGCATCCCGTCGAAGATCGCCTCGACCGCCTGCTGGGTGGACCGCTCCCGGTCGGTGTCCTCGATGCGCATCACGAAGGTGCCGCCGGTGCGACGCGCCCAGAGCCAGTTGAAGAGCGCGGTGCGTGCGCCACCGATGTGGAGGTATCCCGTGGGAGAAGGTGCGAAGCGTACGCGCGGTTTGTCCATGGCGGGCGAAACCTAGCACAGAGTAGGATGAACCCATGCGCAAGTGGCTCCTCGTGCTCGGGCTGCTTCACGCGGTCCCCTCGCTCGCCGCGGTGGCGCTCCAGCAGAGCGTGGAGTCGCTCGCGCGGGGCTCTGACGCGGTGGTGCGCGGCAAGGTGATCAAGCGCGCCGCGCGCTGGGAGGGTGGCCGGATCTTCACCGAGGTGGAGGTGAAGGTCTCCGAGGTCTGGCGCGGCCAGGCGCCCGCGAGCGTGAAGGTGAGCGTCCCGGGCGGCGAGGTGGGGCGCCTCGGGCAGTCGGTCGAAGGGTCTCCGACGTTCGGCGATGGTGAGGAGGTCGCCCTGTTCCTCAGGAAGGGCGGCGGACCGGCCTACGGCGTCACCGGCCTCGCGCTCGGGAAGTTCTCGCTGGCGGGGCAGACCGCCTTCCCCAGGCTCGACGGAATGAAGGTCCTTCCGGCGCACCTTCCCGCCCGGGAGCGGGTCATCGAGCCCATGGCGATCGCCGAGCTCCGGTCACGCGTCGGGAGCGCCCGATGAGAACGCGCGCGCCCCTCCTTCTCGCGATCGCCGCCGGGCTCCTTTACGCCGGACCGGCGCTCGCCTTCCTGCGGACCCAGACCCCGACCGGCACGCCGCTCTTCTGGAAGGACCCTCACGTCACCATGCTGGTGTACCAGAAGGGGGCCACCCCCTCCTGCGGCAACGACGCCGCCACCTCGATGGCGGCGGTCCAGTCTGTCATCCCAACCTGGGGTCTCGCCACCAGGGCCGGCGAGTCGCAGCGGTGCACCGGCGCCAGGATCTCCTTGGGCGGCCCCACCACCAGCGACGAGACCGGCTTCTTCCTGGGAGAGCCCGGCGCGCCGGCCAATTCGAACCTGATCGTCTGGCGCACCCAGTTCTGCAGCCAGGTGGTGCCCGCTGGCGACGCCTGTTACCAAGCCTGCCCCGCCGGCGTGTACTGCCAGAACTGCCCGTCCAAGTACCACTGCTGGGACGACACCCGCGCGGCCAAGATCATCGCGCTCACCACGGTGACGTACGACACCGTGAAGGGGCAGATCTACGACGCCGACATGGAGCTCGACGGCTGGAACGGCACGGCGGGCGCGCTCTCGAGTCCGTCGAACCCGCTCGGCAACCTCGACGGCTGGTACTTCACCTGCGTCGACCGGCCCGGCGGGCCAGGCTTGCCGCCGCCGGTCTGCGCCGCCGGAGACCCGAGCCCGTCCTCGGTCTGCACCTGCACGAACTACGCGCAGCCGAACTGCATCTTCATGGACGTGCAGAACACCGTCACCCATGAGCTCGGGCACGTGCTGGGGCTCGCGCATCCGCCCGACCACCCGGAGGACACCATGGCGGCGACCGCCGCTCCGGGCGAGACCAGCAAGCGCGTGCTCGCGGCAGACGACGTGGAGGGCATCTGCAGCGTCTATCCGGCTCCCAAGCCCTCCGGCGGCTGCGCCACCGCCGGTGGCCAGCCGGCCCTGCTCGCCCTGCTCCTGGGAGCGCTGGCGCTCAGGCTCTCCCGCCGACGCCACGCCGCCGTACGGTCCGTTTCCTCGACAAGACGCGCCGGTACGCGATAAACGAACTGTCCATGGGGAAGCAGAAGACCATCCTCATCGTGGACGACTCGCCCGCGATCCTCGACTCGCTGGCTGCCGCCTTCGAGGACGCCGGCTACGAGGTGGGCGAGGCCCGCGACGGCGAGGAGGTCCTCCGCAAGATGACCTCGCTCGATCCGGACGTCCTCCTGCTCGACATCTACATGCCGAAGCTCAACGGCACGGACGTCTGCCGGCTGGTCAAGGCCCACCCCCACTGGAAGAAGACCTACCTCGTGCTCATGAGCTCGCGCCTCTCCGACAAGGAGATGGAGGACTACCGGCGGCTCGGGGCCGACGTGGTGTTGCGCAAGCCCTTCGACCCCTCGCAGGCGGTGGCGGTGGTGAGCAGGGCCATCGGCGCGCCGGAGCCGGCCTAGCGCCCGCCTGCCGCGCGCGCGGCCACCGCCGTGACCATCGAGCTCGCCGCCCTCGATCCCCGCGCCGCCCGGCGGGAGCTCCTCGCCACGTGGGCCAAGGTCATCGCCATCCTGGCGGTCGCCTGGCAGCTCTTCCGCCTCGACCCGACCGGCCTGCTCCGGGGCAACGCCGCCGGGCTCGCGGCCTTTCTCTTCATCTGGTACCCCGACCACAAGCTGCACCACCGTGGAGAGCGCTGGCCCGACCACGGCTTCCCGTGGTGGGGCCGCTCCGATGCCCGCACCTGGAGGGCCTGGGGACGCGGGGTCGGCCTCGCCTTCGTCCTGGCGGTCCTGGTCTTCCCCGTCTTCTTCGCTGGCTTCTGGACCTACGGCTGGATGCTGCCGCACCTCCCCGAGGCGGTCGCGCGCGTGGTCGGCCCCTACTACCTCCCCGCCGAGTTCCACCTGCGGCTGCCGGAGCGGCCGCTGCTGCTCGTCACGAACCAGCTCCTGGTGGTGGCGCTGCCGGAGGAGCTCTTCTACCGAGGCTGGATGCAGTCCACCTTCGCCGCCAGCCGCCCGGAGCGCGGGATCCGGGTGTTCGGGGCGCGGCTCGGCCACGGCTTCTTCGCCACCCAGGCGCTCTTCGCCCTCGGGCACCTGGTCGTGCCGCAGCCGTGGCGGCTCGCCACCTTCTTCCCGGGGCTGGTCTTCGGCTGGCTGCGCGAGCGCACCGGCGACCTCACGGCCCCCATCGCCTTCCACGCCTTCTCGAACATCTTCATCGCCGTGCTCGAGGCGATGTTCTACGGAGCCTGACCATGCCGGGGACCATCCGCGAGATGCTGGAGGAGCTGGAGGAGCGCACGCTCCACCCCCGCGCCGCCCGCTCGCCGCGCAGCCTGGGGCGGGAGCGGCCTGAGCCCGAGGACGACATGCGGCCGGTCTTCCAGCGGGACCGCGACCGGCTCCTCCACTGCAAGAGCTTCCGCAGGCTCAAGGGGAAGACCCAGGTCTTCCTCGCGCCCAAGGGCGACCATTACCGCACCCGGCTCACCCACACCCTGGAGGTGGCGCAGGTGGCCCGCTCCATCGCCCGGGCGCTGCGGCTCAACGAGATGCTGGTGGAGGCGATGGTGATGGGGCACGACCTCGGCCACACCCCCTTCGGCCACGCCGGCGAGCGGGTGCTGAACGAGGCGCTCCCGGGCGGCTTCCACCACTCGACCCAGAGCCTGCGGGTGGTGGAGGTGCTGGAGCGCGACGGGCGCGGCCTGAACCTCACCGCCGAGGTGCGCGACGGCATCCTGCGCCACTCCAAGGGGCGCGGGCAGGTGCTGATGAAGGGCTCGGGGGCGAAGGCGCTCACCCTCGAGGCCGAGATCGTCCGGCTCGCCGACATCATCGCCTACGTGAACCACGACCTCGACGACGCGGTGCGGGCCGGCCTCCTCACCGAGGAGGAGGTGCCGCCCGACATCCGCCGCATCGTCGGGAGCCGCACCAGCTCCAGGCTGGCGGCGCTCATCGGCGACGTCATCCGCGCCTCCGACCTCGACGGCGGCGGCCACATCGAGATGAGCCAAGAAGCGCACGCCGCCCTCCTGGCGCTGCGCGACTTCCTCTACCGGCGCGTCTACGAGAACCCGGTGGTGCACGACGAGTTCGTCAAGGCGCAGCGGATCCTGCGCGACGTCTTCTCGTGGTGCATGGAGGACCCGGAGCGCTGCGCCATCCGCTTCGCCGTGGCGCCGCGCGAGGGCGAGCCCCTGGAGCGGGCGGTCACCGACTTCATCTCCGGGATGACCGACCGCTTCGCCCTCGAGACCTGGGACGGGCTCTTCCGGCCGCGGCCCTGGGCGATTGTTTGAGCGGGGCATGCTGCCCCGCCCCGCCGGCAAAGCCGTCGGGGCCCCACCCTCCGCTCGGCGGGGCCCTTACGCTTCGCCCTTCGGCGAAGCTCACCCGCCCTGGAGGGCTCCGCCCTCCCCAGCTGCGCTGGGACCCCTCCCGCTGAACGGGGCATGCCGCCCGGCCCCGCCAGCAGAGCCCTCTCGCTGCACGGGGGCGGCCGTCAGGCGCCGGCGGCGGCCGCGAGCGGCGTGACCGAGACCTGCAGGCCGCGACTCACCGCCACCGCGCTCGCCTCGGGCACCTCGATGAAGCCGTTCTGGTGCGTGAGCCGGCTGGCGATGCAGACGGCCTTGACCATCCGGTGGGCGCGCAGCCGCGGGTCGTTCTCGGGGGTGGCGGCGTCGATCTCGTGGAGCGGGCAGGGGACGATGCCCTCCAGCAGCGCGTAGTGGAGCGGCTGCCCGCGCCGCACCGCCACCAGGACCCGGCCATTGGTGGCGAGGAGCGACAGCGCGCTCGAGCGCTGTACGCCGGCCTCGCGGCACCAGGCGTCGAGCTGGCGAACGGTCCGGGCGAGCGCCTGCGCCGCGACGGCCGCGTCGAGGTCGTAGTCGTCGAGGGCGTGGCCCGCCTTGCGGAGCAGGTCGAGGAAGGTGACGAAGGCGTGCTCGGCGTCGGTCTCGCCCTCCACCTGGCGGCGCAGGTGGTCGGGCAAGGCGGCGAGCAGCAGCGGCCGCACCTGGGCGAACCCCTCGATGGTGCCGTCCTGCGCGAACAGCCAGCGCCGGTAGCGGAAGGGGTGGGTGTTCTCGTCCTTCTGCCCGCCCACCGTGGCGTAGCGGGCGTGGGCCACGATCGCCTCGCTGTGGATGGCGCCGGTGAGCCCGAACAGGCTCAGCAAGGCCGGGGCGCCGTTCGGGCGCTTGCCGAGGAGCACGCCGCCCGAGCTGTAGTAGCCGAACCCATAGCCGTCGGGCGTCCGCCCCGGCTCGCAGAGCGCCACCAGTGGGTCGAGCCGCCGCAGCTGGCACGCCAGCAGGTTCGCATCGGTCTGGATCACTGCCACCGCTGCCGCCATTCACGTCTCCTCGCGGCCGCGCACCCGCGCAGGCCCCGCCCTCTCCATAACGCCGGGGACCGCCGCCGGCAGGGCGCGCGCGGAAGCTCGCCCTGCAAACAAGGTAGGAAGGCGGGGGAAGGTTTGACAGCATCCCGGATTGGAAACTAGGATCGGCGACAAGTTAGCGGTAAACCAAGAGAAATCATGAGTGACGACATCGCGGTCGGGATCGATCTCGGGACGAGCTACAGCTGCGTCGCTGCCACGCAGGACGGCGGGCCACGCGTCATCGTCAACGAATGGGGCGAGCGCACGCACGCCTCGGTGGTGAGCTTCCTCGAGGACGGCACCGTCCTCGTCGGCAACGACGCCAAGAAGAACATCATCACCAACTCCGAGCGGACCGTGTACTCGGCCAAGCGCCTCATCGGCCGCTTCTTCTTCTCCGACGAGGTGAAGAAGGCGCAGGCGGTGATGCCCTACAAGATCGTCGAGGGGCAGAACAACTCGGTGCGGATCCAGGTCGGCGAGCAGGTGCTGGCCGTCCCGGAGATCTCGGCGCTGGTGCTCAAGGAGATGAAGGCCATCGCCGAGACCGCGCTCGGACGCCCGGTCACCAAGGCGGTGGTCACCTGTCCCGCGTACTTCAACGACAACCAGCGCCAGGCCACCAAGGACGCGGGCAAGATCGCCGGGCTCGAGGTGCTGCGGATCATCAACGAGCCGACCGCGGCCGCGCTGGCCTACGGCTTCGGCAAGGACGTCTCCCAGAAGATCTGCGTCTACGACCTCGGCGGCGGCACCTTCGACGTCTCCATCCTGGAGATCGGCAAGGACGTCTTCGAGGTGCTCTCCACCGCTGGCGACACCTACCTCGGCGGCGACGACTTCGACGACCGGATCATGACCTGGCTGGCGGACGACTTCCTCAAGGCCCATGGGCTCGACCTTCGCCAGAACAAGTTCTGCCTGCAGATGCTCAAGGAGGCGTCGGAGCGCGCCAAGATCGAGGTGGGCCGCGAGGGCGAGGCCCAAATCCACGTGCCCGGCATCTGTCAGTCGCCGGAGGGCGACGTGCTCGACCTCTCCGGATCCCTCGACACCGACACCTTCAACCGGATGGTGATGGACCTCGTGCAGCGGACCTTCAAGGTCTGCGACGAGGCGCTCCAGTCGGCCCGGCTCACGGCCGGGGACATCGACGCCGTGATCCTGGTGGGCGGCCCGACCCGGCTGCCGGTGATCCGCAACAGCGTCCGCCACTACTTCCAGAAGGAGCCGATGGCCGGCATCGACCCCGACGAGGTGGTGGCGCTCGGCGCCAGCATCCAGGCGGCGGCGCTGCTCGACCAGGGCGCGGCGGCGGCGGGGCAGGCGAGCTACCTGCTCGACGTGACCCCGCTCTCGCTGCGCGTCGGCACCGTGGGCGGGTTCGCCGAGAAGATCCTGGAGAAGAACACCCCCATCCCCATCGAGAAGTCGAAGACCTTCACCACCAGCCGCGACGGCCAGGATCGGGTGCGCATCCGCGTCTACCAGGGCGAATCGAACAAGGCGGAGGGGTGCGAGCTGCTCGGCGAGTTCGAGTTCGCCGGCTTCCGCATCGGCTACCGCGGCGAGGTGCAGATCCAGGTGACCTTCGAGCTCGACTCGAACGGCATCGTCAACGTCTCGGCCCAGGACCTCGAGTCGGGGCAGCGCACCTCCACCACCATCAACCTCTCCTCGGGCCTGTCCGCGTCCGACCTCGAGCAGGCCATCGACAAGAACGCCGGCCTGGAGCTCGCGGGCCACGGCGAGGCGGCCTGAGCGCGCGGGAGGGACTTCGAAGCATGAGCCCAGAGTTCCGCATCGAGGTGGAGGCCCTGGCGGGCGCCCTCGACTTCATCGACTACTTCGGCATCCTCAAGCTGCCGCAGACCGCCGAGCTGCCGGAGATCAAGGCCGCCTACTACCGGGAGTCGCGCGCCTACCACCCCGATCGCTTCGCCGCGCTGCCCGACCCGGAGCTGCGCGCCTGCATCGGCAAGATCTACCGACGCATCAACGAGGCCTACACGGTGCTCCGCGACGAGCAGCGGCGGCGGAAGTACGCGGCCGACGTCAGCGGCCCGGAGCGGGCCTCCAAGCTCCGCTTCACCGAGGCCGACGAGTCGCAGCTCAAGGACGAGCAGAAGCGGAAGCTCGAGGAGCAGTTCGGGCAGACGCCCAACGGGCGCAAGCTCTACGCCACCGCGCTCCAGGAGCTGGAGGCCGGCCGCTGGGACACCGCCGAGCGCGCGCTCAAGACCGCGCTCATGTACGAGCCGGGGAACGCCCGCTTCAAGGAGCAACTGGCGGCGATCGAGAAGAACAAGCCCAAGGTCGATCCCTTCAAGATCAAGTGACCCTCGACCTCGCCTGCCTCGCCGTGCTGGTGCTTGCCGCCCTCGGCGGCGCGTTCTCGGGCGCGCTGCGGCAGCTGCTCCAGCTGGCGGCCGGGGCGGCGGCGTTCTTCGCCTCCCGCGCGCTCGGACCCACGCTCTCGCTCGCGCTGGCCCGCTACCTGCCGCCGCGCGCGGCCGGGCCGCTGGCGCGGCTCGGGCTCTTCGTCACCGTGCTGGTGCTGGTGACGCTCCTCGGCAGGCTGCTCTTGCGCGGCCTCTTCGGGGAGGCCCTGCGGGGGCCGGGCGACCGGGCGGCCGGCGCGCTCCTCTCGGCCGCCAAGGGAGCGCTGGTGCTCTGGGCCGCGCTCTCGGCCCTGGCGCTCTACGGACGGCCGGTGAGCCTCGGCGGCGTGAGCCTCGATCCTGCCAGCAGCGACTTCGCCGCGGTGGCTCGCGAGCACAACCTGCTCGACGAGACCCGCCTGCCGCAGGTGATGCAGCGGCTGGGCGGGGAGGCCGGACCCGACGACGAGGGCGGTGACGCCGCGGCGGTTCGCCGCGCGCTTTCCCGCTAGGAGGGGAGACATGCGGATCGATCCGGGCTCCGACGCGCTCATCGTGGTCGACGTGCAGAACGACTTCCTCCCGGGCGGCGCCCTGGCGGTGGCGGACGGCGGGGCGGTGATCGAGCCCATCCGGGCGCTCCTGCCGCGCTTCGACACGGTGGTGGCGACGCAGGACTTCCACCCGCCCGGCCACGTGAGCTTCGCGTCCTCGAGCGGGGCGGTGCCCTACGAGGTGGGGCGCACCGCCGATGGCCGCGAGCAGGCGTTCTGGCCGGACCACTGCGTGGCCGGAAGCCCCGGCGCGGCCCTCGCCCCGGGGCTCGTGGCCGACCTCGACCGCCGCGCCTCGCTCGTCCTCCGGAAGGGCACGCGCCGGGACACCGACAGCTACTCCGGCTTCCGCGAGAACCTCGATCCGACCGGGCAGCGGCCGTCCACCGGCCTCGGCGGGTACCTCGCCGCGCGCGGCGTCCGGCGGGTCTTCGTGGCCGGCCTGGCGCTCGACTTCTGCGTCGCCTGGACAGCGAAGGACGCCGTCTCGGAGGGGTTCGAGGCGATGGTCTACCTGCCGGGGACCCGGGCGGTCTTCCCGGAGAACGACGCTCGCACCACCGCGGAGCTGGAGCGCGCCGGGGTGTCGATCGTGCGCGGTCCGCTCTGAGGCGGCGATCGCCCCTGGCCGGGCTCGACCCAAAGGACGCGCCGCTGGGATTTGATCTGGATCAAGCAGGCCGCGCAGACTTGGATCCCCGGGCGCCTTCCGGCGTCCGGTCCAGGAGGTGCGGTCATGGCGAAGCTCATGGTCAAGCGGTTCTCCTCGCCCGACGAGCGGCGGCCCTTCGTCGACAAGGGACACGCCGACATCCTCGCGTTCGGCGAGGGCAGCGCCGGGCGGGCGGTGTTCGAGCCGGGCTGGAAGTGGTCCAAGCACGTGGGGCCGATCGCCGGGACCCGGAGCTGCATGGCCGAGCACTCGGGCTACGTGGTCCAGGGGAAGATGCACCTGGTCATGGACGACGGGCAGGAGGGGGACATCGAGGCCGGCGACTGCTTCTACATCCCGCCCGGCCACGACGGCTGGACCCTCGGGAGCGAGGCCTGCATCTGCCTCGACTTCACCGGCATGGGACAGTACGCGCGCACCGCCGCCGAGCGGCGCGCTGGCGCGGGGACGTCCGAGGCGCAGCAGCCCGGCGTGCACTAGCGCGGGCGCGGCGCGCGGCCCCGGGTCAGCTCTTCAGCATCCAGCCGATCATCTTGTAGAGGAGCCGCGCGCCCACGTTGGCGTCCCACTCGTCGCCCTCGGGGCCGGGCGCCACCTCCACCAGGTCGAACCCGACGATGCGCCGACCGCTCGCGACCACGCCGCGCAGGAGCCCGCAGGCCATCTGGAACGAGAGGCCGCCCGGCACCGGGGTGCCGGTGTGCGGGCAGAGCGCCGGGTCGAGGCCGTCGATGTCGAAGGAGAGGTGGACCTCGCGCGGCAGGGCCGCCACGATCCGGGCCACCTGGGCGCCCCAGCCCTCGCCGTCGAACCGGGCCTGCGCCAGCACCTGGTCGTGGAAGGTGACCACCCGTCCCGCCGACCCCTCCACGTAGGCGGCCTCGTCGTCGGAGAGGTCGCGGATGCCCACCTGCACGATGCGGGCGACGCCGGAGACGTGCTCCGCGACGTTGCGCATGATGGAGGCGTGGCTGAAGGCGAAGCCCTCGTAGGCGTCGCGCAGGTCGGCGTGGGCGTCGAGGTGCAGCACGCCCAGGCCGGGGTGGACCTGCGCCTGCGCGGCGATGGCGCCGAGGCTCACCGAGTGATCTCCGCCCACGAGCCCGACGCGCTTGCCGCCGGCCAGGAGCCGCGCCACCTGCCCCTCGACCCAGCGGTTCATCCGCTCCGAGGCCTGGTTCACCCGCGCCGCGGCGGCGAGGAGGTCGGGGCGGTCGGGCGCGACCCCGCCCGCGGCGATCACCAGCTCGGCCTGCACGCGGGCGGCGCGGTCGAGCGCGGCGAGGTCCGGCGGCGACGGCAGCATGTGGATGCCCGCCTGGTAGGGCCGGCCCGTCTCGACGTCGTAGAGGTCGACCTGTCGGCTCGCCTCGCGGATGGCCTCCGGGCCGCGAGCCGCGCCGCCGCCGTATGAGGTGGTGGCCTCGAACGGCACCGGCACCAGCACCACCCGCGCCTCGTCCTCCGAGTGCGGCAGGCCGAAGGCGCCGGAGCCGGGGAGGGCGGCGGCGGAGGGGTCGAAGGCCGGCATGGCGCTACTTCTTCTTCCCGGCGGTCTTCATCTCGGCCAGCGCGCCGTGGCCCGGGTGCTTCTTCTGGTGGGCCTTCTGCAGCGCGCCGTACAGCTCGGGCAGCCGCCGGTAGAGCCGCTTGGGCTTGCGCTTCTTGCGGGTGGAGAGCGCGTAGGCGAAGACCAGCGGCGCGGCCACGGTGGTGTCGCTGTAGAGCACCACGTGGTTCTTGATCATGTCCGCCTGCACCTTGCCCCAGCTGATGGCCTCGCTCGGCGTGGCGCCGGAGAGGCCGCCCCACTGCGGGGAGTCGGTCGAGATCTGCAGCACGAACTCGTGGCCGCCGCGGTTGAGGTCGAGGATCTGCCAGAGGGTGGGCTGGGTCTGCAGGTAGAAGTTCTTGGGCGAGCCGCCGCCGAGGATCACCACCCCGTTCTTGTCGGCGTCGTAGACGATGGACGTGGAGAGGAGCACGTCCAGGTCGGGATCGACGGTGGTCTTGCCGCCGCGCAGCTTCATGGCGGCCACGTTCATGCCGATCGAGGAGTCGCCCGGCGAGCTGGTGAAGACCGGCACGTCGTACTTCGCGGCCGTGCAGAGGAAGCTCTTCTCCGGCAGCGGCGCGTTCTCGAGCGCCACGTCGCCGAGATAGCGGTGGAGCTGGGGCGTGGAGATGTTGCCCTGCAGCTCCGGCGGCGCCTTCTCGAGCGCCTCGCGGACGAAGGCGTCGGTGTCGAGGAGCGAGTCCTCGGTGATGAAGATGTCGTAGATGCGCTCGACGCCGGCCCGATAGAGCTCCTTGTCGTCGACGTTGAAGTGGCCCTGCACCACCGGCAGCTTCAGGGCGAAGTGGAGGTCGTGGTAGATGTTCGCGCCGGTGGAGATGATGAGGTCCACGAAGCCGGCCTCGATCATCGCCTGCACCGCGCCGCCCATGCCGGCGGGGGTCATGGCGCCGGTGACGGTGAGGGCGATGGTGGCCCCGGAGTCGATCATGCGGCCGAAGAGGTCGCAGGCCTCGGCGAGGCGGCCGCCGTTGAAGGCGCCGGCCTTGCGGTAGACGCCGACCAGATCCTCCACGCTCATCCCGGGGGTGAGCTTCATGGGCTCGACCGGCGGGCGCGAGAGGTACTGCTTGCGGAGCTGCTTCGGGGTCTTCTGGGCCATATGGGCCGCGGAAGTTAGCGGCTCCGGCGGCGGGGCGTCAAGGAGCGCGCCGCCCCCGCGCCGCCGCCCGCGCCAGGGACCCTTGGCCGCCCCCGCGCTACGGCCGCCGCGCCTCGAGCGCCGTGAGCTCGGCCGCGCTCATGGTGACCGAGCCGAAGTGGCGGTCGGGCGAGACCGCCGGGCCGTGGAAGTCGGAGCCGGCGGTGGGCACCAGGGAGAGCTCGGCGGCGCAGCGCAGGTACTTGGCGCGCACCGAGGGGTTGTGATCGGAGTGGTAGATCTCGACGCCGTCGAGCCCCGCCCGCGCCAGGCGCGCCAGCTCCCCCTTCTCCAGCCGGTTCACCCCGGGGTGGGCGATGGTGGCGGTGCCGCCGGCGCCGTGCACCATGCGGATGGCCTCCTCCGCCGACAGCCGGTAGCGGCCGACGTAGGCCGGCTTCCCCTCTCCCAGGAAGCGGTCGAAGGCCTCCTTCACCGTGGCGACCAGGCCGGTCTCCACCAGCGCCCGGGCCACGTGCGGCCGGCCCAGCATCTTGCCGCCGCTGAACTTCTCCACCTGCTCCGGCTGGAGCGCGATCCCGAGGGCCGCCAGCTTCTGGATGATCTCGCCCATGCGCATGCGCCGCTTCTCGGCGAGCAGGTCCTCGAAGCCGAGCAGGGCGCGGGAGGCGGGGTCGACGAAGTGGCCGAGGAGGTGCACCTCCCGGCTGTCGAGGTGGACCGAGAGCTCGATGCCTGGCACGAAGCGCATCCCGAGGGAGCTGGCCGCCGCCGCCGCCGCGGGGAGGCCGGCGATGGAGTCGTGATCGCAGAGCGCCCAGACGGCCAGCCCCCCGGCCGCTGCGCGGGCCGCCACCTCGCTGGCGGGAAACTCGCCGTCCGAGGCGGTGGAGTGGGAGTGGAGGTCTATGACGGTTCCACGGTCTGGCATGAACGGGCGGCCTCCGTCTGTTATGATAGCCCAACAAGCCAGGAAGGGCCCGGTATGCAGCACGTACTCCGAATCTCACGGAAGATCGATTACGGCCTCCGGGCCATGATCTACCTCTCGTCGATCCCCAAGGGCTCGGTGGTTCCCTTCCGCGAGATCGCCCGGCAGATGTGCGTCCCCGAGGACTTCCTCGCCAAGATCCTGAAGACCCTGGTGGACGAGCACTTGGTCAAGAGCACCCGCGGGCCGCACGGCGGCTACTGCCTGGCCCGCGACTCGTCCCAGGTGAGCTTCCTCGACGTCATCGAGGCGGTGGAGGGGCCCATCGCCCTCAACGTCTGCCTCGACGGCGACGACGCCTGCGGCCACTCCGAGAGCTGCACCATGGTGTCGGTCTGGCGGCAGGGGCAGGAGAAGATGCTCGACGTCTACCGTCAGTCGAAGCTCTCCGACCTGGCCTTCAAGCCCGACCTGGCCGGCCAGATCGGGCTCGTGCAGCTCGGGGTCGCGCCGGTCCCCGCGACGGAGCCGTTGGCGGAGTAACGCAGCAACGGAGCAACGGGAGGGGGTCCGAGCGCAGCTGGGGAGGGCGGAGCCCTCCAGGGCGGGCGAGCTTCGCCGGAAGGCGAAGCGCAAGGGCCCCGCCGAGCGGAGGGGGGGGCCCCGACGGCTTCGCCGACGGGGCGGGACAGCATGTCCCGCCGGAATGAAAAGAGGGGCGGACCTCGCGGCCCGCCCCTCGGCGTCTCTGGATTCGCCTTCGCGACTATCCGCGGAAGATCTGCAGCGAGCGCTCGGTCCACTCCACGAGCAGGCCCGGCGCGACGCCGACCACCAGCACCGCGATCGAGAAGGCGCCCAGGAGCACGCGGTGGCCGATGGCGGCCCCCATGGGCTCGTCGCGGTACGGGGACTCGAGGAACATCGCCTTGAGCACCCGCGCGTAGTAGTAGAGCGACACCGCCGAGTTGAGCGCGCCGCAGATGGCGAGCGCCATCCACCAGCTTCCGGCCGGCCCGCCCGCCCGCTCCAGCACCGCCAGGAACAGGTAGTACTTGCCGATGAAGCCGGCGAAGGGCGGGATGCCGGTGAGCGAGAAGAGGAAGACCGCGAAGGCGGTGGCGGCGAGCGGCGCGCGCTTGCCGAGGCCGCGGTACTCGTAGATCGACTCCGACCCGGTGGTCTGGGCGACGACGATCACCGCCAGGAAGGCCCCCAGGTTCATCACCAGGTAGATCGACATGTAGAGCATGACGCTCTGCATGCCGGTCTTGGAGAGGGCCGAGAGCCCCATGAGCGTGTAGCCCGCGTGCGCGATGGAGCTGTAGGCGAGGAGCCGCTTGAGGTTGGTCTGCGCCAGCGCCGTCAGGTTGCCGAGCGTCATGGTGATGGCCGCCACCACGCCGATCACCGCCGGCCAGGGGATGCCCGCCACCGCGGCGCCGAGGCCCTGGGCGTCGAACAGCGGCGCGCCAGGCTGGGCTGCGAAGGACCCGTAGAAGAACCGGAGCGCGACCGCGAACCCCGCCGCCTTGGGGCCCACCGAAAGGAAGGCGGTGAAGGGGGTGGGCGCGCCCTCGTACACGTCGGGGCACCACATGTGCCACGGCACCGCGGCCACTTTGTAGCCGATGCCCGCGAGCACGAAGACCACCGACATGATGAGCGTGAGCCGCACCGCCGCCTGGCCGCCCATGGCCTGCGCCTGGGTCATGGTCTGCGACAGGGTGCCGATGCGCCGCGCCATCTCGGGGAGATCGGCGGTGCCGGTGAGGCCGTAGAGGTAGCTCATCCCGAAGAGCATCACGCCGGAGGCGACGCCGCCGTAGATGACGTACTTCAGCGAGGCCTCCACCGCCTTGCGGTCGCCCTTCTTGTAGCCGGTCAGGATGTAGCTGCCGATCGAGACCAGCTCGAGCGACAGGTAGATCATGAGCAGGTTGGCGGAGCTGGCCATGAGGAACAGGCCGAGCACCACCGTGAGCAGGATGGCCTGGAACTCGCCGCTGCGCTCGGGGCGGATGTCCTTCGCCTGGGCGGAGATGACGACCGTGAGGGCCGCCGCGGCGAGGAAGAGCCACTTGAAGAAGATCGCGAACGCGTCGTTGGCGATCATCCCGTTGAAGAGCATCTGCGCGTCGGAGGGCTGGGCCGCGAGCAGCGCCGCCGAGATCCCCAGCACCGCCAGGGTGGCGAGCGAGAGCCGCGCGACGCGGTTGGCGGAGTTGCGCCAGACCAGGTCGAGCAGGAAGAGCGCCATCGCACCGAAGGTGAGCGCCAACTCCGGCCGGAACCAGGCCGTGCTGCGGAGGTTTTCCTGGATGAAGGGCAGGTAGTCCATCGCTTGTCCCGTGGCCTCCTCGGCCTTACAGCCGGATGCTCGCGACGAGCGAGTGCAGGGTGCCGTTGATCACGCCCAGCACCGCCTGCGGGTAGAAGCCGAGCACCAGGGCGATGACCGCGAGCGGGTAGAGGCTGATGCGCTCGCGCCAGGCGAGGTCGGGGAAGCCGCGGTAGGCCTCGTTGAGCTTGCCGAGGAACATCCGGTGGATGGCCCAGAGGTAGTACGCGGCGGTGAGGATCACGCTGGTGGCCGAGATGATGGTGTAGGTCATGAAGACCGGGAACGACCCGGAGAACACCATGAACTCGGAGATGAAGCCGCACAGGCCGGGGAGGCCGAGGGAGGCGAAGAAGGCGAGCCCCATGATGGCGGTGTACTCGGGCAGCGCCTGGGCCAGACCGCCGAAGCGCTCGATCTCGCGGTGGTGGGCGCGGTCGTAGATCACGCCCACGATGAGGAACAGCATGGGGCTGATGATGCCGTGGGTGAAGAGGTTCAGCACCGCGCCGGAGATGCCGGCCGGGGTCAGCGCCGCCATGCCGAGCAGGCTGAAGCCCATGTGCGACACCGAGGAGTAGGCGATGAGCTTCTTGAGGTCCTTCTGCGCGAGGCAGACGAACGCGGCGTAGACGATGTTGATGGTGCCGAAGATCGCCATGGCGTTGGCGGCCCAGCGGGTGGCGTCGGGGAGCATCCCGTAGTTGAACCGGAGGATGCCGTAGATGCCCATCTTGAGGAGCACGCCGGCCAGGATGACCGAGATGGGCGTGGGGGCCTCGACGTGCGCGTCGGGCAGCCAGGTGTGGAAGGGGAACATCGGGATCTTGATGGCGAACCCGATGAAGAGCGCCACGAAGACGATCTTGGTGAAGCCAAAGCCGAGGATGGGGCCGGCCGCGGCGAACACTCCCGCCTGGCCCTGCGCAGCGAGCTCGAGCAGGTTGAAGCTGTGGAGGCTGGACATCGAGCCGTCGCCGAGCGGCGCCGCGTGGCTCTGGTAGTAGATGGCGATGATGGCGAGCAGCATCAGGACCGAGCCCGCCAGGGTGTAGAGGAAGAACTTGATGGCCGCGTACTCCTTGCGCGGACCGCCCCACACGCCGATGAGGAAGTACATCGGCAGGAGCATGACCTCCCAGAAGCAGTAGAAGAGGAACATGTCGAGGGCGACGAAGGTGCCCATCATCCCGGTCTGCAGGATGAGCAGCAGCGCCATGTAGCCCGGGACCATCCGCACCGAGAAGTGCTTGGGGTGGTGCGGGTCCTCGTGGCCGTCGTCCTCCATGCCGGCGAGGTGGCGGGTCTTGGCGTTGGTCCACCAGGGCATGGAGGCGATGGTGGCCACGAAGCTGATGAGGCCGGAGAGGAGCACCATCGAGATGGAGAGGCCGTCGACGCCGACGAAGTAGTCGACGTTGAACTGCCGGATCCAGACGAAGTGGTGCACCATCTGCACCCCGGTGGCCTTGCCGGCGATGGCGAGGCCGGGGGCGGCCGGATCGTACATGCGCCAGGCGGCGATGGCGGCCACCAGGGAGAGGCCGGAGGCGACCAGCGCGATGGCGCGCGACGCCTCGTCGACGGCGCGCTTCTCGAGGGCGCCGAAGGCGCGGGCGATCATCAGCACCGCGATGAGCGCGGCGCCGGCGGCGGGCACGAAGGTGGCCCAGGTGAGGACGGTCTGTTCGCTGAACATGTGCGTATCGCTCCTCGCGCTACCGGACGACGAAGTTGAAGAGCACCAGGACCAGGGCGCCGGCCATGATGCCGTAGAGGTAGGTCTGCACCCGGCCAGTCTGGATCCGGCGCAGGCCGCGGCCGGACTCCAGGGTCAGGTTGGCGACGGCCGTGACGGCGCCGTCCACCAGGTACTTGTCGATGAGCCCGTCGAAGTTGGCCACGAGCCGGGTGACCGCGCCGGCGGCGTTGACGAGCCAGTCGATGACGTTCGAGTCGATCCAGCTCATCAGGCGGGCGAAGGCGAGCGCGGGGGCGAGCACCACCTTCTGGTACGCCTCGTCGACGTAGTACTTGTTGTAGACCACGGTCCAGACGCCGAAGAAGCGCTGCTTGAACGCCTCGAGCGCGGCGTGCTTGACGTCGTCCTTGTAGAGGGCGCGGGCGCAGACCCAGCCGACCACGCCGGCGCCGACCCCGATGGCCTGGAAGAGGAGCTCCATCCAGTGCGGCTGCTCGGCGAAGGGCACCTCGGCCAGCAGCACCGGTTCGAGCCAGCGCTCCAGGATGGGCGCGGTGTGCGTCCAGGCGGCGGGGATGCCGAGCAGCGAGACCAGCACCGCGCCGGCGGCGAGGGTGGTGAGGACGAAGGTGATGCTGAGGGGCGACTCGTGGGGCGTGCCACCGTGGCCGCCGTGGCCCCCAGCGTGCCCGTGGGCGTCGTGCGCCGCGGGGGCGTGGGCGCCGTGACCATGGGCGACGTGGGCGGCCTGCTCCTGCTGGGCGGCGATGGCGTGCAGCGCGCCGTCCTGCGGGTGGGCGCTGGTGGCGTGGTGGGGCGCGGCGAGCGCGGCGTGTGGATCCTCGTCGTGCTCGTCGTGGTGCCCGGCGCCGCCGCGGTAGGTCCCGCTGAACGTCATGTAGTAGCTGCGGAACATGTAGAAGGCGGTGCCGGTCGCGGCGACGATGCCCACGACGTAGATGGCCGGCCCGAGCCACGGCGTGGCGAGCCCGAAGAGCTCGAGGTTGCGGGAGGTGAAGGCCTTCCAGAGGATCTCGTCCTTGGAGTAGAAGCCGCTCGCCCAGGGGAAGCCGGCGATGGCCCAGCAGGCGATGAGGTAGGTCCAGCGGGTGACGGGCATGTGCTTCGCGAGCCCGCCCATCTTCCGCATGTCCTGCTCGTGGTGGCAGCCGAGGATCACCGAGCCCGACCCGAGGAAGAGGGTCGCCTTGAAGAAGGCGTGGGTGAGCAGGTGGTAGGTGCCGGCCCAGTACGCGCCCACGCCCACGCCGATGAACATGAAGCCGAGCTGGGAGACGGTCGAGTAGGCGAGGACCTTCTTGATGTCGTACTGGAAGAAGCCGATGGAGGCCGCGAAGATGGCGGTCACCGCGCCGATGAGCGCCACCCAGCCCATCGCCGAGGGGGCAAGGGCGAAGAGGAAATTGAGGCGGGCGACCATGTAGACACCGGCGGTGACCATGGTGGCGGCGTGGATGAGGGCCGACACCGGCGTCGGGCCGGCCATGGCGTCGGGGAGCCAGACGTAGAGGGGGAGCTGGGCGCTCTTGCCCATGGCGCCGACGAAGAGGAAGACGCCGATGAGGGCCAGCAGCCCGATGCCCCAGAGCTTCTGCTCCTTGAGGTGCTCCATCACCCCGGTCTTCTCGATGACCACCTGGTCGCGCAGCTCGCGGAAGTTGAGGGTGGGGCCGACCTTCACCACCTGGCCCTCGCCCACCTCGACCTGCGGCGCCAGCGCCATGGACTCGGCGCGGGTGGCGGCGCCCGCCACGGCGTTCACCGCCGCCGCCGGCTGGTACTCCGCGCCGCGGGCGCCCAGCATGGCCCCCCAGCCACCGCCGAGACCCCAGAAGAGGAGCAGCATGCCGATGATGAAGCCGAAGTCGCCGAAGCGGTTGACGACGAAGGCCTTCATGCCGGCCCCCGCCTTCTCGCGGTCCTTGTAGTAGTAGCTGATGAGGCCGTAGGAGCAGAGCCCCACGCCCTCCCAGCCGAAGAACATCACCGCGAAGTTGTCCCCCATGACCAGGAGGAGCATCGAGAAGACGAAGAGGTTGAGCCAGGTGAAGAAGCGCCAGTAGGCCTCCACGTCGTCCCACATGTAGCCGACGGAGAAGACGTGGATGAGCGTGCCGATGAAGGTGATGATGAGGACCATCATCATCGACAGCGGGTCGAGCGCGAACGCCAGGTCCACCGTGAGGCGGCCGGCGGTGAGCAGGTTCCAGAGGGTGTCCTGCAGGAACCGGTGCTCGGCGTCGAGCCCGTACATCTGGACGAAGGCGCGCACCGCCACCGCGAAGGCGCAGGCCATGGCGCCGATGGCGACCACGTGGACCAGCTGCTTCTTCCCGGCGCGCTCGAACTGCCAGCCGAAGAGCGCGTTGATGACCGAGCCGAGCAGCGGGAAGAACGGGATGAGCCAGAGGTAGCTCACCTGGTGGACGAGGATGGGGGCCAGCTCTCGCGTCGCGTGTTCCATCATCACTCTCGGAGCGCGTCCGCGGCGCGGACGTCGATCGACTTGAAGGTCTGGAAGATGGCGAGGACGATGGCGAGACCGACCGCCGCCTCCGCCGCCGCCAGCACGATGACGAACAGGGCGAAGACCTGTCCGGAGACGCCGCCCACCACGTAGTGGTTGAAGGCGACGAGGTTGAGGTTGGCGGCGTTGAGGATGAGCTCGACGCCCATCAGCACGCCGACGCCGTTGCGCCGGGTGGCGACCGTGACCAGGCCGAAGCAGAACAGCAGCGCTCCGACCACCAGGAAATGAGCCAGCGAGACGTGCATGGTTCCTCCGCGGCTACTCGGGCCGCGTCTCCTTGCGCGCGATGACCACGGCGCCGACCAGGGTGGCGAGGAGCACCAGCGAGGCGACCTCGAACGGCAGCATCCAGCGCCCCAGGAACTCGTTGCCGATGGCCTCGGTGGTGGCCGCCAGCTCGGGGTGGGGGAGCAACGGCCAGGGGGTCTTCACCGCCACGAAGCAGAGCACCGGCGCGGTGGCGAAGAACAGGGCCAGACCGCCCCAGACGCCGAAGCTCGCGTTGGAGACGTTCACCTCGTGGATGCGGGCGGTCAGCATCACCGCGAAGAGCACCAGCACCAGGACGCCGCCGACGTAGACCAGCAGCTGGGCGACCGCCACGAAGTCGGCGGAGAGGAGCACGTACAGCGCGCCGGCGCCGAGCAGCGCGATGAGGAGCCCGATGGCGCTGTGGAGCACGTTCCTGGAGAGTGCCACGCCGAAGGCGCCGATGAAGGCCAGCCCGGAGAGCAGGTAGAAGGAGAGGTCGAAGGCGTTGAGGCCGCCCGCCACCTGCTCCTGGCCGGTGGGCGCCATGGGGACCACGATGCGGCTCGTCACCAGCACCACGAAGGCGACGAGGAAGGCGGCGGCGACCGCCCAGGCGAGGACGCGGCGCATGATCACGGCTTGACCTCCGGGGTGGGCTTGGCGGCGGCCGCGACGGGCGCGACGGCGACCTCGTCCGGGGCAGGGGCAGGGGAGGCGGGCGCGACGCTCGCGGCCGCGGCCTTGAGCACTGCCGCCGGGTCGAGCTCGCTCACGGCCACGGAAGCGGCCGGCTTGGCCGCCGGCGCGGCGGCTGCGGCTGCGGCTGCGGCGGGCTTGGCGGCCGGCGTGGCGGGGGCCGCCGGGGCCTTGGCGGCGGGCGGCTTGGGCGCCTCGGGCGGCAGGTACTCGGGAGCGGGGGCGTCCCAGGTCTGGACCTCGAGCCGCGCGCGGACCAGCGAGCCGAGCGGCACGCGCGGGAAGTAGTCGGCGCCCTTGGCCACCTTGTAGACCGGGAACGGCTTGAGGGGGTCGGCCCAGCGGAAGACGAGGTTGCGCACGAAGCGCTGGCTGGCCTCGAACTCGCGGGTGTGCTGGATGGCGCCGGTCGGGCAGGGCTCGACGCAGAGGCCGCAGAACATGCACTTGGCCTCGTCGATGTCGAACTGGCTCACCACCCGCTGCTTCGGGTTGGCCGGGTCCTTCTCGAGGTTGATCTGGATGCAGGCGATGGGGCAGGCGCGCTCGCAGGCCTGGCAGCCGGTGCAGATGTCGGCGTCCACCTCGAGGAAGCCGCGGTAGCGCGGCGGCAGCATGTCGCGCACCGGCAGCGGCGTGCGGTCGGGGTACTGGATGGTGGTCGGGCGCCGCAGCAGGTAGCTGAGCGTCACGGACATGCCGTGCCAGAACGACTGGACGGTGCCCTTGATGTTGCCGAAGTAGGTGGCTGCGCTCTGGTTCATGGCTGTCCGGTCACCAGTTGGAGAGATCGACGCGGTCGCCGATGGCGGTGATGTTGCGGTGGGTCTGGCGGGCGAAGAGCACGGCCAGGAGCACGGCGACCGCGGTGAGCCCCACGCCCATGGCGGTCTCCAGCGCCGGGACGGAGGCGACGGCGATCTGCCAGAGCAGGGTGAAGACGAAGCAGACGAACGAGACCGGGACCAGGTACTTCCAGCAGAGCGACATCATCTGGTCGACGCGGATGCGGGGCAGCGTCCAGCGGATCCAGACGACGACGTTGACGAGGAAGATGGTCTTGAGGGCGAACACCGCCATCGAGGCCGCCTGCAGCCCCCACCAGGCCGCCGGCGGGAAGCCGGTGCCCTTGAGCTGGGCGTAGAGCTCGTTGGAGACGAAGGGGATCTGCCAGCCGCCGAGGAAGATGGTGACGGCCACGGCCGCCATCACCCAGAGGTTGCCCCACTCCACCAGGAAGAACAGCGCGAAGCGGAACCCCGAGTACTCGGAGAGGTAGCCGGCCACGAGCTCCGACTCGGCCTCGGGCAGATCGAAGGGGGTGCGGTTTCCTTCGGCGAGCTGGCTGGTGAAGAAGATGAAGAAGGTGATGAAGGCGGCCGGGTTGCGGAACATGAACCACTCCCAGGGGAGACCGCCCTGGGCGCGGATGATGCCCTGCATCGAGAGGGTGCCGGACATCAGCACCGGGACCATGATGGCGAGGCCGGCCGGGATCTCGTAGGAGACCACCTGCGCCGCGGAGCGCATGCCGCCGAAGAGCGCCCACTTGGAGTTGGAGGACCAGCCGGAGAGCAGGATCCCGACCACCACCAGCGCGGTGATGCTGGTGATGTAGAAGAGCCCGACGTTCATGTCCGTGACCGCGATGCTCTCGCCGAAGGGGAGCACCACGAAGGTCAAGATGAAGCCGGTCATCACGAAGTAGGGCGCGGCGCGGAAGAGGATCCGGTCGGCGTCGGCCGGGACCAGGTCCTCCTTGAGGAGCAGCTTCACCGCGTCGGCGATCCAGACCAGGAACCCGCCCACGCCGGCCCGGTTCGGGCCGATGCGGCTCTGGATGCGGCCGGCGACCCGGCGCTCCCACCAGGAGAGGATGCCGCTGAAGATCGCGGCGAAGTTGGCGAAGACGAACGCCAGCACCACCAGCGCCACGGCGTAGGTGGCGTCGCGCCCGGCCCAGGTGGCGGGATCGTGGTGCAGCCGCTCGCGGATGAAGGCGTCGAGCAGGTCCGGCTGCAGCAGCGGGACGGCGAAGAGGATGAGCGCGAAGAGGCCGATCGGCAGGCCGATCGCGGCGGCGATCGAGATGGCGGCGGCGATGCGGGGGGTCTTGACGCGCGCGGGCGCGGAGGTGGGCAAGGCGCTCATCGATCGATCTCCGGGGCCACCACGTCGAGCGAAGCGATGAGGGCCACCAGGTCCGCGACCATCAGGCCGGGGGAGAGGTCCTCGATGATCCCCATCGCCAGGAAGCTGCCGGTGCGGACGTGCACGCGGTAGGGCTTGTCGGTGCCGTCCGAGACGACGTAGTAGCCCATCTCGCCGCGGGCCGACTCGACGCGCGAGAGCACCTCGCTCGCCTCCGGCTTCACCTTGCGGGGCACCTTGGCCATGATGTCGCCCTCGGGCAGCTTCGCGAGCGCCTGCCGCACGATGCGGGCGGACTCGCGCATCTCGAGGACGCGCACGTAGTAGCGGTCGAAGGCGTCCCCGACGGTGCCGCGGAAGCCCACGCCGACCGGGATCTCGAAGTCGAAGTCGGCGTAGGCGCCGTAGGGCGCGTCGCGGCGGCAGTCGAAGGAGACGCCGGAGCCGCGCAGGTTCGGGCCGACGAGGCCGTAGTTGATGGCCTGCTCGCGGGTGATGACCGCCACGTTCGCGAGCCGCTTCACGTAGATCTCGTTGAAGCTGATGAGCCGGTCCCACTCGCCGAGCAGCTTCTCGAAGTGGTCGAGGAAGAAGAGGACCTTGTCGGCCCAGCCGGTCGGCAGGTCGAAGGCCACGCCGCCGATGCGGTGGTAGTTGTAGGTGAGGCGGGCGCCGCAGAGCGCCTCGATGAGGTCGTTGATCGACTCGCGCTCGCGGATGCCGTGGACCAGCGGCGTGGTGGCCCCGATGTCGGTGGCCATGGTGCCGACCGAGACGAGGTGGCTGGCAATGCGGCACAGCTCGCAGCTGATGGCGCGCAGGTACTGGGCGCGCTGCGGCACCTCGACCTTGAGGAGCTTCTCGACTGCGGTGGCCCAGCCCTCGTTGGCCATCATCGCGGAGACGTAGTCGATGCGGTCGGTGTAGGGCATGAAGCCCGGATAGCCGACCGACTCCGCGATCTTCTCGATGGAGCGGTGCAGGTAGCCGACGTCGGGCACGGCCCGGCGCAGCACCTCGCCGTCGGTCTCGACGAGGAAGTTGATGACGCCGTGGGTGGAGGGGTGCTGTGGGCCGAAGTTGAGGATCATGTCCTCGCCTCCGTCCTGGTGCACCCGCCGCATGATGAGCTTTTCCATGGTGCTCTCCTAGGCTCCGGCGGGCGGCGTCTGCGGGGCGGGGGGAGTGGTGGGCGCCGCCGGGGCCGCGGCGGCCGGAGGAGGCGGCGGAGGGGGCGGGTTCCGCTTCAGCTCCTCGGCGCGCGCCACCTCGTCGAGCCGGCGCAGCTCGACCAGCGGGTTCTCGCGCACGTTCGAGATGCCGTGGTAGCCGCCGTGCTCCTGGTAGTCCTTGCGGAGCGGGTAGCCCTCCCAGTCGTCGGGGAGCAGCACGCGGCGCAGGTCGGGGTGCCCCTCGAAGATCACGCCGAGGAGGTCGTAGGCCTCGCGCTCCATCCAGTTGGCCGACTTCCACACCGCCTCGACCGAGGGCACGCGGGGGCCGGCCCGGTCGGCCTCGACCTTGAGCACGATCCCGTGCTTCAGGCCGTAGGAGAAGAGGTGGTAGACCACCTCGATCACGTTGCGCTTGGGGTAGTCGACGCCGCTCAGGTTCTCGAGGAAGTCGAGCCCGAGGCCCGGCTCGTCGCGCAGGAAGCGCGCGATCTCGGGCAGCTTCGCGGCCTGGACCACCACGAAGGGGTCGATCTTGGGCTCGGAGAGCGGTCCCACCGCATCGCCGAAGCGGGCCTTCAGCTTCTCGTGGATCTCGTTGGTCGTCATTCCGTTCACCAGGCTCGGGTGGCAGAAAGGGGCGTCGAGTGCGGTCTCGTGCGCGCTCGCTCGCCCCTCTCCGCGGTTCCCATTTCTTCGCGGTCTCTCAGGCGAGGCGGCGCTTCGTGCTCCAGCGCTCACGCATCACGAGGTCCTGCAGCTTGAGGAGCCCCTCGGTCAGCGCCTCCGGGCGGGGCGGGCAGCCCGGCACGTAGACGTCCACGGGGATCATCTTGTCGACGCCCTTGCAGACCGAGTAGGCGGGCTGGAAGAGCCCGCCGCAGTTGGCGCAGGAGCCCATGGAGATCACGTACTTGGGCTCCGCCATCTGGTCGTAGAGCAGCTTGCAGCGCTCGGCCATCTTGTAGGTGAGCGTGCCGGCCACGATCATGAAGTCGGACTGGCGGGGTGAGGCGCGGAACACCGCCCCGAAGCGGTCGAGGTCGGCGCGCGGTCCACCGGTCTGCATCAGCTCGATGCCACAGCAGGCGAGCCCGAAGAGCAGGTAGTGGAGGGAGTTGGCCCGGGCCAGGTTGATGAGCGTGTCGAGCTGGCTCGTATGGGACAGCATGACGTCGCCGCCGAACTGAGGGTCGCTGCGATCTGCTGCCATGCCACTCCCTTTCCGCTCCACCGGATGAAACCCGGCCTGATGTCGAGTACTTCCCGTCCTCTTGCGCTCGATGTCCCCCGCGCCCGCCCAGCTAGGCTGCGCGCTGGCTGGCGCTCGGTCGCGCGGCCGGCTTCGATCCCTCGGCCGGCTCCATCTTCTTCACCCACTCGAGATCCCCGTGCACCCACACCCAGACCAGGCCGACCACCAGGACGAGCGTGAAGAGGAGCAGCTCGCCGAAGGCGACCCACGCCGTGACGCTGCTCTTGGCGACCCAGGCCCGGTAGACCGCCACCACCGGGAAGGTGAGGGCGATGTCGACCTCGAAGACCACGAAGACGAGGGCGATGAGGTAGAAGCGCGGGTTGAAGTTGAACCAGGCGCTGCCGATCGGGCGCTCGCCGCACTCGTAGATGAGCGACTTGTCGGCGCCCGGGATGTCGGGCCGGAGCAGGCGACCGATCAGGAGCCCGCCCGCGGCGAATCCGATTGCCACGACGGCAAAAGCGAGGACGGCGCCAAATTGGAAGCCCATTTGGGTGCTCCCGGCAGGGGGTGGGGTTTTGAAAGCGGCGGGAGTCTAGCTGAAAGTGAAATCGTGTCAAGCCCCGGCCGGGTCCCCGGATGGCCGCTGTAAACGATTGACAAATCGAAGCGCCAAGGGCACTTACGAACGGCTTTCTCACTCGCAGGCTCGGTGAGCGATGACGCCTCTACAGGTCTACTTTCCCCTCGCGCTGGTGGTAATCGTCTCGGCAATCCTGGCTTTTTTGCTGGTCGGGCTGACCAATGTCCTGGGGCCCCGGCGGCCCAGCGCGGTAAAATCGGGTGTATTCGAGTGCGGCTCCGACCCGGTGGGCGACGCCCGCGGGGGCTTCGGGGTGAAGTTCTATGTGGTCGCCCTGCTCTTCATCGTCTTCGACATCGAGGCGGTCTTCGTCTATCCGTGGGCAGTGCTGCTGAAGGAGCTTGGCTGGGTCGGCTTCGCCGAGATGGCCATGTTCGCGTTCACGCTCGTGATCGGGCTCGTCTACGTGTGGAAGAAGGGCGCTCTGGACTGGGAGTAAACGGAATGGCCGAGACCGACACGCTTCCCGCGATCGCGACGCGCCGCGAGGAGGCGACAGGGTTCTTCCAGAAGCTGGTGTCGAAGGGCCTCGGATGGGCCCGCAAGAACTCGCTTTACCAGTACCCGTTCGTCACCGCCTGCTGCGGCATCGAGTACATGAGCCTCGCCAGCGCCCGGTACGACATCGCGCGCTTCGGCGCCGAGGTCCCGCGCTTCTCGCCGCGCCAGGCCGACCTGCTGCTGGTCGTCGGCACCATCAACTGCAAGCAGGCGCCGATCCTCCAGCGCGTCTACGAGCAGATGGCCGACCCGAAGTGGGTCATCGCCTACGGCGTGTGCGCATCCTCGGGCGGGTTCTACGACAACTACGCCACCGTGCAGGGCATCGACCGGCTCATCCCGGTGGACGTCTACGTCCCCGGCTGCCCGCCCCGGCCGGAGCAGGTCCTCGACGGGCTCATGCTCCTGCAGCAGAAGATCCAGGACCAGGAACACAAGCTCATCGATCGGCTCCCCGCGCCCGAGCTCGCGCGCGGCCGTTAGGCCCCGGAAAGGGAACTCATGTCGAAAGCCGTCACCGCCGCGCTCAAGGAGAAGTTCCCGGACGCGGTGCAGGAGGTGTACGAGGGCGTCGGGGGCGACGACTGCGCCTTCGTGAAGAAGGACGCCGTGGCCGAGGTGTGCCGGTTCCTCAAGGAGGACCCGGCAATGGCCTTCAACATGGCCCCCTACGTCACCGCCGTCGACTACCTGGGCCAGGAGCCGCGCTTCGAGGTGGTCTACAATCTCGTGTCCACCCAGCTGAACCATCGGGTGCGGCTCAGGGTGAAGGTCCCGGAGTCGGACCTCTCCCTGCCCACCGTCACGCACCTGTGGCGCGGCGCCGACTGGTTCGAGCGCTACTGCTTCGACATGTACGGCATCCGCTTCACGGGCCACCCCGACATGCGGCGGCTCCTGATGTACGACGAGTTCGTCGGTCACCCGCTCCGCAAGGACTACCCGCTCAAGGGACGGCAGCCGCTCACCAAGGAGCGCGACTACCGCGACGTCTTCCGCGGGCCCGGCCCGTCCGGCCGCGACTAGCTCGAACACCGCAGGCAACCACCGCCGCCAGCGAGCGGCGAGGCGAGGAATCATGGCGCACGAAGGGAAGGGGACGGGCGGTCTCGATCCGATGGCGACGCCGGGCGGTTACGGCGCCGGCGAGGCGCGGCACCCGCTCGGCAACGCGCCGGAGGCCACCTTCGGCGAGGTCGCGCCGGCGTTCTCGGCGTCGGAGATGGACGCCCCGCTGCACGCCAAGCGGATGGTCGTCAACATGGGCCCCTCGCACCCGGCCATGCACGGCGTGACCCGGGCCGTGGTCGCGCTCGAGGGCGAGACCATCGCGGACATGAAGCTCGACATCGGCTTCCTGCACCGCGGGTTCGAGAAGAGCTGCGAGAACGCCACCTGGACGCAGTGCTTCCCGTACACCGATCGCCTGAACTACATCTCGGCGATCATGAACAACACCGGGTTCGCGCTGGCGGTGGAGAAGCTCTGCCGGCTCGACACCCCGGTCCGCGCCAAGTACCTGCGCGTGGTCGGCTCCGAGCTCCACCGCATCTGCGATCACCTCACGCTGGTCTCGGCCATGGGGCTCGAGCTCGGCGCGATGACCGTGTTCCTCTACGGCATCGAGGCCCGCGACCTGCTGTGGGACCGGCTCACCGAGCTCTGTGGGGCGCGCCTCACCTCGAGCTACTGCCGCATCGGCGGCGTGGCGCGCGACGTCCCCGAGGGCTGGATCGAGAAGACCGTCGCCTCGCTCGACCGCGTCAACGAGCTGGTCGGCGAGATCGGCGGCCTGCTCACCCGCAACCGCATCTTCCTCGACCGCACCCGCGGCACCGGCAAGGTCTCGCGCGCGGACGCCATCGAGCTCGGCTTCGCCGGCCCCTGCCTGCGCGCCGCGGGCGAGCCGTACGACATCCGCAAGTCGGCCCCCTACCTCATCTACGACCGGCTCGACTTCGACATCCCGGTGGGCGAGCACGGCGACAACTTCGACCGCTACCTGGTGCGCATGGAGGAGATGCGGCAGTCCGATCGCATCCTGCGCCAGTGCTTCGCGCAGATGGAGCCGGGCGAGATCGCGGTGAAGGACTTCCACTACGTGCTGCCGCCGAAGCCCCAGGTCTACGGCACCATCGAGGGGCTGATGGCGCACTTCAAGCTCATCATGGACGGCATCCAGGTGCCGGCTGGCGAGGCCTACAGCTACACCGAGGCCGCCAACGGTGAGCTCGGCTTCTACGTCGTCTCCGACGGCGGCGGTCGCCCCTACAAGCTCGGGCTGCGCGCGCCCGGCTGGCCCATGCTCGCAGCGCTGCCCTACATGGTGAAGGGCTCGCTGCTCGCCGACCTCATCCCCACCTTCGACAGCATCAACATGATCGGCGGCGAGGTGGAGCAGTAACCGCCCGCCACGGACCAGGAGCCGACCGGACATGGCCGAAGAGAACAAGCCCGCAGCACCCCCCCCCGCCGCCGCGCCCAAGCCCCCCGGGCCCCCGGCGCCGCCCCCGCCCAAGCACCCGGGCATGGTGACCTTCACCGTCGACGGGCGCGAGGTGGTGGTGAAGCCCGGCACCAACATCATCGAGGCCGCCAAGAGCGTCGGCGTCGACATCCCCTACTACTGCTACCACAAGCGGCTCTCCATCGCGGCCAACTGCCGCATGTGCCTGGTGGAGATGTCGAACGCGCCGCTCGGCAAGCTCATGCCGGCCTGCCAGGTGCCGGCGGCGGAGGGGGTGACGGTCAAGACCGACACCCCGCGCGTCAAGGACCAGCAGCGCGCCACCCTGGAGTTCCTGCTGCTGAACCACCCGGTCGACTGCGCCATCTGCGACCAGGCCGGCGAGTGCAAGCTGCAGGACTACTACCAGCAGTACGACACCCAGCCTTCGCGCCTCGACATCCCCAAGGTGCAGAAGGAGAAGCGGGTCGCGCTCGGCCCCACGGTCACGCTCGACCAGGAGCGCTGCATCCTCTGCACCCGCTGCGTGCGCTTCATGCGCGAGGTGCCGAAGCAGCCGCAGCTCGGCGTCGCGCAGCGCGGCAACGAGAGCTTCATCACCACCTTCCCCGGCCAGCCGCTCGACTCCGCCTACGCCGGCAACGTCGTGGACATCTGCCCGGTGGGCGCGCTCACCAGCACCGACTTCCGCTTCCGCGGCCGCGTCTGGTTCATGAGCTCGGCGCGGAGCGTGTGCACCGGCTGCTCCCGCGGGTGCAACACCTTCCTCGACTACCTGAACGACACCGTCTACCGCTACCGGCCGCGGGAGAACGACGCCGTCAACCAGGAGTGGATGTGCGACCAGGGCCGGCGCTCCTACAAGTTCATGAACGCCCCCCGGGCGCTCGTGGCGCGTGAGGGCAAGGGGCCGTCGAACCAGCCCGCCAGCCGCGCCCAGGTGGTGAGGGCGGCCGCCGCGGCGCTGCGCCCGCTCGCCGGCCAGCCGGGGCTCGCCGCGCTCCTCTCGCCGCTCGCCTCGCTCGAGGACCTGCTGGCGGCGGCGCTGGTGGCCAAGGAGTCGCTGGGCCTCGCCGAGGTCTACGTGGGCGGCCGCCCCGACGGATGGGAGGACCAGCTCCTCAAGAAGTCCGACGAGAACCCCAACCGCAAGGGGCTCGAGCTGGCCGCGGCCGCCTTCGGCCTGGCGGTGAAGCCCTTCTCCGAGCTCCTCGCGGCGGTCGAGTCCGGCAGGGTGAAGGCGGTCTGGGCGGTCGGGACCAACGTCCCCGCCGACGAGGCCCGCGCCGCCGCGGCCTTCTCGAAGCTCGAGCTGTTCGTGTGCCAGACCGTGGACGAGTCGCCGCTCTCCGCCGCGGCCACTCACCTGCTCCCGGCCGCCCCGCCCTCCGAGGCCGACGGCACCTTCGTGAACTTCGAGGGGCGGGCGCAGCGCTTCGAGCTGGCCTTCTGGCCGCGCGGTGAGGCGCGCCCGCACTGGGCGCTCTGCGCCGAGCTGCTGGCGGCCCTGGGCGCGTCCCGGCGCTGGAACGATCCGCGCGAGGTCTTCGAGGACCTGGCGAAGCGGCTGCCGGCGGGCGCGCTCGGCGAGTTCCGCTGGGACAGCCTGCCCTCACAGGTGAGGCGGCGCGGGCTGCAGCCGCTCGCCGCCGGGACCTGCGACGGCCGCCTCCCCGGTTACCGGGAGCGGATCCCCTGGGACGTGAGCGAAGACGCGCGCCGGTCGCTGGTCAAGACCCGGTAGACACGGAGGAGCGCCTTGAATCGATTCTTCGGAATGATGGTGGTGGTGGCCGGGATCGTCGTCGGCCTGTTCTGCGCCTCCTGGGCCTTCTACCAGGTGGCCGGGCTGGGCGCGCGGGCGGCGGTGGCCCTGGGCGGCCCGCCCGAGTACGGCGTCGCGGTGGCGAACCTCGTCACCCTGATGCTGGTGGGGCTGATGATCGGCGCGGCGCTCCTGACCATCGGCGAGCGCAAGTGGTCGGCCATGATGCAGGACCGCATCGGTCCCAACCGCATCAAGGTGTTCGGGATGTCGCTCGGCGGGATCCCGTTCCTGCTCGCCGACGCGCTCAAGATGCTCACCAAGGAGAACGTCGAGCTGGGGCAGCGCAGCCGGGTGCTCTTCGAGCTGGCGCCGGCCATCTCCTTCATGCCGGCCTTCGCGCTCTTCGCGGTGGTGCCGGTCGGCCCCGAGACCACCGTCTTCGGCTACCGGGTGTCGCTGCAGGTGGTGAGCCTCGACGCCGGGCTGCTCTACCTCTTCGGCATCGCCTCGCTGGCGGTGTACGGCACCGCGCTCGCCGGCTGGGCCTCCAACAACAAGCTGGCGCTCCTCGGCGGCGTGCGCGCCGCGAGCCAGATGATCGGCTACGAGGTCTCGCTGGGCCTGGCGCTGGTGGGGGCGATGATGGCCTACCAGACGCTGCGGCTCGAGGAGATGGTGGTCGGCCAGGGGCAGCTGCTCTGGAACTTCCTGCCCGCGCTCGGCGTGATCGTGAACCCGGTGGGCATGCTGATCTTCTTCGCCAGCGCCTTCGCCGAGACCAAGCGCGCCCCCTTCGACCTGCCCGAGGGCGAGAGCGAGATCGTGGGCTACTTCGTCGAGTACGCGGGCATGAAGTTCGGCATGATGATGCTCTCGGAGTTCATCGAGATCGTGGTCCTCGCGGCGGTGGTCTCCACCATCTTCCTCGGCGGCTGGCACCCCATCCTGTTCGAGGGCTGGCTGAAGGAGCACCTGCAGCCCGTGCCGTTCGCGGCGCTCTGCGCGGCCACCCTGCTGCTCAAGACCTTCGCGCTCTGCTGGATGCAGCTGGCGGTGCGCTGGACCCTGCCGCGGTTCCGCTACGACCAGATCCAGCAGCTCTGCTGGAAGATGCTGCTGCCCACCGCGCTCGCCAACGTCTTCATCACGGCGGCCTGCGTCCTCCTCGATCCGTCGCTGCACCTCCTCGCCGTCGTGGGGATCATCGAGATCATCGTGCTCGCGGTCCTGACCTTCGTCGGCACCGGCGCCACCGCGCCCGAGCCGGAGGCCCACGCCCACGCCGCGGCGGCGCACGCCCACCCGGGACACTGACATGCCCTACCACCTGCCACAGGACAAGCCGGTCTCGCTGCGGGAGCGGCTCTACCTCACCGAGGCCATCCGCGGCCTGCGCATCCTCACCGGCCACTTCCTGCGCAACTTCTTCTTCACGCGCGAGACCAACCCCGACATCCTGGCGCGCAGCCGCAAGCTCTCGCTCAACGCCACGCTCGCGTACCCCGAGGAGAAGGTGCCGTATCCGCCCGGCTACCGCGGGCTGCACCGGCTCGTGCCGCGCGAGGACGGGAAGCCGCGCTGCGTGGCCTGTTACATGTGCGCGACCGCCTGCCCGGCGCAGTGCATCTACATCGAGGCGGGCGAGCTCGAGGGCGACCCCATCGAGAAGTACCCCACCCAGTTCGTCATCGACGAGCTGCGCTGCGTGGTGTGTGGCTTCTGCGTGGAGGCCTGCCCCAAGGACGCCATCCGCATGGACACCGGCGAGCACGCGCCGCCGACGTACCAGCGCTCCCAGCAGATCTGGGACATGAAGCGGCTGCTGCGCGGGACCCCGGTCTCGTACCAGTACGATCCCTGGCTGCGCCGCGGCGCCTCCTCCATCCCCGAGGACAAGCTCGCCGAGATGCGCGCCAACGCCCGCCCGTTCCACACCGTGGCCACCGACGAATACGCCCAGACGCCGGGCTTCTCGGTGAAGGCCCTGGCCGCCGAGGCCCGGGCCCGCGTGGAGGCGAAGAAGTAGCGTGCCGCCGCGCCCCGGGCGCGCACCGGCCGGCCGCTGGGTCCTCCTCTGCGCCGGCCTGGGCGCGCTCGCCGCGCTCGGGCGCTTCCACCGGCTGCACGATGGCGACTCGCTCGTCCCGGCGCTGGTGAGCCTGCAGCGCTGGACGCCGTTCTTCTGGGAGCAGGCGCGGTTCGGGATGCTGGTGCCCCTCCTGGCGGCGCCGCTGCACCACCCGCTCTGGAACCTCCTCCTCCAGACCGCGCTCGACGTGGCGGGCGGGCTCGGCGCGTTCCTCCTCGTGGCCCGCCTGGCGCTGCCGGGCGCCGCCTGGCCCATCGCCGGCGCGCTCTCCACGGCGGTGCTCATCCTCTGCGCGCCGGCGCACTGGAGCTTCTACGCGCTGGCGGTCCAGCCCTACGCCTTCTCGATGGGGCTGGCGGCCGCGGCCGCGGTGGCGGTGGACCGGCCGGGGAGGCTCGCGGCCTGGCGGTGGCCGGCGGCGCTCCTCTCCGGGGCCGCGGCGCACTGGGTGAACGTGGTGGCGGCGGTGCCGCTCCTCCCGCTCGCGACCGGACGGGCCTGGCTCGAGGCCGGGGTGCCGGAGGGCGGAAGGCGCCCGGGGCCGCGCGCCCGGCTCCAGGCCGTGCTGCGCGGCGAGCCGGGCCGCCCCCTTCGCGCGCTCGTCGCCGGGCTCGCGCTTGGCCAGGCCTGGCACGCCGCCGCGCCCGGGCACGTGGCCGAGAACGGCTTCGCTCCCGTCCGGGAGTGGCCGGCGGGGTGGGTGGAGCTGGCGCGCCACGGCTTCGCCGCGGCCCCGGCCTGGAACCGGCTCCTCCTCTGGAGCGCGCTCGCCGGCCTCGCCGTGGCGCTCCTGCCCCGGCTGCGGCCGGCCTCCGCCCCGGCGCTGCGCGCGTTCGCGCTCCTGGTGCTCTCCGGCGCGGCCTGGGCGGTCTTCGCCGGGTCGACGCGCTGGGTGCAGGCCAACGGCTACGGCTGGCGCTACCTCATCCCGACCCAGCTCCTGTTCCACACCGCGGCGGTGGTGCTGCTGGCGGCCCCGGCCGAGGCGCGGCTCGCGGCGGGCGCGGCCCGCGCGCGAAGCGTCACCTGGGCCGCGTCGGCGGGGGCCCTGGTGGCGGCGGCGCTCTGGGCGTGGGGCTGGCCCTCGGTGGCGCGCGCTCGCGCCGACCTCGAGGAGACCTTGGGCCGCCGCACCGGCGCCATCCTCGCCGCCAGGTGCCAGGCGGTGGTGGGCGACTACTGGACGGTCTGGCCCGACGTCTTCGCGGCCAACCTGGCGCTGCGCGACGGGACGCCCGGGGGGCCCGCTGGCGCGGCGGAGCCGTCGAGCCGCGGAGCGGGTGGTGGCCGGCCGCAGGTCTACGGGCTCACCCACCGCGCCTCGCCGACCTGGCCGCGCTGGGAGGCGGCGCGCCGCTCGCCGGGGCTGCGCCTCTGCGTCGCCGCCGACGCGCGCAACGTGGAGCAGGCGCGTCACTACCTGCGGGCCTACGGGCTCGGGCCGCTGCGGCTCGCGCAGCGACGAGACGGCGTCCTGGTCCTCGCGCCGGCCGGCCGCGGCGACGTGCCCTGGTGAGCGGGCCGAGCCCCCTCCCTGTCCCTCCCCCGCTTCGCGGGAGAGGGGAAGAGGAGCCCCCGAGGCTCGTGGCCTCCGGAGCCCCTCAGGCCTCCGCCGCCGGCGCTTCCGCCCCCGGCACCTCGCGCTGTCCGAGCGGCGCGATGCGCTGGAGGAGCAGGAGCCCCGGCACCGCCGCCGCCACCGAAGCGGCGAAGAACACCGGGTAGCCGAGCCGCTGGGCGAGGTAGCCGGAGGGGACGCCGGAGAGGGTGCGCCCGAGGCCGAAGAGGCTCGAGAGGAGCGCGTACTGGGTGGCGCTGTAGCGCTTGTCGCAGGCGCGCAGGATGAGCGCCAGCAGCGCCGAGGTGGCCATGCCCTGGGCGCCCCACTCGCCGGCGATCGCCACGTAGACCCAGGCGCGGGTGGCGGCGGTGAGCGGTGGCAGGGTGGCGCAGAGCGCCACGTCCATGGGTGCCGCCCGCGACAGGGCCGCGCCGGCGTAGAGCAGGTTGGCCCCGGCCTGCAGGAGCCCGAAGGTCCAGAGCGCCCGCCCGAGCCCGATGCGGCTCATCACCGCGGCGCCCAGCCCCGCTCCGGCGATGGTGGCGATGGTGCCGAGGGTCTTCACCGCCGCGCCCGCCTCGGCGTTCCGGAAGCAGAGGTCCTTCAGGAACGGGTTCACCATGGTGCCGGCCATGTTGTCCCCGTACTTGTAGAGCACGAGGAACAGCAGCACCGGCACGGCGCCCGGGCGCTGGAAGAAGGCGGCGAGCGGCTCCCACACCGCGCGCGCCAGCGAGCGCGGCGGGGCGGCCGGGCGCTCCGGCTCGGGGGCGAGCAGGGTCACGCCGGTGAAGGCGACGAAGAGCGCCGCCAGGAGCCCGAAGAGCGCGGGCCAGGGCAGCCAGTCGGAGGCCGAGACCGCCAGCGCGCCGGCCACCAGCATCCCGAGCCGGTAGTACATCACCTTGAGGCCCGAGGCCGGCCCCTGCTCCTCGGGGTGGAGCACCTCGACGCAGTAGGCGTCGTAGGCGATGTCCTGGGTGGCGGAGAGGAAGGTGACCCCCAGCGCCAGCAGCCCGATGGTGGCGGCGACGTGGGGGGTGGCGAGCTCGGCGCCGGCCGCGCGGAGCCCGCCGAGCCGCAGCGCGTAGGCCGCCAGGGCGCCGAACATGCCGGCCAGGGCCAGCTGCGCCACCACCACCCAGCTGCGCCTGCGGCCCAGCCAGGGGAGGGCGTAGCGGTCCACCAGCGGCGACCAGAGGAACTTGAGGCTCCAGGGGAGCGAGACCACCGAGAGCAGCCCGATGGTGCCCTTGGGGATCCCGAGCGACACCAGCCAGAACTGCAGCGTGGTGAAGGTCCAGCCGAGGGGCATGCCCGAGGCCAGCGAGAGGAGCCCAACCACCTGGACGCGTCTGTTCTTGAGGAAGGCCACCCGGCGACGGACCTTACCCCATCACCCCGCCGGCCGCACCGCTCGGGCGAACTCCGCGGCCGGCAAGGCGTTGAGGACCGCGTCGCGGGTCACCCAGCCGCGCCGGGCGGTGGCGGCGGCCCAGCGCAGGTGACCGAGCGCGGCGGTGGAGTGGGCGTCCACCGAGAGCACCACCGGCAGGCCGCGCGCGCGGGCGAGCCGCAGGTGGGCGGGCTGCATCTCCAGGCGCTTCGGGTCGCCGTTCACCTCCACCGCCACCTTGCCCGACCCGGCGGCGGCGTCGAGCACCTCCTCCACGCGGCAGGCGAAGGGCTCGCGCTCGAGCAGGAGCCGCCCCAGGGCGTGGCCCCAGATCTTGAAGCAGGGGTGGCGCATGGCGCGCACCAGCCGGCGCGTCATGGTCTCCTCGTCCTGCGTGAAGCGGCTGTGGACGCTGGCGACGATCACGTCGAGCTGCTCCAGGATCCGGTCCGGGTAGTCGAGCGCGCCGTCCTCGAGGATGTCCGCCTCGGTGCCGCGCAGGAGCCGCACCTTCACCAGCTCCTGCACCCGCGCGATCTCGTCCCACTGCTCCTTCAGGCGGTCGAGCCCGACCCCGCCGGCGTAGGAGGCCGCCGGGGAGTGGTCGGTGACGGTGAGGTACTCCATGCCGAGCGCGTCGGCGGCGCGGGCCATCTCCTCCACCGTGGCCCGTCCGTCGGAGAAGCGGGTGTGGCAGTGGACCAGCCCGCGCACGTCCTCGGCGCGGACCAGCTCCCGCGGGAGCGTCCCGTCCCGCGCCGCCTCGAGCTCGCCCGCGTCCTCGCGCAGCTCGGGCGGGATGAAGGCGAGCCCGACGGCGGCGTAGAGCGCATCCTCGCTCTCGACCGGCACCCTCGCGCCGCCGTCGAGCCGCGTGAGCCCTCGCTCGCCCAGGTCGAGGCCGCGCTCGCGCGCCAGCCCGCGGAGCCTCTCGAGGTGCGCCCGAGAGCCGGTGAGGTGGTGGAGGAGCGCGGGGAGCTCGCCCGGAGAGGCCACCCGCAGCTCCACCTTCGCGCCGCCGGCGAGCCGGACGTCGAGCCTGGCCGCGCCGCGCCCCAGCACCTCCTCCACCGCCGGCCAGCGCCGGAGGTGCTCGAGGAGCGGCTCCGGCGCCTCGGCCTCGGCCGCCAGGACCACGCCGCCGGCCGTCTCCCGCAGGCGCCGGAGCGAGCCGGCGAGCTCGGCCCGGCGCGAGCCCGGCCCGGCGCGCAGGTGCGCCAGGAGCCGCTCGCCGAGGGCCAGCGCCTCCGGGAGGAGCAGCCGCGGCGGCTGGCTCCGGAGCCGGCGGATGCCCTCCAGGAGCTTCCGCTCGGTCTTCTCGCCGAAGCCCTTGAGCCCCCGGACCCGGCCGGCCTCGCAGGCCGACTCGAGCGCCGCGAGCCCGTCCACGCCCAGCTCGGCGTGGAGCAGCGCGATCTTGCGCGGGCCGAGCTCCGGGACCCGCAGCAGCTCCAGGATCCCGGGCGGCAGCTCGGCGTGGAGCCGGTCGAGCAGAGGGGTGTGGCCGGTCCGGTGGAGCTCGGAGATCTTCTTCTCGATGGCCTCGCCCACCCCGGCGAGCTCGCGGAGCCGCCCCTCGCGCACCAGCGCGCCCAGGTCGTCCCAGCTCTCCTCGAGCGACCGCGCCGCGGTCTCGTAGGCGCGCACCTTGAACGGATTCTCGCCCTGGACCTGGAGGAGCGCCCCCAGCTCGCGGAGGGCGCGGGCCACGCCGAGCTTGTCGAGCATCGCGCCCCTCTTCATAGCGCCGGCCGCGCGGTGGGACACCATCGTCCCGCCCGGCGAAGGCGCCGCCCCCTTATAATCCTGGCATGGGTCACCAGGAGCACCGGGCCTCGGGCCCGCGATCGGTGCGGGTCTTCGTGGTCACCGCCTCGGACACCCGCGGCGAGGCGGAGGACGAGAGCGGTCGCTTCCTGCGCGAGGCGATCGCCGCCGCTGGCCACGCCCTCGCCGGCTACCGGCTGGTGAAGGACGAGCCCGACCAGCTCCGGGACGCCCTGGCCGCCGCCGACGATGCCGGGGCGCAGGCGGTGGTGGTGAACGGCGGCACCGGCATCGCCGCCCGGGACCGCACCTACGAGGCGGTGGCCGGGGTGCTCGAGAAGCGGCTCGACGGCTTCGGCGAGCTCTTCCGGATGCTCTCCTACCAGGAGATCGGCAGCGCGGCGATGCTGTCGCGCGCGGTGGCCGGGGTCTGGCGCGGCAAGGCGATCTTCTCGCTCCCCGGCTCGAGCGCGGCGGTGCGGCTCGGCTGGGAGAAGCTCATCGCGCCCGAGCTCTCCCACCTCTGCTACGAGCTCGGGAAGGCGAGCGGGCCGGCCAGGAGCGGCTGAGGGCATGGCCCGCGCCTCGACGCTCTCGCCGGAACGCGCGGCGCGGCTGCGCCCGCTGCTCCTCGGGCTCGAGGCGTCGCTCGACCGCGCCGCGCGCATCGGCGCCGACCCGCTCGAGTTCCCGCGCCGCTACCCCGATCCCGCCGACGCCGAGGTGGCCGGCCTGCTGGCGGCCTGCCTCGCCTACGGTCGCGCCGACCTGTTCCGGCCTCAGATCTCGTACCTGCTCGCCGAGATGGGCGCGCACCCGGCCGCCTTCGCCGGGCGCTTCGCCCGGGCCCCGGCTGCAGATCGCTTCCCGGCCTTCCGCTACCGCTTCAACCAGCCGCCCGACGCGGCGGCGCTGGTGGCGGCCGCGGGCTGGCTGCGCGCGGCGCACGGCTCGCTCGGCGCCCGCTTCGGCGCGCTCCACCGGGCGGCGCTGGCGGCCGGGGCGGCCTCGCCGCTGCGCGAGGCGCTGGCCCGGTTCGCGGCGGAGCTCCGGGCGGCGCCGCCGGTGGCGCCGCTCCTCGCCGGGCGCGGTGGGCGCGGGCTCCTCCACCTCCTGCCCGACGCCCGCAACGCGGGGGCCTGCAAGCGGCTCAACCTCTACCTGCGCTGGATGGTGCGCGGGCCGGACGGGGTGGACCTGGGGCTGTGGCGCGCCGAGGTGCCGGCCACGGCGCTGGTGGTGCCGCTCGACACCCACCTGGCCCGCATGGCGCGCCGGCTCGGCCTCACCGCGCGCCGCGACCTCTCCTGGCGCACCGCCGAGGAGGTCACCCGCGCGCTGCGGCGCATCGACCCCCAGGATCCGGTGCGGCACGACTTCGCCCTCTGCCACCTCGGCATGAGCGGCGCCTGCCCGGCGAACCGGGGTCCGGAGCACTGCGCCGCCTGCGCCCTCAGGAGCGCGTGCCGGGAGCGCGCGCGCCCCGGCAGCGCCAGAGCTCGAAGCGGGTCACGCGCGCCTCGCCGCGGAGCACGGTGACGGGCGGGAGGGGCTCGAGCCTCCCGCAGGCCCGCTCCAGGCCCGGGCAGCGCTTGCCGTCGCGCGGGTCGAGCACCGCCACCCCGTCGCGCCCGGAGAAGCGCGCCGGGTCGAACCAGGCGCCGTAGGCCAGCCCCGGCCCGCCGAGCGCCTCGAGCGAGACGGTCTGCGGCCGATCCGGCAGGTAGAAGGCCAGCTCCGAGGCCGGCTTGTAGCTGCAGCCGAGCACGAACGCGCCGTCGCCGAGGGCCCGCCGCTCCCCCTCCACCCGCGCCGCCAGCTCGTCCCAGCCGCGGGTCATGTCGGCCTTGGCGGAGAGCGGGATGGCCGGGAAGAGCGGGGCGAGGTGGGCGTAGGCGCTGGTGGCGACGGCCACCGCGACCGCTGCCAGCGCCGGCCGGCGCCAGCGCGCCCAGCCCTGGAAGGCGATGGAGGTGGCCCCGAGCAGCGCCGTCGGCCAGACCGGCGCGCCCCAGTTGCCCTTCACCCACATGAACGGCGAGACCGCGAGCAGGACCGCGAGGAGCGGCAGCGACCAGAGCGCGGCGGCGCGAAGCCCCGGCTCGCGCCAGCGCCGGGCGGCCAGCGCCGCGGCGCCGAGGAGCAGCGCGAAGAGGAGCGGCGAGACCCAGACCGCCTGCAGCCCGACGAAGCCGGCGGTGCGGTCGAGCCGGAAGGAGACCATCCCGGCGGCGCGATCGGCGAGCTGGAAGCGGAAGCTCTGCCAGCCGTGGGCGGCGTTCCAGAGCACCACCGGCGAGAAGGCCAGGGCCGCCACGGCGACGCCGAGCCAGGGCCAGGGGCCGCGCAGGAGCCGGCGGCCGCGCGGGTGGAGGAGGAGCAGCGCCAGCAGCTGCGGCAGGAGCAGGAGCCCGGTGTACTTGCCGAGCGCCGCCGCGCCTGCCGCCAGCCCCGCGGCGAGGAGCCAGGCGCCGGAGCCACCGTCGAGCGCGCGCAGCCCGAAGTAGAGCGCCGCCATCCAGCCGGCCAGCAGCGGGCCGTCGGGGGTGATGACCACCTGGCCGAGCGAGAAGAGCGGCGTGGCGAGGGCCGTCACCAGGGCCGCGAGCGCCACCTTGGGGCCGAAGAGCCGGCGGCCCGCGAGGAAGAAGAAGGCGGAGAAGAGCGTCGAGTGGAGCGCCGCGGCGAGCCGCACGCCGCGCTCGGTGGGGCCGGCCAGGGCAGTGGCGGCCGCGATGGTCCAGGCGGCGAGCGGCGGGTGGTCGAAGTAGGACAGCGCCGGGTGCCGGGCGTACTGCCAGTAGTACGCCTCCTGCGGCGAGAGCGGCAGCAGGCCGGCGTAGAGGAGGTGGGCGGCCGTCGCGGCGGCGACGAGCCCGATGGCGAGGCGGCTCTCCCGGTTCACATGCGCCTGGCGATCTGGTGAAGCTCCAGCACCACCTCGCCCGCCTTGAAGACGCGGACGGTGCCGCTGGTCTGCGACACGGTGATGGCGATGGCGCGGGTCTCGAGCGTCATCGCGGCCGCCGAGGTGTGCCGGGCGCCGAGGCCCATCTGCACCCGGACCTCCCGGGAGGTCGCCTGCAGGTAGCGCCCGGCGGCGAGCACCACGCCGTCCTCGCGGATCACGAAGGCGCCGTCGAGCACGGCGAAGGTCTTGATGGCGTCCTGGATGTCGGGGTCGAGGCAGTTCCGCTCGCCCTCGCTGATCCCCTGGAACGGGTTGAGGTTGAGCTGGCGGCTCTTCTCCATCACCGCCGTCGAGTCGCCGACCACCACGATGGTGCCGGTGGGGTGCCCCTCGTAGCCCTGCGCGCCGATCTCCATGGCCACGTGCACCAGCGCGTCCACCACCTGCGAGCTGAACTCCGGCGGCAGCCCGAGCGAGTCGGCGCTGGCGCGGGTGGCGCGCTCCGAGCCGATCTCGAGCCGCACCAGGGTGTCCATGACCCTCGCGGTGCCGGTGAGGGCCAGCACCACGTCGCCCTTGCGGGCGAGGCCGGCGCCGCGGCAGGAGACGAGCGCCACCTGGATCTTCTCCACCCGGTCGTACTCGTACGGGGGGATGACCACGCAGTCGTACTCGGCGGCGGCGAGCCGCTTCCTGATCGCCTCGGTGGTGACCGCGTAGACGAGCTTGCGCTTGATCGGGCGCCCCCGCAGGTACGCCGAGGGGAAGGGGTGATCGGAGATCACCAGCAGCCGATCGACCTCCGGGCGGGCCGTGAGCTGCAGCGCCGCCCGGACGAACGCGCGGTCGAATCTCGACTCGGCCATGGCGCGAGAATGTGCCAGGAGTATGCTTCTTGTCTACCCTGCCAGCCGGCGGGAAGAGGGCGGAGCGGTTCTTGACAGCGGTCCAGGCCTGACCTAGGTTCCCGGTTCCTTTTTTTTGACCCACCGGTTCTCGATTGCGAGGGTAGCCGCTTGAACAAGAAGGATCTGAAGCGGTTCAAGACCATGCTCGAGGAGTCGAAGCGCCAGCTCCTCGCCTCGGCCAAGAAGACCCTGTCGGAGGAAGCCAGCTTCGACACCGACGATCTGCCGGACGAGATCGACCTCGCCTCGAGCGAGTACACGCAGTCGATGATCTTCCGCCTGCGCGACCGCGAGAAGTTCCTCCTCGCCAAGATCGACAAGGCGCTCGCTCGCATCGAGAGCGGCACCTTCGGCATCTGCGAGAAGTGCGAGGAGGAGATCTCGGCCAAGCGCCTGGAGGCGCGGCCGGTCACCACCCTCTGCATCCGCTGCAAGGAAGAGCAGGAGCAGAAGGAGAAGTCGTTCGGCTAGACCCCGACGGGAGCGGCGCCCTTCTTGTGGCCGCTCGATGGTGACCGCTACACTCGCGCGATGAGCGTTCGCCTCAGGCGCGCCGATCACCTCGACCTCCCCCCCGATTACCGCTCGTTCTACGAGGCGCTCGCGGCGTTCATCCCCGCGGACCGGCTCGTCACCGACCCGCTTCGGGTCTACGCCTACGGGACCGACGCCAGCTGCTACCGGCTGGTCCCCAAGCTGGTGGTCAAGGCGGGCGGCCGCGAGGAGGTGGCGCGGCTCATCGCCATCGCCGGACGCCACGCCCTGCCGCTGACCTTCCGCGCCGCCGGCACCAGCCTCTCGGGGCAGGCGGTGAGCGACTCGGTGCTGGTGATGGTCGGCAGCGGCTTCCGCGGCCGGCGGGTGCTCGAAGGCGGCGCGCGGGTGGCGCTCGAGCCGGGCGTGATCGGCGGCGAGGTCAACCAGCTCCTCGCGCCCTTCGGACGCAAGCTCGGACCCGACCCGGCCTCGATCAACTCCTGCATGGTGGGCGGCATCGCCGCCAACAACGCCAGCGGGATGTGCTGCGGCACGGCGCAGAACAGCTACCGCACCGTCGACTCGATGGTGCTGCTGCTCTCCGACGGCTCCGAGCTCGACACCGCCTCGCCGGCCTCGCGCCGCGACTTCGCCGAGGCACACCCGGAGGTGCTGCGCGGGCTCACCGCCCTGCGCGAGCGGATCGTGGAGGACCCGGAGCTCACCGCGCTCATCCGGCGCAAGTACGCGGTCAAGAACACCACTGGCTACGGGCTCAACAGCTTCGTCGACTTCGAGGACCCCTTCGACATCCTGCTGCACCTCATGATCGGCTCGGAGGGGACGCTGGGCTTCATCGCCGAGATCACCTACCGCACCGTGGAGGAGCAGGCCTGCCGGGCCTCGGCGCTGGTGCGCTTCCCGGACCTCGAGGCGGCCTGCCGCGCCACCATGGTCCTCAAGCAGGAGGGGCCGGTCTCGGCGGTGGAGCTCATGGATCGGGCCTCGATCCGCTCCGTCGAGGGGAAGCCGGGGATGCCGGCGGGGCTGGCCGGGCTCGGTCCCGACGCCGCCGCGCTGCTCGTCGAGGTGCGCGGCGGCGACCAGGCGGAGCTGGCCGAGCGCACCGAGCGCACCCGCCGGCTCCTCTCCGGCGTGGCCACGGTGGGCGAGGTGACCTTCACCGCGGTGAAGGCCGACTTCGAGAAGCTCTGGGACGTGCGCCGCGGCCTCTTCCCGGCGGTGGGGGCGGCCCGGCGCGTCGGCACCACGGTGGTGATCGAGGACGTGGTCTTTCCCATCGAGCGGCTGGCGCAGGGCACGGTGGCGCTGCGCGCGATCATGCAACGGCACGGCTACGACGAGGGGATCATCTTCGGCCACGCCCTCGACGGGAACCTGCACTTCGTCTTCACCCAGGACTTCGGCGCCCCCGCCGAGGTCGAGCGCTACCGCGGCTTCATGGACGAGGTCTGCCGGATGGTGGCGCTGGAGTACGGCGGCTCGCTCAAGGGCGAGCACGGCACCGGCCGCAACATCGCGCCCTTCGTGGAGCTCGAGTGGGGCCGGAAGGCCTACCGGATCATGGAGGAGGTGAAGGCGCTCCTCGATCCGCGCGGGCTCTTCAACCCGGGCGTGATCCTGAACCGGGATCCGCAGGCGCACCTCGCCAGCCTCAAGCCCATGACCCGGGCGCACGACGTGGTGGACCGCTGCATCGAGTGCGGCTTCTGCGAGGTGAAGTGCCCCTCGCGCGAGCTCACCACCACCCCGCGCCAGCGCATCGCGGTGCTGCGGGAGCTGGCGCGGCTGGAGGCCACCCGCGAGGACGAGGGGCGGCGGCTGCGGCTGCAGGAGGACTACCGCTACCAGGCCGACGAGACCTGCGCCACCGACGGGCTCTGCGCCACCGCCTGCCCGGTGTCGATCGACACCGGCGAGATGATCAAGTCGCTGAGGGCCGCCCGCCACGCCGAGGACGGCGCCGGCGCCGCCGCGCTGGCGCACCACCTCGCCGGCGCCACCGCCGCCGGGCGCGCCACCCTCGGGCTCGCCGACGCCGGCCACGCGGTCCTCGGCACCCGGCTCATGAGCGGCCTCGCCAAGGGATTGCGCGCCGCCAGCGGCGGCCGGCTGCCGCAGTGGAGCCCGGCGCTGCCCCGCCCGTCGGCGCGGGTCCGTCCGCGGGCCGCCGCCGGCGCGGATCGGAAGGTGGTCTACTTCCCCTCCTGCGTGGTGCGCACCATGGGGCCGGCGCGGGCCGACCCCGACCAGCGCTCGCTGCACGAGGCCACCCTCTCGCTGCTCGACAAGGCCGGCTACGAGGCGGTCTTCCCGCCCGGGCTCGACGGGCTCTGCTGCGGCATGGCCTTCGACAGCAAGGGTTACCCCGAGCTCGGCGGCGAGAAGCTCGCGGAGCTGGGCCGCGCCCTCGGCGAGGCGAGCCGGGGAGGGGAGCTGCCGGTGCTCTGCGACACCAGCCCCTGCCTGCAGCGCATGAAGAAGGGGCTCACCGGGCTCACGCTGCTCGAGCCGGTCGAGCTCATCCACGACCACCTCCTCCCCCGGCTCGACCTGCAGCGCGCGACCGGGAAGGTGGCGGTCCACGTCACCTGCAGCGCCACGAAGATGGGGCTCGGCGAGAAGCTCGTCGCCGTGGCCCGCGCCTGCGCCGCCGAGGTGGTGGTGCCGCCCGGCGTCGGCTGCTGCGCCTTCGCCGGCGACAAGGGGCTCACCGTCCCAGAGCTCAACGCCTCCGCGCTGGGGCAGCTCCGCGCCGGCCTCCCCAAGGACTGCCTCGCCGGCTACTCCAACAGCCGCACCTGCGAGATCGGCCTCTCGCTCCACTCCGGCATCCCCTACCAGTCGATCGTCTACCTGGTCGATCGCTGCGCGCGCCCGCGCCAGCGCTGAAGGAGCACGGATGGCACCGACCCCTACCGTGGGCCTCTTCATCCCCTGCTACGTCGACCAGTCCTATCCGCAGGTGGGGCTCGCCACGGTCCGGCTGCTGCGCCGCTTCGGCGTGAAGCTCCACTACCCGCGCGAGCAGACCTGCTGCGGCCAGCCCATGGCCAACTCCGGCTGCGACGCCGAGGCGAAGCCGCTCGCCGAGCGCTTCCTCCGGATCTTCCAGCGCTACGACCACGTGGTGGCGCCGTCGGGGAGCTGCGTCTCGATGGTGCGGAACCACTACCACCGCTACCTCGCGGGCCAGCCCGGCTTCGAGCGGCTCCGCGAGAACACCTTCGAGCTCTGCGAGTACCTGGTGGACGTGCTCGGGGTGAAGAGGGTGGAGGGGCGCTTCCCGCACCGGGTCGGGCTGCACCAGAGCTGCCACGGCCTGCGCGAGCTCCGGCTGGCACAGGGGAGCGAGCGCGTGGTGGCACCGTTCGACAAGGTGCGGTCGCTCCTCGGCTCGCTGGAGGGGATCTCGCTCGTGGAGCTCACCCGCGCCGACGAGTGCTGCGGGTTCGGCGGGACCTTCGCGGTCGCCGAGGAGGCCGTCTCCTGCATGATGGGGCGCGACCGGCTCGCGGATCACGAGAAGGCCGGCGCCGAGGTGATCACCGGCGCCGACATGAGCTGCCTCATGCACCTCGAGGGGCTCGCCCGACGCGAGGGCCGGCGGGTGAAGGTGCTGCACGTGGCCGAGCTGCTGGCCGGAGCGGAGGTCTAGCCCGATGGGACACCCCGAAGCCGCCGCCCGCTTCGCCGCCGACGACGCCCGCGCGCACTGGCACGACCAGGCGCTCTGGTTCGTGCGGCTGAAGCGCGACCGCCAGGCCCACGCGCTGCCGGAGTGGGAGGCCCTGCGCAGCTGCGCCGCGCAGATCAAGGCCCACACCGTCTCCCGGCTCCCCGAGTACCTGGAGGAGTTCGAGAAGAACGCCCTGGCGGCCGGCGCGGTCGTGCACTGGGCGCGGGACGCCGAGGAGCACAACCGCATCGTCCACCGCATCCTCTCCGAGCGCGGCGTCACCCGGCTCGTGAAGAGCAAGTCGATGCTCACCGAGGAGTGCGACCTCAACCCGTACCTCGAGGCCCGGGGCATCGAGGTGGTGGACACCGATCTGGGCGAGCGGATCGTGCAGCTCGCCGGCGAGAAGCCCTCGCACATCGTCCTGCCCGCCATCCACAAGAAGAAGGAGGAGATCGGCGCCCTCTTCCACGAGCACCTCGGCACGAAGGAGGGCGCGAGCGACCCCGGCTACCTCACCGAGGCGGCGCGCGGCCACCTGCGGGAGAAGTTCCTCGCCGCCCAGGCCGGGCTCACCGGCGTCAACTTCGCCATCGCCGAGACCGGCGGCGTGGTGGTCTGCACCAACGAGGGCAACGCCGACATGGGCACCTCGCTGCCGCCCATCCACATCGCCTGCATGGGGGTGGAGAAGCTCGTCCCCCGGCTCGCCGACCTCGGGATCTTCACCCGGCTCCTGGCCCGCTCCGCCACCGGCCAGCCGGTGACCACCTACACCAGCCACTTCCACGGACCGATGAAGGGCGGCGAGCTGCACGTGGTCGTGGTGGACAACGGCCGCAGCGCGCTCCTCGCCGCCGAGGCCCACCGGCGGGCGCTCTCCTGCATCCGCTGCGGCGCCTGCATGAACACCTGCCCGGTCTTCCGTCGCAGCGGCGGCTACAGCTACGGCGCCGTCATCCCCGGCCCCATCGGCTCGATCCTCTCGCCGGCGCGCGACCCCGCCCGCTACGCCTCGCTCCCCTTCGCCTCGAGCCTGTGCGGCTCCTGCAGCGACGTCTGCCCGGTGCGCATCGACCTCCACTCCCAGCTCCTCGCCTGGCGCGGTGAGCTCGCGGCCCAGGGGCTGGTCCCGGCCGGCAAGCGCCTGGCCATGAAGGCGGCGAGCGTGGTCTTCCGCCATCCGGCGCTCTACGCGCTGGCGGGGCGGGTGGGGCGGTTCCTGCTCCGCCACCTGCCGCGGGCGCTGCTCTACCCGCGCTGGAACGCCTGGGGCCGGCAGCGCGAGCTGCCGCCCGCGCCGGCCAGGAGCTTCCGCGAGCTCTACGACGGGAGGGACGATGGATAGCAAGCGCGCCATCCTGGAGGCGCTGCGGCGCAGCGCAGTGCCCGCGGCGCCGCTGCCGGAGCAGCCCGCCCCCATCCGCTACGCCGACCCCGAGAAGCAGTTCGGGGAGGCCCTGACGTCGGTGGGCGGCCGCTTCCTCCGCGCCGCCGACGCGGCCGGGCTGTCGGCCCAGCTCGCGGCGCTGGAGCCCTTCGCCGGCGCCCGCCGCATGGTCTCGCTCGTGCCCGGCGTGGGGCGGTCCGACCTCGACCTCTCCGCCGTCTCCGACCCCCACCAGCTCGAGGGGCTCGACTTCGCCGTGCTGCCGGGCGCCTTCGGCGTGGCCGAGAACGGCGCGGTCTGGGTGGAGGGGGCGAGCCTGCCGCTGCGGGCGCTCTTCGTCATCCCCCAGCACCTCGCCCTGGTGGTGCCGGCCGGCGCCCTGGTCGAGACCATGCAGGACGCCTACCGGCGGATCTCCTTCTCCGGGACCGGCTTCGGGGTGTTCGTCTCCGGCCCCTCCAAGACCGCCGACATCGAGCAGGCCCTGGTGATCGGCGCGCACGGCGCCCGCTCCTGCGCGGTGGCGATCGTCGGATAGCCGCCCCCGCCGATATCGCCGTCCGCCGCCGCCTCGCCGATGGCGCGGGCCGGCGCGGTGGGTTACGGATCCCGAAGTCCCTTGCGGTATGCAACCGGGGGCGGATAGGCTTTTTTCACGCTTGCTGCGCCTCAACGACATTCTCGATCGGGTGAGCAGCTACCACCCGGACCCCGATCTCGACCTCATCAAGAAGGCCTATGTCTACTCGGCCAAGGTCCACCAGGGGCAGCTGCGCAAGTCCGGAGAGCCCTACCTCGTCCACCCGCTGGAGGTGGCCGGGATCCTGGCCGAGCTCCGGCTCGACGAGGCCTCGATCGTCACCGGGCTGCTCCACGACACCATCGAGGACACCCTCGCGACCAAGGAGGACATCTCCGAGCTCTTCGGCGTGGAGATCTCCGAGCTGGTCGACGGGGTCACCAAGCTCTCGCAGTTCACCGCCGGCAACACCCAGGAGGAGAAGCAGGCCGAGAACTTCCGCAAGATGGTGGTGGCGATGGCGAAGGACATCCGCGTCCTCCTCGTCAAGCTCGCCGACCGCACCCACAACATGCGGACCCTCGGCCACATGAAGCCGGAGAAGCAGGAGCGGATCGCGCAGGAGACGCTCGACATCTACGCGCCGCTCGCCAACCGGCTCGGCATGCAGCAGGTGAAGAGCGAGCTCGAGGACCTCTCCTTCAAGTACCTCAAGCCGACCGAGTACCAGGACCTCGCCCAGAAGCTCGAGGCGCGCGCCAGCGAGCGCGACAAGTTCATCGAGGAGGTGGTGGGGATCGTCCGCGAGAAGGTGGACGAGGCGGGGATCCCGGCCGAGGTCTACGGCCGCATCAAGCACATCTACTCCATCTACCGGAAGATGCGGCAGCAGGACGTCGACTTCGCCCAGATCCACGACGTCATCGCCTTCCGCGTCATCGTCGACTCGGTGGCCCAGTGCTACGAGACCCTGGGGATGATCCACGCGCTCTGGAAGCCGGTGCCGGGGCGGTTCAAGGACTACATCGCCATCCCCAAGCCCAACATGTACCAGTCGCTCCACACCACGGTGATCGGGCCGCAGGGGGAGCGCATCGAGATCCAGATCCGCACCCGCGAGATGCACCGCATCGCCGAGGAGGGCGTGGCGGCGCACTGGGCCTACAAGGAGGGCAAGGGCGCCGACGGGATGAGCGGCAAGGACGCCCAGAAGTTCGGCTGGCTGCGCCAGCTGCTCGAGTGGCAGCGCGACCTCACCGACCCCACCGAGTTCCTGGAGACGGTGAAGGTGGACCTCTTCGCCGACGAGGTCTTCGTCTTCACCCCCAAGGGCGACGTGAAGAGCCTGCCGCGCGGCGCCACCCCGGTGGACTTCGCGTACGCCATCCACTCGCAGGTGGGCGAGCACTGCGTCGGCGCCAAGGTGAACGGGAAGATCGTCCCGCTCCGCTACAAGCTCAAGAACGGCGACACCATCGAGATCCTCACCTCGCCCAACTCGCACCCGTCCAAGGACTGGCTCACCTTCGTCAAGACCAGCCGGGCCCAGACGCGCATCCGCGGCTTCATCCGGCAGGCGGAGCACCAGCGCTCCTTCGAGATCGGCAAGGAGGTGGCGGAGCGGGAGCTGCGCCGCTTCGGCCTCACCCTCAACAAGCTCGCCAAGCAGGGCGAGCTCGACAAGGCGGCCTCGGCGCTCGGCTACCGGGTGGGCGACGACCTCATGGTGGCGCTCGGCTACGGCAAGGTGACCGCGCCGCAGATCCTGGCGCAGCTGCTCCCTCCCGAGAAGCTGGCCGCGCCCCCGCCCGAGGAGCCCGCCGCCGGCAACCGGCTCACCGAGCTCTTCCGCAAGGTGGCGCGGCGCCCGCCCACCGGCGGCGTGCGCATCAGCGGCATCGACGACGTGCTGGTGCGCTACGGAAAGTGCTGCAACCCGGTGCCCGGGGACGCCATCGTCGGCTTCATCACCCGCGGCCGCGGCGTCACCGTGCACACCGTCGGCTGCGACAAGGTGCTCACCATGGATCCGCAGCGCCGGGTCGACGTCTCCTGGGACGCCAAGGCGGCGGACGTGAAGCGCCCGGTCTCGCTGCGCGTCATCACCGGCGACCGGCCGGGGCTCCTCGCCAAGATCTCGCAGACCTTCAGCGACGCCGGGCTCAACATCGCCCAGGCCAATGTCCGCACCACCGGCGACCGCGCGGTGAACGAGTTCGAGGTCGGCATCGGAGACCTGAAGCAGCTCAACCAGGTGATCCGCAGCCTCGAGCGGATCGATGGGGTCTTCTCGGTGGAGCGGGTGTAGCCGGCGCGCCGGCCGCCCTCCTAGAGCGGCCCGCCGTCGTAGCGAATGTCGCCGGCGCCCGCCGGGTCGTAGCCGGCCACCCCCGCGACGGCGCGCCGGAAGCGCTCGCCCTGAGCGAGCTCGCAGAGCCGCACCACGTTCGGATCGCCGAGGTCGCGCGCCCGCACCAGCAGCCCGTAGGCCTCGCGGGCCAGCGGGCGGAACGCCAGGCCGAGCTCGGCGGCCCACGCGCGCGAGGCGAGGCCCACCTCGGCGTCGGCTCGCGCGACGGCGCAGGCCACCTCGAGGTGCGAGGCGCAGGCCAGCGCGCGCGCGCCGATCTCGCGCGGGTCGAGCCCCTCGGCGGCGAGCGCCTCGTCGAGGTGGCGGCGCACTCCCGCCGAGGGGGGCCGGGAGGCGAGGCGTGCCGTCGCGAGGTCGCGCAGGCGCGGCGGCTCGCCGCGGCCGACGAGGCCGATCTCGCGCTCGACGAGGTGGATTCGCGCCAGCCGCTCGCCGCCGAGGCGGCTCGGGAACCCGCCGGCGTGGACGCCGGCCGCGATCACCTCGCCGGCTCCGAGCAGCGCGAGCCCGGTCTCCTTGTCCGCCTGCACCAGCCCGAGCAGGGTTCCGGCCTCCTGGAGGAGCCGCAAGAGCGTCGTCACCACCCGGTCGCCGTTGGCGGCGACGAGCGGCGGCGCCGCGGCTGCGGGCTGCGGGCCCACGTCCGCTCCGGCGATCGACGCCGCGGGCGCCTCGAGGCGAGCGGCCGGTTCGGAGTCCGCTCCCGTCCGCGACCAGGCCAGCACCTCGGCCGGCTCGTACCGCCACTCCGAGCCGACGCGCCGCGCCGGCAGGCCCTTCTTGAGGAGCCGGTAGACGTGCTTCGGGTGGACGCGCAGGAGCTTCGCGACCTCTTCGGTGGTGAGCAGGGGCACGGCGGGATTCTAGTGGTTTCGCGGCAGGCAGCATCGGGAAACAACAAGGCTCAATAAGGTAGCTATGGGGTTCCAAATTCCCTGTCAGTCAGCTATAGGTAACAACGCACCCGATCGAACCCACATCGGAGAACACTCGCATGCAGATGAGAGCCCTGAGCTTCGCCGCACTCCTGTCGGTCGTCGTGCCGTCGCTGGCCGCCCTGCCGTTCACCGCCCGCGCCGCCGAGGCGGCCGAGCGCCCGGCGGAGCTGGAGGACCTGACGCTGGGGAACTTCTTCGAGGGCTGGAGCCAGCCCTGGTCGCACCGCCACCGGACAACCCCCGACATGGCGCTCCTCAAGGTCACGACCAACTTCCTCGAGCGCGAGCTCCGGCTCGACTACGTCCGCACCGACGTCCGCTGGAGCTCCAGGACGAAGGCCACCGACCTCGCCAACGCCCTCATCGCCTACGGCCTGAACCGGCGCCTGATGGTGGAGGTGATCGGGAACGAGCAGTGGAGCGAAGGCTGGAAGGGGGCGCCCACCGACGGTGCCGGGTCGGGCGCGCTGGTGCGGCTGCAGCTCGTGGACACCGCGACCCAGTCCTGGTCGGCGCAGGCCCGGGTCTCGCCACCGAACCGCGGCGTCGGGCAGACCCAGACCTCGTTCACCTACGCGCTCGCGGGCTGGCAGGACCTGCGCGCGCTCGTCCCGGCGCTGGGGCGCACGGGGCTCTACTGGTCGGCGCAGCTCGAGAACCTGCAGGGCACGCACAAGGCCGGCGGCCGCGAGAACACGGTGAGCTACGACGTCTCGCTCGCCCACACCTGGACCGAGCCCGCCACGCCGGCGCTGGGAAACCTGACCACCTTCCTCGAGGCCTACGGCTCCACCGACCTCGACGGCTCGGGCTCCGGCAAGACGGTCGCCAGCCTCACGCCGGGGGTGCGCTTCTGGTTCGTGCCGGAGAACTCGATCATGGCCGGCGTGGACGTGCCGGTGAGCCACGCGGCGCCGTTCGCGGCCGTGTGGCGGGCGACGTACATCATGAACTTCTGATCGCCGCTGCGGGGAGGGGGCGCAGCCCCCTTGAATCGATCCGCTGCTGCGCCCGCCCCGGCGCCGCGCTATCGTTCGCGCCCATGTCCAAGACCATCGTCGCGTCCCCCTCCGCCCCCAAGGCCATCGGACCCTACAGCCAGGCGGTCGTCATCGAGCGACCGCAGAAGGTGCTCCACGCCTCCGGCCAGATCCCGCTCGACCCGGCCACGGGTGAGCTGGTGCAGGGGGACATCGCGGTCCAGACCGAGCGCGTATTCCAGAACGTCGAGGCGGTGCTGGCGGCCGCCGGGATGACCACCGCGAACGTGGTGAAGACCACCGTCTTCCTCGCCGACCTCGCCGACTTCGCGAAGATGAACGAGGTCTATGGCCGCCACTTCCCAGGCGAGTTCCCGGCGCGCTCCACCGTACAGGTGGCGGCGCTGCCCAAGGGCGCGCGGGTGGAGATCGAGGTCACCGCGGTCGCGTAGGGAGGGCGGGTTGCCGGGGCGGGGTTGCCGAAGAGCGCGGCGCCGGGGGTCATGTGACCGTCCCTTGCCGGCGCGACGGCCAAGATCGAGCAAGCTCCCCGCAGCGGCGGCAGGCCGCTCCCGCCGTGCCCGCTTGTCCGAGCACGGCGGCCGAAGCGGTCGGCGGGCGCCACCGGTGCGTTCGAGGCGCCGATGAGGGAGGGTGGACGCGGGGACGGGGTGCCGGGGGCGGGATTGCCGGGGGCGGGATTGCCGGGGGCGGGATTGCCGGGGGCGGGATTGCCGGGGGCGGGATTGCCGGGGGCGGGATTGCCGGGGCGGGGTTGCCGGGGCGGGGTTGCCGGGCGCCGCTCCGGGGACGGCGCTGCGGTGCTCGGCTCTGCGGGGGCCCTCGCCGGCGCTGACCAGCGGGCGGAGGCTGCGCGCCCGGCCCCGCCGCAACGCCGTGCG
>DASRRJ010000029.1:0-380703 GCA_035656915.1 Anaeromyxobacteraceae bacterium
AGCCCCCGCCTGCGCGGTTCGGCCGTGGGTACCGTGAACGGCCCGAGGACCAGCGCCGAAGACCGTCCCGGCGCGCAGCGACAACGCGGACCTGAACCCGAGGAACTCCGATCGCTTGGCTGCTAACCGATCGGCATTGCCCTTAGCAGCCGGTCCGAGTACCGCAGATGAAACAGGCTGGGCGCCTCGCGCAAGCTCACCCGTCGCAGGTACCGGGGCACGGGGAGCAGGCCCCGCTCCCCGAGCAGGGCCGGGAACTGCTCCAGCGCCACGGCGAAGGCGAGGAGGTACACCGCCCCGAGGCCGCGCTGGAGGAGGAGCCGGGCGAGCGTGTAGCCGGTCGCGTGAAGCCAGTCGGGCACGGCTCCGTTCCTCCCCACGGGCGGCCTGCCTCCACGCTATGCACCAGGGGTGATCGACGCCGTCGTCGTCGGATCGGGCCCCAACGGCCTCGCCGCGGCCGCCGCGCTCACCCGCGCCGGCTGGAAGGTCCGCGTCCGCGAGGCGAGCGACACCGTCGGCGGCGGCGCGCGCACGCTGCCGCTCACGCTCCCCGGCTTCCTCCACGATCACTGCTCCGCGGTGCACCCGCTCGCGCTCGCCTCGCCCTTCTTCTCGGAGCTGCCGCTCGAGGCGCACGGGCTCCGCTTCCTCCAGCCGCCGGTCGCCTGCGCGCACCCGTTCGACGACGGGACGGCGGCGCTCCTCTGCCCTTCCCTGGGCGACACCGGCGCCACGCTCGGCCCGGACGGCGCGGCCTGGGCCCGACTCTACGCGCCGCTCGTTCGCGACTTCGCCGCGCTCGCCGGCGAGGTGCTCGGCCCGGTCCTCCACCTCCCACGACATCCGCTGGTGCTCGCCCGCTTCGGGGCCCGGGCGCTCTTGCCGGCGCGGCGCCTCGCCGAGCGTTGCTTTCGCGGCCCGCGCGCGCAGGCGCTCTTCGGCGGGATCGCGGCCCACGCGCTCCAGCCCCTCGAGCGCCCGCCCACCAGCGCCTTCGGCCTGCTCCTCGGGGCGAGCGCGCACGCGGTGGGGTGGCCCATCCCGTCCGGCGGGGCCCAGGCCATCACCGACGCGCTGGCGTCCTTCGTCGCGCGCTCGGGGGGCGAGGTCCTCGCCGGCGCCCGGGTCGGGTCGCTCGACGAGCTGCGCGGGGTGCGCGCCGCGCTCCTCGACGTGGGCCCGCGCCAGCTCCTGGCGCTCGCAGGGGCGCGGCTTCCGCGCGGCTACCGCCAGGCCCTGGAGCGGTTCCGCTACGGGCCCGGGGCGTTCAAGATCGACTACGCGCTCTCGGCGCCCATCCCGTGGCGGGCGAAGGAGTGCGCGCGCGCCGGCACCGTGCACCTCGGGGGCACCCTCGCGGAGATCGCCGCCGCGGAGCGGGAGGCGGCGGCGGGCCGGATGCCGGCGCGCCCCTTCGTGCTCGTCTCGCAGCCCAGCGCGTTCGACCCCTCTCGCGCGCCGCCGGGCCGCCACGTCGCCTGGGCCTACTGCCACGTGCCGCACGGCTTCGCGGGCGACGCCACCGGCGCGCTCGAGGCCCAGCTCGAGCGCTTCGCGCCCGGCTTCCGCGAGGTGGTGCTCGCACGCGCGGTCCGAGCTCCCGCCGAGCTCGAGCGGGACGACGTGAACCTCGTCGGCGGCGACATCGGCGGTGGCGCGGCGTCGCTCCGCCAGCTCCTCTTCCGCCCCGCCGTCCGGCTCGATCCGTGGTCGACGCCGATCCCCGGGCTCTATCTCTGCTCCGCCTCCACGCCGCCCGGCGCCGGCGTGCACGGCATGTGCGGCTATCTCGCCGCGCGGGCGGCGCTCCGCCGCGCTGCGCGCGGGGTGCGGTTCGAGTGGCCGTTCGTGACGCGCCCTCCCCAGGCACCCCCATGAGCCGCGCGCGCTTCCGCTTCTACGCCGAGCTGAACGACTTCCTCCCTCGCGAACGGCGGTTCGTCGAGCTCGAGCACACGTTCCTCGGCCGCCCCTCGGTGAAGGACGTCATCGAGTCGCTCGGCATCCCGCACACCGAGGTGGACCTCGTCCTCGCCGACGGCGAGTCGGTCGACTTCTCGTGGCGGCTCCACGACGGCGCGCGGGTGAGCGTCTATCCAATGTTCGAAGCCATCGACGTCGCTCCGCTCGCGCGCGTCCGGCCGGCGCCGCTCCGCGAGGTCCGCTTCGTCCTCGACGGACACCTCGGGCGGCTGGCGCGCCACCTCCGGATGCTGGGGTTCGACGCGCGCTGGCGGATCGACGCCTCCGACGACGAGCTGGCCCGCGTCTCGGCCGACGAGCACCGGGTGCTCCTGACCCGCGACCGAGGCCTGCTGAAGCGCCGGATCGTGACCCACGGCTACTGGGTGCGCGCCACCGATCCGCGCGCGCAACTCGCGGAGGTGGTCCGGCGGCTCGACCTCTCGCGCCTCATCGCCCCCTTCCAGCGCTGCCTCCGCTGCAACGAGCCGCTCGCGGAGGTCGCCAAGGAGGAGGTCGAGGCCGAGCTGCCGCCCGCCGTCCGCCTGCGACACACCTCCTTCCGGCGCTGCCCGGCCTGCAGGCGCGTGTACTGGGCGGGCTCGCACCACAGCAGGATGACCCAGCTCGTCTCGGAGCTCCTCGCCGAGCACCGGACCGGATTCGGCCTGACGCGTGAAGGCGTGGACTTCGAGGGCGGCCAGCCCCCACGGTCTTGAGCGCACGGGTCACGCCCGCGTCGCCCTGCTCACGCTCACTTCGCGTCCAGCACCGGCCGGCGCCCTACCGGCGGGCTGGCCTTCCTCCCTGATCCCGCGGTCGTCGTCGCCTCCGCGTCCTCCACCATCCCCGCCAGCTCCCGCAGGCTGACGTTGCTCGGCGACCTCCGGCGCTCCTCCTCGCCGGCCTGGAGCGCGCGCAGCAGCGCGGGCCCGAGGCGCCCCTCGAGATCGGCCCGGACCTGCTCGGCCTGCGGCTCCCGCCGGAGGGCGTCGCGCAGGTCGTCCACGTGGATGCTCTCGAGATCGCGGCCCGGGAGGTAGCCGACCGCGCCGCCCACGTCTGCCCGCGCCAGCAGCCCTGCACGCACCAGCGCCTCGAGCGTCTCCTCGAGCGCGAGCGCCGGCACGTCCACCAGCTCGGCGAGCCGGGCCTGCGCGCGCCAGGGGCCGCCGTGGAGGAACTCGCGGGCGACGTGCGCCGCCACCACCACCGCGAGCGTCTCGCGGAGCGCCTGGTCCGCCTGGTGCGCGCGGAACCGCTGCCGCACCAGCCGCTCGTTCTGGTGGCTCGCGGCGACCTGCGCGCCGACGAGCACCACCACCCAGGAGACGTAGGTCCAGACGAGGAAGATGGGCAGCGCGCTCAGCACCGAGTAGAGCGCGTTGTAGCCCGACACGCCCACCTGCAGCTGCACGTACAGGACGAGCGCCACCTGCCAGAGCACCGCCGCGACCAGCGCGCCGATGGCGCAGGACAGGCGCCGCGTCCGCACGTTGGGCAGGATGATGTAGAGCGCGAAGAAGGCGACCCCGACCACCGCCACCGACGTGAACCGCAGCAGGAAGTCGATGACCGCCCCCAGGCCGAAGGTGTCCCGCAGGAAGAGCACCACGCTCGAGCTCTGCGCGGCGGTGGCGGCGGTGCCGGCGGTCAGGATCAGCAGCGGCGTGGTGACGAGGAGCGTGACGTAGTCGGTCACCTGGCGCAGCAGGGTCCGCTTGGTCTTCGCGCCCCAGATCTCGTTGAGCGTGTCCTCGACGCTCGAGAGCAGGCTCACGCTGGTGTAGACGAGCACCAGGAGCCCGAGCGCGCCGAGCGTCGAGACGTCGGTCCGCTCCACGAACTGCAGGATCTTCTCGGTGGCGCCGAAAAGCGCCGTGTTCTCGCCGAACGTGTCCCGCAGGTACGGCCGCACGGTCTTCTCGATGAAGCTGCCGTACGCGCCGAACCCCTTCAGGATGGCGAACGCGAACGCGAGGAAGGGCACGATCGAGAGGACGCTGTAGTAGGTGAGCGCGGCGGCGCGGACGGTGAGCCGGTTGGCGAAGAAGCCCTGGAAGGTGGAGTAGGCGATCCGGGCCGTCCGGTAGAGCAGCGCCGGCCCACGGCGGAGATCGGCGACGCGCACGATCCAGATCCGCTCGCGGAAGAACGCGAGCAGGCGCTCCAGGAACGACCGCTCGTCCTTCCCCGGGTGAGCCGACCTGTCCACGCGCGCCTCCATGCCGAGAACTTGCGGTCGGCGAGGGAGGCGGCAAGGGCGCGTCCTCCGCCCGCGGCCTCCATCTGGCCCGGCCGTTATGTCGAGACGCGGTTCTCGCAACAGCTCACGAGGAGGCCCGGATGGCCAGGATCACCGCGAAGATCACCCCCCACCTCTGGTTCGCCGACAAGGCGGTCGAGGCGGCGAACCTCTACGTCTCGCTCTTCCCCGACTCGCACCTCGACGGGGTCACGCCCATCCCGGTCGAGACCCCGAGCGGCCCGCCGGGCTCGGTCCAGATCGTCGAGTTCACGCTGGCCGGCCAGCCGTTCGTGGCGATCAACGCCGGGCCGCTCGATCCCTTCAACCACGCCGTCTCGTTCGTGGTGAGCTGCGCCGACCAGGCGGAGGTGGATCACTACTGGGATGCGCTCTCGGCCGGCGGCACCGCGGAGCAGTGCGGCTGGCTCAAGGACCGCTACGGCCTCTACTGGCAGATCGTGCCCGACGCGCTCGGAGAGCTGATGAAGAAGGCGGACAGCGCCGGCGGCCGGCGGGTGATGCAGGCCATGCTCGGGATGAAGAAGCTCGACGTCGCGGGGCTCAGGCGGGCGTACGAGGGCGGGTGAGCGCCGGGCCGGTCAGGGGATGGAAATCCCCTCCGGCCACCCATTCAAGATCACCCTCCCGTCCGGCCCGATCCGCACCTCGACGGTCCGCTCCAGCTCCCCCGCCGCCGCGCGCTCGATGCCGCGCGCGTAGCGCCCACTGAGGAAGTGGAAGCGCTGGTTCTCCGACCCGACCCACCGGCGCGCGCGCTCGGGCCGGGCGCGGTCGTAGCGACCGTCGACGAGCAGGTCGGTCGCGGCGAGCAGGTCCGCCACGTCATCGCCGGAGCGCGCCAGCAGCTCCTCGAGCGTGTAGCCGGTGAAGACCATCACCGAGAGGCCCGCCTCGCGCGCTGCGCGGCAGAGCGCCGCCGCCGGCGCGGCCTGATCGAACGGCTCGCCCCCGAGGAGCGTCACCCCCTCGACCTCGGCCTTGACCGCCAGGATCTCCCGGACGAGCGCCGCCACCTCCACCTCCTCCCCGCCGGCGGGGTCGAGGAGGTGCGGGTTGCAGCAGCCGGGGCAGCCGAGCCGGCAGCCCTGGAGCCACAGGGCGTAGCGGCTGCCGGGTCCCTCGGCGACGGTACGCGCGACGCGGGGTCCCACGCGCAGAAACGGGCCTGCGGCGGGCGTTTCCGCGCAGGGAGCAGGCGAGCGGGAACAAGCCATCCAGGCCGATGGTACACCCACTTGATCTCGCCCTCCCCGTGGGCGATGTTGCGCCCTTCCCCAGCCTTCCCGATGGAGAGGTCTCTCTTGGCTTCCAGCGCAGACTTGACCCGGCTTTGCGTCAACACCGTCCGCATGCTCGCCGCCGACGGCGTGCAGCAGGCGAACAGCGGCCACCCCGGCATGCCGATGGGCTGCGCCGACCTGGCGCACGTGCTCTGGACGCGGCACCTGCGCTTCGACCCCAAGGAGCCGCGCTGGCTCGGCCGCGATCGCTTCGTGCTCTCGGCCGGCCACGGGTCGATGCTGCTCTACAGCCTGCTCCACCTCGCCGGCTTCGACCTCTCGATCGAGGATCTGAAGAAGTTCCGCCAGCTCCACTCGCGCACCGCCGGCCACCCCGAGCTCGGCTTCGCGCCCGGCATCGAGGTCACCTCCGGCCCGCTCGGCCAGGGCTTCGCGAACGGCGTGGGCATGGCGCTCGCCCAGGCGATGCTCTCGGCGAAGCTCGGCCCGGGCAACCCGGCCGCCGACCACTTCGTCTACGCCATCGTCTCCGACGGCGACCTGATGGAGGGCGTGGCCGCCGAGGCGGCCAGCTTCGCCGGCCACATGAAGCTCGGCCGGCTGGTCTACCTCTACGACGACAACCAGATCACCATCGACGGCTCCACCGCCATCACCTTCGGCGGCGAGGACGTGACGAAGCGCTTCGAGGCCTACGGCTGGCACGTCCAGTCGGTCGACGGCCACGACCACGAGGCGATCCACCGCGCCCTCGAGGCGGCCAAGGCCGAGCTGGGCAAGCCGAGCCTGATCCGCTGCCGCACCACCATCGGCTGGGGCTCGCCCGGCAAGGCCGGCAAGTCGTCGGTCCACGGCGCGCCGCTCGGCGAGGCGGAGCTCGAGGCCACCAAGAAGAACCTGGGCTGGCCGCTCGAGCCGCGCTTCCTGGTGCCCGACGAGGTGCGCGCCTTCTGGAAGGGCGTGCAGGCGGAGAAGGCCGCGCAGGCGGCCGCAGCGAGGCAGGCCGAGGCCGCCTGGCGCGCCGCCTCGCCCGAGCAGGCGAAGCTCCTCGAGGCCCACCTCTCGCGCGCGCTGCCGGCCGACCTGACGGCGAAGCTGGCCGAGGGCTTCGACCAGACCGACGCCACCCGCAAGCTCTCGCACGCGCTCATCCAGAAGGCGGCGGCGCTGGTCCCCTCGCTCGTGGGCGGCTCGGCCGACCTCGCGGAGTCGAACCTCACCGAGATCAAGGGCGCGGGCGTGTTCGGGGCCGAGAACCAGGCGGCCCGCAACGTGCCCTACGGCATCCGCGAGCACGCCATGGGCTCCATCGCCAACGGCCTCGCCTACGAGGGGTTCTTCGTCCCCTTCACCGCCACCTTCCTCATCTTCTCCGACTACATGCGCCCGCCCATCCGGCTCGCGGCGCTGTCGCACCTCCAGTCGATCTACGTCTTCACCCACGACTCGATCTTCCTCGGCGAGGACGGGCCGACGCACCAGCCCATCGAGCAGCTCACCACGCTCCGCGCGGTGCCGAACCTGCACGTGGTCCGCCCCGCCGACGGCCTCGAGACCGCCTGCGCCTGGGGGCACGCGCTCGAGCGCAAGGATGGGCCGACGGCCCTGGTGCTCACCCGCCAGAAGCCGCTCAAGGTGAGCCGCGCCGGCTTCGACCCCAAGCTCGCGGCGCGCGGCGGCTACGTGGTCTCGTCGCCGGCCGGCGCCAGCTTCACCGTCGTCGCCACCGGCTCCGAGCTCGGCCTCGCGCAGGCGGCGCTGGAGCAGCTCGCGGCGAAGGGCGTGGTGGGACGGCTCGTCTCCGTGCCGTGCCTCGCCTGCTTCGAGGCGCAGCCGCAGTCGTACCGCGACGAGGTGCTGCCGCCCGGCCAGAGGGTGGCGGTGGTGGAGGCGGCGCGCGGCACGGAGTGGTGGCGCCATGCCGGCAAGGACGGCCTGGTGATCGGCATCGATCGCTTCGGCGCCTCCGCGCCGGAGAAGGCGCTCGCCGAGGAGTACGGCTTCACGCCGGCCAAGGTGGCGGAGAGGCTGGAGCGCTGGATCGCGGGGTAGTCGAGGGGGTCGCCCCCGAAGACAAAAGGGCGGCCACGGGCTTCGACCCGGGCCGCCCTTCTTCCAAGGAGATCTCGAAGCGCTCTAGCGGACGCCGGCCGCCGGCACGCCCATCGCGGGCTGCGCGGCCGGCTGCTGCGCCGGAACCACCGGGCGCGGCTCGATGCGCTCGCCCTTGGCGAGCATCTTGAGCGAGAGCGACAGGAGGCTGGCGAGGAGCTCGCCCGAGCCGGGGACGTCGAGCTTGCGGTAGATGCGCTTGCGGCGCGCGCGGATGGTCTCGGGGGAGACGCCGGCTGCCGCCGCCGAGTCCTTGCAAGCGAAGCCCTGCGCGATGCGCAGCACCTCGGCGCGCTCGGCCGGCGTCAGGGTGGTGCCCTCCAGGAAACGGGCGGCGAAAGGCGTGAGGACCTCGATATCGATCTGAGCCATTCTCTTTTCCTTCCCGATGGACCCTTCGGCGGGGTCAGCTTTCCGGGCTACTTGCCGGAGTGAAGGATCCCTACCGATCCCCCGCTCGGCCGTCTCTCCCAGCGTGAAGGACGATATTCACGCCCCAGGCGGTTGCCACCCCCTCCGGCTAACTTTCTCCTAAGCTCCCGCCGCCACGGGTCATTTGGGGCTGAGTTTCACTTTTTTGCCACCTGGAGGCCCCGCCGGGTTCTGTATAGGCCCGTATACGACCCTATTGAGCCGTGTTGACCCCCATCATCCCACATCGCGGCGCTCACCGCGCTGCCGGCGCGAGCGGGGCGCCTTCGGCTCGGCCCGGCAACCCCGCGAGCCCCTGGTAGACCCCGTCCGCGGCGAAGTCGACCGCCTGGAGCTCCTCGCGCTGGTCCTCGCGCCGGAGCCGGATCCGCTCCCCCAGGGACGCCGCCAGGCTCCACGACCGGCCCAGCTCCGCCGCCCGGTACTGCAGCACCGCCTCGAGCTGCCCCCAGAGCGCGTCCTCCAGCGGCCCCAGCTCCTCTCGGAGCGGCGCCGGGAGCTCGGTCACCAGGGACGGGCCCTGACCCGCCCGGCTCGGCCGCAGCAGCGCGGCGGCGCCGTCGGCGGGGCTCTCCACCTCGAAGGCCACCCGCGCCGAGAGCGGGTACCCGGTCGCGAGGAGCGCGAAGCGGACGCCGCTGGCGAGCGCCTCGGCCCGCACCACCCGGTCGCCGAAAGGCATCTCGAGCTGGCCACCCTGACCGCGCAGGGCGGCGAGGACGTGGGCCCGGTCCACCGCGGCGTCGGCCACCGCGCCGGCGCGGCCCACCTCCAGTCGATCGAGCAGCGGCCGCAGCTGATCGATCGACACCACCACGTTGAGCGCCTGCGCCCCCACGTAGCCGGCGTGATAGATGCCGACCAGCTCGAGCTCTCCCGTCTTGCAGGAGATGGCGAACACCGGGCTCCCCGAGTTGCCGCTGTTGAGGAGCGCGTCCACGGTGAAGTCCTCGTGCGACCAGCCCTTCTCGCGGTCGGGCTGCGCCACCGCCGTCACCCGCCCGGTGTTAGAGGCGGCGAAGGCGGCGAGCGGGTAGCCGCGCACGTGCACGGCGTTCCCCACCTTGAGCCCCGCCGAGCGGCCGAGGCGGTACGGCAGGAGCCGCAGCGGGTGGCGGGTCTTCAGCACCGCGGCGTCGAGCGCGGGGTCGGCGGCGACGCGGGTCAGCGGGATCTGGGTCGCCTCATCGTCGTCCGCCTCGCTCTGCACGATGCGCAGGCTCTCGCGCACCTTGCGCGAGCCTGCCGGGATCCCCTCCAGCTCGCTGCCCGGCCCCGTCACCTCCGGCGCCTCGGCCACGTGCTCGTTGGTGGCGACGAACCACTCCCCGCCGGCGCTGCGGTACGCGAACCCGGTGCCGTGGCGGACGTGGCGCAGGTAGGCGCGCCGGAGCTTGCCGCCCCTGCCGTAGTAGACGTGCTCGTAGATGGCGGTGCTGCGGATCAGGTAGGTGTAGCTGGCGTCGTCGGAGGCCTCGAAGCTGCGGATCTCCTGGCGCAGCGAGGAGAGGAAGTCGGCGTACTCGCCGGCGCAGGCGGGCCCCTGGGTCCGGGTGCGCCCCTCGACTCCGCCCGCCAGGGCCAGCCCGGGGAGGAGCGCGACGAGGAGCAGGGCGCGGCGGTGAGGCATGAATCCTCCGTCCGCTGCGAGTCTGTGCACGATCCAGACGAGCGACCAGCCCCCTCCTACTTCTTGAACAACGGCGAGATCCGGGCCTTCTCCTCGGCCAGCCGGTCCCAGTCCACCGGGAGCGCGCGCACGTTCCCGGCTGGGTGGACGCCGGGAGGGACCGGCGTCTCCGGCCGGAGCGGCAGGTAACCGGGCGCACGCGCCGCGAGCAGCGCCTCGGCGTCGGAGCCGGCGAGGAACGCCAGCAGCCGCGTCGCCGCCTCGCGATCCTTGCCCGGGGAGAGCAGCGCCACCGCGGTGGGGAGCACCACGCCGCCGTCGCCCTGCTGGTCGGGATAGACCACCTCGATCGATCGCGCGCTCGCCGCCGCGGCCGCGGCCTCCTCGGACCCCACCAGGCCGACCCAGGCGGCGCCGCTCGCCACCAGCTCCTTCACCTCGGCGTCGGAAGCGGCGAGGCGGGGCGCCGCCTGCGCCAGGAGCCGCAGGAAGCGCTCCACGCTCCGCGGGCCGTAGGAGAGGGAGAGCGCGGCGAGCCAGGAGGGTCCCTCTCCCTGGGAGAGCGGGACGAGCGCCTGTCGCCCGGCGAGGCGCGGGTCGGCGAGGTCGCGCAGGTTGCGCGGCTCGAAGGGGAGCGGGGCGCGGCCGAGCAGCAGCACCGCCCCGCGCGCGCAGAGCGGGGCGAAGCGGCGGCGGCCGTCCTTCCAGATCGAGGCGACGTCGGGCTGGAGCGGCGCCGAGCCCTCCACCAGCAGCGCGCCATCGGAGAGCGCGCCGCTCGGATCCGCGAACCAGCCCAGCTCCGCCTGCGCCGCCCGGTCCACGCGGACCACGCGCGCGAGCCCGCGCTGGGCCGCGGCGGCGGCGATCACCTCCACCGCCGGACCGGAGACGGCGGCGTAGAGCCTCACCTCGGGCAGCGGCTCGGCCGGCTTCTCCCTGCAGGCGCCGAGGAGGAGGCAGAGCGCCAGCGGCGCGGCGGCGAGACGGCGGCACGGGCGGGAGGCGCTCATCAGAAAAGCTCGCGAAGAGGCGGGGATGGTAGCATCTTCGGACCGTGCCTCCGACCGTCATCGCCCTCTCGCAGATCAACACCACCGTCGGAGACTTCGCCGGGAACTCGGCCCGCATCAGGGCCCAGGTGGAGCGGGCCCGGGCCCAGGGCGCCCGGCTGGTGGTCTTCCCGGAGCTGGCCCTGTCGGGCTATCCGCCCCGCGACTTCCTCGACATGCCGGAGTTCCTGGCGCGCGCCGCCCGCGCGCTCGCCGACCTGGCGCAGCCGGCCGAGTGGTCGCGCGGCATGGCGGTGGTGGTCGGGTTCCCGGAGGGGGCCGCCGACGCGCCGCCGCCGTCGGTCTACAACAGCGCCGCCCTCATCGAGGGCGGCCGGGTGGCGGCGGTGGGGCGCAAGTCGCTCCTCCCCACCTACGACGTCTTCGACGAGGCGCGCTACTTCGTGGCCGCGCCCTCGAGCACCGCCGCCGACTCGCCGGCGCTCGGGAGCAGGCTGGGGCTCTCCATCTGCGAGGACATCTGGAACGACAAGCGGTTCTGGGTGAAGCCACGCTACCAGCGCGACCCGCTCGTCGAGCTGCGCGACCAGGGCGCGGGGCTCATCCTCAACATCTCCGCCTCCCCCTACTCGCTCGGCAAGCCGGCGCTGCGCGAGCGGATGCTCGCCACCGCCGCGCGCGGCCACGGCCTGCCCATCGCCTACGTGAACCAGGTGGGCGGCAACGACTCGCTGGTCTTCGACGGCGCCTCGATGCTGGTCGGCCGCGACGGCAAGGTGCTGGCGCGCGCCCCGCTCTTCGAGGAGGCGCTGCTGGTGGCCGACCTCGAGACCGGCCGGGCCTCGGTGGAGGAGGAGCCGGGCCGGCCGCGCCCGCCGGCGCCCGCGCCGCGGCGCGACCCCGAGGCGGACGCCGAGGAGCTCTTCCGCGCGCTCTCCCTCGGCATCCGCGACTACGTGCGCAAGTGCGGCTTCAAGACCGCGGTGATCGGCCTCTCCGGCGGCATCGACAGCGCCCTCACCGCCTGCCTCGCCGCCGACGCGCTCGGCCGGGAGAACGTGCTCGGCGTGGCCATGCCGTCGCGCTACAGCTCGCAGCACTCGCGCGACGACGCCCGGGCGCTCGCCTCGAACCTGGGCGTCCGCTTCGAGGAGATCGCCATCGAGCCGATGCACGCCGCCTACCTGAAGCAGCTGGAGCAGGTGCTGGGCGGTCCGCCCGGCGACCTCGCGGCCCAGAACGTCCAGGCCCGCATCCGCGGGCAGCTGCTCATGGCGCTCTCCAACGAGCTCGGCGGCATGGTGCTCTCCACCGGCAACAAGAGCGAGCTCGCGGTCGGCTACTGCACCCTCTACGGCGACATGGCGGGCGGGCTGGCGGTGATCGGCGACCTGCCGAAGACGCTGGTCTACCGGGTCTCCCGCGCCGCCAACCGGCGCGCCGGGCGGGAGCTCATCCCGGAGAGCACCTTCACCAAGCCGCCCTCGGCCGAGCTCAAGCCCGACCAGACCGACCAGGACACCCTGCCGCCCTACGACGAGCTCGACGACATCCTCGCCGCGCACATCGAGGAGCGGCTGCCCTTCGACACCATCGTGGCCCGCGGCCACCGGCCCGAGACGGTGCGGCGGGTGCTGCGGATGGTGATCCAGAGCGAGTACAAGCGGCGCCAGGCGGCGCCGGTGCTCAAGGTCACCGCCAAGGCCTTCGGCGAGGGGCGCCGCTTCCCCATCGCGCACGGATACCGCTACTAGCGCCCCGGCGGCCGCCGCGGGGCAGGAGGCCGCCGCATGGCCAAGAAGGATCGCATCGAGCACGCCTACCCGTTCGAGCTCTACGCCCCCGGCACGCTCACGCTCGACGGCGTGAAGCTGGCGAAGAAGGTGAACGAGGAGACCTACGAGCAGCAGGTGGGCGAGCTGCAGAGGCGGGTCTACGCGCTCCAGATCGAGAACTTCCAGAAGCGCCGCCAGGCCATCGTGGTCTTCGAGGGCTGGGACGCGGCCGGCAAGGGCGGCGCCATCAAGCGGCTCACCGCGCTCATGGACCCGCGCGGCTACAAGGTGTGGCCCATCGCCGCGCCGCGCGACGCCGAGCCGCGCCACCACTACCTGTGGCGCTTCTGGGAGCGGCTGCCGGAGCGGGGCGAGCTCGCGGTCTTCGACCGCAGCTGGTACGGGCGGGTGCTGGTGGAGCGGGTGGAGGGGCTCGCCAGCAAGGCGGAGTGGAGGCGCGCCTACGACGAGATCAACGCCTTCGAGCGGATGCTCACCGACGACGGCGTGCGGATGCTCAAGCTCTTCCTGCACATCGACCGCAAGACCCAGCTCCAGCGCTTCGAGCGGCGCGAGACCGACCCCTTGCGCAAGTACAAGCTCTCCGACGAGGACTGGCGCAACCGCAAGCGGTGGAAGCAGTACGCCAAGGCCATCCAGGAGATGCTCGACAGGACCCACCGGCCCGACGCGCCCTGGAAGGTGATCCCCGGCGACGACAAGCGCTTCGCCCGGCTCGAGGTGCTGCGCGCGGTGATCGCCCTGCTCGAGTAGCCCGACCGGAACGGGCGCGCGGGGCGCGGCCAGGTTAACGGAGAGGAATGCCCTACCTCCTCCGGGTGCTCCACGTCCTCAGCATGGCCGCCTGGGTCGGCGCCGCGATGTACGTCCCCGGCGACGTGAAGCGCTCGCTCGCGCTCGGCCCCCCCCACACCGTGCCGCTCCTCGGGCGGGTGAGCCTGGCGCTGCGCCTCGACCTCTTCGCCGGGATCGCCACCGTGATCACGGGCGCGCTCCTCGCCTCGCCCCTCGGCCAGACCGGCATGAGCGCCGGCGTGATCGTCGGGGCGGTGCTGGGGCTGGCGCTGCTGGCGATCGTGCTCGGCGTGCTGATGCCGGCCTGGAAGCGGATCGCCGTCGCCATCGAGGCGGGGGGCGGCACCGAAGGCACCGAGGCGGCGGTGAAGAAGCTCGCCGCCTTCGGCGGGGTGGCGCACCTGCTCTGGCTGCTGGCCCTGGTGGCGATGCTCTGGGCGGCGCACCCGGGGTGACCCCCGGGCGGCACCTCAGATCTGCATCACGTCCTTGTCCTTGGCGGCGACGATCTCGTCGACCTTCTTCACGCCCTCGTCGGTCTCCTTCTGCACCTTCTCGAGGGCCTTCTTGGCCTCGTCCGCGGCGACGTCGCCGTCCTTCTCGGCCGCCTCGATCAGCTCCTTGGCATCGCGGCGCTCGTTGCGGACGGCGAGCTTGTACTCCTCGCCCTTCTGTTTCACCTGCTTCACGATCTCCCGGCGCCGCTCCTCGGTGAGCGCCGGCACGGGCACGCGCACCAGGTCCTTGTCGCTCATGGGGTTGAGGCCCAGGTTGGCGTCCCGGATCGCCTTCTCGATCACCGGGATCTGGTTCTTCTCCCAGGGCTTCACCACGATGAGGCGGGCGTCGGGCGTGGAGAGGGTCGCCACCTGCGAAAGCGGCGTGGCGGTGCCGTAGTAGTCCACCCGCACGCCGTCGAGCAGGTGCAGGCTGGCGCGGCCGGTGCGGATGGAGAGCAGGTCCTGGCGGAAGGCGTCCAGGCTCTTGGCGATGCGCTCGTGCAGGTCCTTGAGGACGTCGTCGGCTACGCTCATGGTGGTCCCCTCGCGGTGGCGGAAGCTACGTGGCGGTGGCGCGCGCGCCGGCGCCGCCGACCGTGGTGCCGATCTCCTCCCCGAGCACCACCCGGCGCACGTTGCCGTGCTGGGTGGAGTCGAAGACGATGATGGGCAGGTCGTTGTCCATGCAGAGGCTGATGGCGGTGGAGTCCATCACCTTGAGGTTGCGCTTCAGCACGTCGATGTAGGTGAGGTGCTTGAACTTCACCGCGGCCGGGTTCTTCTTGGGGTCGTCGGTGTAGACCCCGTCCACCTTGGTGGCCTTCATGAGCACGTCCGCGTGGATCTCCATGGCGCGGAGCGAGGCGGCGGTGTCGGTGGTGAAGTAGGGGTTGCCGGTGCCGGCGGCGAAGATCACCACCCGGCCCTTCTCGAGGTGGCGGATGGCGCGCCGGCGGATGTAGGGCTCGGCGACCTGGTGCATCTCGATGGCCGATTGCACCCGGGTGTCGACGCCGATCTTCTCGAGGGCGTCCTGCAGCGCCATGCCGTTGATGACGGTGGCGAGCATGCCCATGTAGTCGGCGCTGGAGCGGTCCATGCCCTCGGTGGCGCCCGAGACGCCGCGGAAGATGTTGCCGCCGCCGATGACCAGCGCCAGCTCCACCCCCAGGTCGACCACGTCCTTCACGTCCTGCGCGATGGTGGTGAGGACCTTGGGCGAGATGCCGCCCTTGCCGTCGCCCATCAGCATCTCGCCGGAAAGCTTCAGGAGGATGCGCTTGTAGCGCGGCGTCGGCTTTTCACTCGGCATGGTCGCGGTTTCTATCCAAGGGTGAGGGGGTGGTCAAGGCGACGGCGGCGGAGTCGCGGAGCCGCCGGCGCCCCTGCGGCGGCGACGGCGACCGCCGCGGCGGCGGCGCTTGCGGCGGGAGGAGGCGTCGGCGGCGGGGCCTGCCTCGACCGAGTCGGGCGCGGGCGCCTCGTTGGCGGGAGCCCCGAGGGTGACCACCCGGATGGCCTCTTCGCCCTCGGCCGGCGCGGGCGCGTGGCCGCCCCGGCGGGAGTGGCCGCGCCCGTGCCCCTGGCGCGGTGAGCCCTCGCGCGCTGCCGGGGCTCGCGGCGCCTCGGCGTCCGGCGCGGACGGCTCGCCGGCGGAGGCGGCCCGCCAGCGCGCCAGCTCCTCGGCGCCCTCGCCAGTGGCGCGGACCGAGATCTCGAGCAGCTGGACGGCGTCCTGGAAGTAGGACTGGGCGGTGATCCCGCCGCCGCGGCGACGCCGGCGGCGCGCCGGGCCCTTGAGGGCCCGCTGCGAGGAGAGGGCCAGCTTGGCCCGCTCCGCGATCTTGCGCGGCAGCCGCGAGCCGGTCACCAGCTCGCGCAGGAGCGCGTCCTGCGCCTCCAGCGGCCCGCCCGGCGCGTCCTCGGCGCCGCGCATGGGCGCGAGCAGGGTGCCGAGCAGCACCGCCTCGGAGACCTCGGCGCCGGAGCGGACCAGCTCGTCGAGCGCGACGAGGTGGGCGGCGGCGCGGCGGCGCTCCTCCTCCGGGAGGGCGTCGAGCGCGGAAGAGATGGCGGGCAGCACCACCGGCAGCGCGCCGGCGGCGCGGAGGAGCTCGAAGGCCCGCGCCGAGGCGCCGCAGCGGAGGATCTTGAAGATCTCCTCCAGCACGCGGGGCGCGGCGCAGCGGGCCAGCTCCTTGGCGTAGCGGCGCATCGCCTCGAAGGTGTCCGGCGCGATGGTGAACCCGAGCCGGGCGGCGAAGCGCACCGCGCGCAGCGCGCGGACCGGGTCCTCGCGCATGCGGATGTCGGGGTCGCCGATGGTGGCGATGCGGTGCGCCTCGAGGTCGGCGCGGCCGCCCACGTGGTCGATCACCTCGCCGGCCGCGCAGTCGTAGAAGAGGCCGTTCACCGTGAAGTCGCGGCGGCGGGCGTCCTCCTCGGCGGTGCCGAAGACGTTGTCGCGGGTGATGAGGAGGTCGCCGTCCTCCGGCACGTCCTCCACCTGATCGGTGGGGTTGGCGCGGAAGGTCGCGACCTCGAGCACCTTGCCGCCGCGGAAGTAGACGTGCGCGAGGCGGAAGCGGCGCCCGATGAGCCGGCAGTTGCGGAAGATGGCCCGCACCTCGCCGGGATGGGCGCTCGTCGCGAGGTCGAAGTCCTTCGGCTTCTTGTCGAGGAGGACGTCGCGGACGCAGCCGCCGACGAGATAGGCCTGGTGGCCCATGTGCCGGAGGCGGAAGATCACCTTCAGCGCGTCGGGGTCGAGCCGGTCGACCGGGATCTCGGGCGGGTGCTCGGGATCGGGTACGGGCGGGTCGAGCGCCAGCCCTGGGAGCGGGCCGCGCGGGCGTTCGTGGCGGTGGGGGTCGCTCGCCTCGGCGAGCTCGAAGCGGTTCGGGTCGGAAGATGAGTGCTCGGTCATAGGCGCCGGATCGGGGGGCGGGGCCGCGGGAAATCCGCGAGCTCGGTTGGCCGCACCTGCACCGTCGGGCTTTACCTCAGCCTCACCTTGTAGCCTCCGGGGCCGCCCTCGTCAAATAGGTTGCCTAGCCGGAACGGGGGGTTAGCCCTCCCCGGCGGCCTCTTTCGGCGGCCCGAACAGCTCTTCCTGCACCGGGGTGAGCCCGAGCGCCTCCCGCACCGGCGCGAAGGAGCGGCGGTGGATGGGGCAGGCGCCGAGCTGCTTCAGCGCCCGGAAGTGCTCGGAAGTGGGATAGCCCTTGTGGCGGCAGAAGCCGTAGCCCGGGTGCTCCTGGTCGAGCTCGGCCATGAGCGCGTCGCGCGTGGTCTTGGCGACGATGCTGGCGGCGGCGATGGTGAGCGAGAGGGCGTCGCCGTGGACGATCCCGTCCTGCGGGACCCGCAGCTCCGGCAGCTTGCGGGCGTCGATGAGGAGGTGCTCCGGCGCCACCGCCAGCCCCTCCACCGCGCGGCGCATGGCGAGCAGGCTCGCCCGGTAGATGTTGATGGAGTCGATCTCCTCGACCGTCGCCACCCCCACCGCCCAGGCGACGGCGCTGGCCTTCACCTCGGCGGCGAGCCGGTCGCGCTCGGAGGCGTCGAGCTGCTTCGAGTCGTCGATGCCGCGGGGCCGGAACTCCTGCGGCAGGATGACCGCCGCCGCGAGCACCGGGCCGGCGAGCGGCGCCACGCCGACCTCGTCGACGCCGGCGATGCGGGTCACCCCCGCGGCCCAGAGCCGGCTCTCCCACTGCAGGAGGTGGCGCAGCCGCTGCCCCTCGGCGCGGTTCTCCCGGCGGCGCTTCAGCACCGCCGCGTAGACCGCCTGCGCCCCGGCGCGCCCGTCGGCCGCGAGGGCCGCCTCGCAGTCGGCGGTGAGCGGGCGCTCCTGGCCGAGGAAGTGGATCCGCAGCTCGGCGACGCTCATCCGGGCGAGGCGTTCGGGGGTCACGGGAGCCCACTCTACCGCTGGCAGCGGGGGCAATAGAAGGTCGAGCGCTGCGCCTGCACCGCCCGCGCGACGAGCGCGCGCCGGCAGCGCGGGCAGGGCTCGCCCGCCTTGCCGTAGACGAGGAACGGGTTCTCGGCCCCGGGCTCCTCCACGTAGCTGATCTCCGGCCCCTCCTGCCGCGCCAGGCTCTCCTCCATGGCCTCGACGAGCGCCTTGGCGAGCCGCCTCACCTCCGGCCGGGAGAGCGAGGAGGCGGGGCGGCGGGGGTCGACGCGGGCGCGGAAGAGCGCCTCGCTGGCGTAGATGTTTCCCACCCCGGCGAGCAGCGACTGGTCGAGCAGCGCCACCTTGATCGGCCGGCGCGAGCGGGCGAGCGCGGCTCCGAGCGCGGCCGCGTCGATCCCGTCGCGGAGGGGATCGGGGCCGAGCGCGCCGAGCTCCGGCACCTCCTCGAAGCGCGCGCCGGGGACCAGCCGGAGCCGTCCGAAGAGGCGCAAGTCGCGGTAGTGGAGCACCGCGCCCGAGTCGAGGCGGAGCCGGGCGCGGGAGTGCGACGGAGGCTCCTCGCCGGGGCGGCGCCGCAGCCACTTGCCGGTCATGCCGAGGTGGGCGAGCAAGCCGAGCTTGCCGCCGGCTCCGTCGAGCGTCAGGAGGAGCTGCTTGCCGTGCCGGTCCACCCGCGCCACCCGCCGGCCGGCGAGCGCGGCGGCGAAGTCGTCCGGGGCGCCGGGCCGGAAGATGCGCGTCGCCCGAGGGTCGATCTCCACCGCGTCGATGCGCCGGCCGCGCGTCCAGCGGCGCAGGTTGCGGGCGGCGATCTCGACCTCGGGGAGCTCCGGCAAGGCTCACTTCTCCCGCTGGAAGGCCGCCATGAAGAAGCCGTCGGTGCCGTGCCGGTGCGGATAGAGCTGCAGCGCGTGCCCCTGCGCGCCGAGCGCCGCGGCGCGCTCCGCCCCGAGCGTCTCGGCGAGCGGCAGCGGCCGGAGCCCGGGCGCGGCGGTCTCGAGGAAGGCGGCCACCCCGTCGTTCTCGGCCTGGCCGATGGAGCAGGTGGCGTAGACCAGCCGGCCACCCGGCTTCACCAGCTTCGCGAAGCGGACCGCGAGCGTCCGCTGCAGCTCGGCGAAGCGCGCCGGGTCCTCGGGCCGGAGCCGCCAGCGGGCGTCGGGCTTGCGCCGGAGCGTACCGAGGCCGCTGCAGGGAGCGTCCACCAGCACCCGGTCGGCCTTGCCGGCCAGGTCCGCCAGCGCCGCCTCCGCCTCCTCGCCGGCCGGGATGAGCCGGGTGCGCAGGTTGAAGACCCCGGCGCGGCGGGCGCGCCGCTTCGCCTCCTCGAGCCGCTCGGCGTCAGGGTCCATCGCCAGGAGCGAGCCCTTGTTGCGCATCTCCATGGCGAGGGCGAGCGACTTGCCGCCGGCGCCGGCGCAGGCGTCCACCACCAGCTTGTGGTTCGGGCGGGCGCCGAGCGCGAGCGCGATGAGCTGGCTCCCCTCGTCCTGGATCTCGAAGCGCCCCTCCTGGAAGGCGCGCAGCGAGAAGGCGTTGGCGTGGCCGTCGAGGGTGAGCCCCCACGGCGAGCGCGGCGTGGGGGTGGACTCGACGCCCTCGGCGGCGAGCCGCTCCTGCAGGTCCTCGCGCGGACCGTGGAGCAGGTTGGCCCGGACGGTGAGCGGCGCCCGCTCGTTCATCGCCTTCGCGAGCAGGGTCGCCTCCTCCAGCCCCAGCTCCTCGGCGAAGCGGGCCGCGATCCAGCGCGGCAGGGAGGCCTCCACCGCGAAGCGCGAGAGCGGGTCGGCGAGGGCGGCGAGGGCCTTCCCCGCCGCCTCCACCGGCGCGAGCTCGCGCCGGGACACGCCGAGCCGCTTCGCCGCCGCGTCGAGCGCGAGGGCGCCGCTCCGCGCCAGCCAGGCGGCGTAGGCGAGCGCCAGCGGCGGCCGCGCGCGGCCCGCCTCGCCCGGCATGGCGCCGACGAGGACGAAGTCGAGCTGCCCCTGGGCGCGGATGAGCCCGTACACCGACTCGGCGGCGGCGCGCCGCTCCACCGCGTAGAGCCGCTTCTCGCGCCGCAGCACCCGCTCGAGCGCCCGGTCGGCGAGCCAGCCCTGGTCGCGCACCAGGCCGTAGACCTCGAGGACCACGGCGTCGACGAGGTCGGTGCGGAGGGCGCGAGAGGAGGACATGCGCGCTGTCTAACACGGACAGGGACGGCGCTGCTTCATGGCCGCCCCTCCCCTGCCCTCCCCGCGCGGCGGGAAGGGAGACACCTCTTTCCCTCTCCCGCACAGCGGGGGAGGGTCAGGGAGGGGGCACGGTCAAAGCGCGGCGAGCACGTTCGCGACGTGCCCCTCCACCTTCACCTTGCGGAAGGCCTGCTCGACCACCCCGTCCTTGCCGATGACGAAGGTGCTCCGCTCCACCCCCATCACCTTCTTGCCGTACATGTTCTTCTCCTTCCAGACGCCGTAGGCGCGCAGCACCTCGGCCTCGGGATCGGAGAGCAGGTGGAACGGGAGCTGCTGCTTCTCCTTGAAGCGGGCGAGGGCGGCCGGGGAGTCCCGGGAGACGCCCAGCACCACCGCCTTCTTCTTCTGGAACGCGCCGACCTCGTCACGGAAGTCGATGGCCTCGCGGGTTCAGCCGGAGGTGCCGGCCTTCGAGTAGAAGAAGAGCACCACCCGCTTGCCGCGGAGCGCCGAGAGCGACACCTGCTCGCCGGCCTCGTCCACCAGCGTGAAGTCCGGGGCCTTCGACCCCTTCTCGACCGCCATGTCTACCTCCTCGCGGCTTGCGGCCGCTCGCCCGCTCCACGGGCGCCCGCCCGAGAGATAGACTCGGCCGGTGCCCCGCGCAACGCGCCCTCGTCATCCAACCCCTTCCCCTCTCCCGCGGAGCGGAGGCGGGAGTGGGCGGGGGTCGCGCCCCGAGATCCAGCTCGCCTGGGCGCGGGATCGCGAGGGCCGGAAGGTCCACGTCGCCGCGCTCGACCCGGCCGACCGGCGCGCCCGCGCCCCCTTCGCCTGCCTCGGCTGCGGCGATCCGCTCATCCCGCACCTCGGGACGAAGCGCGCCCGCCACTTCGCCCACGAGCCGGGCTCGCGCTGCCCGCTCACCTCGCTCGAGACCGCGCTCCACCTCAACGTGAAGGAGCGGCTGCTCTGGCTCTGCGGCGAGGCCTTCGCCGGGCGGCGGCGGGTGGTGCTCGGCGCGCGGTGTCCCGGGTGCCGGCGCGAGGCGCCGCTGGAGCTCGCCGCGGCCGGCGACGCCGCCGTGGCGGAGGGCCTCGTGGGGACGCACCGGGCCGACGTGCTCGTGACCCGGGGCGGCGCGCCGGCGCTGGCGCTCGAGGTCCTCGTCACCCACGCCGTCGACGCGGCCAAGGAGGCCGCGCTGGCGCGGCTCTCGGTGCCGGCGCTGGAGGTGGACGCCGCGAGCGAGTGGGAGTCGGAGCGCGACGGGGCCACCTCCGTCGCCTGCACGCGCAGCCTCGGGGTGACCCGCTGCAGCCGCTGCCAGCTCGGCGACCGCGCCGACGCGGGACGCGGCGCCGGCGGCGAGGAGGCGGAGCTGGCCGAGCTGGAGGCCTACCGCGCCCGAGGACTGATGGGCGCGCCCCCCGGCCCTCCCCTGCCCTCGAGCCCGCCCCTCTCCGCCCCCGACGGCCGCGCCTTCGCGCGCCGCTTCGCCTGCGCGCGCTGCGGCGGGCGCGGGGTGGAGCTGAGCGGCCGGATCGCCCGCCACGGCTGCGACGGGGCGGCGCCGCGGCCGGTGGCCTGGCGCGGCTACGACGGGGCGCTGGTCGAGCTCAAGTGGTGGAAGTGAGCGCCGTTGCGGCGCCTGTAGGGCTGTGTTAGATCACACCGCCCCTAGGGGCAGGCCCGTGGTGTATCCGCGGACCCGAATCGGAACAAAGGCAGTAAATTCACACACTTTCCCGCGGCACGCACGGTGCCCAGCGCCCTCGATCGGACGAGCGTCCGACGCGGCGGCGACGGGTGGGCGAGCCGGTTTTTCGGGAAGGTGGCGGAACACAACCGGAGAACAAAATGGAAACCCAGCCGCAGACCCCCGAGGCCGCCGTCCAGGCGCCTCCCGTCGCCCCCACCGCTCCCGTCGAGACCCCTGCCGCTCCCCAGACCATGGCGCAGGCCATGGAGCAGGGCGGCACGGCCATCACCATGAAGCAGCTCCTGGAGGCCGGCGTCCACTTCGGCCACCAGACCAAGCGCTGGAACCCGAAGATGAAGCCGTACATCTTCGGCGCCCGCAACGGCATCTACATCATCGACCTGCAGAAGACGGTCACCCTGGCGCGCAACGCCTTCCGCTTCGTCTCCGACACGGTGGCGCGCGGCGGCAAGGTGCTCTTCATCGGCACCAAGAAGCAGGCCCAGGACGCGGTCGCCGAGGAGGCCGCCCGCTGCGGCATGTTCTACGTGACCAACCGCTGGCTCGGCGGCACGCTCACCAACTTCAAGACCATCAAGAGCGGCATCGACCGGCTGAAGGAGATCGAGCGCCAGGCCAAGGACGGCACCTACGAGCGGCTGCCCAAGAAGGAAGTGGCCCAGCTCGAGCGCGAGCGCGAGAAGCTGGAGAAGAACCTGGGCGGCGTGAAGGAGCTCAGCCGCGTCCCGGCCGCCATCTTCATCATCGACCCGAAGAAGGAGCACATCGCCGTGCACGAGGCCAACCGCCTCGGCATCCCGGTGGTGGGCGTGGTCGACACCAACTGCGATCCCGAGGGGATCGACTACGTCATCCCCGGCAACGACGACGCCATCCGCTCCATCCGCCTCTTCACCGGCAAGGTGGCCGAAGCCTGCATCGAGGGTGGCCGCCGCTACAGCGCCTACGTGGCCGAGCACGGCGTGCAGGAGACCGAGCAGAGCGACCGCGACGCCGCCAGCGAGCGCGGCGGGCGTGACCGGCGCGACCGGCGCGACCGCGGCGGGCGTGACCGCGGCCCCCGTCAGCCCCGCGAGGACCGCGGCGCCGCCAGCGCCAACGTCGAGGTGCTCCGCAAGGGCGAGGTGACCCCGGCTCCGGTCGAGGCCGCACCGGCTCCCGAGCAGAAGTAGAGCAGCCCGGAACGCTTCCCATTCCGGGGCGGGTCTCGGCGACGGGACCCGCCCCTTTTCTTGCCGAGAAGAGAGGACTCAAAAAGTGGCCGAGATCAGCGCAAGCATGGTGAAGGAGCTCCGCGAGAAGACCAGCGCGGGCATGATGGACTGCAAGAAGGCGCTCGCCGAGAGCGGGGGCGACTTCGCCAAGGCGGAGGAGTACCTCCGCAAGAAGGGCCTCTCCGCCGCCGCCAAGAAGGCCGGCCGCGCCGCCACCGAGGGGGCCGTCGCCAGCTACATCCACATGGGCGGCAAGATCGGCGTGCTCGTCGAGGTGAACTGCGAGACCGACTTCGTGGCCCGCACCGACGGCTTCCAGACCCTGGTGAAGGACCTCTCCATGCACATCGCGGCCGCCGCGCCGCAGTACGTGCGCCGCGAGGAGATCCCGGCCGAGGTGATCGCCAAGGAGCTGGAGATCGCCGCCGCCCAGGCCCGCGAGCAGAAGAAGCCGGAGGCGATCATCGCCAAGATCGCGAGCGGCAAGGTGGAGAAGTTCTACAAGGAGGTCGTGCTCATGGAGCAGGCCTTCGTGAAGGACGACAAGAAGACGGTGCAGGACCTGGTCACCGAGACGGTCGCCAAGATCGGCGAGAACGTCCAGGTGCGCCGCTTCGCCCGCTTCGTCCTCGGCGAGGGGCTCGAGAAGAAGAGCGAGAACCTGGCGGAAGAGGTCGCCAAGGTGGCCGGCCTCGCGCCGTAGCCTCTCCGCGGCTCTGCCGTACCGGGCCCCGTCGCGCGCCAGCGCGGCGGGGCTTTCTCGTGCCGTGCGGAGTTCGCCCCCACCCCGGCCCTCCCCCGCTTCGCGGGAGAGGGAGCAGCACCGGCGCCAGGGCGGGGCGCGAGCGCGGGCGGGGCGCCCGCTCAGGCAAAGAAGAGACCCCGGGCCGGCATGCGCCGGTCCGGGGTCGAGGGTGCTCCGTTTACGGTCGGCCGCTTACGGGCAGACGGCGGTCGAGACCGCCGGGGCGGTCACGGTGATGTTGAGCGGCAGCGAGTTGTTGTTGTGGTCCTTCACCGTGCCGGTGAAGAGGTACGTCGCGCTCGGCAGCAGCGGGTTGATGCTGACGAACGCGCCGGTCGCGTCGACCAGCACGCCCTCCGGGTAGACGAGCAGGTAGGAGCCGCCGTCCGGGCTGGTCGGGACGAAGCAGACCGAGGCCGCGGAGGTCACGTCGGTGGCGACGCCGGCCACGGTGCGGGTGAGCTTGATGCCGCTCGCCGCCTTGCAGGTGGTGGCGGCGGAGGCGCCGGTGACATCGGAGGTCACCGAGGCGCCGTCGAGCACCTTGCTCACCTGGATGTACCAGGTGTTGAGGCCGTCGCCCGACGTCGCGGCGCTGCCCGACTTGGTGCAGTAGTCCTCCAGCGTCATGCTGGCGGTCCCCTTCGGATCGACGGTCCCCTGCACGATGTTGTTGCCGGCCGCCGCGCCCGCGTTGGCGGCCACCGAGGTGACCATCTCCGGGTGCGTCGTGTCGGTGGCGAGCACCGTGAGGAGCGTGGGCTTGGAGGTGTCCGCCGCCACGTAGGGATCACAGGCGGTGGTCAGGCCCGCGAGGCCGAGCGCGCCGAGGAGCGCCAGCCGACGGAAGGATCGAGAGTTGCTGAACATGTGAGTTGTCTCCTTTCCGTGCGGCTAGAAGGTCAGCGCCACGCCGAGGCGGACCTGCAGCGGGACCTGGAACGCCGGCGGCGCGTAGCCGTAGGTCGGTGCCGGGGCGATGGCCGGACGGCCGTAGTTCTTGTTCGGCGTGACCGGGCGGCCGTCGGTGGTGGTGAGGTACTTCATGTCCGGGCAGTCGGCCTGGACCCCGGCGACGGGATCCTTCGAGCTCGCCCCGCTCCGGCTCGCGCACTGGCCGCCCACGATGGGCTGAACGGTGTCGAAGGTGTAGTTCTGGTCCACGTTCAGGGTCTCCTGCTGGTTCAGGAGGTTGAAGACCGAGACCGTGAACTTGAGCGTGTAGGGCTGGGCGATGACGTAGTCGATGCTGCCGAGCACGTCGAGCTGGGTGTTGAACGGGGTCCGGCCGCCGGAGCCGCGGGGCAGGATGAAGGCCTCGCTGTTGCCGTAGTCGGGGTGCGCGCCGAGGACGTTGATCGGCGTGCCGCTGCGCGCGCTGAAGGCCGCGCCGGTGGTCACGTTGAGCCGCTTGCTGAGGTCCCAGACGTAGGCGCCGTAGAGCTTGATCTGGTGCGGGCGGTCACCCGGCATCGGGCCGTTCTTGTTCGGGAGCAGCGAGGGGAGGTCGTACTCCGAGAGGATGTTGGGATCGAGCTGGGCGTTCTCGGTGCGGAAGAGCCCCGGGTAGTTGCCGCGGAACGAGCTGTAGGTGTAGCTCGCCTGGCCGAGCCAGTGGTTCGAGAAGTTCTTCTTCAGCTCGAGGGTGATGCCGTCGTACTTGCGCTCCGGAGCGGGCTCCTTGGCGAAGTAGGTGCGCCCGGTGACCGAGTCGGTGGAGTAGCCGCCCGAGGGGTCGACCTTGGTGCAGTCGTTGGTCGGGCAGGAGGTGACCACCTTGTCGCCGGCGGCGTTCACCAGGAAGGGCTTCGACTCGGCCGGGTTGGCGATGAAGAAGTTGACGCCGTCGTTGGTGGACATGTCCTCGACCACGCGGCCGAGGCGACGGCCCTCGTAGGTCACGCCGACGGAGAAGTCGGGCAGGATCTCGTACTCGATCCCGCCGCCGAACATGTCGACGTACTGCGCCTTGAGGTCGGGAGCGACCGGCACCACCGGGGTGGAGTACGAAGCGTAGGTGACGCCGAAGGGCGAGGCCGAGCCGACCATCACCGGGCAGAGGCGCGGCGAGCCGGCCACCTGCGTCAGGTCGCCGTTGGGGTTGATGATCCCGGTGCAGTTGCGGTAGTCGCGGACCTGGGTCTCGCCGCCGAAGGAGCGGTCGCCCATGTCGAGCGGCAGCGCCTCGTAGAAGCGGCCCCAGTTGGCCGAAACCTTGCCGCGGCCCTGGCCGGTGAAGTCCCAGATGGCCTGGATGCGAGGCCCGACGCTGTCGCCGATGTTGAAGTTGGTGAGGTCCGACCCCTGCTTGTACATGTCCTGCGTCTCGAAGCGGACGCCGGCGTTGAGGGTCAGGGTGTCGAGGATCGACCAGCTGTCCTGGATGTAGTAGGCGCGGCTGTTGGTGATCGACGTCACGTGGAGCGCGTAGGTGCCGCCGAGGGTGTCGATGGCGGACCCGTCGGGCGAGGCCACCGCGAACTGGCGGTAGTCCTGGAAGCGGTAGGTGCCGGACTTGGTGAGGGCGGTGGTGCGCTCGCGGACGATGGCGCCGCCCGAGTAGGTCTTGTCGTGGTCGTACGAGGAGCGCTCGACGTCGATGCCGGCCTTCCAGGCGTGGTGGCCGAGGAGCTCCATCAGGTAGGTGGCGGAGAGCTTGCCGGAGTAGCGATCCAGCTTGAGGGTCTCGAGGAAGCCGAAGCCGCCGGTGCGGAACTGGCTCACGGTGCAGGGATGGAAGCCGTCGGCGGTGACGTTGCAGTCGCTGGAAATGCCGGTGAAGAACTGCTGCAGGTCATGGGTGCGCTGCCAGATGACCTCGGAGGTCGTCTTCTGGTCGATGGCGGTCCCGTTCACCGTGTAGCTCTTGGGATCGCTCTCGGTGGTCTGGTGGTGCCAGCCGCCCTGCGCCTCGAGCACGAGGTGCTTGTCGAGGAACTTTCCGGTGTAACGGCCGATCAGGTCGTTCGGGTTCTCCTTGTAGGCAGCCCACCCGGCCGACTCGGTGGCGTTGGGGTAGAGCAGGTAGGAGCGATTCGAGGGCGCGCGGTAGAAGGCCGCGGTGAAGCTGTGGTTCTCGTTGAAGAGGTAGGTCAGCTTGCTCGTGAGCTGATAGCCGGTGTTGTCGTCGTTGTAGTACTTGCTCGTCCCGGCGATCTCCTTGGTGACGGCCTGGCCGGTGGTGGGGTCGAGGAGCGCGCTGCCCTTGTTGTTCGGGTCTTCCTGCGCCGCCTGGTAGAAGCGGCGGGTCACCTGGCGGTTCAGCACCGGGGCGAAGCCGACGTAGAACCAGAGCTTGTCCTTGGCGATGGGGCCGCCGATCTCGGCGCCGAAGTCGGCGATGTAGCCGCCGTGATTGAAGGCGGTCTCGCTGCCGATGGCCTCGCCGTTGCGCGCCACCTGCTTGCTGGCGGGCGAGAGGAAGCCGGGGGTGATGTTGCCGAACACCGAGCCGTGGAACTCGTTCGAGCCCGACTTGGTGACCACGTTGATGATGCCGGCGGTGGTGCGGCCGTACTCCGGCATGAAGGAGCCGGACTTGACGTCCACCTCCTCGACGAAGTTGGTGAGGATGTTCGAGCCGAGCACGCCGTAGGCCGGGTCGGTCACGTTCTGGCCGTCGAGGATGTAGCTGTTCTCGGGCGAGGTGGCGCCGTTGAAGCTGATGCCGTAGGTGTCGGCCTGGGCGCCCGGGGTGACCACCGCGGTGGACTGGAAGTCGCGGCCCACCGGCACGTTGGCGACGAACTCCTTGGAGATGACGGTGCCGGTCTCGGCGCTGCCCACGTTGATGACGGGGGCGATGCCGGTCTTGACGACCTGCTCCTCCATCTGCACCGCTTCGGGGACCACCGCCAGGTTGGCGCGGATGGTCTTGTCGAGCCGGATGGTGATGTCGGAGCGCTCGGCGGGCTTGTAGCCCTCGAGCTGCACGGCCAGCTTGTACTGGCCTGGCGGGAGCTGGGAGATGCGGTAGCTGCCGCTCCCGTCGGTGACGGCGGTCTGCTCACCCTGGAGGTTGGAGCTCGTGGCGACGACGAGCGCGCCGGCTACCGGCTTCCCGGTGGAAGCGTCGGTGATCACGCCGATGACGGAGCCGGTGGTCTGTGCGGAGGCCGGTCCCGCCGCGAACAGCAGCGCGAGCGGGGCACTCCACAGGAAGCGCAGCAACTTCTTCCTCATGACTTCCTCCCTGATGAGAACGCGGAGCAGCAGCTGATAAGGATGACCGGAAATCTCGCCAAACGATGGCATAGACAACGGCAAATTGTGCTGATTTGTACGCACGGCGTCACCAGGGTGTCAACGAAAAGCCGCTTTTGCTTCCACTTTGCGTGTACTCCGACCCGTCTGGGCCGCCAAATGACCGAGCCAATGGCCCGGCGGCGCGCGGCGGATTGCGTCGCAAACGGCCTACTTCACTGTCTGGATAGCAGGGCATCCCCTGTAGAGGGCGGGTACACGGGAACCCGGTCAATGCGACTCGGGCCTCCCGCCCCCAAACGAACCGAAGTTGACAAAGGGGTAACCCGATACTACAGACCGGGACTTCAAGACTTTCCTGCACCAGGCAGGCTCATCCCCAGCGAGAGTCCCGTGTTCGACGAAGTCACGAAACGAGAGGGTGGGAAGCAGGCTGCCCGGCGGGGAGCCTATGTGCTCGGCTCGACCGCCTTTCAGGCATTCCTGATCTTCGCCATCATCACCATCTCGGCTCGCATTGCCGCGAAGGTGGCCGAAGGCCCGCTGGTGCCGGTCAAGATCATGAAGTCGGCGCCGCCGCCGCCTCCTCCCCCGCCTCCTCCCCCGGCGCGCAAGAAGAGCACTCCCAAGCCCAAGACCGAGACGCCCAAACCACGCCCCAATCCCATGGCGATGGTGCAACCCAAGGACGTGCCGGCCGAGCTCAAGCCGCCCAATCCCAACGAGCCGCCCGAGGAAGAAGACTCCGGCGCGGACGAGGGCGTGGAAGGGGGCGTGATCGGCGGCGTGGTGGGTGGCCAGGCGCCGCAGAACCAGGGCGGCGGCGGGTTCGAGGACGCCCCGGTCTACGCCAGCGGCGGTTACTCCAAGCCGGCGCAGGCCCGGCCCGGCTGCGTGCAGAGCTCGGTCCGCACCCCGCGCGACCTGGCCGGCTTTGTCTCCTCGGTGACGGTGCAGTTCGCCATCCGGCCGGACGGCGCTCCCACCCGCTTCTCGCTCAAGACCCCGGTCCCCGACCCCCGCATCGAGCAGGCCATCTGGAACGCCATCCAGCAGTGCCAGTGGATCCCCGGCCGCGATGCCCGCGGCACGCCGGTCAGCATCTGGGTCATCATGCCCTTCCGCTTCACCGGCGGGTGAGCCGCCCGCGGCCCACGATTTGATTCCTCGAACGCATTTGCAGCTCGCAATCCCCACAGGAGACGCCGGATGTCGCTTCCCTTGCTCGCTTCCGTGAACCACCTCGTGCTCGCCGCCGAGGCCGCCCCGCAGATGTCCTTCGACCTCCTGCACATGTGGCACACCATGGGGCCCTTCGCGAAGGGCATCGCCGGCGTGCTCGCCATCATGAGCATCTACTCGCTCGGCGTGATGGGCGAGCGGCTCGTGACCTACGCGCGCGCGGCCTCGGCCTCGCGGACCTTCGCCACGCAGCTGCCCGGCATGCTCAAGGACGGCAGGTACGCCGAGGCGGTCTCCCTCTCCAAGCAGCTCGGCCGCGGCCACATCTCCAAGGTGCTCGGGCTCGCCATCGAGGAGTACGAGCGCGGCGTGCAGATCAACGCCGTCGGCGGGCAGCAGGGCATGGGCGACTTCGACGTGGTGGCCGCGGTGAACCGCGCCGTCGACCGCTCCAGCCAGCGCACCATCGCCGACCTGCGCCGCGGCCTGGGCGCCCTCGCCACGGTCGGCTCCACCGCACCCTTCGTCGGGCTGCTCGGCACCGTGGCCGGCATCATCACCGCCTTCCAGGCGATGGCCGCCACCGGCTCGGGCGGCCTCGGCTCGGTCTCGGCCGGCATCGCCGAGGCGCTCGTGACCACCGCCTTCGGCCTGCTGGTCGCCATCCCCGCCGTGATGATGTTCAACTACCTGACCAACCGGGTGGAGGACATGACGGTCGACATCAACGACTCGGCCAACGAGCTCGTCGACTACTTCCTCAAGGAAACCCACACCGAGGGGGCGGGCAAGTAAGCTCGCCGGGAGCCGCGGATGTCGATGGACGTAGGTGGCAAGGGCGTCAAGAGCGAGATCAACGTCACGCCGCTCGTCGACGTCGTGCTGGTGCTGCTCATCATCTTCATGGTGATCACCCCCATGCTCCAGCGGGGCAAGGCGGTGCAGCTCCCGAACGCGCGGTACGTCTCCGAGCTGAAGAGCGGCGGCGATCCGATCCTGCTGTCGGTCACCAAGGACGGGCGGCTCTGGATCGACAAGAAGGAGTTCACCAAGCAGAACCTGGCCGAAGGGCTCACCGCCGAGATGGCCGCCATGCCCGGCTCCCCGCTCATCGTGAAGGGTGACCAGGAGGTGGACTACAAGACCATCCGCGAGGTGATCCTCGAGGTCTCGAAGACGCGGGTGATGGGCGTCTCGCTGGCCGCGTCCGAGATCAAGGAGAAGAAGTAGCCATGGGAATGGCAGTCGGCACCAAGCGGCCCGTCACCGACATCAACGTCACGCCGCTCATCGACGTGGTGCTGGTGCTCCTCATCATCTTCATGGTGCTCACGCCGCTCGCCGAGAAGCAGATGTTCACGCGCGTGCCGGAGTTCGAGCCGCCGAACCAGGTGGTGCCGCCCGACGCGGTGCCGCCCGACCAGACCGTCCTCACCCTGCGGGCCGACGGCAAGGTGATGCTCAACCGGCAGGAGATGACGCTGGAGCAGGCGACGGTGCTGCTGGCGCCGCTCTACAAGGACCGGCTCTCGAAGGTGCTCTTCTTCAACGCCGAGGACGGCGCCAAGTACGGCGCGGCGGTGAAGGCGCTCGACGCCGCGCACGGCGCCGGGGTGAACACCATCGGCATGATGACCGACGCGCCGTCGTTCGGCGCCCCGCTCGCCCCGGCCGCCCCGGCGCCCGCGCAGTAGCGCCGCCTACCGCCCGTCCTTCGCCGCCAGCCGCTCCAGCATCGCCTGGAAGTCGCGCGGCATGGGGCTCTCCACCAGCTGGCGCACCCCGTCCTCCGGGCGGGCGAAGCCGACCCGGGCGGCGTGCAGGTAGTGGCGGGTGGTGAGCGGCATCTCCGCCGCCACCCCGCCGTAGAGCCCGTCGCCCAGCACCGGGTGGCCCAGGAAGGCCAGGTGGGCGCGGATCTGGTGCATCACCCCGGTGACGATCCGGACGCTCAGCAGGGTGTGCCCGCCGAAGACCCGCTCCACCTCGTACCAGGTCTCCGCCTCGCGCGGCCGGCCCTGCCCGTGGCGCTGCGCCGACGGGGCGAGCGGATCGGGGACTGCCACCACCCGGCCCCCGCGCTGGGCGAGCGGCACCGAGCAGACCCCGCCCGCCGGCAGCCGGCCCACCACCAGCGCCCGGTAGACCTTCTCGATGGAGCGCGCGTGGAACTGGGCGCGCAGCGCCTCCCAGGCCTCGGCGTCGCGGGCGAAGAGGACGCAGCCCGAGGTCTCGAGGTCGAGCCGCTGCACCGCGCCGCCCTCGCGGGCGTCCGGCGAGGCGGCGGCGCACTCCGGGAATCGAGCCACCACCGCGTTGGCGAGCGTGCCCTCCTCGCCGGCCGCGAGCGGGTGGGTGGGCGCCCCCGGCGGCTTGTCGGCCACCAGCCAGCGCGCCCCCTCGGCCAGCACCACCAGCGGCTGCTCCGGCTCGGGAAGCGGCGGTCCGGCCGGCTCCTCCACCTCGAGCTCCACCAGCGCGCCCGGGGAGGCGGGGTCGCTCGGCCGGGCGCGCCGCCCGCGGACCCGGACCTCCCCGGCGGCGAAGGCTGCCTTGACCGCCGCCCGGCCCATCCCGAGCGCGTCGGCGACGGCGCGGTCGAGCCGGCCCTGGGCGGTGAGCGGGAGTCTCAGCTCGCGGCGCACCCGGCTACCCGAAGAAGATCTCGGCGAGCTCGTAGAGCGCCGGATCGACGAGGTGGAGGGCCTTGGTGGCCTCTTCGAGCGAGACCCCCACGATGGCGTCCCCGTGGAGCGCGGCCATGTCGCCCCAGCGGCCCTCCTTCACCAGGTCGGCGGCGAAGACTCCGTAGCGGGTGCCGAGCACCCGGTCGCGCGCGGTGGGGGAGCCGCCGCGCTGGATGTGGCCGAGCACGGTGGTGCGGGTCTCGATGCCGGTGCGCTTCTCGATCTCGGCCGCGAGGACGTTGGCGATGCCACCCAGCCGCACGTGGCCGAACTGGTCGAGCTCCTGCACCTGCACCTCGTCCTTGCCGCGCTGGATCTGGGCCCCTTCGGCCACCACCACGATGGAGAAGCGACGGCCGCGCTCCTGCCGCGCGGTGACGTGCGCGGCCACCCGGTCGAGGTCGATGGGGCGCTCGGGGATGAGGATCACGTCGGCGCCCCCGGCGAGCCCGCTGTGGAGCGCGATGTGGCCGGCGTGCCGCCCCATCACCTCGCAGACGATGACGCGGCTGTGCGCCTCGGCGGTGGTGTGGAGCCGGTCGATGGCGTCGGTGGCGATGGAGACCGCGGTGTCGAAGCCGAAGGTGTAGTCGGTGCCGGAGAGGTCGTTGTCGATGGTCTTGGGGCAGCCGACCACCTTCATCCCCATGTCGAAGAACTTCTTCGCCACCCCCAGGGTGTCCTCGCCGCCGATCGCCACCACCGCCTGGATGTGGTTCTTCTCCAGCGTCTCGAAGACCTGCTCCGGCCCGCCCTCCTTCTTGAAGGGGTTGGTGCGCGAGGTCCCGAGGATGGTGCCGCCGAGGTGGAGGATGCCGGAGACTGCGTCGCGGGTGAGGCGGAAGTGATCGTTGCCGAGGAGCCCGCGCCAGCCGTCGCGGATGCCGGTGAACTCGAAGCCGTGCTGCTCCCCGCGGCGCACCACCGCCCGGATCACCGCGTTGAGGCCGGGGCAGTCGCCCCCGCCCGTCAGGATCGCCACCTTCATCTGTCGCAGCCTCCTCGTGATCCAGGGAGCCGTGGTGATAGCTGCCCGCCCGGTGGCGAGGCAACCTATTTGGCCGGCTGCTCCGCGCGCCTGCGCCGCGGCCGCGCGCCGACGGCGCGCATGGGCATGAGCCCGAGGAACAGCTGCCGCTCGGTGTAGACGCGGCGCCCCTGGTATTCGCCCTCGCGGTAGGAGCCGCCCGGCCGCTCGAGCCACATGCGCGCTCGCACCGTGCCGACGTGCGCGAACGGGGCGAGCAGCTCCTCGTCGGCCCGGGCCAGATAGCGCTCCCGCAGCGCGCGCACCCGGCGGTTGTAGGTGGCCCGCGAGATCTGCGAGTGGCGGCGGGCCCGGTGCAGCGTCCCGTCGAAGCGGGTGCTCACGTGGTAGAGCTCGTGGAAGACGGTGCCGATGCGCTCCTCCGGAGTGGAGGAGAGGAACCAGAGCGGCCGCAGCGTGATCACGTAGAGGATCTTGCGGCCGCGCACCTGGATGAGCGGCTTGCGCTGGCCGGCGCCGCTGGCCCGCCGGCGCGTCTCCTTGTAGTGGGCCGGGCGGATGGTGGCGCGGGAGGCGCGCCGCGCCTCGCCCGCGACCACCAGGATGCGGGTGGCGCGGATGTGGGCCAGCTCGGGCAACTTGGCGGCGGCGTCGCGGATGAGCCGCTTCACCGCCAGCGTCATGTTGACGGTCACCGGCACCCGTCCAGCGATAGCGGACGGCCGGGCGGGCGGCAAGCGGCCCGTGCGGCTCGACACCTCCCATGCGGGTCGCTAGGATGCGACGATGTTCTCGCTCGTGGTCGGCCTCTTCTGCTCCGCCGCCTGCCTCGCCGTCGCGATCGAGTCGGGGCGGGCGCGCCGCGCCGCCGAGGCGCGCCTCCGCGAGCTGGAGGGCCGGTTCACCGAGCTCTCCGGCCGGGTGGAGATGACGGAGCAGAACACCGCCGACGCGGTGGTGCAGGCGGAGGTGGCCGCCAGCGTGCTCCTCGAGAAGGGGCTCGCGGACGAGCAGGACCTCGAGGCGGCCCGCCGGCGCTTCCAGCCGGGCGAGGCGGCCCAGCCGGTCCACACCGGAGGCAACAGCGTGCACTGAGGTGCCCCTGCCCGACCCTCCTCCGCTGCGCGGGAGAGGGGGAGAGGCCCCGGGTTCAGCGCCGCGAACGCGGGGCCGCGGGGCGCCGTCGCGGAGCCTTGGCGGGCGCGCTCCGCCGGGCGGGCCGAGCCGCGGGCTCGCTGGCGCGGGCCGGCGCGGGCTCGAACTTCGGCTTCTCGGGGTGTCTCTTGTAGACGAGCGCCGTGCGCCCGAGGATCTGCGCCAGCTGCGCCTCGGCCTCGAGCGCCAGCCGCTCCGCCGCCTCGAAGCGGTCCTCCGGGCTCTCGGTGCCGACCTTCACCTTGACCAGCTCGTGATCGTAGAGCGCCTGGTTGAGCTGGCGCACCACCGCGTCGGTGACCCCCTCCTTGCCGACCTGCACGATGGCCTGCAGGTGATGTCCGGCCGCGCGCAGCCGCTTGCGCAGCGGGCCGGCGGGCATGAGCGACTTCTTCTTGGGGTTGGTCGATGCGGGCACGCGTCACTTCCTCAGGTACTTGAGCTCGCGCTGCAGCTCGGTCTGCTCGGGGTCGACGGCGAGCCCGCGCTTGTAGCATCGTTCCGCGACCACCGCATCCCCGGTCAGCTTGGCCATCTGGCCCAGGAAGAGGTACGCGGACATGCACCGCGGCGCCTTCTTGAGCGCCGCCTCGATGGCCGTGGAGGAGGGCTCGCGCTGGCGCTTCTTGTCGGACGCGAGGAGGAACTGCACCCAGGCCTTCCAGACGTGGAACTCGGGCTCCTCGGCGTTGAGCGCGAGCGCCTCGTCGAGCTTGGCCCCCGCCTCCTCGTAGCGGCGGTTCTTCACCAGCACGGTCGCCGTCTGGAAGACGTTCTCGGCCTGCAGGATGGCCATCACGTCGACGTCGACCGCGCCGGCCAGCTGTCGGTCCACGTACTCGGTCCGCTTCCGCTCGTCGCCGAGCACGCCCCAGGCCTCGCCGATGCGGGCGAAGATGTCGATGCGGAGCTGCCTCGCCTCGGCGCCCTCCCCGGGCGGCGCGGCGTCCGGGTGGTACTGCTTGGCGAGCTTGAAGTACGCGATCTTCACCTGTGCCGGAGCGGTGTCGGGCTTCACGCCCAGCGCCTCGAAGTGGTCGGCCCCGGCGAGCTGGTCGTGGAAGGCGCGCAGCTGGCCAAGGTCCAGCGGCGGCGGGCGGGAGGCGGGGCGCGGCGCGGGAGCCGCGGGCGGGGAGGTCGGACGCCGGGTGGTCGGAAGCTGCGGGGTCGGGGTGGCCGCCCCTCCGTGGTTCTCCCCGCGCGGCGGGGAGGAGAGGCTCGGAGCTGCCTGGGGCGGCGGGGAGGCGAGCTTCGAAGGAGCCGGCGGTGCGCTCGCCGGAGCGGGGCGCTCGGCGCCGAACTCGAGCAGCTCGGTCTCGGCGAGCAGGAGCGCGACGCGGAGGATGAGCTCGGCGTCGGACGGCTGGCGCGCGGCCAGCTCCGCCGGGCTCGACCGCCCATCGAGGAGCCCCGCCACCCGCGCCTCCTGCGCGGTGAGCGCCAGCGCCTGGAGCTCCACCCGCCCGCCGCTGCGGCTCGCGAGCTGGTGCGCGCGCCGGCCGAGGAGCCGGCCCGCCGCGGCGGCGTCGATGCGGCGCACCGCCGCGCAGAGGACGGCCCATCGCGGGCCGAGCTGGAAGGACGAGGTCGGCGGCGGCACCCCGGGCTCGAAGCGCGCCGCGCCCTGCTCGAGCGCGAGCGCCCGCGCCACCACCGCGATCCCGTGCTCCTGGAGGATGGGGAAGCAGGCAGCCGGATCGAGCCAGCGCGCGGCGGCCAGCGCGCCGACCAGATCGGCGGCGGCGCCGGCCGGGCCGGAGCGCGCGGCCTCCACCGCCTCGCGCCGCACCACTCCCCGGCGCACCAGGAGCGCGCCCAGGTCGTCGGCCGGATCGGTGGAGGCGGCGTGCTCGACGTTGCCTCGCCTGAAGGTGAGCGCCAGCTGCACCTGGCCCGAGGCGAAGCGCAGCCGCCCGCTCGCCTGGGCCGCGGCGGCCAGGTAGTGGAGGTGGATGGGGCCCGCCTCGGCGAGCGAGCCCTCCCACGGGAGGCCGGCGGCGAGGGCCGCCGCCGGGGTCACCTCCGAGCGGTCCCCGCGCGTCGCGGCGGCGAGCGCGCCAGGGCGCCCGGGAGCGGGCGGTGTCTGTGGCTTCGGGGACACGCGGCGCTAAAGTACCACCGTCTCCCGGTATTCGCCGAAGACGTCTCGCAGCGCGTCGCTCACCTCGCCGAGCGTGGCCTCGGCCTTCACGGCCGCGAGGATGAGCGGCATGAGGTTGTCGCTGCCGCGCGCCCCGGCGCGGACCGCGTCGACCGCGCGTGTGGCGGCGGCGTTGTCGCGCTCGGCGCGCAGCGCCTTCACCCGGCGCGCCTGCTGCTCCTCCAGCGCCGGGTCGACCTTCATCACCGGGACCGGGGGGTCCTCGCTCTTGAAGGCGTTCACGCCCACGACCACCTGCTCCTTCTTCTCCACCTGCCGCTGCCAGGTGTAGGCGGCCTCCTGGATCTCGCGCTGCACGTAGCCCTTGCTGATGGCCTGCACCATGCCGCCGAGGTCGTCGATCTTGCGGAGGTACTCCTGGGCCCGCCCCTCGATCTCGTCGGTGAGCGCCTCGATCGCCCAGCTGCCGCCGAGCGGGTCGATGACGTCCGCCACGCCCGACTCGGTGGCGATGATCTGCTGCGTGCGCAGCGCCACCCGCACCGCGTCCTCGGTGGGCAGCCCGAGCGCCTCGTCGCGCGAGTTGGTGTGGAGCGACTGGGTGCCGCCCAGCACCGCCGCCAGCGCCTGGATGGTGACCCGGGCGACGTTGTTCTCCGGCTGCTGCGCGGTGAGCATCGAGCCCGCCGTCTGGGTGTGGAAGCGCAGCATCATCGAGCGCGGGTCCTTGGCCTTGAAGCGCTCCTTCATGATCCTGGCCCAGAGCCGGCGGGCGGCGCGGAACTTGGCCACCTCCTCCAGCAGGTTGTTGTGGGCGTTGAAGAAGAAGGAGAGCCGCCCCGCGAAGACGTCCACGTCGAGGCCGGCCTTCACCGCCGCCTCCACGTAGGCGATGCCATCACCCAGGGTGAACGCCACCTCCTGCACCGCCGTCGAGCCGGCCTCGCGGATGTGGTAGCCGGAGATGGAGATGGGGTTCCACTTCGGCATCACCTTGGCGGTGTAGGCGAAGATGTCGGTGATGAGCCGGAGCGAGGGCTCCGGCGGGTAGATGTAGGTGCCGCGGGCCGCGTACTCCTTGAGGATGTCGTTCTGGATGGTGCCCTGCAGCTGCTCCGGCGGGACCCCCTGCTTCTCGCCGATGGCCTGGTAGAGCGCGAGCAGGATGCCGCCGGTGGCGTTGATGGTCATCGAGGTGGAGACCGTGCCGAGCGGGATGCCGTCGAGCAGGGTGGCCATGTCGCGGACCGAGTCGATGGCCACGCCCACCTTGCCCACCTCGCCGCGGGCGCGCGGGTGGTCGGAGTCGCGCCCCATCTGCGTGGGCAGGTCGAAGGCCACCGAGAGGCCGGTCTGCCCGGACTGCAGCAGGTAGCGGTAGCGCTTGTTCGACTCCTCGGCGGTGCCGAAGCCGGCGTACTGGCGCATGGTCCAGAAGCGGCCGCGGTACATGGTGGGCTGCACGCCGCGGGTGAAGGGGTACTCGCCCGGCAGGCCGAGCCGCTCGCCCAGACCCGGCTTCACGTCGCCGCAGCCGTACACCGGCTGGAGCGGGATGCCGCTGGTGGTGGCGAAGGACTGCCGCCGCTCCGGGTTCTTCTTCACGGCCTTGCCGAAGGTGTTCTCGAGCCAGTGCTGCTGGCCCGCCCTGCTCTGCTCGCGATGGTCGGACATGCGTCTCCTCGTAAGGTCGGTCACTCGACGGTGGCCAGCTTCGCCCCGCCCTCCACGATCTGCCCCACGACCACGGCCACCTCGACCACCTTGCCGTCCCGGGGGCTCCTCAGCTCGTTCTCCATCTTCATGGCCTCGACCACGACCAGGCCCTGCCCTTGCTTGACCTCGTCGCCGGGGCGGACGAGCACCTTCACCACCTTGCCCGGCATGGGCGAGGCGACGGTCTGCGGGCCCGCGGCGGTGAACCGGCCCGAGGCCCGGCGCATCCGCAGCCGCCGCTCGTCGAGGATCTCGAGCGCGTGGACCGAGTCGCGGACCTGCACCTTCAACCCCGCCTTGCCGCGGTCGAGGGTCACCGAGTAGCTCTGCGCGTCGAGGAGCACCGAGAGCGTGCCGTAGTCGTGGCGGAAGACGTCGACCCGGTACGTCCGGCCGCCCACCCGCACCTCGTAGAGCCCGGGCGCCTCCGACGAGACCTCGAGGGTCTCCTCGCGCTGGCCGCCGTCGAGGAGCGCCACGTAGGTGGCGCGGCTCATCGCGGCCCCCCGCGCAGCGCCCGGGCCCGGCCCAGCTGGAGCCAGCCCGAGCCGCCCAAGGGCGCCTGGCCGGCGCGCGCCGCGAAGGCCTGCGCCTGGTCGCGGTCGCGCTCGAAGGCGTCCACCGCCGCGGCCACCAGCGCCGCCGTCTCGAGGCGGGGATCGGGCCGGGGGCGCAGGTCGGCCGCGTAGGCCTGGCAGAAGCCGGTGTCGTAGTCGCCGGACCGGAACGCGGGGTGGCGCAGCACCGCCTCGAGCCAGGCGAGGTTGGTCGCGACCCCGTGGACCACGTAGTCGCCGAGCGCGCGCAGGAGCTTCTCGATCGCCTGCTCGCGGGTGGGGGCCCAGGCCACCAGCTTGGAGATCATGGGGTCGTAGAACTGCGGCACCACCCAGCCGGCGTAGACGCCGGAGTCGTCGCGCACGCCGGGGCCGCCGGGGACGCGCAGGTAGCTGATCCGCCCCGGGCTGGGCAGGAAGTTCCGGGCCGGGTCCTCGGCGTAGACCCGCGCCTCGATGGCGTGGCCGCGCCGCTCCAGCGCCTCCTGCGCGAGCGCCAGCGGCTCGCCCCGCGCCACCTCGACCTGCATGCGCACCAGGTCGAGCCCGGTGCACGCCTCGGTGACCGGGTGCTCCACCTGGAGCCGGGTGTTCATCTCCAGGAAGTAGAAGTCGCGGTTCGCGTCGACGAGGAACTCGACGGTGCCGGCGCCGGTGTAGCCCACCGCCCGGCCGGCCCGCACCGCCACCTCGCCCATGGCGCGCCGCATCGCCGGATCGAGGATGCAGCTCGGGGTCTCCTCGATCACCTTCTGCTGGCGGCGCTGCACCGAGCACTCGCGCTCGCCGAGCCAGAGGCCGTGACCGTGCTCGTCGAAGAACACCTGGATCTCGACGTGGCGCGGCTTCTCCAGGAACTTCTCGACGTAGAGCCGGTCGTCACCGAAGGCGCTCGCCGCCTCGCGCTTCGCGCTCGCCCACAGGGCCGCGAAGTCCTCGGCGCGCTCGCACCGCTTCATGCCCTTGCCGCCGCCGCCAGCGGCCGCCTTGATCATCACCGGCCAGCCGATCGACCCGGAGTAGGCGAGCGCCGCCGCGGCGTCGGGGATGGGCTCCGCCGAGCCCGGCACGGTGGGCACCCCGGCGGCGGCCATGTGCTGGCGGGCGGTGGTCTTCACGCCCATGGCGTCCATCGACGCGGGCGGCGGGCCGATGAAGGTGAGGCCGGCGGCCTGGACCGCCCGGGCGAAGTCGGCCTTCTCGGAGAGGAAGCCGTAGCCGGGGTGGACCGCGTCGGCGCCGGTGACCCTGGCGGCGGCCAGGATGCGGTCGATGGCGAGGTAGCTCTCGCGCGCCGGCGAGGGCCCGAGGTGGACCGCCTCGTCGGCGTAACGCACGTGCAGGCTGCCCCGATCGGCGTCGGAGTAGACGGCCACGGTGGGGATCCCCATCTCGCGGCAGGTCCGCATGACGCGCACCGCGATCTCGCCGCGGTTCGCCACCAGGATCTTCTTGATCTCTCTCCGGCTGCTCATGGATCCGGGGCGGCCTCGCGGGGGGCGTATGGGGCGTGCAGGGCCGATCACGATACTCGCGGTGCGTGCGGGCCGTAAAGGCCTACCACGTGCCGTTGCGCCCTCCCAGGCCGTCGCTAGCTTACCGGGGTGCCTCGCGAGACCAGCCCACACGAGCCCCTGGAGGAGGCGCTGCCGGAGGCCCGGCCGGAAGCGGAGGAGACGCGCCAGCGGATGCTCGCGGCGGCCCAGCGCATCCTCGGGGGCGGCGCCGGGTCACCGGCGGAGTGGCTGGAAATGGTGATCCAGGCGAGCCAGTCGATCGACAGCGCGGTCGTGGTCGAGCCCCCGGCGGCGGCGCGGGGCGAGCCGTGGCTCTTCCACACCGGGGGCGAGCCCTTCCCTCCCCTGCCGGCCGGCACGGTGACGGTCTACGCCGTGCCGCTCGTCGAGAACGGGGCGGTGGTGGGCACGGCGCTGGCCGGCTCGCGGAGCGCCCTCGACCTCTCCCCGCAGGAGAAGCTCCTGGTGCAGCTCGCCGCGCGGCGCATCGAGGGGGCGCGCGCGCAGGCCCGCCTGGAGCAGGCGCTGCAGGAGAGCGAGCGGCAGCGCGAGACCGCCGAGCGCCACGCCGCCGAGGTGGAGGAGGCGGCCCGGCACACGGCGGCCTTCCGCGACCAGATCCTGGGCATCGTCGGCCACGACCTGCGCAACCCGCTCGGCGCCATCGTGATGAGCGCGGCCCTGCTGCAGAAGAAGGGCGGGCTCGCAGGCTGGCAGGCGAAGACGGTGGAGCGGATGCGCTCCAGCGCCGGCCGCATGGGCCGGATCATCAACGACCTGCTGAGCTACACCCGGACCCGACTCGGCGGCGGCATCCCCATGGAGCGGCGGCCGGCCGACCTGGGCGAGATCACGCGCAAGGTCTGCGACGAGCTCGCGGCGGCCAACCCCGACCGCGCGGTGCGCTGCGAGGCGGAGGGCGACCTCACGGGCGAGTGGGATCCGGACCGGCTCGAGCAGGTCTTCTCGAACCTGGTGTCGAACGCGCTCGACCACGGCGAGCCGGAGGTGCCGGTGACGGTCACGGCGCGCGGGGGCGGCGCGGAGGTCGAGGTGCAGGTGCGGAACCGCGGCGCCATCCCGCCGGAGGTGCTGGAGCGGGCCTTCGAGCCGTTCCACCGCGGGCCGGAGGGGGGCTCGCGCAAGGCGAGCGGGCTCGGGCTCGGGCTCTACATCGCCAAGGTGATCGTGCAGGGGCACGGCGGGGAGATCGCGCTGCGCTGCGAGGGCGAGGCGGACGCGAGCGACACCGTGCTCTCGGTGAGCCTGCCGCGGCGGGGCTGAGCAGCGCACCCGTGAATGATCACTCCGGCCGCGCCAGCGCCTCGGCGATGGCGGCGCGCGCGGCGTCACGCAGCGACTGCGGCCCGTCGAAGGCGGCGGGGTCGAGCGGCGCCAGCACCTCCACCCGGGCCCGCATCCGCTGGCGCAGCACCAGCCCGTGCTTGGGCAGTGCGTCGGCGGTGCCGACCACCGCCACCGGGATGATCGGGCACCCCGCCTCGACGGCGAGGCGGAAGGCGCCCTCCTTGAACGGCTGCAGCGCGCCGTCCTTGGAGCGGGTGCCCTCGGGGAAGATGAGCACCGGGCTCCCGGCCGCGAGGTGGCGGCGGCAGTGCGCCATCATCTGGACCACCGACTCGCGCTCGCCGCGCCGCAGCTGCACGTAGTCATTGATCCGCATGTTCCAGCCGAGGATGGGCACGCGGAAGAGCTCCGCCTTGGAGACCCACTTGAAGGGGCGGAACAGGCCGTAGAGCACCAGGATGTCGAGCAGGCTGGCGTGGTTGGCGACGATCACCGCCGGCCCGCGCCAGGGCAGCCGCTCGCGCCCGGTGGTGCGCACCCGCCAGAGGGGGCAGAGCCAGACGTAGAAGGAGCCCCAGCAGCAGGACCAGAGGTGGAGCAGGACCCGCCGGCGATCGAAGGGGAGGGTGAGGACGAAGATCGCGAGCGCCACCGCGAAGAAGAGCGGAAAGGTCAGGGCCAGGAACACCCAGTAGACACAGGAGAACGCGCGCAACACCGCGCAATCCTAACCCATTCCGGACGCGTCGCGTCATCTCGCCGTGACAGCCGCATGACACGGCTGGAGTAGCGTGCCCACTCGCCAGCCCGGCCCTCCCCCCGGACGGAGATCCCATGGACCAGACCGACCTCTCGACGCCGACCGCTCTCGACCTGCCCCGCGGGACCTCGCCCAAGCTCACCCGCACCGCCATCGAGGAGATCGTGGCCTCCGGGAAGCGGCTCCTGGTGCAGGGCGGCATGGGCATCCACGCCTCCGACGGCCTCTCCGGCAAGGTGGCGGCCGTGAAGAGCGTCCACTTCGTCGGCGTCGGCACCGTCTCGGCGGTGGTGAAGACCGAGGGGATGCTGCGGCGCGAGATCCGGCGCTGCCAGGCCGAGGCCCAGGGCGGCTACGTGGGCGTGAACCTGATGGCCGCCATCAACCGCGAGGACTTCGCGCTCACGGCACGCGTCGCCATCGAGGAGGGCGTCTCCTTCATCGTGCAGGGCGCCGGCATCTCCCGCGAGATCGTGCGCTGGTGCAAGGAGGGCGGCGTGCCCTTCGCCGGCATCGTCTCCTCGGGCCGGCTCGCGGCCATGTACGAGAAGTGGGGCGCCGAGTTCCTGGTGGCCGAGGGCGCCGACGCCGGCGGGCACATCGGCGACATCGACCACCCGCTCCCCTCGCTGGTGGAGGAGGTGCGCGCCCACTCCAGGCTGCCGGTGGTGGCCGCCGGCGGCGTCACCTCCGACGACGTGGGGAGCTTCCTCGAGCAGGGCGCGGCCGGGGTGCAGCTCGCCACCCGCTTCATCGCCTGCAAGGACGGCGACACCCACGCCGGCTTCAAGGAGATGCACCTCGGCAAGACCGCCGAGGACGTGGCCATCATCATCAGCTGCGTGAAGGGGATGAAGGCCCGCGCCGTGCGCAACGCCTTCACCGAGGCGCTCGCCGCCGGCAAGGCCTTCCCGCCGCGCTCCAAGGCCTGGTTCTTCGGCAAGGAGGGCTACTTCGGCCGCAAGAAGGCCTGCGTGGAGTGCCTCGCCGCCGAGCTGTGCAAGTGCCGCGCGAGCAACTTCCAGGAGAGCTTCTGCATCACCGACGCGCTCCTCAAGGGCGCCATCCTGGGCGACAAGGAAAACGGGCTCTTCTACACCGGGCAGAGCATCACCCGGATCCCGGAGAAGGACGTGGCGGAGCTCAAGACCGTGCAGGAGCTGGTGGACGAGCTCGACGCCGAGCTGACGAGCGCCGAGCGAGCGGAGCGCGCCCCCGCCGCCCGGCCGTCCCTGGCAGCGGCGGCCGCGCCGTAGCCGCCGCGCCCTGGAGCGCAGCCGGCGAACGCCCGGCGCCCCGCGACCCCGCCGAGGGGCGCCGGTGCGCATCCTTGCCGCATGAGCGAGCGTGCGAAGCCCGGCCCTCGACTGGCCGGGGTGGTGGAGCGGAACATCGAGGCGATGCTGCGCCGCCGGGCCAAGGAGCAGCGCGACCGGCCGGCGGAGGTGCGGACCGCCGACCGGATCACCGCCTTCGCGGGCAGCATGCGGTTCGTCTACCTCCACCTCGCCGTCTTCGGCGCCTGGATCGCGCTCAACCTGCCCTGGTCCCCGTGGCGCTTCGACCGGACGCTGGTCCTCCTCGGCACGGGGGCCTCGCTGGAGGCGATCTTCCTCTCCACCTTCATCCTCATCTCGCAGAACCGGATGAGCGCGCTCGCCGACCAGCGCGCCGACCTCGACCTGCAGGTGAGCCTGCTCGCCGAGCACGAGGTGACGCGGCTCATCCGGCTGGTCTCCGCCATCGCGGAGCGGCTCGGGGTGGAGGAGTCGCGGAATCCCGAGCTCGGCGAGCTGAAGCGCGACATCCGCCCGGAGGCGGTGCTCGACACCCTGGAGCGGACCGAGGATCGGGTGGGCGGCGGGTCGGAGGAGCCCGAGCGGCCGGAGCCCCACTGAGCGGCTCGGACTTCAAAGCGGGATGTTGCCGTGCTTCTTCGGCGGCAGCTCCTGCCGCTTGGTGCGGAGCATCTCCAGCGAGCGGATGACGCGGGGCCGCGTGTCCTCGGGGCGGATCACCTCGTCGACGTAGCCGAGCTCGGCCGCGGTGTAGGGCGTCGCGAACTTCTCGCGGTACTCCTCGATGAGCCGCTGCCGCTCGGCGCCGACGTCGTCCGCCGCCAGGATCTCCTTGCGGAAGATGATGTTCACCGCCCCCTCCGGCCCCATGACCGCGATCTCGGCGGTGGGCCAGGCGAGGTTCACGTCGGCGCGGATGTGCTTCGAGGCCATCACGTCGTAGGCGCCGCCGTAAGCCTTGCGGGTGATGATCGTCACCTTTGGCACGGTGGCCTCGGCGTAGGCGTAGAGCAGCTTGGCGCCGTGGCGGATGATGCCGCCCCACTCCTGGCCGGTGCCGGGCAGGAAGCCGGGCACGTCCACGAAGGTCAGGAGCGGGATGTTGAACGCGTCGCAGAAGCGGACGAAGCGGGCCCCCTTCACGCTGGCGTCGATGTCGAGGCAGCCGGCCAGCGCCGCCGGCTGGTTCGCCACCACGCCCACCGGGCGCCCGTTCATGCGCGCGAAGCCGATCACCAGGTTCGGGGCGAAGTGCTCGGCCACCTCGAAGAGGTGCCGGTCGTCCACCACCGCCCGCAGCACCTCCTTCATGTCGTACGGCTGGCTCGGGCTCTCCGGGATCACGGCGGCGAGGAGCGGGTCGCGCCGGGCGGGATCGTCGGCGCAGGGCTGCGCGGGCGGGTCGTCGGCGTTGTTGAGCGGCAGGAAGGAGAGCAGCTCGCGCACGGCGCGCAGGGTGGCCTCCTCGCTGTCGAAGGCGAAGTGGGCCACGCCGCTCCGCTGCGCGTGCGCGCGGGCGCCGCCCAGCTCCTCCTTGGTGACCTCCTCGTGCGTCACCGCCTGGATCACCTCCGGGCCGGTGATGAACATGTAGCTCGTGTCCTTCACCATGAAGATGAAGTCGGTGATGGCCGGGCTGTAGACCGCGCCCCCGGCGCAGGGGCCCAGGATCACCGAGAGCTGCGGGACCACGCCCGAGGCGAGCGTGTTGCGCAGGAAGATCTCGGCGTAGCCGGCGAGCGACGCGACCCCCTCCTGGATGCGGGCGCCGCCGGAGTCCTCGAGGCCGACCACCGGGCAGCCCACCTGCAGGGCCAGGTCCATCACCTTGCAGATCTTCTCGGCGTAGGCGCCGGACAGCGAGCCGCCGAAGACGGTGAAGTCCTGCGCGAAGACGAAGACCTGCCGGCCCTCCACCAGCCCGTAGCCGGTCACCACGCCGTCGCCCGGGATCTTGGTGCGCTGCATGCCGAAGTCGGCGCAGCGATGGGTCTTGAGCTTGTCGAGCTCGACGAAGCTCCCCGGGTCGAGGAACAGCTCGAGCCGCTCGCGCGCGGTGAGCTTCCCGGCCTCGTGCTGCCGGGCGATGCGCGCCTCGCCGCCGCCCCGCTCGGCCTCCGCCTCCAGCTTGGCGAGGAGGGCGCGACGGGGATCGGTCTCGGCTGGCTGGCTCATGTTCGAGGGAGGTTATGGCGCCGGAATCACACCTCGCAAGCCATTTGCCTACTTGTACTCTTTACGGCCACCACCGGAGGGACTAGGTTGCCGCGGCCATGGGGGAGTCAAGGGCGCCGGCCCAGATCATCTTCGACCAGCTCGCGGCCTCCCTGGGCCCGAACACCGCGCGCACGGCGCTGCGGATGTTCTGCGACCGCGCCGTCGGCATCCCTCCGGAGGCGGTGACGCGCGCCGAGGCCCCGCGGGTGCTGGAGGCGCTGCGCCCCATGCTCAAGACGCTGATCGGCCCCTCGCAGTCCGAGGCGATGATCGCCCAGATCCAGCGCGAGCTGGGCTGAGCGGCGAACCGGGCCTACCCGAGGTCGCCCCGGAGGTGCTGCAGCAGGGCCGCGACGGTCAGCGCGGCGGTCTCGGCCCGCAGCACCCGCGGCCCGAGCGACACCGCGCGCGCTCCGGCGGCGAGGCAGGCCTCCACTTCACCCTCGGTGAGCCCGCCCTCCGGCCCGGTCACCGCCAGGAACCCCTCCGCCGCGCCCTGGCAGGCCTCCGCGAACGGCTCGCCCGCGCCGGGGTGGAGCAGCAGCCGGCGGAAGCCGGCCGGCGCCCGGCCCAGCACCTCCGCGAGCGAGGCCGGCGCGTCCACCGCCGGCACCTCGGCCCGGCCGCACTGCCGCGCCGCCTCCTCGGCGATGCGCCGCCAGCGCGCCCCCCGCTCCCGGCCGCGCGCGGCGTCGAGCCGCACCACCGACCGCTCCGCCTGGAACGGCAGCAGGCGCGTCGCGCCCAGCTCGGTGGTCTTCTGGACCACCAGGTCGTTCTTCTCGCCCCGGGCCAGCGCGAAGGCGAGCCAGATCACCGCCGCCGGCGCGGGCGCGGCCCGGCGCGGGCCGAGCAGCACCTCGCCCTCGCCGAGCGTCCCCTGGAAAGCCCCACCCTCGCCGTCGAAGACCTCCAGCGGCGCTCCCGGCGCAAGGCGCAGCACGCCCGTGAGGTAGTGGAGGTCGCGCGGCTCCAGCCGGGCCCGGTCGCCGGAGATGGCGCTCCGCGGGAGGTGCAGGCGGCGCACCGTCACCGCCGGTCCAGCGCCAGCAGCGACCACTCGCCCTCGCGCCGCTCCTCCGCCTCGGCGCGGGTGAGGCCGGCGGCGAGGCAGGCCCGGCGCACCTCGTCCTCCTGAGGCCCGAGGATGCCGGAGAGGTAGAGCCGCCCGCCCGGCGCCACCTGGGCGGCGAGGGCCGGCGCCAGCTCCACCAGCGTGTTGGCGAGGATGTTGGCGACCACCAGGGCGAAGGGGCCCGCCACCGCGGCCACGTCGGCGCCGGTCCACTCGATGCCGGCGGCGCCGTTGCGCTCGCCGTTCTCGGCCGCCACCGCCACCGCCACCGGGTCGTTGTCCGAGCCGACCACCCTCCCCGCCCCGAGCTTCCTGGCGGCGATGGCGAGGAGGCCCGAGCCGGTGCCGACGTCGAACACGCTCGCGCCCGGACGGGCCTCGAGGAAGCGGCCGATGGCGTCCAGGCAGAGCGAGGTGGTGGGGTGGGTGCCGGTGCCGAAGGCCATGCCGGGGTCGAGCACCACCTCCACGCTCCCCGCCGGCACCGGCGCCTCGATCCAGGACGGCCGCACGAAGACCCGCCCCACCGAGAAGGCGGTGAGCCCCTCCTTCCAGGCCTCGCCCCAGTCGCGGTCGGGGAGCTCCTCGACCGCCACCGGCAGGCCCAGCGCTGCGGCGGCCGCCTCGGCCTCGCCGCGGGCGGCGAAGAAGGCCACCAGGATCGCCTCGCCGGGCGCGGGGCGGGGCTGACCGGGCATGGGGATCACCTCGGCGTCGCGCACCTCGACGCCGGAGGCGCCCTCGTCGAACAGCGCGGCGGAGAGGTATTCGGCCCGCTCGGCGGGCACGGCGGCGGTGAGGGAGAAGGTCGGCATGCGGCGCGAAGATAGCCGCGCCGCCGCCGGTTGGCGAGCGCGGGCGGGGCAAGGTAAGGATCCGGGGTTGCCCTTCGGCGTCTACATCCACTTCCCCTGGTGCGCGGTCCACTGCCCCTACTGCGACTTCGCGGTCTCGACGGCGCGCCCCATCCCGCAGGCGCGCTACGCCGAGGCGGTGCTGGCGGAGCTCTCGCTGCGGGCGCCCGGCTTCGAGGGCGGCGGGCTGGTGAGCGTCTACCTGGGCGGCGGGACGCCCTCGCTCTGGGAGCCGGACGAGGTGGGGCGGGTGCTCTCGGCGGTGGCGGCGCGCTTCGCCGCCCGGCCGCGCGAGGTGACCCTGGAGGCCAACCCGGAGTCGGCGGGCGACCCCGGGCGGCTGCGGGCGTACCGGGACGCGGGCGTGAACCGGCTCTCGATCGGCGTGCAGTCCTTCGACCCCGACGTGCTGCGGAAGCTCGGGCGTCGCCACGGGCCGGAGCAGGCGGAGCGGGCGCTGCGCGCGGCCGGCGAGGTCTTCGAGGACGTGGCGGCCGACCTCATCTACGGCGCGCGCCGCTCCACGGTCGAGAGCGCCGCCCGGGACGCGGCCCGGCTCGCCGCCCTGCCGGTGACGCACGTGTCGGCCTACGCGCTGACGCTCGATCCGGAGGTGATGGCCGAGGAGGTGCCCTTCGCGCGGATGCGGCGCGAGGGGCGGCTGCCCCTGCCGGACGAGGAGGAGGTGCTGGCGCAGGCGCGGGCGATCCGCGCCGGGCTCCGGCGGGGCGGGCTCCGGCGCTACGAGATCTCCAACTTCGCGCGGCCGGGGCGGGAGGCGGTGCACAACCGGCTCTACTGGGAGGGCGAGAGCTACCTCGGCCTGGGGGCGGGCGCGGTGGGCGCGCGCCTGCGCGAGGGCGAGGGCGGCCGGCGCTGGTCCAACCACCGCGCGCCGGCCGACTACCTCGCCGCTGTGGAGGCGGGGCGCGCCCCCTCGGCGGAAGAGGAGGCGCTCGACCCGCCGGCGCTGGCGCGGGAGCGGCTCATGCTCGGCCTGCGGCTGCGGGAGGGTGTCCCGCTCTCGCTCATCCCTCCGGCACGGCGCGGCGAGCTCGGCGCCCTCCGCGCGCGGCGGTTGGCGCTGGCGGGCGGCGGGAGGCTGCGGCTCACCTCGCGCGGGATGGACCTGCACAGCGCCATCGCGGAGCGGCTGCTGCCCTGAAGGGACCGCGAAGCGATCGCCTCAGCGCATGCCCGGGAACGGGAACGGCACGCCGTCGTCGAACCTCAGCGCCGGGTCCCAGGCGAAGTCGGCGGCGGCGCTCGCGAGCGCGGGCGCCTGGCCGAGGACGGGATCGCACGCAGCCGAGGTGACGCCGCCGAGGCTCTCGCTCGACTCGCCCGACACCGTCGCGCCGGAGGAGTCCTCGTCCTTCGCGAGCCAGAAGGTCTCCTGCTCCAGCGTCAGCTCGCTCGCGGCGCCGTGACAGGTCACGCCCACGAGGTCCTCCTGGCCGAACTGGCCGCCGCTCACGAGCGCGTCGGTGCGCCCGTGCACCTCGCCGGCGGCGGTCCGGTACCAGCGCGAGACCAGCTTCGCGTCGGCGAGCGCCAGGGTCGGGTTGGCGGGGCAGGCGAAGACCATCTGGTCCTCGACCTTGAGGCTGCCGCCGATGCCGGGCTCGCGGAAGTAGACGTAGCTGCCGCTGCGGGGCGCCTCGAGCGCGAGCAGGGTGGCGGCGTCCAGGCCCAGGCCGTCGTCGCGCACCTCCCAGACCATCCCGGTGGCCAACACCGCCAGCTTGCGCGAGGCGGGCCTGGTGTCGAAGTCGAGGTGGAGCGCGCCCTGGGTCGTGGGGTCGGCCGGGTAGATCTGGTGGAGCCGGGCGAAGTCGACGTCGAGCGAGCCCTTCCCCTGGTGCGGCTGCGTGGCGCCCGTCCGGTCGATCTCGCCCGAGAGCACCGTCTCGAAGGCGGTGGCGCCCGGGAGGCCCAGCTGCAGCTCCCAGCCGAACTGCGACGGGGCGAGGGAAGTGACGGTGAGCTTCACCCGCACGCCATCGGCGTTGACGCCCTCCCAGACCCGGCTCGCGCCGGCGGTGACGCCGGGGGCGCTCGAGACCACGTACTCGGCGTGGCGCAGGGCCTTGTAGAGGTGGCGGTCCACCCGCTCCACTACCTCTCGCGCGCGCAGGAACAGGTGCGGCTCGCAGGCGCTCCCCTGGATCAGGAGGGCCTCCCCGGTGGAGGCGATGAGCGGCTGGACGGCGACGCCGCTCAGCAGCGGAGTGGTGTCGAGCGCGCCCACCTGGTCCATGGACAGCGCCCCGTAGCTCGGCGTCGCGCCCTGGAAGCTCTGCGGGCTGACGCTTCCCTTCGAGCCGCCGCAGGCGGAGAGGAGGAGGAGCGGCACGGCGAGCAGGGCTTGGCGGATGACGTTCATGGCTCTGCGCTCGCGCTCGCTCCTCCCCCAGATGCCATGAACACGGGCGGATGCGGGCGGTTGCGCGGGGGTCGGGCGGGGCGGCGCAGGCGGGAAAGAAAAAGCCCGCTCCGATTGAGGAGCGGGCTGGTGGCCGAGTCGGGCCGGAGACTTGAACCCCGTCTCGCGAGCAGCGCTGCTGGCGAGGCGCTTTGGAGGGAAGCCTCCGGACAGAGTGCGCGCCACCATGCTTTATGCGACCTTTCTACTCTCTGTTCTAGTCCCTTGGAGGAGGTACACAGGCGGTAATCGTCGGATTCCTCAGCGGGTGAAGGCCATCGGCAGCTCCTGCGCCCCGTCCACTGCTCGCGCGAAGGACGCGAAGGACGGATAGTCCGCGGGCGCCACCCGCGCCAGCCGCAGCTCGAGCCGGTCTTCCCGCACCAGCGCGTTCCCGTCCGCGCGCTCCCCGCGCCGGTAGGCGCCGTAGGGCGAGGAGACCTCGCGGGGACGCGAGTCGGCGGGGTGATATCCGGCCGGGGGCCTGCAGACGACCTCGAGCGCGGAGCGCTCCGAGACCCCGAGGAGCAGCGGCGTCTCCCGCGACGCCCGCGAGGGGTGACGCGCCGCCAGCCGGGCCGCAAAGATCGGCGAATCGGCGACCAGTCGCCCGCCCTCCACCCGCGCCCAGGACGGAGCGCGGAAGCGGTAGTGGAGCCGGAACGGCTCGTCCAGCTTCCCCTCCCCCGTCACCTCCAGCGAATCGAGCGTCAGGCCACGGAAGCTGCGGGCGAGCGCCTGCTCCACCGCCTGCCGCCGCTGCGGCGGGTCGAGCAGCTCGAACGAGGCCTTCACCGCCGCGCCATCGAAGCCGCGGTAGACCTCCTGCCCCGTCACCTCGGCGTCCCCGCGCTCGTCGAGCGCGATCTCCAGGGAGACCGAGCGCGTGGGCTCCGCCGGGGCGCCGGCGGGGGTGCGCGTCCAGGCGAGCGGCACGTTCGGCTCGGGCAGGAGCACCGCCTCGGCACCCCGCAGCGGGTCGGGCAGCTCGCCGAAGGGAGTGAAGCGGACGGTCGGGTCGAGCCAGACCTCGCGCCCTTCGATCGAGAGTCGCAGCAGGGCGTGCGAGAAGAGGTCGAGCTTCGGGAAGCGCTGGGGCGACGGATCGCGGTCGAAGTCGCGCACCAGGGCCAGCCGCGAGGAGAGCCCGAGCTCGCGGCAGAGCGCCTGGAGGAGCACGGCGCGGCTGCCGCGGCCGCGCGAGAGCACCTGGCCGGCCGACTCCATGCCGACCCCGGGCCCCACCACCACCTCGTGGACCTTCGCCCAGGCGGCGCGAGCGAGCGCGAGCGGATCGCCGCGCGCGGCCCGAGGCAGCGCGGCGGCGATCTCGCGCGCCAGCAGCTTCACCTCCAGGCTCGCCGCGCCGCGGGAGGCGGCGAAGTCGCCGTAGGCGCGAGCCCCGTCGTCGAGCCCGGCGCCGGCCCCGGCCTGCACCCAGGGCAGGAACTCCGCCTCGCCCGGCGCGGAGCCTTCCGGCAGGAGCGCCGGCACGTCGCGCGCCTCGACCCGCAGCACCTCGCGGTCCCCCTCGCGCACGACCCGCGGTGCGGCGAGGCGGCGGGTCTCGGCCGCGAGGCCGCTCCCCGCCGGTGCCGCCGCCACGAAGGTGCTGCGCCAGAGCGGCACGTCGCCGCGGAAGAGGAAGGGCGGGGTGGTGAAGCCGGGCATGGCCGGACCGCGTGAGGGCTGGGCCCGCAGGTACTCCCACTCGGCGAAGTCTCCGGGCTCGAGCCCGGGCAGCGAGGCGGAGCGCTTGTCGCCCGCGTCTTCCGGCTCGAGCACCCGCCCGTCGGCCTTGATGGTGCGCAGCGTCAGCACCTGCGCCCCGGCCGGCACGCTCACCTCGCCCATGTTGTCGACCCCCCGCTGGTCGAGCAGGTGGAGCACATGGTGCACCCGCTCCAACGTCGCGCCGCGCGCGTCGGCGAGCACCGCGGTGGCGTCGAGCACCACCGCCGCCGAGGTGTCGTAGCGGCGACCGGCGGCCCGGTAGGCGCGGATCGCCTCGCGCCCGTCCTCGGCGTACTCGGCCAGCAGCTCGTGCCCCTCCTCCCGGGCCAGCGCGCGCCGGACGGCCAGGTCTCCGCCATCGAGCTCCACCGCCCGCCGCCGCGCCTCGCGAGCCCCGTCCGCGTCGCCCGCCAGCTCGAGCGCCTCGGCCCGCTGCTTCTCGAGCTGCGCGGCGCGGGGCCAGATCCGCGAGAGCCCCTGGAGCAGCTCGGCGGCGCGGCGCGGCGTCCCCTCGCGGGCGAGGGACCGGGCCAGCCCGAGCGCCGGACCGATTCGCGCCGGGTCCTCGGACTGGAGCCGCTCGCGCAGGGCGAGCTCGGCGCTCCCCAGCCCGCGCAGCCGGAGGTGGTCGGCGAGCCGCTCCCGGCCTCCCGGGCAGCCGGGGAGCGCGCGGGCCAGCTCGTCCGCCCGGGCGAGCGCGTCGCGGTGGCTCGCGAGCTCGAGCAGGAGCGCCCCCGCCTCGCAGGAGCCGCCGCCGGTGCGCGCCAGCTCGGCCAGCCGCTCGGCCACCTCGCCGACCCCGCGCGCCTGCTCCAGGCGAGCCCTCGCGACCAGCGCCGCCGGTCGCTGCGCGGCCTCCGGAGGGAGGGCGGCGAGCAGGTCCCCCACCGCGTCGAGCCGGCCGCCGGCGCGCGCCAGCTCGGCGCGGATCAGCCGGCTCTCGGCGTCGCCCGGGTCGGCCGCCAGGGCCCGGTCGAGCTCGGACTCGGCCCGGCCGCGGGCGACCCGGTCGGCGAGGGTCGGGTCGTCGCGCAGCGCCTCGGCGCGCGCGGCGTGGACCACCGCGGCGGCCGGTGCGGCCCCGAGCGCCTCCAGGAAGAGCACCTTGGCCTCCTCGCGGTCGAAGGCGAGCGCGGCGCGCCCGGCGAGGAGCCGCGCCGCCGCTGGTCCGATCTCGGGCTCCAGCTGCCCCGCCAGCTCGCGGCCGAGGAGCGGGAGCTTCGGCGCGGCGCCCGGGCGGGCCGGGAAGGCGGCCGGGCCGGGGCCCGTGGCCGCCGCGGCGATCGACAGGTCGGACGGGGCCCCGTCCTCGCGCGCCAGCGACGCCGCCAGCACGGCGACCGACGGCCCGCGCCCGAGCTTCACCAGCAGCCGGTGGACGCCCGGCGGCAACGTGCGCGACGCGGTGAGCAGGGTCGGCGCGTCCTCGCCCGGGCGGCGCTCGGCCACCAGCTCGCCGTCGAGCCAGACCCGCGCGAGGGAGGCGGTGCCGACGTTCACGAGGTAGCGCCCGCCGCGCGAGGCGGTCACGTCGGCGGCGAGGTAGAAGAGGTCGCCCTGGTAGGGCTCGCCCTCGAGCGTGGCGAGCCCGGCCGGCGCCGGCAGCGCGCGCGCCGCCAGCGCGCCCACGCCCGCCGGGCCCTCCGCCCGCGACGGGATGGGGCCGGCCTCGGGCGCGAAGGGCCGGTCGAGCTCGAGGGCGTGGTACGCGCCCCAGGGGCCGGTGAGGGTCCAGGCGCGCACCGTGCCCGTCTCGGCCCGGAGCGCCGCCGCCCGTTCGCCCTCGCCCCGCTGCTGCGCCAGGGAGGCCAGGGCGAGCCGGGCCCGGGCGGCCGCGTTGCCCCGCAGCGAGCCCGCGGTGAGGAGAGGGGCGAGCCCGCGCTCCACCTCGGCGGCGCGCGCCGGCCCGCGCTCGGCGAGGGCGGAGAGCCGCCGCAGGGCCGGCTCGGCGAGGGGGTGCCGCGGCGCCCCGGCCACCAGCGCCAGCAGCTGGCGCGTCTCCTCCGCCTCGTCGAGACCGCGGCGGGCGAGGAGCGCGAGCCCCTCCCGTGCCCAGGGCTCGCCGGGATCGCGCTCGGCGGCGGCGCGGAGCCGCTCGCCGGCGCGGGCGGGATCGTTGCCGAGCAGGTCGTGCCAGCCGGCCTGTGCGAGCACGCGGGCGGAGGCGCCCGGCCCGGCGCTGGCGGCGGCCTCGTCGAGCGGCGAGCGCGGCCGCGGGCCGGCGCAGGCGCAGGCGGCGGCGAGCAGCAGGGCGAGGATGGGTCGGAGGTGGGTCACGGGTGAGAGTCCTCTCGCTTCGAGGCCGCGGCGGTGGCGCCCGGGCCGACCCGCACCCGGCGCGCCATGGCGCGATCGATGCCTGCGGTGAAGGCGCGGAAGGCGGGGTAGTCGGCGGCGTTCACCCGGGTGGCGCGGAAGACCAGCCGCCCCTCCACCCGCACCGACCCGCCCTCCTCGCGCCAGCTCACCTCGAACGAGCCGAAGGGGGTGTCGAGCCGCGACGGTGGCGGCAGCGCGCCGGCGCTCCAGCCGGCGGGCAGCCGGTAGCGGTACCGGAAGCGGTTCTCCCACGGATCCCCGAGGACCAGCGGGTGGCGGCGCGCCGAGAGCGGGGCGTAGCTCTCGGTGTAGGGAGACTGCTCGCCGAAGGGGCTGAAGGAGAGGCCGTCGCCGTCCGGCCGCCCGAGGTGCGGCACCTCCAGCGTGAAGCGCAGGGCCACGTCCTCGTCCAGCCGCGTGAGGTCCGACGCCGACACCGTCTTGACCTCCAGCCCGGGGAAGGTCCGGCTCCAGGCCTGCTCGAACGAGGCCCGGCGGTCGCCTTCGGTGCCGTAGGCGCGCCGGTAATCCGGGGCGCGGCCGCCGCCCACGGTGGAGTCGCCCGCGAGGACGGCGCTCCCGTCGGCGCGCAGCTCGGCCTCGAGGGAGAGCTCGGTCCGGTTCTCCTCCGGCCGGCCCTCCGGGATCTGCCCGAAGCGCGCCGGGCCGTCCGGGTTCACCACCAGCACGGTGGCGCCGCGATCCTCCGACGGCAGCTCGCGCGAGCCCGAGTAGCTGGCGGTCCCGTCGAGCCACAGGTCGTACTTGGGGACGTAGCTGATGGCGTGGTTGAAGACCGCGAGCGAGGCGGGCGCGGCCGGGATGCGCCCGAGCCGGTTCATGCGCAGGAGCACCAGCCGCGAGTCGATCCCGAGCGCCTCCAGCAGCGCGTGGGTGAGGCTCGCCTTGTCCTTGCAGTCGCCGAAGCGGCGGCTCAGCACCTGATCCACCCGGTAGGGCTTGAAGCCGTGGATGCCGAACTCGAGCCCGACGTAGCGGGTGCCGGTGACCACGAAGTCGTGCACCGCCTCGACGACCGCGCGCTCGTCGCCAGCCTCCGGCAGCCCGCGGGCGCGCCGGGCCCGCCGCACCTCCGCCTCGAGCCGCCGGGCGGTGGCGCGCAGCTCCTCGGTGGGGCGCAGCTGGTCGCGCACCAGCCCCCAGTAGAAGCGGGCCACGTCGTCCCAGCTCGCGTAGGTGGAGACGTGGATGAAGGGGACCACTTCGCTCGGCCCCGGCATGCCCGGCTCGGCCTCGAGCCGCGGCAGGTCGCGCGCGGTGAAGCGGTGCTCGGTGACGCCGCCGGGCAGGGCGCGCTCGGCGCGCTCAAGGCCGGCCACGCCGGGCTCGTTGACGTGGAGGCGCCGCGAGGACGGGACGAGCAGCACGTAGTCGACGCGCGCCTTGGGCGTGCCGTCCTGCAGGTACACCTGGTCCCCGAAGTAGTCGGAGAGCAGGTTCTCGCCGGCGACGTCGTCGACGCGGTAGCCGAGCTCGAGCAGGTCGCCTGGCTCGAGCGCCGGGAAGGTGAGCGCGCGGGTGCGGGTGTCGTAATAGAGCCGGTACCAGGGCTCGCTGGCGCTGTGCTCCGCCTCCTGCCAGGTCTCGACGGCGGCGCCGTCGGGCTTCACCACCCGCACCCGGTCGACCTTCAGCTCCTGCCGCCCGGGCACGTAGCCGATGGACTGGCGGCGGAACGCCTCGACCCCGCGCCGGGTGAGCACCTTCACCACCAGCTGGTGGTAGGTCGACGAGAGGCCGGAGGGATAGACGCGGGTGGCGGTGAGGTCGCCCAGCACCACCGCGTCCTCGCCCTGCCCGCGCCCGGGGTCGAAGGCGCGCGCCAGCGCGGCGGCGTCGTAGAGGTAGGGCCGCTCGAAGCGCTCGCGCTCCGGCGAGACGGCCCGCAGCAGCTCCTTCAGCTCCGGGCTCTGCGGCTTGAGCTCGAGCGCGCGCTGGAGGTCGGCGACCGCCTCCCGGGAGCTCCCGGCCTGCAGGCGGGCGCGCCCGCGCCGCTCCGGGGGCTCCGGGTCCTCCGGGGAGAGCCGCTCGGCGGCGTCGTAGGCCGCCACCGCCTCGGCGAGCCGCCCGCTGCCGGCGAGGAGGTCGCCCTGGCGCAGCCTGGGGCCGAGATCGGAGGGGTCGAGCCGCGAGGCGGCGGCCAGCGCCTCGAGCGCGCCCTCCACGTCGCCGCGATCCACCAGGGCCTGCACCAGCGCGGCGCGCGCCAGCGCGTCGTCGTGGCGCAGGGCCAGGAGCGCGCGCCCGAAGCGAACGGCGTCGCCGAGCCGGTCCAGGCGGCGGGCGGCCCGCGCCGCCGCCTGCTGCGCGGCGGGGAGGCGCGGGAAGCGGCTCCCCAGCTCGAGCCGTAGCAGGTCGGCCCGAGCGGCGAGCCCGCAGGCCTCGCGGGCGTCGGCGAGCAGCGAGAGGGCCCGGACGTCTCCCGGGGCGGCGGCCACCGCCTTCTCGAGCAGGACCACCGCCTCCGGCCCACGCCGCCGCGAGAGCTCGAGGGCCCCCAACTCGCGCAGCGCCCGTGGGTCGGTTCCGTCCGCGGCCAGCGCCGCCTCCACCCGGGCGCGGCGCCGGTTGGAGTCGTCCTCCAGCCGGGCAGCGGTGAGCTGGGCCTCTGCCGACTGCGGCAGGAGCCCGGCCGCGCGCCGCGCCTCCGCCAGCGGCCGTTGCTCCCGCACGTCGGAGGCCGCCCGATCGGCGAGCACCAGCGCGAGGTCGAGCCGGGCCCGCCCCTCCTCCGCGCCGCGGGCTCGCCCGGCCCTGGCCGCGAGCAGCTCGGCCACGCCGGCCACCTTCTCCGGGCGCGGCGCCGCCCCGGCGGCGAGCGGCGGCAGCGGCCGGGTCGGGCGCTCCGCCAGCTCGAGCGGGTCGCCGCGCGGCGTGGTGAAGCCGAGGTAGAAGCCCATGCGTCCCTCGTCGTGGGCGAGCTTCACCAGGATCCGGTTCGGGCCGGCGCGGAGCGTCACCAGTGCCGCCTGCTGGCCGGGGCGGGCGGGGTGGTAGGCGGGGTCGGAGAGCACCAGCGCGCCGTTCACCCAGACCTTGGACGCGCCGCTGGCGCCGGCGGTGAGCCGCACGCGCGCCTCCCTCGGCAGCTCCACCATCGCGAGCGCGTAGGCCACCGCCTCGCGGGCTGGCCGCAGCGCCGCGCCCAGGTGCGCGAACCCGTCCACCACCGCCTCGGGCGGGAGCGGTCGCCAGTACACCTCGCGGACCTTGCCGGGGTAGCGCGCGGCGAGGTCCTGCCGCTCCTCGGGCGGGAAGGGCGCGTCGAAGCCGCGCTTCCCCTCGCCATCGAAGGGGCCGATCACCTCGAAGCGCGACAGCAGCCCGAGCTTGCGCAGCCAGGCCGCCGAGGCGCTGGACGGCCCCCGGGCCCGCGCCAGCCGCGCCAGGCCGAAGCGGGCCAGATCCCGGATCTCGGGGAGGGCCCGCGGATCGGCGGCGAGCTGGCCGTAGGCCCGCTCGAGCGGCGTGAGGTCGGGCGCGTCCTCCTCCAGGAGCGCCAGCCGGGCCAGGTCGGCGGCGGCGCGAGGCTGGTGCCGGTCGCGGCGCAGGCTGGCGAGGGAGGCGGCCAGGTCCTCCTGGGCGGGATCGCGGGGACCCACCTCCGCCTCCTCCACTCGTGCCTCCTCTGCCGCCGGCGTGGCGTGCGAGGCGGCGAGGGTCGCGAGGAGGGCCGGCAGGGCGAGGGCGAGCATTCGGTCCACTCTAACCCCGGACAGGGTGCGTCCATCAGCAGACGTTCGCCCGGCCGGTCACTCGGCCCGCGAGAGCGCCACCACCCCCACGGAGCGGGCCCCGGCCGCGAGGAGCGCGCGGGCGCAGGCGTCGGCGGTGGCGCCGGTGGTCACCACGTCGTCCACCAGGAAGAGGTCGAGCCCCCGCACGGCGGCGCTCGCCTCGAAGGCGCCGGTCACGTTGCGGCTCCGTTCGGCCCGGGTCCGGCCCACCTGCGGCGGGGTCTCGCGCCGGCGGCGCAGCGCGCCGGGCAGCCGGCGCACGCGACCGGAGGACGCGCGGGCCAGCGCCGCGGCGAGGAGCGCCGCCTGGTCGTAGCCGCGGGCGAGGCGTCGCGCCCGGCCGAGCGGTACCGAGACCAGCAGCGCGCCCTCCGGGAGCGCCACCCGCGGCGCCAGCCACGCGCCGAGCGGGCGGGCGAGCGCCGGCCGCGACCGGTACTTGAAGGCGTGCACCGCGTCGGCGAGGGGGCCGCCGAAGAGCGCGCCGGCGCGGACCTCCCGGAAGGCGGGCGGGTGGGCGAGGCAGGCGCCGCAGGGCTCGGGCGGCCCGGGCTGGCCGCAGCGGGGGCAGCCGCCCGGGACCGGCTCGACGGCGTCGGCGCAGAGTGCGCAGAAGGTCTCGTCCGAGGACGGCAGGGCGGCGCTGCAGGCGGCGCAGCGAGGCGGGAAGAGGAGGTCGAGCAGGGCCGTGGAGAGGGCGGCGAGCGGCCGCCGGAGCTCGATGTCGAGGTTCACCTGGCCGCCCTCCCGCGAGCGCTACCGCAGCACCAGCCCGAGCCCCTTCATCTCCTTGGGCTGCGGCAGCCCCATCACCTGGAGCGCGGTCGGGGCGACGTCGGCGAGGACCCCCTCCCGCCGCAGCTTCGCGCCGCGGAAGTCGGGGTCGGCGAGGATGAAGGGAACCGGGCCGAGGGTGTGGGCGGTGTGCGGCTGGCCGGTGACCGGGTCGACCATCAGCTCGCAATTGCCGTGGTCGGCGGTGACGAGGAGCGCCATGCCGGCCTGGCTCGCGGCGGCCCATAGCCGGCCGACGCACTCGTCCACCACCTTCACCGCCTTCACCGCGGCCTCGAGGATGCCGGTGTGCCCGACCATGTCGGGGTTGGCGAAGTTGGCGAGGATGAAGGCGTACTGGCGCGACAGGATGGCGGGCACGAGCTTGTCGGTCACCTCGCGGGCGCTCATCTCCGGCTTCTCGTCGTAGGTCTTCACGTCGCGCGGCGACGGGACCAGGATCCGGTCCTCGCCCTGGAACTGGACCTCGCGCCCGCCGTTGAAGAAGAAGGTGACGTGGGCGTACTTCTCGGTCTCGGCGCAGCGGAGCTGCTTCAGGCCGGCGCGGCTCACGAGCTCGGGGAAGATCTCGGTCGGCTGATCGGGCCCGAAGGCCACCGGCAGGGTGAAGGTCTCGTCGTAGCGGGTCATGCAGACGTAGGTCGAGAGGCGCGGGCGCGGCGCGGCGTCGAAGTCCTTGAACCCCTCCTGCGTGAAGGCGCGGGTGATCTCGCGGGCGCGGTCGGAGCGGAAGTTGAAGAACAGGATGGCGTCGCCGTCCCTCACCCGCGCCAGCGGCTCGCCGCCGCCGTTCACCACCACGGTGGGCTTCGCGAACTCGTCGTTCTCGCCGCGGCCGTAGGCGTCGGTGACCGCCTGCAGGCCGGAGGCGGCCTTGAAGCCCTCTCCCTTGACCATGGCGGCGTAGGCCAGCGCCACCCGGTCCCAGCGCTTGTCGCGATCCATGGCGTAGTAGCGCCCGCAGACGGTGGCGACCTTGCCGTAGCCGATCTCCGCGAGCCGCTTCTCCAGCTGCGCCAGGTACCCCTCGGCGCTGCGGGGGGGCGTGTCCCGTCCGTCGAGGAAGCAGTGGACGAAGGTGCGCGGCACCCCCTCGCGCCGCGCCAGCTCGACGCAGGCGAAGAGGTGCTCCAGGTGGCTGTGGACGCCGCCGTCGGAGACCAGCCCCATGAGGTGGAGCGTGCCGGAGCCCGACCTGGCCTTCTGGCAGGCGGAGAGCAGCGCCGGGTTCTGGAAGAACGAGCCGTCCTCGATGGAGCGGTTGATGCGAACCAGGTCCTGGTAGACGATGCGCCCGGCGCCGAGGTTGGTGTGGCCCACCTCGGAGTTGCCCATCTGCCCCTCCGGCAGGCCGACCGAGAGACCGGAGGTCCGCACCGCGGTCCAGGGGTAATCCCGCTTCAGGGCGTCGATGTTGGGCGTGCCGGCGATGGCGATGGCGTTGGCCTCGCGCTCGTCGCGTAGCCCGAAACCATCGAGGATCACGAGCAGAACCGGCTTCACCTTCGGCAAGGGACACCTCGCGGGCGTGTGGGAGAGGCGATGTTAGAGGGGCGCCGCCCGCCCCTCAAGAAGAAGTGCCCGGAGGCGAGCCGTAGCAAGGGCGGTGCCGGCGCCGGCCGACCCCCGGCTCGCGCTCTTGCCGGGCGGCCGCGTTCCGTGTCAGGCTCGCGCCCCCAGTGACCATCAAAATCGGAGACATCGGGCGGGCGGTCCGCGAGACCGCCTACGCCGTCCGCGGCCCCATCGTCGCCCGCGCCCAGGAGCTCGAGCGAGAGGGGCGCGAGATCATCTACTGCAACATCGGCAACCCGCAGGCGCTCGAGCAGAAGCCGCTCACCTGGATCCGCCAGATCCTGGCGCTGTGCGAGTACCCGGAGCTGATGGACCGCATGCCGGAGGGGCTCTTCCCCGCCGACGCGGTGGAGATGGCCCGGCACGTGCTGCGTGAGACGAAGTACGGCACCGGCGCCTACACCGACAGCAAGGGCTTCCTCTTCGTGCGCGAGGCCATCGCCCGCTTCATCCGCGAGCGCGACGGCATCGAGGCCGACCCGGAGGCCATCTACCTCACCGACGGCGCCAGCAAGGGCGTCAGGGCGGTGCTGAGCATCCTCGTCGACGGGCGGCGGGACGGCATCCTCATCCCCACGCCGCAGTACCCGCTCTACTCCGCCACCATCACGCTCTACGAGGGGACTCAGCTCCCCTACCCGCTCGACGAGGACGCCGGCTGGCGGCTCACGCGGGCCGGGCTGGAGCGGGCCTACGACGACGCGGTGCGCGAGGACGTCCGCCCGCGGGCGGTCTGCGTCATCAATCCTGGCAACCCCTCCGGCGCCGTGCTCGACGAAGAGAACGTCGCCATGGTGCTCGACTTCGCCCGCGAGCGGGACCTCGCCGTGCTGGCCGACGAGGTCTACCAGGAGAACGTCTACCGCCCCGGCGATCGGTTCGTCTCCTTCGCCAGCCTGCTCGAGCGCAAGGGCTACCGCGACGTCTCGCTGTTCAGCTTCCACTCCACCTCCAAGGGGCTGCTCGGCGAGTGCGGCCAGCGCGGCGGCTACCTCGAGTGCCGCAACGTCCCTCCGGAGGTGATGGACGAGATCACCAAGCTCCAGTCGGTGTCGCTCTGCGCCAACACCGCCGGGCAGATCGTCACCTTCCTGATGGTGACCCCGCCGCGGCCGGGCGGCGCCTCGTGCGAGACGTACCAGCGCGAGCGGCGGGAGATCTTCGAGTCGCTCGCCCGGCGCGCCGGGATCATCGAGCGCGGGCTCAACCGGGTGGAGGGCATCCACTGCAACCCGGTGACCGGCGCCATGTACGCCTTCCCGCGCATCGACCTGCCGCCGGGGACCACCGACGAGGAGTACTGCCTGGCCTTGCTGGAGGAGACCGGCATCTGCGTGGTGCCCGGCTCCGGCTTCGGCCAGGCGCCCGGCACGGCGCACTTCCGCACCACCACGCTGCCGCCGGCCGCGAAGCTGGAGGTGGTGGTGGAGCGGATCGGCGAGTTCCACGCCCGCTTCCACCAGCGGTTCGGCCGGACCGGCTGACGGCGCGGCCGGGCGCGCGCCTCGGGAAGAAGTGGGCTGGCCGTACCTGTGCGTGGTGGGCGGGGCCGCGCTCAGCGGGCCAGCGCCGCGCTCCCCGCGGCCGGCTCACGCCGCAGCACCGCGCGCACCGTCGCCACCGCGATGGGCAGCGCGCCCAGCACCAGGAAGACCGTGTCGCCGGCGAGGCGGATCCACTCCAGGACGTGGAAGGTGCCGCTCATCGAGTATTCGAGCCGCCGCGCGTGCCAGTAGCCGTTGGCGACCACGTCCCAGAGCTGGAGCACGCCGGCGGGGAAGAGGTCGAGCAGGATCATGAGCGACAGGCCGGCGTTGAGCCCCCAGTAGCCGACCCGCACCCAGCGCTCGGTGTCGGCCCAGGCCTGGTCCCCCTGCAGCGAGCGCAGGCAGAAGACCAGCACCCCGAGCCCCAGCATCCCGAAGACGCCGAACATGGCGGCGTGACCGTGGTTGGCGGTGAGGGTGGTGCCCACCTCGAAGTAGGAGACGATGGGCGTGTTGATGAGGAAGCCGAACACGCCCGCGCCGACGAAGTTCCAGACCCCCACGGCGATGAAGAAGTAGATGGCCCAGCGGTGCTTCGCCGCCAGGCTCTCCCGGTCCCCGTCGTTGGCCCGCCGGCGCAGCCGGATGAAGCCCGAGGCGTCGAGCGTGAGGAGCGTGAGCGGCACCACCTCGAGCGCCGAGAAGCAGGCGGCGAGCCCCATGTTGAGCGTCCCCTGGCCGGTGAAGTACCAGTGGTGGCCGGTCCCGATGATGCCGCCGGAGAGGAACAGGATGGCGTCGAGGTAGACCAGCCGCGTGGCGGTGCGGGTGGTGACGAGCCCGATCTGCCGGAACATGATGGCCACGAGCACGGTGGCGAAGAGCTCGAAGAACCCCTCCACCCACAGGTGGATGATCCAGAAGCGCCAGTTGTCTATGACCGCGAAGTTGGTGCGGGGGCCGTAGAACAGGGCCGGCAGGTAGAAGAGCGGGATGGCCGCGGCCGCGTAGAGGAACAGGGCCGAGACGTCGTGCTTGCCCCCCTCGCGGATGGCCGGCCGCAGGGCACGGAACATGAGCCAGAGCCAGAGCAGCAGCCCCGCCGCGAGCAGGAGCTGCCAGAAGCGGCCGAGGTCCAGGTACTCCGAGCCCTGGTGGCCGAGCCAGAACCAGGCCCGGCCGAGGTGGCCGCTGATGCCGAGGAGCTCGCCGAGCAGGCTCCCGACCACCACCAGCACCAGCGCGACGAAGAGCACGTTCACCCAGCGTCGCTGACCGGGCGGATCGCCGCCGCCGACCAGCGGCGCGAGGAAGAGGCCGCCGGCGACCCAGGCGGTCGCGATCCAGAAGATGGCGAGCTGCAGGTGCCAGGTGCGCGCCAAGTTGTACGGCGCCCAGCGCAGGATGACGGCGAGGCCGTAGAAGGAGAACGGCTCGACCCGGTAGTGGGCGAGGGCGCCGCCCATCAGCGCCTGCGCGAGGAAGAGCAGCGCCACCACCGCGAAGTACTTCCCGGTGGCCCGCTGGCTCGGGGTGAGCTGCATGGCCTCGGTGATCGGCAGCGGCCGCGGATCGCGAGGGTCACCCTCCCAGCCGAGGAAGTGGAACTTGCCGAAGATGAGCAGGACCAGGCCGAGCCCGCCGAGCAGCGACACCAGGCTGAGCGCGCTCCAGAAATAGGCCTGGGTGGAGGGCCGGTTGCCCGCCTCGGGATCGTAAGGCCAGTTGTTGGTGTAGGTGTAGTCGTGCCCGGGCCGGTTCGCGACGGTGGCCCAGGTGGCCCAGGAGAAGTAGGCGTTGAGGTGGCGCAGCTCCTGCGGGTCTGAGACGCTCCCCACGGCGAGCCCGGGCGCCGAGCTCTCCTTGGAGAAGTAGCCGGCCCAGTACGGCTCGAGCTCCCGGGTGGCGGCGGCCTCGCCGGGCGAGAAGGTCAAGGTGCCGGTGGCCGCGTCGAACCGGTTCTCCTTGAGCTCGGCGCGCACCCCGTCCGCCACCTCTCCCTGCTCGCCGCGCGAGAGCGCCGCGAAGGCCTTCCCGAAGCGAGCGGTGGCGAGGCGGTCGCGGGCGATCCCCACCTCGCGGTGCAGGTGCTCGGCGGTGTAGTCGGGGCCGAGGTAGGCGCCGTGGCCCCAGAGCGTCCCGTGCTCCATCAGCGCGTGCTTGAGGAACACCTCCTGCCCCTGCTCGACCTCGTCCCCGGTGAAGAGGACGCCGCCCGCGGGGTCCACCACCTGACGCGGGATGGGTGGCGCGTTGGTGTAGGTGAAGACGGTGACGATGGTCAGCGCCGAGAAGCCGAAGATCATCACCAGCAAGGTGCCGTGCCGCCACCACGGGGACAGGGGCGGCTCGACGGCGCGGGTCTGCTCTCGCATGCGGCGATCTCTGCTGCGGCACCGGGTGCCGGTCAAGCGCGCGCGCCTGGACCGATGGGGGGGCAGCGGGCAGGCCGGCAACTGGCCGAGAGGTGCCGCGCGGGCCTATAACCGCGGGATGCGCACGGTCCGTCAAGTCCTCGCGGCTGGTCTGGTGCTCCTCGGCTCCCAGGCCGCGGCCGCACCCGCCGCACCCGCCCGCCGGCTCGACGCGCTCACGCGCCGCTACCTCGCCGGCCTGTTCGGGGCGAACCCGCACCTCGCCACCTACAGGGGCGTGCACGCCCACGACGGCGAGCTGCCCGACCTCTCGCCGGCGGGCGTGCAGCGCCGGGTCGAGGAGCTCACCTCGCAGCGGCGGGCGCTGGAGGCCGTCGACCGACGTGCCCTCAGCGCCGATGGGCGCACCGACGCCGCCATCCTGGCCGATGGCCTCGGCCTGGAGCTCCTCGAGCTCACCAAGATCCGCGAGTGGACCTGGAACCCGCGCCTGGTGGACGACTTCACCTACTACGATCCGCGCGAGGTGGTGGCGGGGCGGCTGTCGGACGTGATCCACGGCGACTTCGCCCCCGAGGCGGAGCGGCGCCGGAGCGTCACGGCGCAGCTCCGCGCGCTGCCGCGCTACCTGGCGCAGCGCGAGGCCGCCTTCGGCGCGGTCTCGAAGGTGCACCTCGAGCAGGCGGTGAAGGACAACCGCGGCCGCATCGACTTCTTCGAGGGCGAGGTGAAGGCCTTCACCGCGAGGGAGCCGGCGGCGGAGCAGGCCCGCCTGGCGGCGGTGGCGGCGCTGCGCGACCACCAGCGCCTCCTCGAGCGGGAGCTGCCGAAGCGCGCCACCCGCGACTGGCGGCTCGGCCACGACCTCTACCGCGAGAAGTTCCCGCTGGCGCTCCAGACCGGGCTCCGGCCCGACGAGGAGGTGGCGCCGCGCGCCCGGAAGGCCTTCCAGGAGGTGCGGCGCGAGCTCTACGCCACCGCGGTGGAGCTGGCCGCGCAGCTCTGGCCCGGCGAGCCCGCCGCGCCGGGCGCGCTCGACCAGGCCGGGCAGGCGAAGCTCATCGCCCGGGTGAAGGAGGCCCTGTCGAAGGAGCACCCGGCGGCGGCCGACCTGGTCGCCTCGCACGCGCGGCAGATCGACGGGCTGCGCGCCTTCATCGAGGCGAAGGGGCTCCTGGCGCTCCCGGCCGCGGACACCCTCACCGTCGCGCCCGAGCCGGAGTTCAAGCGCGGGGGCGCCGGCGCCGAGTACCTGTCGCCCGGGATGCTCGACGAGCACGTGAGGTGGCGCGGCACCTACTACGTGGAGCCGGTCGACCCCTCCTGGCCGCCGGAGAAGCAGGAGAGCTACCTGCGCGCCGAGAACCGCTACGAGGTGGCGCTCACCGCCGCCCACGAGGCCTATCCGGGCCACCACACCCAGGCGTGGTACGCGCGCAAGCACCTCGATCCGTTGCGGGCCACGCTCTGGGACGGCTCCTTCGCCGAGGGCTGGGCGGTCTACGGGACGACGCTGCTGGTGCGCGAGGGGCTCGGCGGCGAGGAGAACGCGCGCTACCGCTTCTTCGACCTGCAGGGCGCGATGATCGTGGCGGCCAACGCGCTCCTCGACATCCAGCTCCAGGGCGGGGACCTGACCGACGACGAGGCGCTCCGCTTCATGGTGGAGGAGGGCTTCCAGGAGCGGGCCCAGGCCGAGAAGAAGCTCCTGCGGGCCAAGCTCGACTCGACCCAGCTCTGCCAGTACTTCCTCGGCTCGAGCGAGCTCGCGGAGCTCGAGCGAGCGGTGCGGGCCCGCGGCCCGTTCTCGCAGCGGGCCTTCGACGAGGCGCTCGTCGGCCACGGGACCATCGCCGTGAAGCACCTGCGGCGGCACCTGCTGGAACGGCGGTAGAAGACCTCTCTCCCGAGAGGGCAGATCTTTTCCCTGGGGCAGGGACCGCCGGGCTGGCACTCGCCCTGCGAGCCGGTGGGGCACGACTGGCCCACCCTTCGCATCACCCTGGCGCACCGTCGCGTCCACCAAGGGACGCCGGCCTGGGGAGGGTCTGCCAATGGGGGATTCGATGGTCCGGGGCGCCGCCGTGCGCCTGCTCGCCAGCGCGCTCTTGCTCGCCGCCCTCGCCCTCGCGGCGGCGGGCTGCGGCTCCTCCGCCGGCGGCGGGAGCGGCCTCACCCAGCAGACCACCGACGGCGGGACCCCTACGCCCACCCCAACGCCGGCGCCCACGCCGATTCCGACCCCGACCCCGAGTCCGACGCCCACGCCGACTCCTACCCCCACTCCTACCCCCACTCCTACCCCCACTCCGAGCCCCAGCCCCACTCCGACCCCTACGCCCACTCCGACCTTCGGCGGCGCTGGACCCTGGCCTGCCGAGAACGTGACCTACGGAGCTGCGGCGGGCCTCCAGGAGACCCCGCTGGTGGGCGCCAGCACCGACGAGGCGCAGAACCTCTGGGCGGCGACGCCGCAGGCGCTCTATCTCCTCAAGCCCGGCGACAAGAGCTTCAAGCGCTTCGACGCCGCCGACGGGCTGCACCTCTTCGGGAACCAGGAGCGTTACTGCCGCAACGGCTACATCGCGCCCAGCGACTACTGCCCAGCCAGCGACACCAGCTACGGCGCCGCCACCCAGGCCGGCATCCGCGAGATCGTCGGCGGCGGCGTGGGCGAGGTCTTCGTGGGTTACACGGGCGACGACTCGGGCGTGGGCGACCTCACCGACCCCGGCCTCCACACCGGCAAGGTGGACCGGGTGCGGCTGAAGGCCGACGGGAGCCTGCAGGTCGACCGCTTCGACTTCGAGTCGATCGACCACGGCGGCGTCTACTGGCACGACCGCACCATCGACCGGCTGGTCTTCGACCACTTCGCTCACCCGCACACGCTCTACGTGGGCACCAACCACGGCGTGGATCTGGTGCTCCCGGACAAGTTCCGGCTCCCGCTGCCGGGCGAGTGGTTCGATCTCGCCAACCAGGAGTACATGGGCGACCACCTGCACGCCCGCGTCTGCTACCACGCGCCCTGCGACTCCACCGAGTCGAACCAGCGCATGGGCGACTGGCGCGGCCTGGCGGTGGACGCCAGGGGCGACCTCTGGCACGGCGGCAAGTGGACCGGCGGCTGGATCCAGTGGAACGCCTCGCCGCTCACCTGGGTCTACCAGGGCGGCACGCCTGCGCTGGTGGGCTTCGGCGATCCCTACTTCGGCCCTGGCAGTGGCAACCCGCCGGTGTTCCAGCCGCCGCAGGAGGGCGACCCGGTCAACATCAGCGCGGTGACGGTGGCGCCCGACGGGAAGGTCTGGTTCGCGAGCGGGATCATGGGCTGCTCGCCGACGAGCACCAACCTCGAGCTGCGCTGTTACGGCATCGCCAGCTGGACCAAGAGCCAGGGCTTCACCTACTACGACCCCGGCGCGCTCGGCTCGCCCGAGTACGGCGTCGTCGATCTGGTGGCGCTGCCCGACGGCCGGCTGGTGATCGCCACCGCCTCCTCCGGCCTCGCCATCTACGACCCGGCGACCGGCAACAAGAGCAGCGTGCGCGCCGGCAGCGGCCTGCCAGACGACCAGGTGCAGCGGCTCGAGCTCGACACCATGGTCTCGCCGCCGGCGCTGCACGTCTCGACGGCGACCGGCTTCGCCACCTTGCGCAAGCTCCCATAGGGATTCACGTGGGGGCCTTCGATTCGACACCGACAAGGGCTAGGATCCCCCGCTTCTCGACAAGGAGGTCGAATGCCGAAGCCGAAGGTGATCACCATGCCGCCGCGCAAGGCGCTGGCGCTGGTCGCGCACGACAACCGGAAGAAGGACCTGCTGGAGTGGGCGCGCTACAACCGCGGCTCGCTCTCCAAGCACGACCTCTACGGCACCGGGACCACCGGCCACATGATCGCCGAGGAGCTGGAGCTGCCGGTGAACTGCCTGCTCTCCGGCCCGCTCGGCGGCGACCAGCAGATCGGCGCGATGATCGCCAAGGGAGAGCTCGACGCCCTGGTCTTCTTCTGGGACCCGCTCGAGCCGCTGCCGCACGACCCCGACATCAAGGCCCTGCTGCGCATCGCGGTGCTCTACAACATCCCCACCGCCTGCAACCGCTCCACCGCCGACTTCATGATTTCCTCGCAGCTCATGACCGAGCAGTACGAGCGCATCCAGTACGACTACGCCGCGCAGCTGCGGCGGTGAGCGGGGCGCGCCGGGAGCACCGACAAGGCGCACCAGCCCGAGTCGAGGTGGGATCGTGCGCCGAGCTACTTGTGGTAGGGCTCGCCGCGAATGATGGTCATGGCGCGGTAGAGCTGCTCCACGAGCACCAGCCGCGCCAGCCGATGGGCGAGGGTGAAGCGCGAGAGCGAGAGCTTCTCCTGCGCCCGCGCCGCCAAGTCGGGGGAGAGGCCGTCCGAGCCGCCGATCACCAGCGCCACGTCGCGGCCGCCACCGAGCCATCCCTCGACCTTGCGCGACAGCTCCAGGCTGGTGAGCTCCTTGCCGCGCTCGTCGAGGACCACCACCAGCTCGCCGGGGCGGAGCTTGGCCAGGATGGCCTCTCCCTCCTCAACCCGCGCCTGCGGCGTGCCGGCGTGCTTGCGCGCCTCGGGCAGCTCCAGCAGCTCGAACTTGAGGTAGCGGCCGAGCCGCTTCGCGTACTCGTCCACGGCCGGCTGGTAGAGGCCGGAGCGGTCCCTGCCGATGGCGATGAGGCGCAGCTTCATGGGCGCATAGTGGCTCAGCGCCGGGCGGGGGGCCAGGATACGGGGCACCCCGCGGCGTGCAGGCAGGCCAGGAGGCGTATGGAGAGTAGAACCACTGACTCGGGGATCTTCAGGCTGGGAGTCGAGGACCGCACGGCCCCGCTTTCACATGGTCTTTCCGCCAAAAGAGCCGTCGCGAGTAGCGCATCGGCAGCAGACGCCACCGCCGCGTTTTGCACTACTGCCCGACGATATCCTGGGGCAACCCAACTCGCATGAAGAACCGAGCGAACGCCTGCGACAGGTGTTCGCGGTAAGGCGGCAGAAGTCTCACGCGGCTGGCTCCCGCATTGACCAGCCACGATTCCAGGAAGGCTACCGGGAGACTGTGAACCCGCGAGAAGTGGACCACCACGCGCAGCATGCGCTCGGTACCACCAGGGGGGCCGCACCTCTCCAGGAGTGATGCGCTCCAGACCTTTCCCTGGCGAAGCTCGTCGAACTGCTTCCGCCATGAATCGGCCGTCACCTTCTGGCCCTTGGCCCTCGCAGCGTGCTCAAGAGTCAACCGGTAGCCGTCGAGCGGCTCGACGGGGCAGAGAACCGCGTCTCGAACCTTCTTCTGGGCAAGGTCACACGCTTGAGTCATCACGACTGCTCTGACTCGCTCGACGCCGGCGGCCTGTGTAAGAGCGTCCACCAAGTCCCCGGCGCCCGCTGGTTCCCAGGGACGGTCGCGGAATCTGAGGAGGGGGCAGTCATCCACGATGTCGCCCTGCATGAGGGGCGTCACCGCGGGAACCTCCTCGTACCAGTCGAACGGAGGCACTACTCGTTGAACATCAGGAGGTCGGGGTCCGGAGCAGGGAACGAAGGTGCGAGTACCGCGAGCCGGAACCCTCGCGGAAGCGGCGTCAATTCCGCAAGGAGCGGAACAGTGTCGAGGTCGATGTCGTCGGGCTCGACCGTCGTCCGGTCCGCAAGCTCGATGTCTCGGTTCACGGTTTCTCCCCCGCCATTCGCCGGCCAAGCGTGCGCGTGAACCACCGGGGCGGACATCATCGTCACCGCGAGCACGCCAGCGATGAGGGAAGACTTCGGGACGAAGATGACGGTCTCGGGCTTCACCACGGCCATCGTTGCGCCCGATGCGAACACGGACTCGGTGACCGGTTCTGCCTGGGACATCGTTGCCGATGCGGTCATTGGACCCTCTTCCAAAGGCGGTGAGCCTCGTCCGTCGTCAACTCGGTAAACCCACTAACGATGTGCTCGTGTGCGACGTTGAACCAGTTCTCCAGGTCCGACCAGTCTTCGGCCGCTGCGCCACGAGCGGTCATATCAACGACCATCACCGGCTTCTGGTCCTGCGCTCTCACACCATGATTTGCGGTGACATGCAGGGAACCAGCCGCGTCGGTAAGCGGGAAGGTGACGCGAGACATCGCCGCCTTCGGGTTCTTGAGAAGACCTTCCGGCTGCATCGCCCACGGGACGCTGCGTAGGTACTTGGGCATCGCGGCCGGGAACGTGTCCCCAGGCTGGGCAAGGTGGTTGATGTACGTGAGTTCGTACTGGTTCGCGCGAGGAACCGCTAGCCCCTCCTCTTTCAGCATGGCCAGGAACTCAGCCCAGCCGCGACGGAACCGGTCGAACGCGGCCGAGAACCGGGGGTACTCGTCTGTGTCGCGAACCCTTCTCCAGTTCGCCAAGAAGCGCGTCGGCTGAACCTGGAGCAGGAAGTTCCCGTCCGTCGTCTTGAAGAACACGCGGCGCAGGGGCGGCAGGTCGAACGCTATCTGAGCCTGCGCTTGGACACCAAGCGGCCCCTCGAACGCTTCCGTGAGCGGTGACTGCTCCTCGCTGTCCGGAAACTCACGCCGAACGCGGTCGTAGAAGCGGCCGAAGTGAACCGACCCGAAGCCCGCAGGCGACGCGAACTGGATCCCGCACACGACCTCGATGACCGGGGGTCGTTCGTAGTGCGGCAAGTGGGTCTGGCTGGGCGGCACGGTCGGTAGTCTCCCATAACGTGGATCCGCTGTCGATCGTTCAGCTTTCTGGTAACCCCCTGCCAGGTACGAACGCCTACCCGAGGAAGGACCGGTTGTGGGCAGGTCACTCAGCCGCGCGTGCAGCCGGCGTCCCCAAGCGCGTTCTGGATGCGCGGCGTGGTGGGGTTTTCGATTAACGCCGGGCGGCCTCTACTTTTTTTCGATCCCGCGGCTGTGGACGATCGAAAGCGCGGTAACGGAGCAGAGCGCCGGGGTGGGCGAAGGGCGCGTTGCGGAGCGCCGCCGAGAAGACCCCGTGCGCCGGCAAGCGCCCTTCCGACCCGGAAAGCGCGCCGAGGACCGTTCGAGAACGCCCGACGCGAAGCGGCGGGCGGTCGAGTTCCGCAGGCGCGCTCTCTACCACCTCGTGCGCGCGGGCCGGCCGGGCCGCACCGTGCCGGCGCGGAGCTTGGCGCCCGGAGAACACCCCGGCGCGGGCGGAGCCGGTCGACTATTTCGACGGGGTTTCAGGTCCCCCGTTCCAATCACTGACCGCGCCTACTGCGCCGTCCACCCTCCGTCCACCGGCAGCGCCGCGCCGGTGAGCTGGGAGGCGGCGTCGGAGCAGAGGAACACCACCAGGGCGCCGAGCTGCGCCACCTCCACGAACTGCTTCGAGGGCTGCTTCTCGGCCAGGAGCTGCCGGCCGCCCTCCGCGAGGTCGACGCCGAGCGCCTTGGCCTTGGCGGCGATCTGCGGCCCGATGAGCTCGGTGCGGGTCCAGCCGGGGCAGACGGCGTTGCAGGTGATCCCGCTCCCGGCCGTCTCGAGGGCCACCACCTTGGTGAGCCCCACGATGCCGTGCTTGGCGGCCACGTAGGCCACCTTCTGCACCGAGCCCACCAGGGCGTGGACCGAGGCGGTGTTAACGATCCGGCCCCAGCCCGCCCGGCGCATGTGCGGCAGCGCGTGGTGGACGGTGTGGAACGCCGAGGAGAGGTTGACGGCGAGGATCGCGTCCCACTTCTCAGGCGGGAACTGCTCCACCGGCGCGGTGTGCTGGATGCCGGCGTTGTTGACGAGGACGTCCACCCCGCCCAGCTGATCGACGGTGGCGGCCACCAGCGCGGCCACCTGCTCCGGCTTCGAGAGGTCGGCGCCGTGGTGGCGGACCTTCACCCGGTGCTCCTGCTCGAGGCCGGCGCGGAGCGCCTCGACGGCGGGCGGGTCGCCGAAGCCGTTCAGCATGACGTCACAGCCCTGCGCCGCCAGCGCCCGGGCCATCCCCAGGCCGATGCCGCTGGTGGAGCCGGTGACGAGCGCGCGCTTGCCCTTCAGCATGGTGGTGCTCCTCTGGTGGACCGCTGGGTGGAACGACGGGAGATCAGGCCTGCAGCGCCGGTGAGACCCGGAGCGGCGGCTCGGTGCAGGCACGGACGTCGGCGGCGGTGTACCCGGGCGCCAGCTCCACCAGCAGCAGGCCCTCGGGGGTGACGTCGAGGACGGCCCGATCGGTGATGATCCGGTGCACCACCCCGCGGCCGGTGAGCGGCAGCGTGCAGGCGTTCAGGACCTTGGGCGCGCCCTGCTTGCTCACGTGCTCCATGATGACCACCACGCGCTTCGCCCCGTGGACCAGGTCCATGGCGCCGCCCATCCCCTTCACCATCTTCCCGGGGATCATCCAGTTGGCGAGGTCGCCGCCGGCGGAGACCTCCATCGCCCCCAGGATGGCGAGGTCCACGTGGCCGCCGCGGATCATGGCGAACGACTCGGCGCTGCTGAAGAGCGCGGCGCCGGGGATCATGGTGACCGTCTCCTTGCCGGCGTTGATGAGGTCGGGGTCGACCTCCGCGTCCGCCGGGTAGGGGCCGATCCCGAGCAGCCCGTTCTCCGACTGCAGCACCACCCGCAGGCCCGCGGGGACGTGGTTCGCGACCAGCGTCGGCATGCCGATGCCGAGGTTCACGTAGTCGCCGTCGCGGATCTCCCGCGCGGCGCGCTGCGCCAGCTCTTCCCTGCTCCATGCCATGGCGATCTCTCCCTCAGGCTCGCGAGGTGGTCCGGCGCTCGACGCGCTTCTCCACGCCGGGGCAGGCGAGGAGCCGCTGCACGTAGATGCTCGGGGTGTGGACCTGATCCGGGTCGAGGGCGCCGACCGGGACGAGCTCCTCCACCTCGGCGATGGTCACCCGCCCGGCGGCAGCCATGATGGGGTTGAAGTTGCGGGCGGTGCGCCGGTAGACGAGGTTGCCCATCCCGTCGGCGCGCCAGGCCTTCACCAGGGCGAAGTCGGCGCGCAGCCCGTGCTCGAGCAGGTAGTCCTTGCCGCCGAAGCGGCGCACCTCGCGCCCCTCGGCGAGGGGGGTCCCCACGCCGGCCGGGGTGTAGAAGGCGGGGACGCCGGCGCCGCCGGCGCGGATGCGCTCGGCGAGCGTGCCCTGCGGGACCAGCTCCACCTCGAGCTCGCCGGAGAGGAACTGCCGCTCGAACTCCTTGTTCTCGCCCACGTAGGAGGCGATCACCTTGCGCACCTGCCGGTTACGCAGGAGCAGCCCGAGCCCCCAGTCGTCCACGCCGCAGTTGTTGGAGATGAGGGTGAGGTCCCGCACCCCCTTGTCGCGCAGCCCCTCGATGAGCGCCTGGGGGATGCCCACCAGGCCGAAGCCGCCGGCCAGGATGCTGGCCCCGTCCTCGATGCCCTCCAGCGCCTTCTCGATCGATTCGCAGGTGTTCGCCACGTGAGCTCCCGGGGTGAAGGGGTCGCGCCTCAGACGATGCCGAACAGGAAGTAGACGCCGATGATCACGAACACCGCGCTGGTCTTGATGAGGGTGAGCGCGAAGATGTCCTTGTACGACTGGCGGTGGGTGAGCCCGGTGATGGTGAGGAGCGTGATCACCGCGCCGTTGTGGGGCAGGGTGTCCATGCCGCCGCTGGCCATGGCGGCCACCCGGTGGAGCACCTGCGGGCTGATGCCCATCCGCTGCGCCTGCTCGAGGTAGGTGGCGCCCATGGCGGCGAGCGCGATGCTCATGCCGCCGGAGGCCGAGCCGGTGATGCCGGCCAGCGCGGTGGTGGTGACCGACTCGTTGACCAGCGGGTAGTGGAAGGTGTGGCCGATGGCGTTCTTCACCGCCAGGAAGCCGGGCAGCGAGGCGATCACGCCGCCGAAGCCGTACTCGGAGGCGGTGTTGATGGTCGCCAGCAGCGAGCCGCCGATGGAGGCGTTGACGCCCCTGGTGAACTGGGCGCGGATGCGGCCGAAGCCCAAGGCCAGCACCAGCAGCACCCCGACCAGCAGCGCCCCCTCCACCGCCCAGACGCCGGTGATCTTGCTCACGTCCACCGCCGCCACCCCCTTCACCCCGGCGGCGGCGAAGTCGAACTTCGGGCCGTAGTGGCGAGGGATGACGACGCCGAAGAGCTTGTTGAGCAACCCCACCGCGACCAGCGGCGAGATGGCCACCAGCGGGTGGGCCAGCCGCTGCTCCTCGGCGATGGGCTCGGGCTCCTGCAGGTGCCCGTCGCCGTAGCCCTCGCCGGCGCGGCGGGCCGCGGCCCGGCGCCACTCCAGGAAGGCCATCCCGACCAGGAAGACGAAGACGCCGCCGATGATGCCGAGCCGCGGCGCCGCCCAGTTGTCGGTCTTGAAGAAGGTGGTGGGGATGATGTTCTGGATCTGCGGCGTGCCCGGCAGGGCGTCCATGGTGAAGGTGAACGCGCCCAGGGCGATGGTGGCGGGGACCAGCCGCTTGGGGATGTCGGCGGCGCGGAACAGCTCGGCCGCGAACGGGTAGACGGCGAAGGCGACCACGAACAGCGAGACGCCGCCGTAGGTGAGGATGGCGCCCACGAGGACGATGGCCAGCATGGCCCGGCCGCCGCCGACCACGCCGATGATGGCGCGGGTGATCGACCTCGCGAACCCCGAGAGCTCGATGAGCTTGCCGAAGATGGCGCCCAGCAGGAAGACCGGGAAGTAGAGCTGGACGAAGCCGACCATCTTCTCCATGAAGATGCCGGAGTAGAAGGGCAGCACGTGGCCGGGCTGGGTGAGCGCCACCGCCGCCAGGGCCGCCACCGGGGCGAAGAGGATCACCGAGAAGCCGCGGTAGGCCACGAACATCAGGAAGAAGAGCGCCAGCAGGATGATCAGGATGGCCATCGGTCGGGTGCGCTCCGGTCGCGAGGTTGACGGACGGTGAGCCCGTCGCCGTCAACGGGAGAGCAACCTGCATGCCACCGCCGGCGCGGCGGGCCGCCCGGGCCGCGAAAGCCAGCCGGGCGCGGGTTTCGCGATCCGGGATGACCATTCCGCAAGGCGAAACTGGCGGCGCGCGCTTCCGGAAAGCTGGAAAAGACCCGGGAGGCGCAGGCGGGCCACGCCACACCGCGGCGCGACTTTCACGAAGGCGACGGCGGCCCTGCCCTGCGGCGGGTCGGCCGCTCGCGGGCCGGTCCAGATTCCTGGAAGTCGCTTCCGCAATCCTGGAAAGCTTCGACGCGGCGCGTCTCTAGTCGGCGACGATCCGGTACTGCTCGACCTTGGCGTACATCGACGACTTGCTGATGCCGAGGCGACGGGCGGCCTCGAGCCGGTCCCCGCGCGCCTCGCGCAGCGCCTTGCGGACGATCTCCTCCTCGGTCTGCCGCAGCCGGTGCTTGAGCGTGACCAGCTCCTCCGCCGGCCGCGCCTCCTCGACGCTGCCGATGACGGCGTGCGGCAGGTCCTCCCGCCGGATGACGGTGCCGCTCTTCACGTAGAGCGCCTGCTCGAGCACGTTGCGGAGCTCGCGCACGTTGCCGGGCCAGGGGTGCGCCTTGAGCACCCGCTGCGCCTCCGGCTCCAGCCCCTCCACCGGGACGCCGGTCTCCTTCTCGAGCTGGCGCAGCAGCTTCTCGGCGATGAGCGGCAGGTCCTCGCGCCGCTCACGCAGGGGCGGGATCACGAGCTTCACCACATCGAGCCGGTAGTAGAGGTCGCGGCGGAAGCTCCCCCGCTCCACCAGCTCCTCCAGGTCGCGGTTGGTGGCGGCGATGATGCGCACGTCCACCGGCTCCACCTCGACCGCCCCCACCGGCTCGATCTCCTTCTCCTGCAGCACCCGCAGGAGCTTCACCTGCATGGTGAGCGGCAGCTCGCCCACCTCGTCGAGGAACAGGGTGCCGCCGTCGGCGAGCGCGAACTTGCCCTTCTTGCCGGCCTTCTGGGCGCCGGTGAAGGCCCCCGGCTTGTAGCCGAAGAGCTCCGCCTCGAAGAGGTTCTCCGGGATGGCCCCGCAGTTCACCTTCACGAACGGCCCGAGGGCGCGCTTGCTCTCGACGTGGATCGAGTGGGCGAAGAGCTCCTTGCCGGTGCCGCTCTCGCCCTGGATGAGCACGGTGGTGTCGCTCTTCGCCACCTTGCGCCCGAGCGCCTTCACCCGCTCGAGCACCTTGCTCCGGCCCACGATGTGCTCGAAGGAGTAGCGGGCGCCGATGCGCCGGTTCAGCTCGGCCTTGTAGAACTCGAGCTCGCTCTTGAGGGACTTGAAGCGGGCGGTCATGGCGAACAGGTCGTCGACGTCGCGGAAGATGATCTTGCCCACCACCGCCACCACCCGGCCACCCTCGAAGATGGGGATGCGGTTGCAGATCATCTCGCGCCCGCGGATCTTCTGGCCCTGGGCGATCTCGGCCACCCCGGTGCGCGCCACGAGGTGCATGCGGGTGTTCTCGACCACCTCGGTGACGTGGCGGCCCACCATCTCCTCGACGGTGAGCCCGAGGAAGTCGGCGTAGGCCCGGCTGCACCTCACGATGAGGCCCTGCGGGTCGGTGATGATGAGCCCCTCGTAGGCGTGACTCAGCGCCTCGTCGAGCACCAGCCGCTCGCGCTCGGCCTCGCGGGCGCGGCGCGCCAGCCGCGTCAGGAGCCCATGGACCCAGCCGCCGCGTCGGATCTTCATGGCGCCATCTTACCGTGGTTTACTCGGCCCCTCCGTGACCCCGCCCACCCGCCGCGTGCTGACGCTCGCCCTCGCCGGCCTGGCCGCGCGCGCCCTGCTGGCGGCGCTCGCGCCGCTCGGCGTCGACGAGGCCTACTACGTCGACTGGGCGCGTCACCTCCAGGCCGGCTACCTCGACCACCCGCCGGCGATCGCCTGGCTCGTCGCCGGGCCGCTGGCGCTCCTCGGCCCGCACCCGCTGGCGGTGCGGCTGCTGCCGCTGCTGCTCCAGGTGGGCACCACCCTGCTCGCCGCCGACCTGGCGCGCGCCCGCGGCGGCGAGCGGGCCGGGGCGGCGGCGGCGCTGGCGCTGCAGGCGGCGCCGGTCTTCTCGCTCGGCGCCATGCTCGCCACCCCCGACGCGCCGCTGGCCTTCGCCTGGGTGGGGACGCTCTGGGCCCTCGACCGGGCGACCCGGCGCGACCCGCGCTGGTTCCTCGCCGCCGGCGGCTTCCTCGGGCTCGCCGCCCTCTCCAAGCTCACCGCCGGCCTGCTCGGCCTGGCGGCGCTGCTGGCGCTCCTCGCCACCCCTCGCGGCCGCCGCCTCCTCGCCAGCCCCTGGCCCTGGCTCGGCGCCCTCGTCGCGCTCGCCCTGGCCTCGCCGGTGCTCTCCTGGAACGCGGCGCGCGGCTGGCCATCGCTCGCGTTCCAGGCGCGACACGGGGCGCGCGGCCGCAGCTTCTCCCTCGTCCGGTTCCTCGCGTCGCTCGGGGCCCAGGCGGCCTACGTCTCCCCCTTGCTCTTCGTGCTCGCGGGCCGCGCCGCGGTGAAGCGCCCGCCGGACGACGATCCCGCCAGGCTGGCGCTCTCGCTCTCCGGTCTGCCGGTGGTGGCCTTCTTCACCCTCGCCGCCGCCTTCACGCCGGGCGCGCTGCCGCACTGGCCGGCGCCGGGGTGGCTCTCGGCCCTCTTGCTGCTCCCGGCGGCGCTGGGGACGGTGGCCGGCAGGCGCGCCTTCCGCATCGCCGTGGGCACCGGCTTCGCCTTCTCGGCGGCCGCGGTGGCCGCGCTGACCTTGCCGCTCCCGTTCCATCCCAGCCCCCGCGACGAGCTGGCCGGCTGGGAGGAGGCGGCGCGCGCGGCCCGCGGGGTGTCGGGCGGCGCCCGGCTCGCGGCGACCCACTGGATCGGCCTCGGCCAGCTCGGCTGGTACGCCGGCGCGCCGGTCGCCTACGTGGGCGAGGTGCCCTGCGCCGCCTCCTTCTACGAGCCCGACCCGCGCCGGAGCGGCGAGCCGCTGCTGGTGGTGGCGGCCGACGGGCTCGGCCCCTCGCGTGAGAAGCTCGAGGCGACGCTCGGCCCGCTCGAGCCGGCGGGCGGCTACGAGGCCCGCGACGGCGCGCGCCTGCTGCGACGGTTCCGGTTCTACCGGACGCGGCCGCGCTGACTCAGCGCGCCGCCTTTCCCGGGCGCCTCGAGAGGATGCGCTCGATCTCGTCCATGGTCGCGTTCATCTCTGCGATGGCGGCGTCGAACGGCTTCGAGGTGCGCATGTCGACGCCGGCCGTGGCGAGGAGGTCGATGGGGTAGCGGGAGCCGCCCGCCCGCAGCATCTCGAGGTAGGCGTCGCGCCGCTTCGTCCCGCCGCGCGCCGCCTCCTCGCGGATCGCGGTCGCGAGCGCGGTGGAGGCCACCATGCTGGTGGCGTACTGGTACACGTAGAAGTCGTAATAGAAGTGCGGGATGTAGGCCCACTCCACGCCGAACAGGTCGTCCACCCGGCAGATCCCCTGGTCGTGGCCGTAGTACTCGCGGACGAGCTTCAGATACAGCGCCGACAGCCCCTCGCCGGTGAGGGTCTCGCCCTGCTCCACCTGCTCGTGGATGCGCAGCTCGAGCTCGGCGAAGAGCGCCTGGCGGAAGAGCGTGGTCCGCAGCCCGTCGAGGTTCGAGCCGAGGAGGAAGAGCCGGGTGCCGTCGTCCTTCGCCTGCCCGAGCAGGTGGTGCACCAGCAGGTTCTCGTTGAGCGTCGAGGCCACCTCGGCGACGAAGATCGGGTACTCGGAGGTGGCGTAGGGCTGGGCGGCGTCGGCGAGGAAGGTGTGCATCGAGTGGCCCGACTCGTGGGCCAGCGTGGAGAGGTCCTCGTAGGTGCCGTTGAAGTTGAGGAGCTGGTACGGGTGGACGCCGTAGACGCCGGTGGAGTAGGCGCCGGACCGCTTTCCAATGGAGGGGAGGTAGTCGGTCCAGCGGCTCTCGAAGCCCTTCCGGAGCCCTTCCAGGTAGGGCTTCCCGAGCGGCGCCAGCGCCTCGAGCGTGATGGCGCGCGCCTGGTCGGGCGTGTACGCGAGGTCCACCTCCGGCACCAGCGGGACGTAGAGATCCTGGTACTCGAGCTGCGAGACGCCCAGCATGCGCTGGCGCAGCCTCAAGTAGCGGTGCAGCGTGGGGAGGCTGCGGCGGACGTCGCGCAGGAGCTGCCGGTAGACCTCGGTCGGGATGTTGCCGGGAAAGAGCGCCGCCTCGAGCGCCGAGCCGAAGCGGTGCACCTTCTCGTCGAAGAGGTGCGCCTGCACGTTGGCGTAGAGCGTGGTGCCCATGGTCCGCTGATAGCCCTGGAGCGCGCCGAAGAAGGAGCGGAACACCAGCTCGCGATCGGCGCGCACCTTCGACTCGCGGTGGAGCGTGAAGGCGGCGCTGTCGAGCCGCACCGGCTCGCCGGTCGAGAGCTTCACCGTGGGATAGGGCAGGTCGGCGTCCTTGAGCACGTTGTAGGCCGCGCCGCCCGCTCCCTGCAGGATCCCGGCCTGGGCCGCGACCTGCTCCTCCGGCGCCGAGAGGGTGTGCGGCTTCCAGCGGAGCGCGTCCTCGACGAAGAAGCGGTACGGCGCGAGGCGCGGCTCCTGCGCCAGGAAGCCCCGCACCCGGCCGGCGTCGAGGGCCTGGAGCTCCGGCTTCACGAAGGAGCTCGCGGCCGCGAAGCTCGTCTGGAGGAGCTCGGCGGCCTGCTTCAGCTCGCGCGGCCTCGCGGCCCGGGTGTCCTCATCGGCGAGGGCGGAGGCGTAGACCGTCACCCGCTGCAGGTCGCGGTCGAAGCCGTAGACCGCGTCGAGCCCGGCGAGGAGCGCCGCCGCGGAGTCGCCGAGGTGGCCGCGGTGCTCGCCCAGCTTCGGGAGCCGCCGGATCAGCTCGTCCTTGGCCCGGGTCCAAGCCTCCGCCGACGGGAAGAGGTCGGCCAGGTTCCACTTGTAGGCGTCGGGGATGAGCGCGCGCTCCTGGACGGCGGCGAAGGCGGGCGCGGCGGCGAGGCCGAGCGCCAGGGAGGCGGCGAGGCGCAGCGAGGCTTGGCGGGGCGGCATCACGGTGCGTTCCTCCTGGGGACCGGGGCGCGACCCTCCGTGGATAACGGCTCGGGGCCGAGAGCGCCGCGAGCCCGTTACGGAAGTTCCCTTCGGGAGCTTCAGCGCGTGGCCGCGGTGGCGGGGGCGACCTCGTAGAGCGGGAAGCCCTGATCGAACCGCACGAAGATGGCCGCCGGCCCGGCGCCGGCCGGGAGCGGCCGCTCGAGCGGGAAGCCCACGTCGAGCCGGAAGGCGACCCGGTCGAGCTGGGGGAAGAGCACCCGCAGCCCCGCCCCGGCGCTGCGGTGGAGCCAGATCCGATCGAAGCGGTCGAAGGCGTCTCCGGCGTCGCAGAAGGCCACCGCGCCGACCTGCACCGAGCGCAGCAGCCGGACGGGCGTGGAGCGGTACTCGAGGTTGGCGGCGATCACGTCGGAGCCGACCAGGAAGCCGGTGGGGTAGCCGCGCAGCCGCGAGTCGCCGCCCAGCGAGGAGGTCTGGTCGAGGAAGTTGCGGTAGCGCTCGAGGAGCACGCCGTCGAGCACCAGCCGCCCGAGCGCGCCGCGCGGCGAGGCGAGCCGGAAGGTGGCCTGGAGCGAGCCGTCCTGGACCGCGCCCCCCTGCACCTCGGCGATCGCCTCCACCCCCGCGCGCAGAAGCCCGTCGCGCAGCGGCAGGGTGTGCGAGAGGCCGGTCGAGACCCCGAGGAAGTCGCGGCTCCCGCCCAGCGAGCGCGCGGAGCCGTAGAGCCGGGCGTAGCCCTCGAAGCCGAGCCGGTGGTCCTCCTGCAGCGCCAGGGTCTCGAGGTCGAGCACCCGCAGGAAGCTCGACGAGTAGATCCGGTACTGCGCGAAGGGCCCGACCCGGTCGTCGCTCATCGGCACGCGCGTGCGGCGGAAGGCCGCCACGGTGGCCGGGTCGTAGGCCGACAGGTCGGGCAGCGTGAACTGGCGGCGGCGGCCCTCGAAGCCGAGGGTGACGTCCTGCTTGGTGGCCCAGCCGTAGGAGCGCGTCACCGAGCCGGCGGCGGTGACGAGGTCGCTGCGCCAGGCGTAGGGCACGCACGCGCGAGGATCGGCGCAGCCGGCGGCGGGGTCGAGGCTGAACGCGGCCAGCCTCGCGTTCTGGTAGAGCCGGGTCTCCTCCTCGACCCAGGCCACGCTCGCGCCCCAGGACCACTCGGTGAGCGAGGTCCAGAGCGGGTTCGCGAGCGAGAGCCCGCCGAAGGAGCCGTTGCGCGCGCCGGTCCCCTTCTCGACGATCACCCCGCCCTGGACCGTCGCCGAGACCCGGTCGCCGAGCAGCCGCGGGGCCTCGAACCGCGCGCCGAGCGAGAGCGAGAGCGGCGCCCAGTCGAGGAGCAGCCCCAGCGACTCGTGGGTGCCGAGGAGGTTCGTCTCGGTGGGATGGACCGACAGCGACTCGACGCCGCCGCTGGTGTAGGCGACGTCCCAGTTGAGCCGCAGGCTCCAGACGTCCTTGGTGATCACCAGCATCCGCACGCGGTCGGGCCGGGAGCCCTTCGCCGCGACCACCAGCACCAGCGAGAGCTGCGGGAGGGCCTCGAGGTTGCGCTGCGACTCGTCGGCGAGCGACTGGCGCCAGGGCTCGCCGGGCCGGAGCAGGAGCTCCCGCTCCACCACGCCCGGGCGCGTGACCACGTGGAAGAGGTTGAGGAAGCGCGGCGCCGGGTCGCGCTCCTCGATCACCTCGAGCCGGACCTCCTCGACCGACTCCACCGCCTTGCCTTCGGGCGCCGGCTCGGGCGCGAGGCGCAGGAGGCTCAGCGCCTCGGCGATGGTCGCCTCCTCGTAAGGCGAGTAGCCGAACCGGCTGGTCTCCGGTTCGGGGCCGGGAGGCGGGAAGGGCGCCTGGGCGGCGGCCAGGGTCGGCAGCGCGAGCGCGAGCAGGAGCGCCCGCGCGAGGCGGAGCGAGGGAGCGTCGGCCGGTCTCCACCGGGGCATCGGCGAACACTACACCGCCGCGAGCGCCGCTCCAGGGCCGAGTCGCCGCTTCCTCAAGAACGACGCTCACTTCCGTTTCGTTGATCCCGATCAATGCACGCCCGATTGGGATCCTGATAATGAGAGCTATTCGCAATTTCAGAGCGGCCTCGACCGCCTTCGCAACACCGCTCCAAGGGATCGCTCATGATGACCGCACACTGCCGCCTCGCCGCCGCGCTCCTCCCCATCGCCCTCGCCTCCTCCGGCTGCAGCAAGCCGGCCCACGCGCAGGTGCCGGAGGACCAGGGCCAGCCCGTCGAGGAGCGGGCCGGCCAGCTGTTCGTCCCCGAGCGCTCGCCGCTCCGCGCGAGGCTCGCGGTGGCGGCGATCTCGACGCAGCCGGTCCGCCACGCGCTCGAGGTGCCGGCCAGCGCCGAGGCCGACCCGGCCCGCATCACCCGCATCCCGGCGCCGCTGCCGGGCCGGGTGGTGAAGCTGCTGGCCCGCCTCGGCGAGACCGTCCGCGAGGGCTCGCCGCTCTTCACCCTCGACTCGCCCGATCTCGCCGCCGCCCAGTCCGACTACCTCAAGGCCCGGTCGGCGGAGGCGCTCACGGCGCGGGCGCTGAAGCGGCAGCGAGACCTCACGGCGCACGGCATCGGGGCGCAGAAGGACCTGGAGCAGGCGGAGTCGGACGCCGACCAGGCCCGCAGCGAGCTCGCCCGCGCCGCCACCCGCCTGCAGCTCCTCGGCGCGACGCCGGGCGAGGGCGGCCGCACGCTCACGGTGCGCTCCCCCATCGCCGGGCGGGTGATCGAGCTCGCCACCGCCGCCGGCCAGTACCAGAGCGACCCGGCGGCGGTGCTGATGGTGGTGGCCGACCTCTCCACCATCTGGGTCACCGCCCAGGTCCCGGAGAAGGACCTGCAGCGCGTCGCGGCGGGCGACGAGGCGACGGTGCAGTTCAACGCCTACCCCGGGGAGCGCTTCGCCGGGCGGGTGCTGATGGTGGGTGACGTGCTCGCCCCGGAGACGCGCACCGTGAAGGTGCGGATCGCCCTCGCCAACGCCGCCCACCGGCTCAAGCCGGGGATGTTCGCCACCGTCGGGTTGATGGGGAAGGAGCGGCCGGAGCTGCTCGTCCCGCCCTCCGCGCTGGTGGTGCGCGGCGACCGGAGCTTCGTGCTGGTGGAGAAGGCGGCGGCCACCTTCGAGCGGCGGCCGGTGGAGCTCGGGGAGCCGCTCGCCGCCGGCGTGCCCGTGACCCGCGGCCTCTCGCCCGGCGAGCGGATCGTCACCGCCGACGCGATCCTCTTCCCCTGATCCCGCCCTCTCTCCTCCGAGCCCGGCTCCCATGATCGACCGCTTCGTCTCCCTCTGCCTGCGCAAGCGCTGGCTGGTCCTCGCCGTCTTCTGCCTGCTGGCCATCTTCGGCTGGCTCTCCTTCCGCACCCTGGCCGTCGAGGCCTACCCGGACATCGCCGACACCAGCGCCCAGGTGATCACCCAGCACCCCGGCCACGCCGCCGAGGAGGTGGAGGAGCAGATCACCGTCCCGCTCGAGCGCGAGCTCAACGGCACCCCCGGGCTGTCGGTGCTGCGCTCGCGCAGCACCTTCGGCCTGTCCCTCATCACCATGGTCTTCAAGGACGGGGTGGACGATTACTGGGCCCGCACCCGCATCCGCGAGCGGCTCGCGGGCGTGGAGCTGCCCGAGGGCGCCACCCCGCAGCTCGACCCGCTCACCTCGGCGGTCGGCGAGATCTACCGCTACACGCTCGAGTCGAAGGCGCGCTCGGTGCGCGACCTCACCGAGCTGCAGACCTGGACGGTGATCCCGGCCCTGAAGCAGGTCCCGGGCATCGCCGACGTGAGCAACTTCGGCGGCGAGACCACCGAGTTCCAGATCGCCCTCGATCCGGCCAGGCTGGCGCAGTTCAACCTCTCCCTGCAGCAGGTGATCGGCGCCATCAAGGCCAACAACGCCAACGCCGGCGGCAGCCTGCTGGTGCGCGGCGAGCAGGCGGCGGTGATCCGGGGCATCGGGCTCATCCGCTCGCTCGAGGACCTCGGCAACGTGGTGGTGGCCTCCCAGCAGGGGACGCCCGTCTTCCTGAAGAGCCTGGGCCAGCTCCAGCTCGGCGCCCTCACCCGCAACGGCATCGCCGGCAAGGACGGCGCGCCCGACGTGGTCACCGGCATCGTGCTGCTGCTGCGCGGCGAGAACCCGTCGCGGGTGCTGGACGGGATCCACGCCAAGGTCGACGCGCTCAACCACGGCGGGCTCCCGGCCGACGTCCGGCTGGTCCCCTACCTCGACCGCACCGAGCTGGTCGGCACCACCGTCGGCACCGTCTCCCACACCCTGCTCGAGGGGATGGGGCTCGTGATCCTGGTGCTCTTGCTCTTCCTCGGCAGCGGCCGGGCGGCGCTGCTGGTCGCGGTCACCGTGCCGCTCGCGCTCCTCATCTCCTTCGTGCTGATGGCGTTCACCAACATCCCGGCGAACCTCCTCTCCCTCGGCGCCATCGACTTCGGCATCCTGGTGGACGGCGCCATCGTGGTGCTGGAGAGCGTGCTGCGCCGGCGCGAGCAGTCGCCGGACGCCGCCCTGGGCGAGCCCGAGGTGCGCGAGGCGGCGGCGCAGGTGGCGCGGCCGATGTTCTTCGCCACCGCCATCATCATCACCGCCTACCTTCCGCTCTTCGCCTTCCAGCGGGTGGAGCGCAAGCTCTTCTCCCCCATGGCCTGGACGGTGGGGTACGCCCTCGCGGGCGCGCTGCTGGTGGCGCTGGCGGTGATCCCGGCACTCTCCCTGATGGCGCTGCGGAGGCCGCGGCCCCCGTTCCGGAACCGCCCGCTGGAGTGGCTGCGCGCTCGCTACGAGCGGCTCCTCGCCGCGCTGCTCGCCTCGCCGCGGCGCGCCCTCGCCCCGGGCCTGGCCGCGCTGGCGCTGGCGGCGGCGCTCTCGGCCACCGTCGGCAAGGAGTACCTGCCGGAGCTCGACGAGGGCTCGCTCTGGCTGCAGGTGATGCTGCCGCCCGGCGTCTCCCTGGAGAAGGCGAGCGAGATGGCGGGCGAGCTCCGCCGCGCCACCCGCGAGTCGCCCGAGGTGCGCACCATCGTCACTCAGCTCGGCCGCACCGACGACGGCATGGACCCCTGGACCCCCTCCCACATCGAGGCCTTCGTGGGGCTGCGCCCGTACTCGGAGTGGCCCTCCGGCATGACCAAGCGCGACCTGGTGGCCCGGCTGGAGCAGCGCTACAAGCGGCTCCCCGGCGTCACCGTCGGCTTCTCCCAGCCCATCTTCGACATGGTGAACGACAAGATCGCCGGGGCGCACAGCGAGCTGGTGGTGAAGGTGTACGGGCGCGACTTCGAGGCCACCCGCGCCGTGGCCGGCCGGATCTCCTCCATCCTGGAGGCCATCCCGGGCGCCGCCGACGTCACCATCGACCAGGAGCCGCCGCTGCCGCAGCTCCAGATCGAGATCGACCGCGCCGCCGCGGCCCGCTTCGGCATCAACGTCTCCGACATCTCCGACCTCATCGAGATCGGGGTGGGCGGCCGCCCCATCGGCGCCGTCTTCCAGGGCGAGCGGCGCTACGACGTGACCGCGCGCTACCTCGCCCGGGCGCGCGCCACCCCACAGGGCATCGGCGACCTCATGCTGACCGCGCCCGACGGGCAGCGCATCCCGCTCTCGCAGGTGGCCCGCATCTCGCTGCGCGAGGGCGAGAGCACCATCACCCGCGAGTCGAACCGGCGCCACCTGACCGTGCGGCTCAACCTGCGCGGGCGCGACCTCTCGAGCTTCCTCGCCGAGGCCGACCAGAAGCTCGCCCCGGTGAAGGGGGCGCTGCCGGCCGGGGTGGAGCTGTCCTGGGGCGGGCAGTTCGAGGACCAGAACCGCGCCCAGGCCCGGCTGGCGGTGATCGTGCCGGTGGCGCTGGCGCTCATCTTCCTCCTGCTCTACGGGGCCTTCGGCACCCTGCGCCACGCGGCGCTGATCCTGGCGAGCGTCCCGCTGGCGCTGCTCGGCGGCATGGCGGCGCTGCACCTGCGCGGCATGACCCTCAACGTCTCGAGCGCGGTGGGCTTCATCGCGCTCTTCGGGGTGGCGGTGCAGAACGGCGTCATCATGGTCTCGGCGCTCAACCGGGCGCGCGACGCCGGCCTCGCGCTCCCCGCCGCCGTGCTGCAGGGCGCGTGCGAGCGGCTCCGCCCGGTGCTCCTCACCGCCACGGTGGCGGCGCTGGGGCTCCTGCCAGCGGCGCTGGCGCGCGGCATCGGCTCCGACGTGCAGCGGCCGCTCGCCACGGTGGTGGTGGGCGGGCTCCTCTCCGCCACGCTGCTCACGCTGGTGCTCCTGCCGGTGCTCTACCTGGTGGTGGAGCGCCGCTTCCAGCGGGGCGAAGGCGCCTCGGGGCAGGGCCTCGGGCAGGCGGCCGCGGCGGCGGTGCTGATCCTGGGGCTGGCGCTCCCGGGCGCGGCCCAGGCCCTCGGGCCCGCCGCCTCCGCGCAGGCGGCCCAGCCCGCCGCGCCCACCACCTCCGGTGCGGCGCAGGCTTCCTCCGCCGCCGGCCCCGCCTCGGCCGCGGCCGGGCTCGACTACGCCGGCTACCTGGCGCGGGTGCTCCAGGCCAACCCGGACCTCGGCGCTGCCCGCGAGGCGGTGGCGGTGGCAGACGCACAGATCGCCGTCGCCAAGGTCTTCCCCGATCCGGAGCTCACCGCCGGCGCCACCCAGGTCGACGTTTCCCGCCGCGGCAACCCCACCATCGCCGGGCTGTCGCTCAGCGTCCCCATCGAGCTCGGCGGGAAGCGCGGCGCGCGGGTGGCGGTGGCCCGCTCCGGAGTGACCGCCGCCCAGCACGACCTCCAGGACGCCACCCGCACCCTGCGGGCCTCGGCGGCCAACGCCTTCGCCGACGCGCTCCACGCCCGGCTGGTGCAGGGGCAGAAGGAGCGCGTCCACGAGAGCCTGACGCGGCTGGTGGCCATCACCGAGCAACGGCTCGCGGCGGGCGACGTGGCGCCGGTGGCGCTCCTGCAGTCGCGGGTGGAGGCGCGCCAGTTCCAGGCCGAGGTGCTCGCCGCCGCCGGCGAGCGGCGGGCCGCCGACGCGGCGCTCCTGCAGCTCCTCGGCGCAGGCGCCGCCGGGCCCGACGACGGGCTCGCGCTCGCCGGAGACCTCCGCACCTCGCCGGCGGGCGTGGAGCCGGCGCGGGTGCTCTCGACGGTGGCCTCGCGGGCGGACGTGCTCGCCGCGCAGGCGCGGGTGGAGCAGGCCGAGCGGCAGGTGAAGCTCGAGGAGGCGAAGCGGACCATCGACCTGACCGTCGGCGCCGGCTGGTCGCACAACTTCCCGGTGTCGGGCAGCGCGCCGCTCGAGTCGGCCGACACGGTCTCGGCCACCCTCGGCGTCCCGCTGCCGTTCTCGCGCGTCTACCGCGGCGAGCTCGACGCGGCGCTGGCCGGCAAGCGCCAGGCCGAGCGGCAGCTCGAGTCGGTGCGGGCCAAGGCCGAGAGCGAGCTGCGTCAGGCCCTGGCCCGCTTCGAGGCCGCCGCCGCGCGGGTGGCGCTCTACGAGTCCGGCACCCTCTCCGACGCCGACGCGGTGCTCGAGAAGACCCTCTACAACTACCAGCGCGGCGGGGCGTCGCTCACCGACTACCTGGTGGCGCAGCGGACCGCCTCCGACGTGCAGCTGGCCTTCTTCGACGCCCTCGCCGACCGGGCCCACGCGCTCGCCGGGCTGGAGGCGGCCTCCGGGCTGTCGGGGCTGGTGCGCTTCTGAGGCGGCGGGGGCCTGGGGACGACCTCCTCAGGCCCCCAGCACCTCTTCGCGCGAGAGCACCTTCACCCCCGCCTCGGGGAGGCGACGCGCGGCGGCGTCGGGGTCGGCGACGCGGAACACCAGCACCGCCCTGCCGTCGCGGGAGCCGGAGGCGAGGGCGTAGCCGTACTCGATGCCGACGCCGGCCCGGTCGAACCCGGCGAGCACCTCGCCGAGCCCGCCCGGCCGGTCCGGGACCTCGACCGCCAGCACCTCGGTCTCCTTCACCACGCAGCCGGCCGCCTCGAGCGCCGCGCGGGCGCGGCTCGGCTCCCGCACCAGCAGCCGCAGGATGCCGAAGTCGCGGGTGTCGGCGAGCGACAGCGTGAGCATGTCCACGCCGGCCTTCCCGAGCACCTCGCAGGGGACGCGGAGCTGGCCGGGGCGGTTCTCGAGGAACAGCGAGAGTTGGATGAGCTTCACGGTCGGCTCCTTCAGATCTGCCGCTGATCGACGACGCGCTTCGCCTTGCCCTCGCTGCGCGCCAGCGAGCGCGGCTCGACGAGGTGCACCTTCACCCGGATCCCGAGCACGTGCTCGATGCTCCGGGAGAGCGCCTCGCGCAGCCCCTCCAGCGCCGAGACGGTGTCGCCGAAGGCCTCGGGCGTGACCTCGATCCGCACCTCCACCTCGTCGAGCCCCCGCTCGCGGGTGAGGACGATCTGGTAGTGCGGCAGCACGCCCTCGACCGCCAGGATGGCGGTCTCGATCTGCGAGGGGAAGACGTTCACGCCGCGGACGATGAACATGTCGTCGGAGCGGCGGCCGATGCGCCGGATGCGGCGGATGGTGCGGCCGCAGGGGCACGGCGCCGTCTCGATCGTGGTGAGGTCGCGGGTCCGGTAGCGGATCATCGGCATCGCCTGCTTCGAGAGCGTGGTGAGCACGAGTTCGCCCTCGGTGCCGTCGGGCAGCACGGCGCCGGTCTCGGGGTCGATGATCTCCGGGTAGAAGTGGTCCTCGAAGACGTGCAGCCCGTCCTGCGCGGCGCACTCGCTCGCCACGCCCGGGCCGGTGATCTCGGAGAGGCCGTAGATGTCGTAGGCCTTGATGCCGCCCTCGGCCTCGATGTGGCGGCGCATGGCGTCGCTCCAGGGCTCCGCGCCGAAGACCCCGGCGCGGAGCCGCCCGAGGTCCACCTTCTCCTCGCGCGCCCGCTCCATCAGGTGGAGGAAGTAGGAGGGGGTGCAGCAGAGGGCGGTGACGCCGAAGTCCTTCATCACCATGAGCTGCCGCTCGGTGTTGCCGCCGGAGATCGGGATCACCGTGGCGCCGAGCGCCTCCGCGCCGGAGTGGGCGCCGAGGCCGCCGGTGAAGAGGCCGTAGCCGAAGGCGTTCTGCAGCACGTCGCCGGCGTGCAGGCCGCAGGCGGCGAAGGTGCGGACCATGGCGCTCGCCCACACCTGGAGATCGCTCGCGGTGTAGGCGACCACGATGGGCTTGCCGGTGGTCCCGGAGGAGGCGTGGAGCCGGACGATCTCCTCCATCGGGCTCGCGAAGAGGCCGAAGGGGTAGGCGTCGCGGAGGTCGGCCTTCACGGTGAAGGGGAGCCGGCCCAGGTCCTCGAGTTGCCGCACGTCGGCCGGCGCGAGCCCGTGCGCGCTCATGCGCTCCCGGAACACCGGCACGCGGTCGTAGGCGCGGGTGACGATGGCCTGGAGCCGGCGGAGCTGCAGCTCGCCGAGCTGGCGGCGGGGGAGGTAGTCGGGGGCGCTCGCCGGGTGGAAGCCGGGGCCGCAGGTGATGGGATCGGTCCTCACCCCGGCATGGTACGCAATCGCGCGCGGCGATCACAAGCCGTCGCGGCGCTCGTAGCGCTGGGCGCAGAGCTCGCCCACCTCGGCCGGCGGCCCCGCTGGCTCGAAGCCGGCCAGCTCGGGCGGCGGTGGGCGGCACCCCACCGAGAGGTCGAGCGCCTCGGAGTCGCCGCGCCTCGGACGGCCCCGGTGGACGTCGAGGCGGATGCCCTGCTTGCGCGCCTCGAAGAAGAGGTCCATGGCGCAGTCCTGCCGCCAGGGGTCGGGGGCGCCGTTCACGAGCGCGCCACGCACCGGTGGGACGAGGCCGGAGAGGGTGACGCAGGCGTTCTGCACCGCCACCGCGGCGAAGCCCGGCTCGAGCGCCTTCGGCAGCCGCGCCCCGCTCCAGAGCGCGCCGGCCGACGCGGCGAGGAGCGCGACCAGCGGCAGCGAGAGCGCCAGCCGGCCGAGCCCGGGGAGGAGCTGGAGCGGCGCGGCGCAGAGCAGCGCCACCACCGGCACCAGGTTGAGGGCGAAGCGGGCCTGGAAGTTGGCCCGGCTCCCGAGTCCGAGCGCGCAGAGCTCCAACCCGGCCAGGGCGAGCAGGGGGGCCAGCCTTCGGCGCGCTGCGGGGACGCGCACGGCGGCGGTGAGCGCGGCGGCGAGCCCGAGCGCCACCGCCGCGCGCGCCGGCCGGTCGTAGCCGTCCCGGAGCAGCGCGGAGAGGTAGAAGCGCAGCCCGCCGAGCGGGCCTGGCGGCACGACCACGTGGCTCTGGTAGCCGGCTGCGGTGAAGAGGATGGTGCGCAGCCGCCAGGTGAAGGGGACGAGGGTCCATGCCACCATGGGGCCGGCGAGCCAGACCGCCAGCGCCCGCAGCGGCCGCGGGATCCCGTCGCGCAGCGCCGCGCGCTCGCCCCAGGCGCCGAGGGCTGCGCCGTAGAAGAGCAGGAAGGCCGCCCAGAAGCTCGGACCGGCGGCGTCGCGCAGCCGCACCTCCTGGCCGGCGAGCCGGAGCTCCCAGCCCCCGGTGAGGGAGGCGGCGATCGCCAGGAGCGCCAGGGCCGCCACCGCGAGCAGGAGCCCCTGCGCCGTCCGGCGGCGGAGGACGCGGACGAGGCTCCTCCCCAGGGCCGACAGGGCCGCGCGGCGAGCCTCGCGCGGGAGCGAGCCCGCCTCGACGGCCAGCGCCGCGGCGGCGAAGAGCAGGCCGTGCTGCCACTTCGCGTGGAAGAGGCAGTTGCCGAGGAGCGCCAGCGGCCAGACCCGCGCATCCGGCCCGCCCTCCCGGAACCGGAGCCAGGCGGCCAGCGCCGCCGCGGTGCAGAGGGCCGAGAGCACCTCCAGCATGCCGGTCGCGGCGTAGCCCAGGAGCCCGGCGTGAGCAGCGGTGACCAGGGCCGCCACCGCGACGGCGGCCAGCGGCTCGCGCGGCACCAGCACCCGCGCCGCCCAGGCCACGGCGACGAGCAGGAGGGCGTAGTGGAGGACGGTGACCGCGCTCTCGACCGCCGGCGACGGGCCGGTGAAGGCCAGCGCCGGGGCGGCGAAGAGCATCCGCAGCGTGGGCCAGGTCTCCGGCCCGGCCAGGAGCCGCAGCAGGTCGAGCGGGTGCAGGCCGCGGAGCGCCTCGGCCGCCTCGAGGTTCAGCACCGCGCGCCGCGCGGCGTCCCAGCCGAAGGAGAGCCGGTTCTCGATCCGGGGATAGGCCTCCCAGAGCCGCCAGGCCGCCAGCGCCGCCACCGCCAGCGAGGCGAGGAGCGCGAGCCGCTGCTCGAGCCGGCCCGCCGCCGCCTTCTCGTTCGCCTCGTCGCCCACGCTCGCTCTGCCCCCCCCCCGGCTCCCCGCCGGTCCGCCAGCCTACCCCGACTCACGCCGCGCCGCCCGGCGCTCCTCGCGCGGCCCCGGGAGGCCGGTCCTCGCGTGGTATCTTCCGGTCCCATGCGCCGCACCGACCCGCCGGAGGGCGCGAGGCCGTCTCTCGGCGGGCGTCCCCGCCTCGCCCGGGCGCTCGCGGCCACGGCCCTGGTGGCGACGGCGCTCACCGCGGCCGAGCTCTACCGGGCCGGCCTCCGGTTCGGGCCGCTCCACAAGCCGCTCGTCTACCACCTGGCCGCCGTCGCGGCGGCGAGCGGCGCGGCCTGGCTCTGGCTCCGCCTCGGCCGCCGCGCGCTCCCGGCCTGCGCGGCGGCGCTGGCGCTGCTGGTCTACCTCGGGAACGACCGGCGGCTCATGTCGGGCGACACCCAGCCGGCGACGCTCGTCCCGTACGCGCTCCTGCGCCACGGCACGCTCGCGCTCGACCCGGTGCTCGGGAGCGGCCCGCCGCCGGCCTGGGCGCACCGGGTGAACGGCCGGCTGGTCTCGCAGTACCCGGTGACCGCAGGGCTGCTGGCGCTCCCCGTCTACCTGCCGGCCGCGCTCGGCCCGGGACGGCCCGGCGGGCTCCCGCACGCCGAGAAGCTCGCGGCCGCCCTGATGGCCGCGGCGTCGGTGGGCTTCCTGCTCGCGACGTTGCTCGCGCTCGGCCTCGCGCCCGCCCCGGCGCTGCTCGGGGCGGCGCTCTACGCCTTCGCCTCGCCGATCTTCAGCACCGCCGCGCAGGCGCTCTGGCAGCACGCGCCGGGCGTGCTCGCCCTCTCCGCCGGCCTCTTCTGCGCGGTGCGGTCGCGCCAGGATCCCCGCTTCGAGCCCTGGGCCGGGTGCTGCGCCGGGCTCGCCGCCGCCGCCAGGCCCACCAACGCGGTGGTGCTGGCAGCGCTGCTCGGGTACCAGGCCACCCGCGGCCTCCGCCCCGCGCTGCGCGCCGCCGCCGGCGCGGCCGTGCCGCTCGCCCTGCTCGCCGGCTACGACACCTGGGCCTTCGGGGCGCCGTGGCGCACCGGCTACTCGCAGGACGGCGGAGGGTTCCTGGGAGCCTTCGGGCCCGGGCTCGCCGGCGTCCTCGGCTCACCGACCCGCGGGCTCCTCACCTACGTGCCCTGGGCGGCGCTCGGGCTCCTGGGGCTCGCGGCCGGCGCGCGGCGGGACCGGCTGTACGCCTTCGCGCTCGCCGCGGCCGCGGGGGTGGTGGCGGTGCACGCGGCCTGGCTCGACTGGCCCGGCGGCTGGTGCTACGGGCCGAGGCTGGTGACCGACGCCACCCCGCTCCTCGCGCTCGGCCTCGCGCCGCTGCTCACCCCGGTCCGGCGGCGCGGCCTCGTCCCGGCGCTGCTCGCGTCGGGCGCCCTCGCGGCCTGGCTCGCCTGGGTGGGGGCGTACCGCGCCGACGCGCCCCTCGGGCGCGACGTGTACCAGGGCTCCGGCGCGCGGGCGACGGAGTGGTGGCGCTACCCGCCGGTCCGCGCGCTCCGCTGGCCCTGAGCCGCGAGCGCCGCGGCCCGCCCCGCCGCGAAGGCCGCCTCGTTGACGGCGTGGAGCCGCTCCGGCAGCGCGGCGCGCACCGCCTCGAAGAAGATCGCCTCCGGGAGGTCGAGGTGCGCGGAGAGCGCCCCCAGGAGCGCCACGTTGAGGCTCCGCTTGTTGGCGAGCGCGCCCTCGGGCACGAGGTCGGGGGCGAGGAGCACGCCGCCCGGCTTGAGCGACGGGCGGTTCACCTCCACCTCGGAGGGCGCGAGCACCACGAGGAAGTCGGCCTCGCCCGGCGGCACCATGGGCGAGAGTACCTCCTCGCCGAAGCGGACGTCGGTCGAGACCGAGCCGCCGCGCTGGCTCATGCCGTGGACCTCCGCCTTCTTCACGTCGAGCCCGGCGCGCAGCGCCACCTCGGCGAGGATGTCGGAGGCCTTGATGACGCCCTGTCCGCCCAGGCCGGCGATGATGACGTTGGTGACCTGCGGCTTCATGACTGGCACTCCTCGGCGCAGCCCTGGCAGGCGCGCTTCGCTTCGGCCGCCTTCTCCCACTTGCGGATGTCGGGCGCGGCCAGGATGCAGGGGCGGCGGGCGACGATGAGCGAGAGCGCGGTCTCGGAGAGCCGGCGGCGCAGCAGCGCCTCGAAGCCCTGGGGATCCTCCACCGGGTCGACCACGTCCACCTGCGCCACGCCCATGGCGCGCGCCACGCCCTCGATCGAGAGTCGCCCGGTGGGCTCGTGGTCGAGGCTGCGGCCGGTGCCGGGGTGCTCCTGCTGCCCGGTCATGGCGGTGGTGCCGTTGTCGAGCACCAGCACCACGTGGCCGGTGGGCGGCGGGTTGTAGACCATCTCGGCCACGCCGGTGAGGCCGGAGTGGACGAAGGTGGAGTCGCCGATCACCGAGACCACCCGGCGAGCGTCCGCCTCGGGCAGCGCGTGGCGCAGGCCGAGGCCGACGCCGAGCGCGGCGCCCATGTCCACGAGCGTGTCCATGGCCTGGTAGGGAGGGAGGACGCCGAGCGAGTAGCAGCCGATGTCCCCCGCGACGATGCAGTCGAGCTTCTGGAGCGTGCCGTAGACCGGGTGGTAGGGGCAGGCCGGGCAGAGCTCCGGAGGCTTGCCGCGCGGCGGGGCCGGCTCGGGGCTGGCGTCGCCGGCGAGGATGCGGCGCACCCGGCCCACGTTGAGCTCGCCGAAGCGGAAGGGCTCGGGCCGCCCCTCCACGGCCACGCCGGCGGCGCGCAGCGCCTCGAACAGGCAGGGGTCGCCCTCCTCCACCACCACGCACCGGTCCACGCTCTCGGCGAAGGCGCGCAGCTTGGCGAGCGGGAGCGGGTGGACGGTGCCGAGCTTGAAGACGCTGGCGTCGGGGGCGGCCTCGCGCACGTGCAGGTAGGAGACGCCGGCGGTGACCACGCCGAGCCGCGGATCGCCGCGGTCCACCCGGTTGAGCGCGGTGGTCTCGCACCAGTCGGCGACGGCCGCGAGCTTCTCGCGCAGCCGCTTGTGGGCGGGGCGGGCGTAGGCCGGGATCATCACCCGCCCGGCGATGTCGCGGCGGAAGCGGGCCGGCGCCGGGGCCGGCAGCGCGGGCCGGCGCTCCAGGATCGAGCTGCCGTGGCAGACCCGGGTGGTCATGCGCAGCAGCACCGGCAGCTTGAACCGCTCCGAGAGCTCGACCGCGGCCAGGGTGAAGTCGTAGGCCTCCTGCGAGTCGGAGGGCTCGAGCGCCGGCAGGCCGGCGGCGACCGCGTAGCGCCGGTTGTCCTGCTCGTTCTGCGAGGAGGCCATGCCCGGGTCGTCGGCCGAGACCACCACCAGCGCCCCGTCGACGCCGGTATAGGCGGCGGTGAAGAGCGGGTCGGCGGCCACGTTCAGGCCGACGTGCTTCATGGTGACGAGCGCGCGGGCGCCGGCGAAGGCGACGCCCAGCCCGACCTCCAGCGCCACCTTCTCGTTGGGCGCCCACTGCGCCTTGCCGCCGGCGGCGGCGAAGGCCTCCAGGATCTCGGTGGAGGGGGTGCCGGGATAGCCGGTACCGAGGGCGACGGAGGCGTCGAGGGCCGCGAGCGCGACCGCCTCGTCGCCGCTCGCCAGGATTCGGTCGGGGTGGTTCATGGGGGCGCCAGTGTACCTCGGTTCGCGCTCCGTTCAGCCGGAGGGGGGCGGGCCACGAGGCACGTCGTGGCCGCCCCCAAGGCCGCCGCTACGCCTTCGCCTTCGGCGCCCCGTTGGCCGCCCCGGGGACGAGGTTCGCCGGCAGCATGGCGCGGGCGAGCTGCTCGTAGAGCGCGTACCGCTCGCGCACCGTCTTCTGCGCCTCGTCCATGAAGCGGTTGAACGCCTCGGGGTTGGCCTGCTGCACCTGCCGGTAGCGGTTCTCGGCCGACACGTAGTCGAGCAGGCTCACCTTGGGCGCGCCCGAGTCGAGCTTGAGCGGGCTCTCGCCCTGGGCGGCGCGGCGCGGGTCGAAGCGGAAGAGCGGCCAGTAGCCCGAGTCGACCGCGGCGGTCTGCTGCTCGATGCCGAGCCCCATGTCGTAGCCGTGGGCGATGCAGTGGCTGTAGGCGATGACCAGCGAGGTGCCGGGGAAGGCGTCGGCCTCGCGCAGGGCGTTGATGGTCTGCGCGTCCTTGGCCCCCATCGCCACCCGGGCCACGTACACGTTGCCGTAGGTCATGGCCATCATGGCGAGGTCCTTCTTGCCGGTGGCCTTGCCGGCGGTGGCGAACTTGGCGGCGGCGCCCATGGGCGTGGCCTTGGAGGCCTGCCCGCCGGTGTTCGAGTAGACCTCGGTGTCGAGCACCAGGATGTTCACCTTCTTGCCCTGGGCGATGACGTGGTCGAGGCCGCCGTAGCCGATGTCGTAGGCCCAGCCGTCGCCGCCCACGATCCAGACGCTCTTCCGGACCAGGTAGTCGGACACCAGCCGCAGCCGGGCCGCGTCGGGAGCGGGGATCGCGCCGAGCTTCTCCTGCAGCGCCTTCACCCGCTCGCGCTGCGCGGCGATGCCGGCCTCGGTCGACTGGTCGGCCTTGAGGATCCCGTCCACCAGCGCGTCACCCACCTGCGGCGCGAGCCGGACCAGGAGCTCGCGGGCGAACTCCCCCTGCTTGTCCACCGCGAGGCGCAGCCCGAAGCCGAACTCGGCGTTGTCCTCGAAGAGCGAGTTGGCCCAGGCCGGCCCGCGCCCGCACCCGTCGGTGGAGTACGGGGTGGTCGGCAGGTTGGCGCCGTAGATCGAGGAGCAGCCGGTGGCGTTGGCGATGAGCATCCGATCGCCGTAGAGCTGGGTGAGGAGCTTGAGGTACGGCGTCTCGCCGCAGCCCGAGCAGGCGCCGGAGAACTCGAAGAGCGGCTCGAGGAACTGGGTGCCCTTGGTGTCGAGCTTGAGCTTCGTGCGGTCGGCCTCGGGGAGGGCGAGGAAGAACTCGAAGTTCTTCTTCTCCTGCTCGCGGAGCGGCGGCATGGGCACGAGGTCGAGCGCCTTGTGGCCGACCTGGGTCTTCGACTCGGCCGGGCAGATGGCGACGCAGAGGTTGCAGCCGGTGCAGTCCTCGGGCGCCACCTGGATGGTGTACTTCGAGCCCTTCACCTCGGCGCTCTTGAAGTCCATCGCCTTGAAGGCCGCCGGCGCGCCGGCGAGCGACTCGGCCGGGTAGAACTTGGCGCGGATGGCGGCGTGCGGGCAGATGAGCGCGCACTTGTTGCACTGGATGCAGAGCGACGAGTCCCAGGTCGGGATGTCGAGGGCGATGCTCCGCTTCTCCCAGCGGGTGGTGCCCATGGGCCAGGTGCCGTCGACCGGGAAGGCCGACACCGGCAGCAGGTCGCCCTTCCCCGCCATCATGAGCGAGGTGACCCGCTGCACGAACTCCGGGGCCTCGGGCGAGACCGCCGGCGGGCGCGGCTGACCGGTGAGGCGGGCCGGCACCTCCACCGGGAAGAGGTGCGCCAGGGTCTGGTCCACCGCCTCGAAGTTCTTCTGGACGATCTCCTCGCCCTTCTTGGCGTAGGTCTTCTCGATCGCCTTCTTGATGTGGGCGATCGCCTCCTCGCGCGGCAGCACGCCGGAGATGGCGAAGAAGCAGGTCTGCATGATGGTGTTGATGCGCACCCCCATGCCGGTCTTCTTGGCCACGTCGTAGGCGTCGATGACGTAGAGCTTGAGCTTCTTCTCGACGAGCTGCTGCTGCACCTCGAGCGGCAGGGTGTCCCAGACCTCCTTCGGCCCGTGCTGGGTGTTGAGCAGGAAGGTGGCGCCGGGGGCGGCCAGCTCCAGCATCTCGTACTTCTCGAGGAACTGGGACTGGTGGCAGGCGACGAAGTTGGCCTTAGAGACCAGGTAGGCGGAGTGGATGGGCTTCGGCCCGAAGCGCAGGTGGCTGATGGTGACCGAGCCCGACTTCTTCGAGTCGTAGACGAAGTAGCCCTGGGCGAAGTTGTCGGTGTCCTCGCCGATGATCTTGATCGAGTTCTTGTTGGCGCCCACCGTGCCGTCGGCGCCGAGGCCGAAGAAGACCGCGCGCACCACCGAGTCGGGCTCGATGTCGAAGGTGGGGTCGAAGGGCAGCGAGAGCTTGGTGACGTCGTCGTTGATGCCCACGGTGAAGTGGCGGCGCGGCCGGCTCTTCGCCAGGTCCTCGTAGACCGCCTTCACCATCGCCGGGGTGAACTCCTTGGAGGAGAGGCCGTAGCGGCCGCCGGTGACCACGATCTCGTGATGGAAGCGGTCGATGTGGGCCTGCTGCGCCTCGCGCAGCGCCGTGACCACGTCCTGGTAGAGCGGCTCGCCGATGGCGCCCGGCTCCTTGGTGCGGTCGAGCACCGCGATGCTCTGGGTGGTCTTCGGCAGCGCCTTCATGAAGTCGCCGACCGGGAAGGGCCGGTAGAGCCGCACCTTCACCAGGCCCACCTTCTCGCCGCGCGCCACCATCCAGTCGATGGTCTCCTGGATGGTCTCGCAGCCCGAGCCCATGGCCACCACCACCCGCTCCGCCTGCGGGTGGCCGTGGTACTCGAAGAGCTTGTACTGGCGGCCGGTGAGCTTCGCGAAGGCGTCCATCGACGCCTGCACCGCGTCCGGGCAGTCGAGGTAGTAGGTGTTGCAGGCCTCGCGGGCCTGGAAGAAGGCGTCGGGGTTCTGTGCGGTGCCGCGCACCACCGGGGCCTCGGGCGTGAGCGCGCGGGCGCGGTGCGCCGCCACCAGGTCGTCGGTGATGAGCGCCCGCAGGTCGTCGTCCTCGAGCAGCTCGATCTTGGAGACCTCGTGCGAGGTGCGGAAGCCGTCGAAGAAGTGGAGGAAGGGGATGCGGCTCACCAGCGAGGCGCGCTGCGCGATGAGCGCGAAGTCGTGCGCCTCCTGCACCGAGGCGCTGGCGAGCAGCGCGAAGCCGGTCTGGCGCACCGCCATCACGTCGGAGTGGTCGCCGAAGATCGAGAGCGCGTGGGTGGCGAGGGTGCGCGCCGACACGTGCATGCAGAACGGGGTGAGCTCGCCCGCGATCTTGTACATGTTCGGGACCATCAGCAGGAGGCCCTGCGACGCCGTGAAGGTCGTCGTGAGCGCGCCCGCCTGGAGCGCGCCGTGGACCGCGCCGGCGGCGCCGCCCTCCGACTGCATCTCGGAGACGCTCGGCACCGAGCCCCAGATGTTCTTCTGCCCCTTGGAGGACCACTCGTCGGCCCACTCGCCCATGTTCGAGGAGGGGGTGATCGGGTAGATGGCGATCACCTCGTTGATGCGGTGGGCGACCGAGGCGACCGCCTCGTTCCCGTCCATCGTCACCATGCGCCGCTTCGACATGCACGCCTCCTGGGGGTGAGGCGGCCCATTCCGGGCCGTCCCAAGCCAAACATTGGATTGAAGACCGGTAATTCCTGCCGGGGTGCCGAGGGACGATGAGTGTAGCAGAGCGTCCCCCTGACTCGGCAAGGGTACGGCCCCGATCGGGCCGGAGCCGCAGCGCGTCATACGGACCGTGAGGCCGGATCTCGGCCCGCAGGGCCGTGGCGAGGCCTGGCAAGCGGGCGCTTACGCCCCGCGCCGGTCGGTATTCAAGGAGTGAAGCGCGCCCCCCCGGCACGCCGGCGCGTTACGCCCCGAGCTACCCCTCGACCGGGAACCGCGGCGCGTCGGCCCAGAGACCCTCGAGGTCGTAGAACTGGCGCGCCTCGCGGCTGAAGACGTGGGCCACCACGTCGCCGTAGTCGATGAGCACCCAGCGCCCGCCCGAGTAGCCCTCCGAGCCGACCTTGCTCTGGCCGGCCGCCTTGAGCTTTTCGTCCACCGCGTCGGCGATGGCGCCGGCCTGCCGCTCGCTATCGGCGGTCATGACGACGAACCAGTCGGCGTAGCTGGTGAGGCCGCGCACGTCGAGGAGCAGCACCTCCTGCGCCTTCTTGTCGAGGCCGGCCTGGGCGATCGAGAGGGCGGTCTCGCGGGCGGGGTCGGGGCGGTTCTCCTCCCGGGGCGACGGCGCCGCGGCAGCCTCGGCCACCTCGGCGGCCGTGTCGCGCGGGGCGAGCACCTGGCGCTTGCGGGGCGTCAGCACCGGCTGGCCCTGCGCGGCGGCCTTCTTGACCTTGCGGGTGGTTCCGACCACCGGCGCCTTCTCGTGCTTGAAGCGCTTGGCCGGCTTGGCGCCCCGGCCGCGGTTGGCCGGGCTCGCCTTCTTGACGTCGCGGGCCGGCTTGCGGGCCGGCTTCGCCTTGGCGCCCTTGAACGCCTTGAAGCCCTTGCCGACCTTGCCGGCCTTGGCGGCCGGACCCTTGCGCGCCGGGCTCTTCTCCGCCGTCTTCTTCGTCGCGGTCTTCTTCGTCGCCATCTAGTTCCTCACTTGTCCTTCGCCCTGCACCACGAACTTCTGCGCCGTGAGCTCCTGGAGCCCCATGGGACCGAAGGCGTGCAGCTTGGTGGTGGAAATGCCGATCTCGGCGCCGAGCCCCAGCTCGCCGCCGTCGTTGAACCTGGTGGAGGCGTTCACCATCACCGCGCTGGCGACGACCTCGCGCTCGAACCGGCGCGCGCTGTCGAGGTCGCGGGTGCAGATGGCCTCCGTGTGGAGCGAGCCGTAGCGCGCGATGTGATCGAGGGCGGCGTCGAGGTTCGGCACCACCCGCACCGCCAGGATCTTGTCGAGGAACTCGCGCCCGAAGTCGTCGGCGGCGGCCGCGCTGGCCTTCACCCCCGCCCGGCCGAGGACGGCGAGCGAGGCCGGGTCGCAGCGCAGCTCCACTCCCGCCTTGACGAGCGCGCCGCCCACCGCCGGCAGGAGCTTGGCCGCGGCGCCGCGGTGGACGAGGAGGCACTCGAGGGCGTTGCACACGCCGGGGCGCCGCACCTTGCCGTCGAGCGCGAGCGCGACCGCCTTGTCCAGCGGCGCCGAGTGGTCGAGGAAGAGGTGGCAGACGCCCTGGTAATGCTTCAGCACCGGCACCCGGGACCGCTCGGCCACAGCCCGGATGAGCGAGGGCCCGCCGCGGGGGATGGCGAGGTCGATGAGGTCGTCGAGCTGGAGCAGCGCGAAGGTGGCCTCGCGGTCGGCGGTGGGCACCACCTGCGCCGCGGCGCGCGGCAGCCCGGCCTTGGCGAGCCCGTCGGCGAAGGCGTCGGCGAGCGCCAGCGAGGAGTGGAGGGCGTCGGAGCCGGGGCGGAGGATGGCGGCGTTGCCGCTCTTGAGGCACAGCCCGGCGGCGTCCACGGTGACGTTGGGGCGGGCCTCGTAGACCATCAGCACCACGCCGAGCGGGATGCGCACCTTCTTCACCGCGAGGCCGTTCGGGCGGGTCCAGCTGGCGGTCACCTCGCCCACCGGGTCGGGCAGGCGCGCCACCTCGCGCAGCGCCTCGGCCACACCCTCGAGCCGCTTCGGGTCGAGCGCCAGGCGGTCGAGGTAGGCCGCGTTCTGCCCGGCCTTCCGCGCGGCGGCGAGGTCGTGCTTGTTGGCGGCCAGGATGGCGCGGCTCCGGCGGCGCACGGCGTCGGCGGCGGCGAGGAGGGCGGCGTTCTTGCGGGCGGTGGGGGCCCGCGAGAGCTCGCGGGCGGCCTCGCGGGAGGCGGTGGCCAGGGCCCGCATCTGCTCCGCGATGGACGCGGGCTGCTTCTTCGTCACTGCCGGGCCTCCGCCTCTTCATCGTCGAGGAGCACCAGGTCGTTCCGGTGCACCACCTCGTCGAGGTACTTATAGCCGAGCGTCCGCTCGATCTCGCCCGATTTCAGGCCGGCGATGCGCCGCACCTCGTCGGCGCCGTAGCCGGCGAGCCCGCGCGCGAAGGGCCGGCCGTGGCCGACCGCGATGTCCACCGGGTCGCCCACGCCGAAGTGGCCGGCCACCGCCTTCACCCCGGACGGGAGCAGGCTCTTGCCCCGCTCCTCGAGGGCGCGCCGGGCGCCGTCGTCGACCAGCAGCACGCCGCGGCCGCGGGCGGCCGAGAGCAGCCAGCCCTTGCGGCGAGAGAGCTGCGCGCAGGTGGGCGCGAAGAAGGTGCCCACCGGCTCGCCGGAGAGGAGCGCCGCCAGGGCCCCGGGAGCGCGGCCGGAGAGGAGCGCGGTGCCGATCCCCTGCGAGGCGAGCCGCTTCGCCGCCCGCACCTTGGTGATCATCCCGCCGGTGCTCTGGTCGCTGCCCGCGCCCCCGGCCATCCGCTCCACCTCGGCGGTGATCCGCGGCACGTCGCGCAGCACCCGGGCGCCGGGCTTGCGGGGATCGCGGTCGTACATGGCGTCCACGTCGGTGAGCATCGTCACCAGCTCGGCCTCGACGCAGGTGGCCACCAGCCCGGCGAGCGAGTCGTTGTCGCCCACCTTGATCTCGTCCACCGCCACGGTGTCGTTCTCGTTCACCACCGGCAGCACGCCGAGCTCGAGCAGCCGCGCGAAGGTGCGGCGGGCGTTGAGGAAGCGCTTGCGGCTGGCGAGGTCCTCGGCGGTGAGGAGCACCTGCGCCACGCCCAGGCCGTGCGGCGCCAGCGCCTCGCGCCAGGCGCGCATGAGGTGCGGCTGGCCGGCGGCGGCGCAGGCCTGCTTGGTGGCGATGTCCCAGGGGCGCGCCTTGCTGCGGACGAGCCCGAGCTGCTCGGCGCCGAAGGTGATGGCTCCGGAGGAGACGAGCACCAGCCGCCGCGACCGCGCCGCCTCCGCCAGCTCGGCGCCGAGCCGGGCGCAGTTGTGCCGGTCGGACTTGCCGGCCGGGGTGGTGAGGCTGCCGGTGCCGACCTTGACCACGAGCCGCTTCAGCTTGGAGAGGGAAGAGCGCTGCACGGCGGCGACTGTAGCGGAAAACGGGGCGGGGAGCGCCCTGAGGGGGCCCGCGCCTGGCCTCGCCTTCGCCGGCGCGCGCGCCGTCAGAAGCACAAAAGCCCGCCGGGTGGCGGGCTTTCGGGGCGCTGCATGGCCGACGCGGTGTCGACTGGCAGCAACACTTAGCTAGTCCTTCTTGCCGACAGAGTCAACTCGGCCATCGGCCCCGAGCCCTCAAGGCGCAGTCACCGTCAGGGCCGAGCCCCCGCGTGGGTTTGCGCACGTAGACGGAAGACAGTTTCCCAGCGATGTCAGCGGAGAGGGCGTCGAGCCAGTCGCCGAACTCCCTGTCAGCAGCGGCGTGGCTGGGCTCTCCCAGAGTCCGGTACCTGTGCACGCTCGCGACGACCCGTCCCACCGTGTCAGCGGCTTGGACGCCATGAGGCCAATCCGAGCGCACGAGGAGCGGCGTCTCGGCCACTCGCCCGACCCGGTGTTGGTTGGAAAAGAGATAGGATTGAGCGGATTCGAGCAGGGCAGTGTCCGCGGTCTCGCTGCGCCGGTCTGCGATGACGATGCCCGAGGCGGCGCCGGAGGCCTCGATGACTGCGTCGAACGCCCGGAGCGCGCCCTGCATGACGCTGTGGTAGAGCGCCCTCTCGTCGTGCGTGCGAACGCCGATCCTCTTCGCCAAACCGTGAACGATGAGGCGGCCACCGAGTCGCCTGACGAGCTGGAGGACCCCGATGGCGAAGCGGCGGTCGCGCCGGCTGCTGAGCTGTTTCGGCTCGAACCGTTCCTCCCGCTTGCCCTGTCCCCGCCACGTACGCTCGATCTCGTAACGGTAATAGGACCGCTTGAGGTGCAGGTATCCGCGATCGAGATCGCGGGCCTTCGCGCACTCGACCACGATGCCCGCGAGCCCGAACAGCGGATGATGGCGGTGAGCGGGGTCGCTCGGGTCCCAGGCGCCGGCGTGGCCGAACTCGTCGAGGTACAGAATCAGCACCGCGTTTTTGTACCCTGAGGGTCTGCCAAGCCACGACTGCCCGGTCGCGACGCGGCCCGCCTTTGAGCGGCCACCGCTCCCGCACGTACACGGGAGAGCGCCGCGACCAGCTCGTCCACCTGCGCTCCGGTGAAGAGGGCATCCGGGCCCTGCGGCGCGACGCCGGTGAACGGCGACTCGTAGAGCCGGCTCCATGACCCCGTTCTCGGTCAGGTGATCCACCACCAGGTTCGTGAACTCGATCTGGTTTGGCTCCGAGGGCGCAACCGGCCGAAACGATTAGCCGCTTTGGCCATCCAGCCGAATGTAGGTGTATGTATGTCCATCCCTCCCGTACGCTCTCCTCCAGGACCAAACGTGAGGAGGCCACATGGCGGACGAAGCGACGTGGACGGAGGCCAACGCGCCGAGGCTGTCGCGAGGGCAGGCGATGGAATTCTGGTTCTGGTGCTGGAGCGGGGCGCAGGAGCGCGAGCGGGACATCCCGGCCGGCGCGACGGCGGCGCCCGACCCGGCGGCGACGCGGCTGCGCTTCGAGGCGAGCCAGTGCCTCCGGGTGCAGGCCGCATTCGAGCGGCAGCACGAAGACCGGACCAGCTACTGGCGCTGCACCTACGACCGGACCGAGGACATCCTCACCCGGGGGGTCGCGCCGCTCGGCGCGGCGCGCTTCAGCCGCTACCTGGCGCAGCAGGCGCGCTACTGGGAGGGACGCGCGCGGGCGGACGAGCCCGATCGCGACGAGGCCGAGGCCCGCCTCGCAGTCAGTCGGTTCTCGTCGGAGGTCTTCCACCGAATCCTCGGCGCTTCTCCCGCGCAGGTGACAGCGGCGGCCGTGGCCCTGGGGCTCGAGCTCGAGCCGCGGGGGTGCGCCGTCGGTTTCTGGCTGGGCCGCTACTGCATCTACGACGAACGAACCATCGGCCCCATTCCCGAGGAGGAGGAGCACCAGCGGCTGCAGACCGCGATGCGGCTCCTCCAGGAGAATGGAGGCGGCCGATGAGCGCCCCCATCCAGGAATCGAGCGCGGAGCTGCGGGAGGAGCTGCACGACGTCACCCCGGAGGAGGCGTTCCTCTTCGCGTCCAGGATCGCGCTCTCCCTGCGCGAACACGCGCGGAGTCACCGGCCGGACTCGCAGCAGTATCCCCTCGACGAGGAGGACGATCACGCGGGGCGCACCTTCGCGGAGGCGCTCCAGCGCTTCCTAGACGCCTTTCCACCCGCGCCCCCCGAGCACCCGCACCAGGCGCTCCACGCCGCGCTCGCGCGCGGGCTCGACCCCGAGCGGACGACCGCGTTCGTGGAGTGGCTGCGCCGCGGCGCCGAGGTGGCGCCGGCGGAGCGGGAGTGGCCCAAGGCCGGCTGGGGCTACGCGCGGCTCCTGGCGGACCTCCAGCAGATCCGGGAGCTCGCGCAGGATCGCGCCACCTGACCGGCCCGGCGCGCCCTCACGCCCCCGCCCGGTCGAGCCGCGCCACCTCCTCCGGCGAGAGCGCGAGGCCGACCGCCCCGCACAGCTCCTCCACCTGCGCCGGACTGGTGGCGCTGGCGATGGGCGCGGTCACCGGCGGATGGTGGAGCTGCCAGGCGAGGGCGACCTGCGCGACGGTGGCGCCGCGCTCCCGGGCCACCTCGCGGGCGGTGGCGAGCCGGGCCATGGCCACCGGATCCGCGAGGTAGGCCTTCACCGCCGCGGCGCGCGGGGTCGCCGGCGCCGGGCCCTCGCCGTACTTGCCGGTGAGGAAGCCGGAGGCGAGCGCGTAGTAGGTGCAGACCCCGAGCCCGCGCTCGGCGCAGAGCGCCGAGAGCTCCCCCTCGAAGGACGTCCGCGCCACCAGGCTGTACTCGGGCTGCACCACGGCGTACGCCGCCAGGCCGCCGCGCTCGCTCGCGTCGAGCGCCTCGCGCAGCCGCGGCGCGGCGTAGTTGGAGGCGCCGAGGCAGCGCACCTTGCCCTCGCGCACCAGCGCGTCGAAGGCCGCGAGCGTCTCCTCGAGCGGCGTCGAGGGGTCGTCCTTGTGGGCGTAGTAGAGGTCGAGGCGGTCCGTCCCGAGCCGGCGCAGCGAGCCCTCGCAGCCGCGGCGGATCTGGTCCGCGGAGAGCCCCGCCGCCACCTCCGGCCCGCCCGCGCCCACCTTGGTGGCGATCACCATCTCGCCGCGGCAGCCGCGCTCCCGCAGCCACGCGCCCAGCACCTCCTCCGACTCGCCCCCGCGGTGGCCGGGCACCCAGCCGCTGTAACGGTCGGCGGTGTCCACGAAGTTCCCGCCGGCGGCCCGGTAGGCGTCGAGCACGGCCAAGCTCTGGGCGCGGTCGGCGGTCCAGCCGAAGACGTTGCCGCCGAGGTTGAGGGGGAACACCTGCAGGTCCGTGGCGCCGAGGCGCCGCCGGTGAGGGGCGGAGGTCATGCGTGGGAGGATAGCCCCGGCGTCGCTGGGTGGCAGCGCCTCCGTCCGCGACGGCCTGCGCTTCGCGCTCGCCGCTGGCGCGGGTCCGTCGTAGCCTGGGCGCTCATGCGGCGCGCGGCGCGCGCGCCTGGGGGGCCTCCGATGACCGACGACTACTCCAGCCCGACGCGGCGCATGGTCATCTACGCCGTGGTGGGGGTCGCGCTGATGCTCGGCATGGCCTATCTCGCCCAGCGCCAGCTCGCCCCGGCGCGCGCGGTGGCGGAGGCAACGGGCCCGGCTCAGGCGCCCGAGCCGTCGGGCCCGGTGCTCTCGGACGCCGAGCGCGAGGAGGTGAAGCGCGGCTGGATGCAGAGCACCACGCTCGCGCCTCGCAGCGAGCGGGTGGATCCGGCCACCGGCGAGGTCACGCTCCCGTTCCAGGGCTTCGGGCTCTCCGTCGAGTCCACGCCGGAGGGCGCGCACGTCTTCGTCGACGGCCGGGACGTGGGCGAGACGCCGCTGCTGGCCTCTCTCGGTTGCCAGCCCGGCGCGACGGTGGAGGTCCGGGTGGAGCACCCGGGCCGCCGCCCGGAGCGGCGCTCCACCCGCTGCCGCGCCGACGCGTTGGTCAAGCTCTCGCTCGCGCTGCGCCCCTCACCGCCATCGCGGTGAGCGGAGACGAACGACCGCCGGATGTGGAGGTTTGACCCAGCGTCGGGCCGATCGCCCGCCCGGGCCACACCTCGCCGAACCGGCGCGAACGGCCAACCGGGCGAAAACGCTCGACCGCCGCGATCACCCGGTGGCGGCACGCCCCTTGCTGCCTCGGAAGCGTCGACCCTCATTCCTGGAGCCCCACCATGAAGCTGACCGTCGCCTTCGCCGCGCTCGCCATCGCCACCGCTGCACGCGCCCAGTTCCCCTCGGCCGCCGACGCCGCTGGCGCCTTCACCTCCGACGTCCAGTCCGAGGCGGCGAAGATGAAGGACGCGGCCGCCACCGAGACGGCGGGCGTGAAGGGCGCTGCCGCGGCCGAGTCGGCCAAGGTGCAGGGCGCGACCGCAGCCGAGGCCGCCAAGGTGACGACCCAGGTCAAGGCGGCCGCCGACCAGAAGACCGCCGAGGTGAAGGCCAAGGCGGCCGAGGCGGCGCGCCCCAACCCCGACGGCGCCGCCAGCGCCGCCGTCCTCAAGGCCAAGGTCCACAAGAAGGCCGACGACGCCCGGGCCAAGGTCCACCAGGCGACCGACCACGCCAAGGCGAAGGTGGCCGAGAAGGTCGACGCGGGCGCGAAGCAGGCCGACGACGCGACCGTCAAGGTGGACGCCGCCATCGCCCGCTAGCCTGGAGCCAGCGCACCCCGTCCCGGCGGGCCGGCCGCGCCAAGAGCGCCGCCGGCCCGCCGTTTCTTTTGGCGGAGGAGTGGCGGCTGGCACCGCCCCGCCCGGGGCTGATACCATCCCCGCCATAACGGGAATGGAACCCGAGATGCCCCTCGCTCCCTGGCGCCGCCGCGCGCTCCTCGCCTTCGCGCTCGCCCTCTTCGCTGCCTGCGGCGGCTCGTCCACGCAGCAGTCCGGCTCCAGCTCCACCCGCTCCGACGTTGCGCCCTACGTGGTCTCCACCATCCCCGTGCCCTCCACCCTGGCGCCGGTGGACGTGGCGGTGCTGGCCACCTTCAACGAGGTGCTCGACCCGTCGAGCGTCGACAGCGCCACCTTCACGCTCCTCGACCCGGCCGGTTTCGCGCTGGCCGGCACCATCGGCTGCAACGGCAACCTGGCGGTCTTCACCCCGGCGCTGCCGCTGCAGGGCGGCACCACCTACCGGGCGAGCATCTCCACCGCAGCGCGCGACCTGGCCGGCGACGCCATGGCGCAGCCTTACACCTGGAGCTTCACCACCGAGCCGGCCGCCGATCTGGTCCCGCCGGTGGTCGACTCCACGCTGCCGGCCAACGGCACCGTCGGCGTGCCCACCTCGACCACCGTGCAGATCACCTTTAGCAAGCCGGTCGACCCGTCCTCGGTGAACGGGAGCACCATCCTGCTCGACGCGGGCAGCGGCCCGGTCGCCGGCGCGGTGACGCTCTCGGGCGCGGTCGCCACCTTCACCCCCGCCGCGCCCCTGGCTGCGGCCCAGGTCTACGCCGCCACCGCGACCACCGGGGTGCGGGATCTCGCCGGGAACCACCTGCAGGCGAGCGAGCACTTCACCTTCACCACCCACTGAGCCTGCGAAGGCTCTGACTCCGCGGCCGGCGCGGCACCCGAGGGGGCTCGCCCTCGGGGCCGCCGCCCGCTATGTTTCGGGCAACTCATGCAAGAAGTCTTCGGGAACACCCTCGGACTCAAGCCCTCGCAGCTCCACGCCCTCCGCCGTACCTACCGCCGCCGCGTCCCGGCCGAAGACATCGTCTCGCCGGAGCTGGCGCGCCACCTCACCGAGATCTCGCGCGAGACCAACCGCCAGGTCGGCGTCCTGCTCGACCGCAAGGGCGACGTGCAGAAGGTGGTGGTGGGCGACGCCCGCAAGCTCGAGCTGCCGGACATCGGCCGCGCCCGCGCCGGCAGCTACCGCCTCCGCGGCCTGCGGCTGGTGCACACCCACCTGAACGGCGAGGCCCTCACCCGCGACGACCACACCGACCTCGCGCTGCTGCGGCTCGATCTGGTGGCCGCCATCGAGGTGCTGGAGACCGGCCTGCCGGGGAAGCTCCACTTCGCCCACCTGCTGCCGAACGCCACCGGCGAGATGTGGAAGGATGAGACCGTCCCCACCGTCTTCGACGCCGGCTTCTACGACGCGCTCTCGGGCGCCCTGGCGCTCGAGGACGAGCTCGCCCGCGCCAGCTCCGCGCTGCGCCGCACCTCCGGGCGCGAGCGGGCGCTGCTGGTCGGCGTGGGCGGCAGCACCAAGGGGCGCGGCAAGGGGCGGGGCCGCGCCGAGGCCGAGTCGTCGCTCGAGGAGCTGAAGGAGCTCTCGCGCACCGCCGGGGTGGAGGTGGTCGACGCGCTCCTCGCCATGCGGCGCGAGCCCGACCCGCGCTACCTCATCGGCAAGGGGAAGCTCGACGAGCTGCTGCTCCGCTCCATGCAGCTCATGGCCGACCTCATCGTCTTCGACGCCGACCTCTCGCCATCGCAGGCCATCAACATCGCCGAGGCGACCAGCCTCAAGATCCTCGACCGCACCCAGCTCATCCTCGACATCTTCGCCCAGCGGGCGCAGAGCTCGGACGGCAAGCTGCAGGTCGAGCTGGCGCAGCTCAAGTACCTCTACCCGCGCCTGGTCGGACGCGACGACTCGCTCTCGCGCCTCGCCGGCGGCATCGGCGGCCGGGGCCCCGGTGAGACCAAGCTCGAGATCGACCGCCGGCGCGTGCGCGACCGGATCACCGCCCTCGAGCGGCGCATCGAGCAGCTCTCGGCGAGCCGCCAGGTGCGGCGCAAGCAGCGCAACGAGAACGGGCTGCCCATCCTCTCCATCGTCGGCTACACCAACGCCGGCAAGTCCACCCTGCTCAACGCCCTCACCGCCTCCGAGGTGCTGGCGGAGGACAAGCTCTTCGCCACCCTCGACCCGACCAGCCGGCGCCTGCGCTTCCCGCGCGACCGCGAGGTGATCATCACCGACACGGTGGGCTTCATCCGCGACCTGCCGGAGGACCTGGTCACCGCCTTCCGCGCCACCCTCGAGGAGCTCTCCGACGCGGATCTGCTGCTGCACGTGGTCGACGCGTCCGACCCGAACCTCGACGCGCAGGTGGCGGCGGTGGAGAAGATCCTGGCCGACCTCGAGCTCTCGGAGAAGCCGCGGCTCCTGGTCCTCAACAAGGTGGACCGGCTCCCGCCCGGCACCCCGCCCCCGCTCGCCGACGGCGTCCCGGTCTCGGCCGTGACGCGCGAGGGGCTGCCGGACCTGCTCCACGCCTGCGACCGCATCCTCTGGTCGGGCGGGAGGGTCGGGTTCGAGGAGCTGGCGGCCGGCGCGCCGCGGCGCGAGATCGTCTGACCCATCCGAGCGCGCGCCTCGCCGCGGTCGCCGCGTAGACTCCCCTCTCCACGCAGGGAGGCAGCCATGGCCGACGCGTTCGCGATCCAGAGCCCCGACTTCGAGCCGGGCGGGACCATCCGGCAGGACCAGGTCTTCGACGACGGGGGCTGTACCGGCAAGAACCTGTCGCCCGAGCTCTCCTGGAAGGGCGCGCCCGCCGGGACGAGGAGCTTCGCCGTCACCTGCTACGACCCCGACGCGCCCACCGGCAGCGGCTGGTGGCACTGGCAGCTCTTCGACCTGCCGCCGGACTTGACCGGGCTCGCCCGCGGCGCCGGCGCCGTGGGCGGGAAGAGCGCCCCCGCGGGCGCGCGGATGGGTCCCAACGACTACGGCGCCCGCGGCTACGGCGGCCCCTGCCCGCCGCCGGGCGACAAGCCGCACCGCTACGTCTTCACCGTCTTCGCGCTGAAGGTCGAGAAGCTCGGGGTGGGCGAGGGCGCCTCCGCCGCCGCCATCGGCTTCAACCTGAACGCGAACGCGCTCGCGAAGGCGACCGTCACCGGCTATTACGGACGGTGACGCCCCCGCGTCACGAACCCAGGAGGACGCCCGACATGCTGAAGCACAACGTCTACTTCGACGGGCAGGTGCAGAGCCTCGGCTTCGAGCGGCTCGGCCAGCGGCAGACGGTCGGCGTCATCGACGCGGGCGAGTTCCACTTCGGCACCGACGCGCCGGAGCGGGTGACCATCGTCTCGGGAGAGCTCCAGGTGAGGCAGCCGGGGGAGGACGCCTGGCGGGCCTACCCGGCCGGCACCACCTTCGAGGTGGTCGGCAAGAGCGGCTTCGACGTCACGGCGCTCGGGCCGGTGGCGTATCTCTGCGAGTACCTGTAGCCGCGACCCGGTCCGGCAGCCTCGCCAGCCCCGTCGCGAGCGCGGTGCCGGCGAAGATCACCGCCGAGCCGAGCACCATGCGGCCGGTGATCGCCTCGCCCAGGAAGAGCGCGCCCCACAGGACCGCGAAAGGCGGGATGAGGAAGGTGACCGCGATGGTGCGGGCCGGGCCCACCCGGGCGATGAGCCGGAAGAAGAGCCCGTAGGCGAAGGCGGTGCAGACCACCGCCAGGAGCGCGGCGGAGACCCAGGCGCGCGTCGAGACGGGGTGGGCCGGCCACGACGCCGCCGCGGCCGGGAGCACCAGCAGCGCCGCGGCGAGCTGGCTGCCGGCGGACACCGCCAGCGGGTTCACGCCGGTGAGCCGCCGCTTGGTGTAGCTCGCGGCCACGCCGTACGAGAGGGTGGCGAGCAGCGCCGCGATCACCGCCAGCCCGCTCCCGCCCGCCTTGAAGGACACCCGCCCCCAGACCAGGAACGCCACGCCGGCGAACCCCGTCGCCAGCCCGACCGCCCGGCTGCGGTCGAGCCGCTCGCGCAGCCAGAAGTGGGCCACCAGGCCGCCCCAGAGCGGCGTGGTGGCGTTCAGGATCGAGGCGAAGCCGGCCGTCACCGACAGGGTGGCGTAGGTGAGCAGGCAGAAGGGGAGCGCCGAGTTGAGCGCGCCCACCACCAGCACCGGCCAGGCGCGGCCGCGGAGGTCGCCGAAGCCGCTGGTGGCGGCGAGCAGCGGCACCACCACCAGCGCGGCGAGGCCGAGGCGGAGCCCGACCAGCGCCAGCGGCCCGAGCTCCGGCGCGGCCACCCGCATGAAGAGGAAGGAGCCGCCCCAGATGGCGGCCAGGATCAGCAGCTCGACGGCGTTGCGCAGCCCCACGCTCCACTCCCTTCCGGCTCCGTGAAGGGTTCCTCCTTACTCCGCCGCGGGCCGCCGCTCCATCCGTTCCTTGCGATCGAATCGCCCCGCGCCCGGACGCGCCGTTCTGGCCTCCCCTCTCCTTCCGGTCTAGATTTGCCGGCAATCCGCACCCGGGAGACCGCATGAGCGAACCGCCCGTTCCCACCGCCCCGACCTCCGACCCCATGAACAGCGGCGTCGCGGAGGCCGCCGGGCCGAAGCCCGGCGCCGCGTCCTTCAAGCCCTACGTCGCCGCCGAGCGCTCCCTGCCGGAGTTCACTGTGCGTGCGGTGGTGGCCGGCGCCTGCTTCGGCATCCTCTTCGGCGCCGCCACGGTGTACCTGGCGCTCAAGGCCGGCCTCACCGTCTCGGCCTCGATCCCGGTCGCGGTCATCGCCATCTCGCTCGGGCGCAAGTTCCTCAAGACCAGCATCCTCGAGAACAACATCATCCAGACCGCCGGCTCGGCCGGCGAGTCGATCGCCGCCGGCGTGGTCTTCACCCTGCCCGGCTTCCTCTTCCTGTCGGTGAACCCGGCCACCGGCTCCTCGGTGGGCGCCGGGTTCTTCAGCTACGTCACCCTCTTCGTGCTGGCGCTGGTGGGCGGCATCCTCGGCGTGCTGATGATGATCCCGCTGCGCCGCTCGCTCATCGTGAAGGAGCACGGCCAGCTCACCTACCCGGAGGGCGCCGCCTGCGCCTCGGTGCTCATCGCCGGCGACAAGGGAGGCGACTTCGCCCGCACCGCCTTCCAGGGCGTCGGCTGCGCCCTCGGCTACGCGGTGCTGCAGAAGGTCTTCCACGTGGTCGCCGAGGCGCCCGCCTGGGTGACGAAGCAGTCGAACAAGTGGCTCCCCTCCGCCACCGTGAACGGCGAGATCACCCCCGAGTACCTGGGCGTGGGCTACATCATCGGCCCGCGCATCGCCGGGGTGCTGGTGGCGGGCGGCGTGATGGCCTGGCTCGGGCTCATCCCGCTCCTGGCGGTGCTCGTGCCCGGCGACGCCATCGCCACCCAGCTCCCCAAGGTCGGCTACCAGCCGGCGCAGTTCGGCTGGGACCCCTCCACCCACGCCTTCGCCAGCACCGCCCGCGCCGTCTACTACGCCTACATCCGCCAGGTGGGCGCCGGCGCGGTGGCCGCGGGCGGCTTCATCACGCTCCTCAAGACCGCCCCCACCATCTGGTCCTCGCTCCGCGACGGGCTCAGGTCGATGGGCGACAAGACCGCCGCCGCGTCCGTCTCGCGCACCGAGCGCGACCTCTCCTTCGGCACGGTCATCGCCGGCAGCCTCGGGCTGGTGGTGCTGCTCGCCCTGCTGCCGCAGGTGCCCGGCAGGACCCTCCTCAACAAGGTCTTCATCGCGGTCCTGATCATCGTCTTCGGCTTCATCTTCGTCACCGTCTCCTCGCGCATCGTCGGCATCATCGGCTCCTCGTCGAACCCCATCTCCGGCATGACCATCGCCACCCTGATGGCGACGGCGATGGTCTTCGTGGGGCTCGGCTGGACCGGCAGCGCCTACGAGCCGATGGCGCTGGTGGTGGGCGGCATGGTCTGCATCGCCGCCGCCAACGCCGGCGCCACCAGCCAGGACCTCAAGACCGGCTTCCTGGTGGGCGCCACTCCGCGCTACCAGCAGCTGGCGCTCTTCGTCGGCGCCATCGTCTCGGCGCTGGTCATCGGCGTCACCGTGAAGGTGCTCGACACCCCCACCGGCGAGCTGGCGCGCCAGGGCGTGACGCACATGATCGGCACCGACAAGTTCCCGGCCCCGCAGGCCACCCTCATGGCCACGCTCATCAAGGGGCTCCTCTCGCTCAACCTCGACTGGACCTTCGTGCTGGTGGGCGCCTTCTTCGCGATCACCATGGAGCTCTGCGAGGTGAAGTCGCTCTCCTTCGCGGTCGGGCTCTACCTGCCGCTCTCCACCACCCTGCCCATCTTCGTGGGCGGCGCCATCAAGGGGCTGGTGGACCAGGTCGCGGCGCACAGGGGCGAGCCGGCGGAGGAGGCCGAGCTGGGCGGCGGCAGCCTGTTCGCCACCGGCCTGGTCGCCGGCGGGGCCCTGGCGGGCGTCGTGGTGGCGCTCCTTCAAGTGAACGACGGCGTGGACGCCTTCATGGGCCGGGTGCTCGACCTGCGGCCCCGGCTCGAGGGGCTCATCGGCAAGGGCGGCTACCAGGTGCTCGGCGTGGCCGCCTTCGGCCTCCTGGGCGCGATCCTCTTCCGGGTGGCGCGCCGGAGCTCGAGCAGGGCGGCGTGAGACCGGAGCGCCTCCGCGCTAGATCGAGCCGGTCGATGCCGCGCCCGCTCCTGCTCGCCCTCGCGCTCCCGCTGGCCCTCGCTTGCCATTCGGCGGGCGACGGGGGAGCGGCGGAGCGGCCAGGCGCCGCGCCCGCCCGGACCGCCCCGTCCCCCTTCGACTGGTCGAGCCCGCGCGCCTCGCTCACCATGGACGCCGGCGAGGTGGCGGCCCGGCTCGGCGCCTTCGAGTGGGAGGCGAACGTCGCCTGGACGGTGATGAAGGCGAGCGACCCCGCCCACCCGATCCACGTCGCCGAGCACCACCGGCTCGTCCAGCAGCCCGACGGCGCCTTCCAGGTCTCGGCCGACCTCGACCCCGGCACCTGGGAGGGCGCCCAGACCGGCCGCACCCTGATCTTCGACGGCAAGCGCACCTTCGCGCGCGGCCGCTGGTCGCCTGGGGGCGGCGCCTTCCGCGCCCGCCCGCAGGACCGCGGCGAGGAGGCGCGGCGCCACCGCGACGAGAGCTTCGGCCTGGCGGACGAGGTGGCGCGGCTCTGCGGGCCGGCGCTGGAGCTCGCGCCGGCGGGAGAGCTGCGCGTGCTCACCCGCGACGCCCGGCGGTTCTCGCTGCGGCTCGGGCTCGAGCGCCCTTCCCCGCCGACGCCGCCCAAGGGACCCGCGCCGGACGAGGACACGAAGCGCCGGCTGGCGCTGCTCGAGGGGCGGGTTCCCCAGGAGCTCTCCGGCGAGCTCCTCGCCGACGCGCAGAGCGGCGCGCCGCTGGCGGTGCGCCTGCGCGCGGTCTTCGGCACGCGCGACGACCCGGCGGTCCGGGTGGAGGTGCAGCTCGACGCGGCGGTGACCGGGGTGGGCGACCGGGTCCCGCCGGTGGGCTCGCCGGCCAGGATCGTCGCCGAGCCGCGCGCCCACGGCGTGGCCCGCGCGCTCGAGGCGGCGGGGCTGCGCAAGAAGGGCGAGAAGCCCGAGGAGGAGGGAGAGGCGGCCGAGGGCGAGCCGGAGCAGCCGGAGCGCGTGCCTTGACGGAGCCGCCCGGCGGACCACCGCCGGGCCAGGGGCGCCCACCGTGCCGCCGCGGCCCGCCGCTGGCGCCCGCTACCTTGGCGGAAGGCCTCGGTTTTTCTCAGCCACCGGCCGCGGCACGCCTCTCGCACAGCTCTCGGGCGACCTGCCCCGGAGCCCACCATGATCCTCCTGCCCCTGCTGCTCGCGACGACTCTCGGCCAGTACGAGCCCGACTATCCCCCGCCGCCGCCACCTCCGCCGCCGCCCACCTGGCGCTACCGGCCGGCGCAGCAATACGGAAACGAGGCGCCCCGCGGCGGCTTCGGGGTGGTCTGGATGCCGCTCGGCGTGACCGGCTTCAGCGACGTCACCGGCGCCTCGGGCAGCTTCCCCGAGGGGCAGCTCAACCTCGAGCTGCGCGCGCCGATCGGCGGCGCGCGGCTGCGGGCCGGCCTCGAGTACGCGCAGGTGGCGCGCTCGGTCGAGATCGGCCTCAAGTACGACTTCAACGACCACGGGCAGGTGCGGCCGTTCGTCGGCGTCGCGCTCGGCGCCGGCTCGGTCGACCCCAACTCCACCTGGCGCGCTTCGCTGGGCGCCTCCGCCGGCGTCGACCTCTTCGTCACCCGCGACTTCTTCTTCAGCATGGAGCTCAAAGGCAAGCGCTTCAGCGGCGATCGCCCGCAAGGCGGCTGGGTCTACGACCCGGTGGGCTACAGCTACGCGCAGACCTCGCTCCAGTTCGGCTTCGGTATCTACCTCTAGCGGCAGCCCGTCTGGCGCTCCCTTTCGCGCTCCCTTCGCCCCGAGGCGACTTAGCTTGGAGTGCAGGAGGAAAATCCAATGAAGCGAGCGATCATCACCGGGCTCGCCCTGTTGGCCGGGGCGTGCGCCGGCGGGCGGGCGGAGCGCGGCATGGACACGGTCTCGGACTCGGACTACGGGCGGCTGCAACCGGGGCAGGCGCAGGGGGTGGACGACGCACGCCAGCAGGAGCTGCAGGCGCGCGACGAACTGGCCAGGGCCAAGCTGCGCCTCACGGACACCCAGCACGAGGAGGAGCTGGCGAAGGCGGACCAGACCGCCGCCGACTCCGACAAGAAGCGGGCCGAGGCCGAGGCGAAGATGGCGACCGACAGCAACGACCCCGCCCAGCGGCAGCGCGCGCAGGAGCTCAACGAGACGGCGCAGCTCCACCGCCGCGCCGCCGACGCGCACCTGGACTACGCGAAGAAGCTCGACGACGCGCGCAAGGCCGAGGTGGACGCGGCGCAGAAGCGGCTCGACCAGATGGAGGCCAAGGTGAACCTGGCGAAGCTGCAGGCGCTGCAGAGCGCCAACATCCCGGCCGCCGGCAAGTACGACATGGCGGCGATGACCAACCGCGTGAACAAGAACGAGCGCGACCACCAGGACGCGGTGCAGAAGGCCCGCACCCTCGACGGGCAGGCGACCTCGGCGCAGGAGCGCTGGCAGGATCTCAACCGCCAGTTGCAGGCGCGGGCCGCCGGCTCAAATCGCGGCTGACGCGGCGACGCGGCGCCGTCAGCTCACCGATGGTGCCGCGCCCACTCCACCTTGAGGCAGCGGTCCTGCACCACCAGGATGCCTGCGCGGGCCAGCTTCTCGGCCGCCTCGTCGTTGCGGATGCCGAGCTGGAACCAGACCGCGCGCGGCTTCTTGGCGAGCAGGTCGTCCACGTGCGCCAGGATGTCGTCCGGTCGGCGGAAGACGTCCACCACGTCCACCGGACCGGGCACGTCGGCCACCTTGCGGTAGACCTTCTTCCCCAGGATCTCGGTCGCCTCGGGGTAGTAGACCGGCACTGGCACGATCTCCACGCCCTGAGCCTGGAGCACCTGCGGCACATCGAAGGCCGGCTGCCCGGCCGCCTTCTCGGTCTTGATGCCCAGCACCACGACCCGCTTCACCGTCGCGAGCAGCGCGGCGATGTCCCGATCGCTCTCGATGAGGTTCTCGCTCCAGTCGGCCATGGCCTCCTCTTTTACGCCCGGGTGGACACCCCGCAATCCGGTCAAGCGGGCATGTAGGCAAGCGCCCGATATCACTTGGGTTCCGATCGCACGCAGGGCGTCGAAAACTGGACGGCGCCCGGCCGCGGCCTAGCATGGCCTGGTGAAAGGACGAGCGATGGACAAGAAGCGGTCTTCGACGGCGGTGGTCACCGAGGGACAGGCGCAGGCGGCCCTCCGGCGCGGCGCCGTCCGCGCCCTCGGCAAGGACGAGGAGAGCGTGCTGCGGATGCGGCTCGGCGCCTCCCTGCCGCGCAGCGCTCCGCTCGTCCGCGTGGAGACCCTCTCCGACGCCGACATCGAGGTCCTCTCCTACGAGATCGAGGCGTACCTGGCGCTGCGCGAGCGGGGGCTCGCCCCCCGCCGGCGCGCCAGCGCGGCCGCCGAGCCGGCGGTGCGGCCCGCCGCGCGGACGGTGACCCCGTCGGCGCTGCCCGGCAAGAAGGCCAAGATCCTGTCCGCGCTCAAGCGGAAGCGCTGACCCCCCGCCGGGCGGCGGCCGGCAAGGCGGGTTAGGATCCTCCCGGTGAAAGGGGCTCCACCCATGGACGTCGAGCTGAGCTACGGCCGCGGCGCGCTGTCCGTCCGCCTCCCCGACGGCGTCGAGGCGACCGTCATCCGCAAGCCGGCCATGCCAGTGCTGCCCGATCCGGCCGGCGCGGTCGCCGCCGCGCTCCGGTCTCCGGTCGAGGCGCGGCCGCTGGAGGAGGAGGCCCGCGGACACCGGAGCGCCTGCGTCCTCGTCTGCGACATCACCCGCCCGGTGCCGAACGGCACCATCCTGCCGGAGGTGCTGCGCGCGCTGCTCGCGGCCGGGCTCGCGCCGGAGCGGGTGCGGGTGCTGGTCGCCACCGGCCTGCACCGGCCCAACCTCGGCGCCGAGCTGGAGGAGCTCATCGGCGACCCGTGGGTGACGCGCACCTTCCGGGTGGAGAACCACGACGCCCGCGACGACGCGGCGCACGTGGACCTCGGCCGCACCGAGGCCGGCACGCCGGTGAAGCTCGACCGCCGCTTCGTGGAGGCGGAGCTGAAGCTCGTCACCGGGCTGGTCGAGCCGCACTTCATGGCCGGCTACTCGGGCGGGCGGAAGGTGATCGCGCCCGGCGTCGCCCACCGCGAGACCATCACCACCTTCCACAGCCACAGGTTCATGGCCCACCCCCGCGCCGAGAACTGCGTGCTGGCGGGCAACCCGCTCCACTCCGAGCAGCTCGCCATCTCGCGGCTGCTCGGGCGCGTGCTCGCGGTCAACGCGGTCATCGACGAGGCGCGGCGGCTCTCCTTCGTGAACTTCGGCGAGCTGGCCGCGAGCCACGCCCGCGCGGTGGAGTTCGTGGAGCGCTACGCGCGGGTGCCGGTCCCGCGGCGCTTCCAGACCGTGCTCACCAGCGCCGCCGGCTACCCGCTCGACAAGACCTACTACCAGACCGTGAAGGGCATGGTCGCGCCGATGGACATCCTCGCGCCCGGCGCCGACCTAATCATCGCCTCCGAGTGCTCCGAGGGAATGGGCTCGCGCGAGTACGTCGAGGCGCAGCGGCGGCTCATCGGGCTCGGCGCCGACGGCTTCCTGCGCGACATCGCCGCGAAGCGCTTCGCCGACGTGGACGAGTGGCAGACGCAGATGCAGCTCAAGCCCATGCGCGGGGCGCGGGTGCGGCTCTTCTCCGGGCGCCTCGCCGCCGCCGACCGGGCGCTCACCGGCGTCGAGGTGGTGGAGTCGGTGGAGGAGGCGGTGCGCGAGAGCGTGCGGCGCAGCGGCGATCCGCGGGTCGCCGTGATCCCGGAGGGCCCGTACGTGGTGCCGGTCTTCCAGCCGGCGGAGGCGCGCGAATAGTAAGCGGGGGGAGGGGCGTGCAACGTCACCTGCTGGAGCTCGAGGAGGTGGCGGCGCTCGTTCGCCGGGGCGAGGCGCTGCTGCTCGCCGGCGACGAGGAGCCCCTCCGCCGCCTGCCGCGGGGGAGCTGGATCGCGGGCACCATCCCCTACTTCATGACCGAGCGCGGCGGCGTGGTCGATCGGCGCCGCGTCTTCGTGGAGCGCCTGCCCGAGGGGCTCCGCTTCGCCGGCGTCCGCCGCTACGGCGAGGGGGACGTGGCGCGGGTGTACCTCGACCTGCCGCGCGGCGGGCTCGGGGTGATGATCGCGCCCGCCTCGAGCCGGGTGCACCTCTCCTTCGCGATGAACGCCCCGCTCTACGAGGAGTTCGCGGCCGCGCCGCTCTTCGGCTGGATCGCCGGCGTCCACCTCTCCGAGCTGGGGAAGGCGACGCCCAAGGTGTTCGACGGCACCACCGGCGAGGCGCTGGAGCAGCAGGCGGTGGTGATGCAGGTGGCGCTGCTCCCCGGGAAGATCGCGGAGCTGTCGACCCTCAACATCTTCGAGAAGGGGGACGGGCCGGTCCTCACCTTCCCCGAGACCGGCTTCTCCGCCACCCGCGCCGACGTCGGCGGGCGCCGCCGCGCCCTCGTCGAGTACCTCGAGGAGAGTCGGCTCGACACCCGCCTGCCGCTCGTCGCCGACTACTGCGGCGCCCGGATAAACGTGAGCTTCCAGGAGGTCGATCGGGCGCGAGGAGAGGTCCGCTTCTTCGCGCCCGTGTTCTCCGGGGTGGAGTACCGGCACGCCCGGCCGGTCGCCGACTACGTGGACGCCTTCGTCTCGGCGGTCCCGGCCGAGCTCGGGAGCCGCATCGCCCTCTCCTGCAACTGCGTCCTCAACTACCTCCACTCCTCGCTCGAGGGAAGGACCACCGGCGACATCGTCGGTCCGATGACCTTCGGGGAGATCGCCTACCAGCTGCTCAACCAGACGATGGTCTACCTGACGGTCTCCGACGGCGTTTGACGCGAGCGGTCGTGACGCACGGACGCGGGGTCCGCGCCGGCTCCTCCCGGACGGGGCCGTACGTTGTCAGCACTCGCACGACCTGTGTACGGTTGCCGGATGGCCGAGGTGGAGGCTCGCGACCAGCTGGCGCGGAGACGGTTCCTCGATCGGGCCTGGCTATCGTTCATCGGCGACGGGGTGGAGATCGAGGGGCTGAGCCCGGACCTCGCGCGCGCCTGGCGGCTCGCGCGCGAGAGCTACGGGATCGACCCCGGGCTCCGCCGCTGCACCCGGCTCCTCCCCGGCGAGGAGCTGGCGCGCCGGCGCGAGGAGGACGAGCTCTTCCGCTTCGCCGTCCCGGTGCTGCAGGACTTCACCGGCCGACTCGCCCCGTGCGGCCAGGTGCTGGCCTACTTCGACGCGGCCGGCTGGATGCTCTCCGTCGACGGCGATCGGCGGGTGGTCGAGGAGGTGGCCGACATCAACTTCTGCGCCGGCGCCAACTGGCGGGAGGAGTCCGCCGGCACCAACGGCCCGGGGACCGCCCTGCGCGAGAAGCGCCCGATCGAGATCTTCGCCTCCGCCCACTACGTCGAGGCCTGGCAGTCCTTGAGCTGTGCCGCCGCCCCGGTGCTCCGGCCGGGCACGGCGGAGGTGGTCGGCGTGGTGGACATCACCGGCCCCTGGCGGATGCACGACGTCCAGGCCATCGTGGCGGCCCGCGCCATCGCCTTCACGCTGGAGGAGCGGCTGCGCTCGGTGCAGACAGTGCGGGACCAGGTGGTGGCCTTCGCCTTCCGGGCCGCCCGGGGCAGCGGCGACGCGCTCCTGGCCGTCGATCCGCGCGGTCGGCTGCTCGCCACCAACGACGCGGCGCGGCGCCGCCTGGCGCTCGAGGGCACCCAGCTCCCCATCTCCCTCCAGGAGGCGGTGGTGGCCGCCCTGCGCGCCGCCCGCGCCGAGGAGGAGATCCCGCTCGCCTGGCCGGGGGCCGACGGCGCGCGGCTCCTGCTCGAGCCGGTCCGCTACGACCGCGCGGCGGCCGGCGCGGTGGTGCGGCTCGTCTCCCCGGGCGCGCCGGCGCGGAGCCGCACCGCCCCGCCCCGCTCCGCCGCGGTGGCCCGCTACGACTTCGGGCAGATCCTGGGGGACTCCGCCGCCATCCGGGAGGCCATCTCGCTGGCGCGCGTGGCGAGCCGCAACGAGCTCCCGGTGCTGCTCTGCGGCGAGTCGGGCACCGGCAAGGAGCTCTTCGCCCAGGCCATCCACTCCGCCAGCGCGCGGGGGGACGGCCCCTTCATCGCCTTGAACTGCGGGGCGATCCCGGCCGCGCTGGCCGAGTCCGAGCTCTTCGGCTACGAGGCGGGCACCTTCACCGGCGCGCGCCGGGAGGGGAAGGCCGGCAAGTTCGAGGAGGCCAACGGCGGCACCGTCTTCCTCGACGAGGTGAGCGAACTGCCGCCGCAGGCGCAGACCGCGCTCCTGCGGGTGCTGCAGGAGCGCGAGGTGGTGCGGCTCGGCGGCAGCGTCCCGCGGCCGCTCGACGTGCGCGTGCTGGCCGCGACCAACAGGCCGCTCGCCGCCGAGATCCGCGCCGGCCGCTTCCGCGAGGACCTCTACTATCGGCTCGACGTGCTCTCGGTGCCGGTGCCGCCGCTGCGGGCGCGGCCCGGCGACGTGCCGGCACTCGCCGCCGCCTTCCTGGAGGAGGCCGCCCGGCAGGTGGGCCGCTCCGGGCTGCGGCTCGGCGCGGCGGCGCTGGCGGCGCTGCAGCGCCACGCCTGGCCCGGGAACGTGCGGGAGCTGCGCAACCTGCTCCTGCGGGCGGCGGCGACCGCCGGGGGCGACGAGATCGGCCCGGGCGATCTCCCGGCCGAGCTGCGCGGCGGGACCGCTGCTCCGCCGCGCGAGGCCGAGGGCGCCAGGTCGCTCGCCGGGGAGCCGGAGCGCGCCGCGCTGGTGCAGGCCCTGGAAGGGGCGGGCTGGAACGTGGCGCTCGCCGCCAAGACACTGCGGGTTTCGCGCATGACGCTCTACCGCAAGCTGCGCCGGTTCGGCCTCGCGCGCTCCGCGACGCCGTGACATGTCACGCGTGACGAGGCGGTGACGGCTCGCGCGGTGTGACGCTCCCGCGCGCCGGTTCCGCTGTGTTTCCGCGATCCCGCCGGCTGGCGTGCCCCTTGCTGAAGGGGAGAGGGTCCGTCTCTCCCCCCACCCGAGGAGCACCGCATGCGATACCGCAACCCAGGAGCCGCCGGCAGTGAGCTGAGCTTCAAGCCCCGGTACGACAACTTCATCGGCGGCGAGTGGGTCCGCCCCGCCAAGGGGCGCTACTTCGAGAACCTGACGCCGGTGACCGGCCAGCCCTTCTGCGAGGTGGCCCGCTCGGACGAGCAGGACGTGGAGCGCGCGCTCGACGCCGCCCACGGCGCCAAGGAGCGCTGGGGCCGCACCACGGCGGCGGAGCGGGCGGCGGTGCTCAACCGGATCGCCGACCGCATGGAGCAGCACCTCGAGGAGCTGGCGCTCGCCGAGACCTGGGACAACGGCAAGCCCATTCGCGAGACGCTGGCGGCCGATCTGCCGCTGGCGGTCGACCACTTCCGCTACTTCGCCGCCTGCATCCGGGCGCAGGAGGGCTCCGCCGCCGAGCTCGACGCCAGCACCGTCGCCTACCACTTCCACGAGCCGCTCGGGGTGGTCGGCCAGATCATCCCCTGGAACTTTCCGCTGCTGATGGCGGCCTGGAAGCTCGCCCCGGCGCTGGCGGCGGGCAACTGCGTGGTGCTCAAGCCGGCCGAGCAGACCCCGACCTCGATCCTGGTCTGGGCGGAGCTGGTGCAGGACCTGCTCCCGCCCGGCGTGCTCAACATCGTGAACGGCTTCGGGCTCGAGGCCGGCAAGCCCCTCGCCTCCTCGAGCCGCATCGCCAAGATCGCCTTCACCGGCGAGACCGGGACCGGGCGCCTCATCATGGAGTACGCCTCCCGGAACCTCATCCCGGTGACGCTGGAGCTGGGCGGCAAGTCGCCCAACGTCTTCTTCGCCGACGTGATGGCCAGGGACGACGACTTCCTCGACAAGGCGCTCGAGGGCTTCGCCATGTTCGCCCTCAACCAGGGCGAGGTGTGCACCTGCCCCTCGCGCGCGCTGGTGCAGGAGTCGATCTACGAGCGGTTCATGGAGCGGGCGCTGGCGCGGGTGGAGAAGGTGAAGCAGGGCCACCCGCTCGACACCGAGACCATGATCGGCGCCCAGGCCTCGAGCGAGCAACTGCAGAAGATCCTTTCGTACATCGAGATCGGCCGGAAGGAGGGAGCGGAGCTCCTCGCGGGCGGCGGCCAGGCCAGGCTCGGCGCGGAGCTGGCGGGCGGCTACTACGTGCAGCCCACCGTCTTCAAGGGCCACAACCGGATGCGGATCTTCCAGGAGGAGATCTTCGGCCCGGTCCTCTCGGTGGCCACCTTCCGCGACGAGGAGGAGGCGCTGGCGCTCGCCAACGACACCCTCTACGGCCTCGGCGCCGGGGTCTGGACCCGCGACGGGAACACCGCCTACCGCATGGGCCGCGGCATCCGCGCCGGCCGCGTCTGGACCAACTGCTACCACCTCTACCCGGCCCACGCCGCCTTCGGCGGCTACAAACAGTCCGGCATCGGGCGCGAGACCCACCGGATGATGCTCGACCACTACCAGCAGACGAAGAACCTGCTCGTCAGCTACTCGCCCAAGGCGCTCGGCTTCTTCTAGGCCCGTCCCCCCGTCAGGTCGTCCCACCCACCCGAAACACGAGGAGTGTACCCATGGCACGCGCAGAGCAGGTCTACGGCTTCTTCATCCCTCCGGTCACGTTGATGGGCGTCGGCGCCGCTAAGCAGCTCGGGGCGCAGGCGAAGGCGCTCGGCGCCGCCCGGCCGCTGGTGGTCACCGACCGCGGCCTGGCGCAGCTGGGCGTCGCCGCCCAGGTGCAGCGCCAGCTCGAGGAGGCCGGGCTGAAGGCGGCGGTCTTCGACGGCGCCGAGCCCAACCCCACCGACAAGAACGTGCACGACGGCGTGCGCGCCTACCGCGAGCACGGCTGCGACTCGATCGTCTCGCTGGGCGGCGGCAGCTCGCACGACTGCGGCAAGGGCGTCGGGCTGGTGATCGGGAACGGCGGCGACATCCGCGACTTCGAGGGCGTCGACAAGTCGAAGAAGCCGATGCCGCCCTTCCTGGCGGTGAACACCACCGCAGGCACCGCCAGCGAGATGACGCGGTTCTGCATCATCACCAACACCACCACCCACGTGAAGATGGCGATCGTCGACTGGCGATGCACGCCCAACGTCGCCATCAACGACCCGCTGCTGATGGTGGGGATGCCGCCCGCGCTCACCGCCGCCACCGGGATGGACGCGCTCACCCACGCGGTGGAGGCCTACGTCTCCACCATCGCCACCCCGGTCACCGACGCCTGCGCGCTGCAGGCGATGCGGCTCATCGCGGCGCAGCTCCGCCCCGCGGTGGCGAACGGCGACAACCTCGAGGCCCGCGACGCCATGGCCTACGCCGAGTACCTCGCCGGCATGGCCTTCAACAACGCCAGCCTGGGCTACGTGCACGCCATGGCCCACCAGCTCGGCGGCTTCTACAACCTGCCGCACGGCGTCTGCAACGCCATCCTCCTGCCGGTGGTGAGCGAGTTCAACCTCATCGCCGCGCCGGAGCGCTTCCGCGACGTGGCCGTCGCGCTCGGCGAGAACGTGGCCGGGCTGCCGGTCGTCGAGGCGGCCGGCCGCGCCGTCAGCGCCATCCGGCGGCTGGCGAAGGACGTCGGCATCCCCTCCGGCCTCGCCGGGCTGGGCGTGAAGGAGGGCGATCTCTCGGTGATGGCGGAGAACGCCATGAAGGACGCCTGCCGCTTCACCAACCCGCGCAATGCCACGCACAAGGAGGTGGTGGAGATCTTCCGCGCGGCGCTCTAGCTCGAGGCGCCTCCGGCGCGGCGGGGCGGCCTCGCGGGGGTCGCTCTGCCGCGCTGCGTAGACGCCGCCCGCCTAACCGAGCAGCTCCACCAGCCTCGCCGCCGCGAGCGCCGCCGGCGGCTCCTCCCCGCCGGCCGGCTCGCCGCCGCCGACGAGCAGCCCGGCCACGCCCTCGGCGGTGCGCGGGTTGCGCCACCAGTCCTCGTCGAAGCGCTCCTGCCACTCGTGCCGGAGCCGCTCGGCCCGCGCGGCCCCGGCGAGCCGGGCGGCGTGGCGCTCGCTGCCGCCGTCGCGGGCGGCGAGGCCGTCGGGCCAGGCGGCGAGCGTGGCCTGCGCGAAGGCGTCGCGGTGGGCCTCGCGCAGGGCCGCGCCGGCGCTGCCGCGGTCGGCCTCGGCGGCGACCCGCAGGGCGGCCGCCTCGCAGCGGAGCTGGAAGAGCCGGCGCAGCGCCAGCAGCCGCTGGAGGTCGCGCACGCGGGTGCGATCGACCCCGAGCCGCTGCTCCAGGATCCTGGGCTCGAGGAGCAGCCCGGCGACGAGCGCGCCCAGCTCGGCCGGGAAAGGCGCCGGGAGGCGGTGCGGCGGCAGCGGGCCAGCGGCCGCCAGCGCCGCGCCGGAGGCGAGGAAGAGATCCTGCCAGTCGGCCGCCCCGCCGCGGGCGCGGAAGGAGACGCGCGCGCCGTGGACGTGCGCGCCGGGCCACTTGGCCGGCCGGGATTCGGCGTCCACCCGGATCTTGCGCAGGTCGAGCCCGAGCGGCGCGAGCAGCCCCTCCAGCTCCCGGGCCAGCATGCCCGGCCGGAAGTGGCCCTCGACCGGGCGGAGCGCCAGCAGGTGGAGCAGGTCGGCCCGCGCGAGGTCGCCCTGCGGGCGGGGCGAGAGCCCCAGCTCGCGCCGGGAGAGCCAGCCGAGCACCTCGGCCCAGGCGTCGTCGGTGCTCGCCAGGAGCTCGTCGGCGCCGACCACCGCGTCCCAGTCCGGGGCGAGCCCCACCTCGGCCCGCGCCCGCGCACGCTCCTCCAGCCAGGCCTCGCGCGCCGGCGCCGCGGCGCCGTACCCGTCGGCCACCGCCCGCCCGAAGGCGAGCCGCCGCTCGCGCTCGGGCTCGGCGAGGAGCCGCAGCGAGGCCTCCGACAGCGCCACCGGCCCGTCGGGGCCGCGCCCCGTCGCCGCGGCCTCGGCCGCGCGCCACTCCTCCTCCCGCCCTGCGGCCGCCCGTTCGGCCCGCAGCACGGCGACCCGGGCCGCCAGCGCGCCCTCTCCAGCCTCACGCAAGTAGCGGACGGTCTCCTTGTGGGCCGCGGCGGGCCAGCGCGCGAAGGCACCGGCCAGGTCGGGCTGCAGGTCGATCCCGGCGACGTGCCGGTGTCGCACCTGGTCGAGGGCCGCGGTGAGCGCGTCCACCTCCTCCGCCACCAGCACCGGCTCGAGCCGCTCCATCCCTCTCCTCTCCCTGGCGCCCTTCCGCTGATGCCGCCGCGGTGATATTCCACGCTCTTACCATCGCCGGCCCGCCGCCGGGCAGCTCGCCCGCGCCGAACGCCTGCGATCGTCCGCTTGACAGCGTGCCAGCGGGCCTTAGGTTCGAACAGCGGAGAGTCTCAAGACACCATGCCCATCTACGAGTACGACTGCCCCCAGTGCGGGCGCTTCGAGGCCTTGCAGAAGATGTCGGCCAAGCCGCTCAAGACGCACGAATCCTGCGGCTCGAAGGTCACCAAGGTCATGAGCGCCAGCTCGTTCGCCTTCAAGGGCTCGGGCTTCTACCAGACCGACTACAAGAAGCAGAGCACCTCGTCCTGCGGCAGCGCCTCGCCCAAGAACGAGGCGTGCGCCAGCTGCCCCGGGTCCAAGGGCGGCAAGGCGGCGTGAAGTCGCTCGAGCTGCGCGCCACCCGCGCAGACGACGGCGAGCGGCTCGACCGGTTCATCGCCGCCAGGGGCGGCATCTCGCGGGGGCTGGCGCGGCGCGCGCTCGAGGCGGGCGGCGTGTTCCTCGAGGGGAAGCGCTGCAAGGTGGCCTCGCGGCAGGTCTGGGCCGGCCAGGCCGTCACGGTCCACCTCGAGGAGGGCGGCCGCGCCGCGGAGCCTGCCGCGCCGCTTCCCCCGGCCCGGCTCCTCTTCGCCGACGCCGACCTCTGCGCCGTCGACAAGCCGGCGGGGGTTCCGGCCCAGCCGACCCTCACGACCGACCGCGGCGCGCTGCCGGAGCTGGTGGGGGCGCTCCTCGGCGCGCCGGTGACGCTGGTGCACCGGCTCGACCGCGAGACCTCGGGCGTGACCGCCTTCGCGCGCACCGCCGAGGCGGCCCGCGCCCTCGCGGAGGCCTTCCGCGCCGGGGGCCCGGAGAAGACCTACCTCGCGCTCTGCGCCAAGGCGCCCATGCCGCCGGAGGGGCGCGTGGACGTCCCGCTCGGCCCCGACCCGCTGCGCAAGGGGATGCGCAAGGTCGATGCGCGCGGCGACGCGGCCGCCACCCGCTACCGGACGCTGGCCGTCGGTCCCTACGGCGAGGCGCTGGTGGAGGCCCGGCCCGAGACCGGCCGCACTCACCAGATCCGCGTCCACCTCGCGCACCTCGGCGCCCCGCTGCTCGGGGACACCCGCTACGGCGGGCCGCGCCGCGTGGGCGAGCTGCGGGCGCCGCGGGTGATGCTCCACGCGCGCCGGCTCGAGCTCGCGCACCCGGTCACCGGAGCCACGCTCGCCTTCGAGGCGCCGGTGCCCGAGGACTTCGCGACGATGGCGCGGGAGCTCGGCATCACGATCGGGTAGATGCGGCGGATCGCCCCCGACGCCGGCGCGCCGCTACGCCACGCACCAGAAGTCGCGCAGCTCGAGGAAGCCCTGCTTCTGGAGCTCGGCGCGGATGAGCGCCCGCGCGCCGGGCGCGCCCACCGCCACGAGGAGCGGCAGCCCGCGCGCGCGGGCGGCGTCCTCGTAGCCCACCACCTCGGCGCCGGCGACGCGGCGCCCCACCTTCTTCCGGTCCACCTCGACGAAGAGCGCGGGCGCGATCCCGGCCCGGCCGAGCGCGCGCGCGAAGGCGCGGCCGGTCTGTCCGGCGCCCCAGATGGCCACCTCGCGCCGGCCGGCGAGCGGCCCCCTGGCGAGGTGCTCCACCTTGAGCGCCATGTGGCGCTCGAGCGCGTAGCGCGGGTCGGCCCGCGTGAGCCGGCCCGGCGACTCGCGCCAGTCGAGCAGCGTCGCGGGGAGATTGGTGAGCCGGCCGCCGGCGGCAGCGAGCCGGAGCCAGAGGTCGTAGTCCTCGGGGAAGTCGCCCTGCCGCCAGCCGCCGGTGTCGCGCAGCGCCGACGCCCGCAGGGTGGCGGCCGGGTGGACCAGCGGCGCCTCCACGAAGAGGTCCCGGGCGCAGAGCGCGGGGGAGGTGAGGCCGTTCAGCCAGGCGGCGTAGCGGGCCATGCCGGGGCGCACGTCCCGTCGCGGGAAGAGGCGCACCCGGCTCCCGGCCGCCGCGAGCGAGGGGTCGGCCTCGAGCGCAGCCAGCTGCACCTCGAGACGGCGCGGCCAGGCCACGTCGTCGGCGTCCATGCGGGCCACGTACTCGGCGTCGGCCGCGGCGAGCGCGCGGTTCAGCGCCGGAGCGATCCCTTCCCCGGGACCCTGGATCACCCGCACCCGCCGGTCGCGGGCGGCGAGCCCGGCGAGCACCTCGGCGGTGGCGTCACGCGAGCCATCGTCCACCGCGAGGAGCGCGAGGTCGCGGAAGGTCTGCCGCAGGATCGAAGCGGCCGCGGCGCGCACCGTGCGGGCGGCGTCGCGAGCGGGCAGGAGCACGGCGACGCGGGGCATGGCTCGGCGACCTGGGCTGGCCCGCGGCCTGGGGCCGGGATCAGCGGCCCGCGATCCGGGAGAGCAGGTACTCGGCGGCGAGCCGGTACCCGAGCACGCCGAGCCCCACGATCTGCCCGTCCATGGCCGGCGCGAGGACGCTCTCGCGGCGCCACGCCTCGCGGGCGTGGATGTTGGAGATGTGCACCTCCACCTTGGGGAAGGCGAGCGCCTTGAGGCAGTCGTGAAGGGCGTAGCTGTAGTGGGTGAAGGCCCCTGGGTTGAGGATGAGCCCCTTCGCGAGCTTCCGGTGCTGCTGCAGGAAGTCGATGAGCGGCCCCTCGGCGTTCGACTGGAAGGCCTGCACCTGCACGCCGGCCGGGGCGCAGGTGTTGCTCACCATTGTGACCACGTCGCCGAGGGTGGCCGAGCCGTAGATCTCCGGCTCGCGCTCGCCCAGCAGGTTCAGGTTCGGTCCGTTCACGAGCAGGATCATGTGCCCTCCGAGACGTCGCCGAGGGCGGCCTTGAGCGCCGCCGGCTCGACCGCCACGTCCCACTCCACGCCCCAGCCGCCGCCCACCGCCTGCGGCAGCACCCAGCGCAGCCCATCGGCGGTCCGCTTCTTGTCGGTGGCCATGAGCGCCGCCGCGCGCCGCGCCACCGCGCCCGGGACGCGCACCGGCAGCCCGGCCTCGGAGAGCGCCGCCTCGAGCTCGAAGGCCTGCTCGTCGGCGATGCGGCCCATGCGCGCCCCCAGCCGGAAGGCGAAGGCGAGCCCGACCGCCACCGCCTCGCCGTGGGTGTAGCGGCGGAAGCCGCCGGCCGCCTCGACGCCATGGCCGAAGGTGTGGCCCAGGTTGAGGAGCTTGCGCTCGCCGCGCTCGAGCGGGTCGCGCTCCACCACCTCGAGCTTGACGCGGGCGCAGGCGGCGACGAGCTCGGGATCGGCCTTGCCGCGCGCGGCGGCCCTGGCGGCGGCGGGCAGGAGCGCCGGCCGGAGCGCGGCGTACTTGAGCACCTCGCCGAAGCCGCTGCGGAGCTCGCGAGGCGGCAGGGTGGCGAGGGCGGTCGGGTCCATCAGCACCGCCACCGGCGGGTGGAAGGCGCCGACGATGTTCTTGGCCTGGGGGAGGTTCACCGCGGTCTTGCCGCCCAGCGCCGCGTCGACCATGCCGAGGAGCGTGGTGGGGATCGCCATCCAGTCCACGCCGCGCATGAAGGTGGCGGCGAGGAAGCCGGCGGCGTCGGTGACCGCGCCGCCCCCGAGCGCCACCACCAGGCTGCGCCGGGTGGCGCCTGCGCGGAGCAGCTTCGCCGCGGCGCGCTCCAGCTCGGCGAGCCGCTTGCCCTTCTCGCCGTCGGGGAGCACGTGCACCAACGCAAGGTTCCCGGCGCGGGCGAGCTGGCGCTCGAGCCGCTCGGCGAAGGGCGTGGCGCGCACCGGCCCGCAGGTGACGAGCGCGACGGCGTCGCGGTCGGCGGCCAGCTCGGCGGCGGCCGCGGCGGCTCGCGTGCCCACGCAGACCGGGTACTCGCGCCCGTCCTGGCGCGCTTCGAGGATCTCGATGCTCATAGGAGCCCCAGGATACGCCGGGCGACCGCCTCCGGCGCGTTTCCGTCCACGCGGACCGTGAGCTGGGCGCGGCGATAGAGCGGCAGGCGGTGGCCGAGGAGCGGCCTCCAGCTCGCCGCCAGCGGCCGGTGGGTGGTGGCGCCGATGCGCCGCGCCGCCTCGCCGGCCGAGACGTCGAGGAAGACCACGCGCCCGGCCCGGAGCAGGTGCTCGGCCGAGGCGGCGTGGCAGAAGGCGCCCCCACCCAGGTCCACCACCAGCGGGCCTCCGAGCGAGGCGACCACCAGCCGCTCCAGGGCCCGGAAGGCCGGCTCGCCGTCCTCCTCGAAGACGCGGGCGATGGGCTTGCCCGCCCGCGCCTCGACGAGCGCGTCGGTGCAGACGAAGCGGCGGCCGAGGAGCCGCGCCAGATGGCGGCCCACCGTCGACTTACCGGCGCCCATCATGCCGGCGAGGGCCAGCGTCTCAGCGGAGCCGAGCGGCATACGCCTCGATCGCGCGCTCCACGTCGCCGGCGGTGTCGCCGCCGAACTTCTCCAGCAGGGCGTCGGCCAGCACCCAGGCCACCACCGCCTCGCCCACCACCGCCGCCGCCGGCACCGCGCAGACGTCGCTGCGCTCGTACTTCGCGCTCACCGCCTCGCGGGTGGCGATGTCCACCGACGGCAGCGGGGTCATCATGGTGGGGATGGGCTTCATGAAGCCGCGCACCACCACCGGCGCGCCGTTGGTGACGCCGCCCTCGAGGCCGCCGGCGCGGTTGGTCTCCCGGTAGAAGCCCTTCTCCGCCCCGTAGTGGATGGGATCCTGGAACCGGTCGCCGGGGAGGTCGACCCGGGTGCCCTCGCCGATCTCGGCGGCGCGGATGGCCTGGATGGCGCAGAGCGCCCCGGCGAGCCGCCCGTCGAGGCGCCGGTCGGGGTGGACGTAGCTGCCGAGCCCGGGCGGGAGCCCCACCGCGTAGACCTCGAAGGCGCCGCCGATGGCGGAGCCGCGGGCCTTCTCGCGGTCGATGATGGCGCGCCAGAGGCCGGCCGCCTCCTCGTCGTCGGTGTGGACGTCGGAGGCCTCGATGGCGGCGAGCTGCTCGGGCGTGGGGGGCAGGCCGCCGCGGCGCAGCTCCTCGCCGATGGCCACCACCCGCGAGCTCACCGTCACGCCGAAGCGGGCGAGGAGCTGGCGCGCCAGGGCGCCGAGCGCCACGATGGTGGCGGTGCCGCGGGCGCTGGCGCGCTCGAGCACGTCGCGGGCGTCGTCGAGCCCGTACTTCTGCACGCCGGCGAGGTCGGCGTGGCCGGGGCGCACCTGGGTGAACTTGCGGCCGCCGCGGGCGTAGGGGGAGACGAGCTCCTTCCAGTTCTCGTGGTCCTTGTTCCAGACCAGGAGCGAGATGGGCGAGCCGGTGGTGACCCCGCCGCGGATGCCGGAGAGGAACTGGGCCTCGTCGGTCTCGATCTTCATGCGGCCGCCGCGGCCGTAGCCCTTCTGGCGGCGGCGCAGGTCGCGGTTCACGCCGTCGAAGTCCACGGCGAGGCCGGCGGGGAAGCCCTCGGCGATGGCGCAGAGGGCGGGGCCGTGCGACTCGCCGGCGGTGAGGTACCTGAGGGTCACGGCGTGGCTCCTTGCAGTTGCGCCCGCATCGCCACCTCGGGCGCGGGGCGGCCGGTCCAGATCTCGAGGGCGAGCATGCCCTGGCGCAGCAGCACCTCCTCGCCGCTCACGAAGGTCGCGCCGGCGTCCTCCGCCGCGCGGGCGAAGGGGGTGTCGCCGTAGACGAAGTCGAGCACCACCTGTCCGGACCGGAGCGGCACGGGGCAGGGTGCGCCGGCGTGGAGGCCGATGGAGGTGGCGTTCACGACGACGTCGAAGCTGGTGGAGTCCCGGCGGGCCTCGGGCCAGGGCAGCACGGCGATCGGACCACGCCCTCCCCGGCCCTCCCCCGTGAAGGAGGAGCGAGAACGGGCAGAGCCGTCCCCGAGCGACGGGGCGGGAAGCTCCGAGGCCGCGGCGGGCCGCCCCGAAGCGTCCGCCGCCAGCTCCGCCGCCTTCTCCGGCCGGCGCGCGGAGATGGCCACCTCGAGCCCCCGCTGCTTCAGGGCCCAGAGCGCGGCGCGCGCGGCGCCACCGGCGCCGAGGAGGAGCGCGCGCTGCCCCGGCTTCACCCCCGCCGCCGCGAGGAGGGCGTCGCAGGCGGGGGCGTCGGTGTTGAAGGCCTTCCAGCCCTCCACCGCGCGCGCGAGGGTGTTGGCGGCGCCGACCGCCCGCGCCACCTCGTCGGCCGACAGCGCGGCCGCGAGCGCCTCCTGCTTGTGCGGGACGGTGACGTTGAGCCCCTGGAAGCCGAGCGCGAAGGCGCCGCGGAGCGCCTCCTCGACCCGCGCCGGATCGACCGGCAGCCCCACGTAGGCGGCGTCGAGCCCGAGCGCCGCGAAGGCGGCGTTCTGCATGGCCGGCGAGCGGCTGTGGGCCACCGGCCAGCCGACCACGCCGTAGAGGGCGGTGCGCGCCGAGATCACCCCTCGCCTCCGCAGAGTTGATCGAGCAGCTCGAAGAAATTGGGGAAGCTGGTGCGGACGCAGGAGACGTCGTCGAGCGCCACCTCGTCGCCGGGCGTGAAGAGCTGCGCCACCGCCATGCTCATGGCGATGCGGTGGTCGAGCTTCGTCTCGACGGAGACGCCGCGCAGCGGTGTGGGCCCCTCGATGGCGCAGCCGTCCTCGAAGAGCTCGATGCGGGCGCCGGCCCGGTGGAGCAGCTCGCCCATGGTGGCGAGCCGGTCCGACTCCTTCACCCGCAGCTCCTTGGCGTCGCGGATGAGGGTGCGGCCGCGAGCCTGGGTGGCGAGCACCATCAGCACCGGCAGCTCGTCGATGAGGCGCGGGACGAGGGCGCCGCCGATCTCGGTCCCGGAGAGCTCCCCGCCCTCCACGGTCACGTCGGCCCGCGGCTCGCCGGCGCTCTCGCGGACGTTCTCGACGGCGACGCGGGCGCCCATGGCCCGGAGCACGTCGAGGAGCCCGGTGCGGGTGGGGTTCACGCCCATGCCGAGGGCGGTGACGCGCGAGCCCTCGAGCCCGGCCGCGGCGCAGAGGAAGAAGGCGGCCGAGGAGATGTCGCCCGGGACGTCCACCGCTCCGCCGGTGGGCCGGCCCGGCCGCACCGACACGAGGGTGCCGTCGACGGTGAGCGCCACCCCGCGCCCCGCCAGCATCCGCTCGGTGTGATCGCGCGAAGGCGACGGCTCCTCGACCACCGTCTCGCCCTCGGCGAAGAGGCCGGCGAGGAGGAGCGCGCTCTTCACCTGGGCGCTCGCCACCGGCAAGACGTGGGTGGCGCCGCGCAGGCGCGCCCCCCTCGCCACCACCGGCGGGAGCCTGTCGCCGTCGCGGGCCGAGAGGTCGGCGCCCATGCGGCGCAGCGGCTCGAGCACGCGGCGCACCGGCCGGCGGCGCAGGGAGGCGTCGCCGGTGAGGATCGAGAGGCCGGGGGCCGCCGCGAGCACCCCGCAGAGGAGGCGCAGGCTGGTGCCCGAGTTGCCGCAGTCGATGACGTTCCCGGGCTCGGCGAGCTGGGCCGGCGGCTCCACGAGCACCGCGGCCCCGTCCCGGTACACCCTCGCCCCGAGCGCCTCCACCGCCTTCCAGGTGGAGTGGACGTCCTCCGCCTCGAGCAGCCCGGTCACCCGCGAGGGCGAGGTGGCGAGCGCGCCGAAGAGGAGCGCGCGGTGCGAGATCGACTTGTCGCCCGGCACGGCGAAGCTGCCCCGGAGCGGTCCCTTGCGGCGGCAGACGAGCGGCTCTCTCAAAACAGCTCCTCCCTGAAGGCGCGGGCCTCCTCGAGCGCGGCGCGGGCGCCGTCGGGCGAGGTGGCGATGTCGGAGAGGATCCGGGTGAGCCGCGCCTGCAGGCGCCGGGCGGCCTCCGGCAGGTGAGCGTTGCGGCGCGCCACCTCCCCCTGGATGTCGAAGGCGAAGCCGGCGAGCCGCGTCATGCCGTCGAGCCCCGGGCCGGCCAGCGCGGCCGCCAGCGGCCCCGCCTCCTTGACCGAGAGCGCCAGCGCGCAGGCGACGAGGTACGGCAGGTGCGAGACCATCGCCACCGCCGAGTCGTGCTCGGCGGCGGTGCAGCGCAGCACCTCGGCGCCGAGGGCGCGGTGGAGGGCCTCCACCCGGTCGAGCGCCTCGGCGGAGGCGCCGTCGGTGCAGAGCGCCACCGTGCCGCCCTGCCAGCGGTCGGCGCGCGCGCCGTCGTAGCCGCCGCGGCCGCCGAACATGGGGTGGGCGCCGGCGAAGGCCACCCCCGGCCGCACCTCGCGCCGCGCCGCCTCGACCACCTTCTCCTTCGCGCCGCCCACGTCGGTGAGCACCGCGCCGTCGCGGAGCAGCCGCGACACCGGGCCGAGCAGCCCCTCGATGACGGCGACCGGGGTGCAGAGCACCACCAGCTCGCACTCCGCCAGCGCCGGTCCCGGCTCGGCGAGCGCCAGATCGGCGACGCCATCGGCGAGCGCCCGGGCGCGCACCGCCGCGTCCGGCTCGACCGCCACCACCCGCGTACCCGGCGCGGCCGCCTTGAGGCCGCGGGCGAGGCAGGCGCCCATGAGGCCGAGCCCGGCGAGGCCGAGCGTCTTCGGGAGCGGCGCGGTCACGCCCGCCCCGGTCCGCCGGCGGCGCGCTGCTTCATCGAGACGATCACTGCGGCTCCTCGTGGCACGGGGTGGGGACGGCTCAGCGCGCGGGAGGCCGCTCGGCCAGATCGGGCCGGAGCGCCCGGGCGCCGCGCAGGTAGACGTGGCGCACGTCGGCGTTGGCGCCCCCCTCGACGTGCAGCAGCACCCGGACCACCCGCGGCAGCGAGCCCGGCACCGGGATCTCCTGCGAGCAGATCATCGGCACCCTCGCCCAGCCCCCGGCCTCGCGGGCGGCGCGCGCCGGGAAGTCGGCGTCGAGGTCGTGGGTGACCGTGAAGATGGCCCAGACGATCTCGTCCTGGGTGAGGTGGTTCTGCGCGTTGAGCTCCCCGCAGAGCTCGACCACGCCGTCGTAGAGGTCCTGGACGGTGTTCGACGCGATCTGCGTGGCTCCACGGATTCCGCGCATGAGGGTCGGTGACTATACCTCAGCCCGGAGGCCAGCCGAAGGTGCGCCCGCCGAGCAGGTGCAGGTGCAGGTGGAACACGGTCTGTCCGGCCTCGCGGTTGCAGTTCATCACCGCCCGCCAGCCGCGCTCGGCCAGGCCGCGCTCCTTCGCGATCTTGGCCGCCACCCGGTGGAGCTTGCCGATGGTGGCCTCGTCCTCGGGCCCGAGGTCGTTCAGGGTGGCGACGTGCTTCCTCGGCACCACCACCACGTGGGTCGGGGCCTGGGGGTTGATGTCCTCGAAGGCCACCGTGTCGGCGTCCTCGTGGACCACCTTGGCCGGGAGCTGTTTCGCCGCGATCTTGCAGAAGAGACAGTCGGACATGCGGCGGAGCATAACGCGCCCGCGGCGGCGGCACCGGCTAGAAGAGCTTCGCCGAGTCGAGGAGGATGGTGACGGGCCCGTCGTTCACCAGCTCCACCTGCATGTCGGCGCGGAACACGCCCTGCGCCACCGCGAGCCCCCTCTCGCGCAGCAGCGTGCAGACCTTCTCGTAGAGGGCGTTGGCCTCGTCGGGCGGCGCGGCGGCGCTGAAGCCGGGGCGGTTCCCCTTCCGCGCGTCGCCGAGCAGCGTGAACTGCGAGACCACCAGGAGCCCGCCGCCCACGTCGGCCACCGAGCGGTTCATCTTGCCGGCGTCGTCCTCGAAGATGCGCAGCGCCGCGAGCTTGTCGGCGAGGAAGCGGGCGTCCTCCTCGACGTCGCCGGCCGCCACGCCGAGGAGCACCAGCAGGCCCCGCTCGATCCGGCCCACCACCTCGCCGGCGACCCGCACCTCCGCCCGAGACACCCGCTGGACCACCACGCGCATGGGCGTTCCATCGCACGGAGCGCCGCCAGCGGGCAACGGCTGCGGCGCGGAGTGGGCGCCGGATTCGGGTGCTATGGTGTCGCCATGTACCTCCTCAGGGACGCCCAGAAGAGCGACTTGAAGGGGCTCGGCGCGCTGGCCGCGGTCCTCAACTCGGTCAACCTTCCCAACGACGAGCGGGCCCTCGCCGAGATCGTGGAGCTCTCCTGCCGCAGCTTCCAGGGGCGCATCCGCGAGCCGCTCCAGCGCGCCTACGTCTTCGTGCTCGAGGAGCCGCGCACCGGCCGCGTCGCCGGGACCTCCATGCTCATCGCCCAGCACGGCACGCGCGAGTCGCCGTGCACCTTCTTCAACGTCTCCACCCGCGAGCACTACAGCTCCACCCTCGACCGCCACTTCGAGCACCAGGTGCTCTCGATCGGCTACCACTTCGACGGGCCCACCGAGATCGGCGGGCTGGTGGTGCACCCCGCCGACCGCGCCAGGCCCGACCAGGCTGGCAAGCAGCTCAGCCTGGTCCGCTTCCTCTACCTCGCCATGTTCCCGGAGCGGTTCCGCGACACGGTGCTCGCCGAGCTGATGCCGCCGCTCGCGCCCGGTGGCAAGAGCCCGTTCTGGGAGAGCTGCGGCAAGCGCTTCACCGGGCTCGAGTACCAGGAGGCCGACAAGCGGAGCCGCGAGAACAAGGAGTTCATCCAGCAGCTCTTCCCGTCCGGCGACCTCTACGCCACCCTGCTCCCGCCGCGCGTGCAGCGGCTCCTCGGCGCCGTGGGCCCTGCCACCGAGCCGGCGCGGCGGATGCTCGAGGCCATCGGCTTCCGCCGCGTGTCCCGGATCGACCCCTTCGACGGCGGACCGCACTACGAGGCCAGGCGGGACGAGATCCTGCCGGTGCGCGCCTACCGCCGCGGGCGGGTGGCGACGGCCCCGCTGCGGCCCTCCGCCGACGATCGCCCGAAGCTGGTGGGGCTCGTCCGGCCCGACGGCAAGGTGCGCTTTCGCGCGGTGCGCGCGCCGGCCCGCTTCGAGGGCGACGACGTGCTCCTCCCGCCCGAGGCGAGGGAGCGGCTCGAGGTGGAGCCCGGCGAGCGGGTCGGGGTGATCCCGCTCGATTGACGGCCCGCGGCGGGCGCCGGCCGATTACATTGCGCCCCTCACCCCTGCGAGCGGAGCGACGCGATGGCCAAGCCGAAGATCGAGGACCTGGTGAAGGGCAACGGCGCGGAGGCGGTGCGCGGCAAGACCGTCCAGGTGCACTACACCGGCTGGCTCACCGACGGCACCAAGTTCGACTCGTCGGTGGGGAGCGATCCCTTCGAGTTCAGCCTCGGGGCCGGCGAGGTGATCGAGGGCTGGGACCGCGGCGTCGCCGGCATGAAGGTGGGCGGCAAGCGCAAGCTCACCCTGCCGCCCGACCTCGCCTACGGCACCGCCGGCGCCCCGCCCGCCATCCCGCCGGGCGCCACCCTGGTGTTCGAGGTGGAGCTGCTGGCGGTGTACTGACCGCGCCCTCTCAGGTGGGCGGCAGCGGCAGGCTGAAGGCGAAGGTGCTCCCCTCGCCCGGCTGGCTCTCCACCCAGATGCGCCCGCCGTGGGCGTCGACGATGCCCTTGGCGATGGCCAGGCCGAGGCCGGTGCCGCGGTAGCGCGCTCCCTTGGCGCGCCAGTAGCGGTCGAAGATGTGCGGCAGGTCCTCCTCGCGGATCCCGGGGCCGCTGTCGCGCACCTCGAAGATCACCGCCCCGTCCACCTGGCGCGCCCGCAGCGCCACGAAGCCGGCCTCGGTGGCCTGCACCGCGTTCATGGCCAGGTTGCCGAGCGCCTGGATCACCCGGTCGCGGTCGCAGAGCAGCTCGAGCGCGTCGTCGCAGGGATCGCAGGCGACGTCCAGCCCCTTTCGCTCCGCCGCCGGCCGGAGCGCCTCGGCCGCCTCGCGCACCAGCACCGCCGCCGGGCAGGCCGCCGGGCGGATGGAGAAGCGCCCGGCCTCGATGCTGGAGAGGTCGAGGAGGTCGTTGATGAGCCGGTCGGCGCGCTGGGCCGAGCGCTCGATCATGGCGGCGTGCCTGCGGACCCGGGCGCCCGCGTCCCCCTCCGGCGCCGCCCGCGCGGCGTTGCGGGCCGCGAGCAGGATGGTGGCGATGGGGTTGCGCAGGTCGTGCGAGACCACCGCCATCACCTCGTCGCGCTGCCGCCGGGCGCGCTGCTCCTCGCGGTAGAGGCCGTCGTTCTCGCCGGCGAGCCGCTCGGCCCTGAGCCGCGCCTCGCGCGCCGCGCCGCTCATCACCGCCACCCCGAGCGCGACCACCAGGTAGATGAAGAGCGTGTAGAGCTCGCTGGCGCGGCCGCCGCGGGGGCGGAGGGGCATCGCGAGCAAGAGGTACTGCGTGACCGCCACGGTGATTCCGGTGGCCGCCAGCCCCGGCCCACGGCCGCCCAGGAGCCCGGCGCCGGCCACCGCCGCCAGCAGCAGGAAGTAGCGGGTGCCCTCGAAGACGCCGGAGAAGACCGCGGTGAAGACGAGCGCCACCGCCGACAGCGCCGCCGCGACGCCGTAGGCGGCGATCCGGTTCCGGATCGGGCCGACCTGGACCGGGTTTCTCACGCCTCCAGCACCGTGCCGACGCTGCCCGGCTCGAGCACCGCGCGCAGGAGCTCCCCCGGCGCGAGCTTGCCCACGATGACGATGGAGCGCGCCCCGCGGGCGAGCACCTCGAACGACTCCTCCAGCTTGGGGATCATCCCGCCCGAGATGCTGCCGTCCTCGACGCCGCGCGCGAAGCCGGCGCGGGTCATGCGCGGCACCCGGCTCGCGGGGTCCTTCACGTCGCGCAGCACGCCCGGGGTGGAGGTGACGAGCACCAGGGCGTCGGCCCGCAGCGCCGCGGCGAGCTGGCTCGCCACCGTGTCGCCGTTGATGTTGAGCGGCTGGCCGTCGGCGTCGCAGCCGAGGCAGGCGAGCACCGGCACGTAGCCGCGCTCCTGCAGGTCGCCGAGGAGCGGCAGGTTGAAGCCGGTGACGTCGCCCACCAGGCCGAGATCGACCGGGTCGGGGCCGGCGCCGGTCATCGGCTGCGGGGGGCGGCGCCGGGCCTGCAGCACGTGGCCGGAGGCGCCGTGGAGCCCCACCCCCACCACCCGGTGGGCGAGGAGCTTCGCGCACAGGTCCACGTTCACCTGGCCGGCGACGACGTACTTCATCACCTCGAGGGTGGCGGGATCGGTGTAGCGCCGGCCGGCCACCATGCGGGTCTCGAGTCCGAGCCTCCGCTGCAGCGCGGAGGCCTGCGGCCCGCCGCCGTGGACGATGGCCACCCGGTGGAAGCCCTCCACCAGCGCCCGCACGTCCTCGGCGATGACGTCAGCCTCCGGGCTCGACACGACCTCACCACCGACCTTGACGACGACGTTCTTCATGGCGGCCACGGTCCCCGGTCCTCGAGCGACAGCGTCTCCTCGAGTCCCAGCACGAGGTTCATGTTCTCGATCGCCTGGCCCGCCCCGCCCTTCACCAGGTTGTCGAGGGCGCAGAACAGGGTGGCGGTGCGCCGTCCGCCGAGCGCCGGGCCGGCGGCGACGCCGACCTCGGCGAAGTTGGAGCCCGAGACCGCCGCCACCTCCGGCAGCCGGCTCGCCGGCACCCGCACGAAGGGCTCGCCGGCGTAGTCCTCCTGGTAGAGCGCCCGCAGCCGCTCCCCGGTCCACTCCTCCGGCAGCTCCACGAAGCAGGTGGAGAAGATGCCGCGCCCGAGCGGCGCCGAGACGGGCACGAAGCGCAGCGCGAGGTCGCGCGCGCCGGCCTGCGAGAGCGCCTCGGCGATCTCGGGGACGTGCTGGTGCTCGAGCGGCTTGTAGGTCTTGAGGTTGGCGGCGCGGACCGGGTGGTGGGTGCCGGCCGAGGGGGCGATGCCGGAGCCGGAGCTGCCGGTGATGCCCTGCACGTGCACCACGCCCTGGAGGAGGCCGGCCCGCGCGAGCGGCAGGAGCGCCAGCTCGATGGAGGTGGCGAAGCAGCCCGGGCTGGCGACGAAGCTCGCCCCGCGGAGCCGCACGCGGTTGAGCTCCGGCAGCCCGTAGACGAACCGCTCGAGCAGCTCCGGGTGCGGGTGCGGCACGCCGTAGTAGCGGGCGTAGGCGGCGGCGTCCTTGAGGCGGAAGTCGCCGCTCATGTCGACCACCCGCGCGCCCGCGGCCACGAGCTCGGGCAGGACGGTGGCCGAGACCTTGTGGGGTAGCCCGAGCAGCACCACGTCGGCGCCCAGGGCCGCCTCGCGCGGCGCGAGCCGCTGGTAGGTGCCGGGGACGCCCTCGAGCGAGGGGTGGGCGGCGCCGAGCGGCTCGCCGACGTGGTCCACCGCGGCCACCCGGAGCAGCTCCACCTCGGGGTGGATGAGCAGCCGGCGGATCAGCTCGGCCCCGCCGTAGCCGGTGCCGCCGATCACCGCCGCCTTGAAGGTCTTGCTCCTCGCCATGTCGCCTCGGTGGGGGTGGGCAGTGTAGCGCGCCGCCCGCCGGGTCAAAGGGATATAACGAACAGGTGAGCCCCGGTTCCGATCCGCACCTCGAGACCGCCCTCCGCTGGCTCGAGGACCAGCGCCCGGCGATGACGGCGCTGCTGGAGGAGCTGGTGCAGCAGAACTCGTACACCGGCAACCCCGCCGGGGTGGCCGCGGTGGCGCGGACGGTGGGGGAGGAGCTGCGCCGGCTCGGACTGCAGACGGAGCGCCTCGACAGCCAGCGCTTCGGTCCCCACCTCGCCTTCTCCGGGCGCGCCGCCGGCCGGCCGGTCTTCCTCATCGGCCACACCGACACCGTCTTCCCTCCCGACGGGTTCCAGGGCTTCCGCGTCGACGGCGACCTCGCCCGTGGCCCGGGGGTCTTCGACATGAAGGGCGGGCTTGTGGTGGGGCTCTTCGCCCTGGAGGCGCTCCTCGTCGGGCGCATCCTGGGGCGGCTGCCGCTGCGCGGGATGTTCGTGGCCGACGAGGAGGTGGGGTCGCCCGAGTCGGCGCCGCTCCTCGCCGAACGGGCCCGGGGCGCCACCTGCGCGCTCGGCCTGGAGTCGGGACGCAAGGGCGATCTCGTCGTGACCGCGCGCAAGGGCGTGGGGGCGCTGAAGGTGGAGGCGCGCGGCGTCGCCGCCCACGCCGGCAACGAGCACGAGCGGGGCAAGAACGCCATCTGGTCCCTGGCGCGGTTCGTCGACGCGGCGCAGGGGCTCACCGACTACGCGCGCGGCTCCACCGTCAACGTGGGCCGGTTCGAGGGGGGCACGAGCAAGAACACGGTGCCCGATCGCGCCACCGCGCAGGTGGACCTCCGCTACCTCGGCGCGCCCGAAGGCGAGGCGCTCTTCGCCCGGCTGCAGGAGCTCGCCCGCGAGGTGGCCGTGCCCGGCACCCGCATCGACGTGACCCGCGGCGCCTCGCGGCCCCCGCTCGAGCGCACCGCCGCCTCGGCGGCGCTGGCGGCCGAGTACGGGGAGTGCCAGCAGGCCTCCGGGCTCGCCAGCGGCGAGGCCCCGCTCGTGGGCGGCGGCTCCGACGCCAATACCACCGGCGCCGTGGGGGTGCCCTCCATCGACGGCCTCGGCCCGCGCGGGGCGGCGTTCCACACCCCCGAGGAGCGGATCGAGCTCGCCTCGCTCGTCCCCAAGGCGGCCGCGCTGGTGAGATTCCTGGCGCGGCGAGCCCACTGAGCTCCACCAGGCCGGCCCACGAGCGGCCGCTTTCAGGGTCCCGCCCCCGGCGCGACGCGCCTCACCCGCGCCGCGGACCTACATTCCCGTGCCATTCAGGAGCCCCAATACGCCGCCGCAACCGGGCGGCCCTGTCCCGTGTTCAAGGGACGCAGGGAGAACAACCATGCACCTGCTCGATCGCCGTTCCGCTCTACTCACGCTCGCCGCCCTGACGCTCGGCGGGCTCGCCGCCGCTGGCTGTGGCGGCTCCAACCCTTCCGGCGCCGGCGCCATGAACGTCCACCTGGTGGACGCCCCCGGCGACTACCTCCACCTCGACCTCGACGTCCGCAAGGTCGAGATCCACTCCGAGGCCAGCGGCTGGATCACGCTCGGCCAGCCGAACAAGGTCATCGACCTGCTGTCGCTCACCGGCGGCGTGGAGGAGACCCTCGCCAACGGCGCGAGCCTCCCCGCGGGCCACTACGAGCAGATGCGGCTCGTGCTCGGGAGCGGGAACACGGTGACGCTCGCCGACGGCAGCGTGGTGCCGCTCAAGGTGCCGTCGGGCAGCCAGTCGGGCGTGAAGCTCCCCGTGAGCTTCGACGTCCAGGCCGGCACCACCAAGGACGTGTTCATCGACTTCGACGCCCACCGCTCGGTCTTCGTGCACGAGGCCGGCAACTCCGGCACGTACATCCTGCGCCCGGTGGTCCGCGCCTTCGACCGGGTGGTGACCGGCACCATCAGCGGCCACCTCACCGACGCCGCCACCCACGCGCCGCTCGCGGGCGCGATCGTCACCGCGCAGGCCCTCGATCCGGGCGGCGTGCCGCAGGTGGCGCGCACGGTGCACACCGGCCTCGACGGCGGCTTCGCGCTCGACCTCCTTCCGGCCGGCGCGACCTACTACGTGGTGAGCCAGCCGGTGGTCGGCACGGCGTCGTACCAGGCGAAGGCGAGCGCCCCCGTCGGCCTCACGGTCGCCGCTCCGCTGCCCACCGTGGACCTCGCCTGCGACGCCGCCGCCAGCACCGGCTCGATCACCGGCGCGGTGACCCCGGCCGCCGGCCTGTCCGACGCCGACGAGGTGGTGGTCCGCCAGACGCTCGCCGCCACCCCGCTCGAGAGCCGCCCGTTCGTGGTCCGGCTCGCCCTGCCGGTCGAGGCGAGCGGCGTCGAGACCTACGCCGTGGACGCGCTGCCGCTCGCGACCTACTCGCTCCAGCTGGAGCGGCGCACGATCGCGGCGGACGGGACCGAGACGACGACCGCGAGCGCGGCCACGACCGCCGCGGTGACGAGCGCCACCCCGGTCACGCTCGACCTCCACCTGCCGTAGCGATGTCCGCTTGAAGCTCGACGGCCCCGGCCGACGCCCTCGCGCGTCGCGCCGGGGCCGCCGTTTTCGGAGGTCGCCGCGAGCGAGACGCGGCGATGCGAGGCGGATGGTTCGCCGCGGCGACGGGGGCGGGTGGTTCCGGGCGCCCTCTTCAGGCCCGGTACGCGCGCAGGAAGGTGCTCACCGCGCCGCGGACCGTCTGCTGGATCTGCTCGTCGGTGGGCTCCTGTGTGATCCCGAGCTCGGTCTGGATGTAGAGCTCACCGCGGCAGAGGGCGAGGAACTGCCCGGCGGCGGCGGCGAGGTCGTCGATGCGGAGCGCGCCCGCTTCCGCCCTGCGCTGCAGGTACTCGGCGAAGCGGGTGCGCATGCTGCACGCCCCGTCCTCCCAGAGCGCCTTGCCCAGCTCCGGGAAGCGGGCCGCCTCGGCCACGATCACCCGGCGCAGCGCGATCGCCTCCCGCGAGAGCACGTAGCGCATCAAGGTCACGCCGATCTGCAGCAGGTCGCGCTCGAGGTCGCCGGTGGAGGCGTCGAGGAGCGCGAGCACGCCCTCGCGCATGGCGGCCGACTGCTCGCGGGAGCAGGCCACGAAGAGCGCCTTCTTGTCGTGGAAGTGGCTGTAGATGGTCGCCTTGGAGACACCGGCGCGCGAGGCCACCACGTCGAGGCAGGCGCGCTCGTAGCCGACCTCCAGGAACAGGGTCCGGGCCCCATCCAGGATCTGCTGCTGCTTCGCGAGTGAGAGCGCTGCGCGCGTCGACGTCTCTGCCATGGCCCGTGTCTTCCCCCAATGGATACTATACTGTACCGTTCAGTCTTGACTGTCAAGACAACAGCGGCTACACAGACTGAACCGTATAGTTCTCGAACGACCCTGCGCGCCCGCTCACTGGGCGCAGCCGCTTTACGGAGAGCCAAGGCCGAATGATCTCGCATTCATGGACACTGCGCGCCCTCACCGCCGCCACCGCCCTCTGGCTGGCGGGGCCGACCCGCGCGCTGCAGCCGCTGGAGGTCTTCGTGCGCGGCGCGCGCACCTGGGCGCCCGACAACCGCGAGGCCCAGGCCAACACCGCCCTCTCGCGCGCCGAGACCCTCGCGGCCGAGAGCCGGCTCCTCCCAGGAGTGTCGGTCACCGGCAGCTACACCCGCAACCAGTACGAGGGCGCGCTCCCGCTCGCCGGCGGCAAGGTCGCGGTGCTCACGCCGCAGGAGTCCTTCGACGCCGTCGCGGTGCTCACCGTGCCGCTCGCCGACCTCGGCAACTTCGCCCGCGCCGGCGCGGCCCGCACCGCCTCCCGCGCCACCCGGCTCTCGGAGCAGGACGCCGCGCTGCAGACCGAGGCGCTGGTCGCGCAGGGCTACTACCAGGTGCTGGCGGACCGCGGGCTGGTCGAGTCGTCGCAGCGGGCGCTCGACGTCGCCCGGACCACCCTCACGCTCACCCAGCGGCAGCGCGCCGCGGGGGCGGTGGCCGGCCTCGACGTGGACCGGGCCCAGGCCGAGGTGGAGCGGCAGGTGCAGCAGCTCGCCGGCGCCCAGCTCAGGCTCGAGCTCGACGTGCGCGCGCTCGCCTCGCTCACCGGCGTCGCCCCCGAGCTGACCGGGCCGGTGGAGCTCGGCGACGACCTCCACGAGGAGGCGCCGCTCGAGTCGTTCGTCCCCGAGGACGCCGCCCTCCCCGGGCTCGCCGCCGCCGTCGAGGCGCGGCGCGCCCAGGAGGAGACCGCCAGGGCCGAGCGGCTCGCGCTGCTCCCCTCGCTCGCGGGCACCTTCTCCGAGCACGCCACCACCGCGCCCGGCGCCCCGGACACCGCCTACCAGGCGGTGGTGGCGCTGCGCTGGGCCTTCGACGGAACCAGCGTGGCCGCCATCCGCGCCGAGGACGCGCGCCTCGACGCGGCGGCGGCGCGCGAGGTGCGGGTCCGGCTCGCCCGCCACGACGCCATCCACCGCACCTGGAACACCGTGCACACCGACCTCGCCCGCAGCCGCTCGGCCCGCGCGCAGGCGCAGGTGAGCCAGCGCGCCTCCGACCTCGCCCGCGAGCGCTACCGCGTGGGCGCCGCGGCCCAGCTCGACCTGCTGCAGGCCCAGCGCGACGCCTTCGCCGCCGACGTGAACCGCATCCAGGCCGACGCCGACCTCGTGAACGCCCGCGCCCAGCTCCGGCTCGCCGCCGGCCGCTCGCTCCTCCCCAACTGACCGCCAGACCGAACGAGAACGCCATGAACTTCCGCTTCTGCCCCACCACCTTCTTCGCCGCCATGGCCGGACTGGCCCTGCTCGCCTCCGGCTGCTCCAGCCAGGCGGCCGCGAAGCCCCCGCCGCCGCCGGCGGTGACGGTGACCCAGGTCGTCCGCCGGGACGTGCCGGTGAACGTCGAGGCGGTCGCCACCGTCGACGGCTACGCCAACGTCGACATCCGCGCCCGGGTGCGCGGCTTCCTCGAGAAGCAGCAGTACCAGGACGGCGCCACCGTGAAGGAGGGCCAGCTCCTCTTCACGGTCGAGCGCAGCGAGTACGAGGCGGCGCTGGCGACCGCCAGGGCGGCCCTCTCCCGCGGGCTGGCGGCGCAGGCGCACAACGAGGCGCAGCTCACGCGCCGCCGCGCCCTCGCCAAGGTGGACGGCCTGAGCCAGCAGGAGCTCGAGGACGCCGAGGCCCAGTCGCGCGACGCCGACGGCCAGGTGCAGGCCGCCCGCGCGCAGGTGCGGCAGGCCGAGCTGAACCTCTCCTACACCGCCATCCGCGCGCCGCTCTCCGGCGTCGCCGGGCTGGCGCAGGTGCGGCCGGGGAACCTGGTCGGCCAGGACGGCCCCACCCTCCTCACCACCGTGTCGCAGGTCGACCCGGTGCGCGTCACCTTCCCGCTCTCCGAGATCGACTACGTGCGCGCTCCCGACCGGCTGAAGAGGCTGGCCGGCCGCGACCTCGCCTGGGCGAAGCGGCAGTTCCCGCGGCTCGACGCCGGCCAGGCGTCCGAGGGCGGCGACCCTGGCGTCGAGCTGATCCTGTCCGACGGCAGCCCCTACCGGCACCGCGGGGTCATCGTGGCGGCCAACCGCCAGGTGGACGCCACCAGCGGCACCATCCAGCTCCAGGCGCTCTTCCCCAACCCCGACCACGCCCTGCGCCCGGGGCAGTACGGCCGGGTGCGGCTGCGCCAGGACGGGGCGGGCGGGAACGTGCTGGCGGTGCCGGAGAAGTCGCTGGTCCAGGTGCAGGGCACCTACTCGCTGGCGGTGGTGGGCCCCGACTCCAAGGTGCAGTTGCGCCAGGTGAAGGTCGGCCCCAACGTCGGCGCGCTGCGCATCGTCGTGTCCGGCGTGAGCGAGGGCGAGCGGGTGGTGGTGGAGGGGCTGCAGGCGGCGCGCGACGGCGCCACGGTGAGCGCGAAGGAGGCGGTGGTCACCGCCGCCAACCTCCCGGCGCCCGCCGGCCAGGGTCGCTGAGCGAGGGAGGCCTCCATGTCCAACTTCTTCATCCGCCGGCCCATCGTGGCGATCGTGATCGCCGTGGTGACCGTGCTGCTCGGCGCCGTCTCGCTCGCCGGGCTCCCCATCTCGCAGTTCCCGCAGATCCTCCCGCCGCAGATCAACCTCACCACCAGCTACACCGGCGCCGACGCGCTCACGGTGGAGCAGGCGGTGGCGACGCCCATCGAGCAGCAGATGAACGGCGTCGACCAGTCGCTCTACATCAAGTCGACCAACGCCAACGACGGCTCGATGACCCAGTCGGTCACCTTCGACGTCGGCACCAACATCGACATCGACAACGTCCTCGTCCAGAACCGCTTCTCGCAGGCGCAGCCGTTCCTGCCCCAGGACGTGAAGAACCTGGGCGTCACCATCAAGAAGTCGCTCAACTTCCCGCTGATGGTGATCGCGCTCTACTCGCCCGACGACCGCTACGACGCCAAGTTCCTCGGCAACTACGGCGTCATCAACATCAACGACGCGCTCCTGCGCATCAAGGGCGTGGGCGACATCAAGAACCTGGGCGGCGGCGACTACGCCATGCGCGTCTGGCTCAAGCCCGACGTGCTGGCCCGGCTCGGGCTCAACGTCTCCGACGTGCAGAACGCCATCCGCGCCCAGAACGTGGTGAACCCGGCGGGCCAGGTGGGCGGCGAGCCCTCCGCGGCCGGCCAGCAGTTCTCCTACACCGTCCGCGCCCAGGGGCGGCTCTCCACCCCCGAGGAGTTCGGCGAGATCCTGGTGCGGCAGAACCCCGACGGCTCGAGCGTGCGGGTGCGCGACGTGGCGCGAGTGGAGCTCGGCAGCGCCAACTACATGCAGGCGGGGCGCATCAACGGGAAGCAGGCCGGCATCGTGGCCGTGTTCCAGTCCCCCGGCTCGAACGCCCTCGACGTGGCGGCGAGCGTGCGCTCGACCATGGCGGAGCTGTCGAAGCAGTTCCCGGCCGGCATGAAGTACGAGATCTCGCTCGACACCACCGCGCCGGTGAAGGCCGGCATCCACGAGATCCTGTTGACGCTGCTCGAGGCCATCCTGCTGGTGGTGCTGGTGGTCTTCGTCTTCCTGCAGAGCTGGCGCGCCACCCTCATCCCGCTGCTCACCGTGCCGGTGTCGCTCATCGGCGCCTTCGCCTTCTTCCCGCTCCTCGGCTTCTCGGTCAACACCCTCTCGCTCTTCGGCCTGGTGCTCGCCATCGGCCTGGTGGTGGACGACGCCATCGTGGTGGTGGAGGCGGTGGAGCACCACATCGAGCGGGGCCTCCCGCCGCGCGAGGCGACGAAGAAGGCCATGAGCGAGGTCTCCGGCCCGGTCATCGGCATCGCCCTCATCCTGGCGGCAGTCTTCGTGCCGGTGGCCTTCATGAGCGGCATCACCGGCCGGCTCTACCAGCAGTTCGCGCTCACCATCGCGGTGTCGGTGCTCATCTCGGCCTTCAACGCCCTCACCCTCAGCCCGGCGCTCGCGGCCATCCTGCTCCGGCCCCGCAGCCACTCGCCCCACGGCCCGATCGGGCGGCTGGGCGGCGCCTTCAACCGCTGGTTCGAGCGGGTGACCCACAGCTACGTGAGCATCAACCGCCGGCTGATCCGCAAGATCGCCCTCCCGCTGCTGCTCCTCGCCGGCGTGGCCGGCCTCTCGGCGGCGCTCGGCCACAGGCTCCCCTCCGGCTTCCTCCCGCAGGAGGACAACGGCTACGCGGTGGCGGTGGTGCAGCTCCCGGACGCCGCCTCGCTGCAGCGCACGCAGGAGGTCTTCCGGGAGGTGGACGACATCCTGGCGAAGGTCCCGGGGGTGAAGTTCCGCACCACCATCGCCGGCTACAGCGCCGTCTCCGGCGCGAGCGCCACCTACCTCGGCACCGCCTTCCTCAACCTCGCGCCCTGGGACGAGCGCGGCTCCCCGGACCTCGAGGCGAGCGCCATCGTGCGGCGGGCCAACGCCGCCCTCTCGAAGATCCAGGGGGCGCGCGCGATCGTCATCGCCCCGCCGGCCATCCCCGGCATCAGCGCCGCCGGCGGCTTCAGCATGATGCTGCAGGACAAGACCGGCGGGCCGGTGGAGTTCCTGGCGGAGAACGTGAAGACCTTCCTGGCCGAGGCGCGCAAGCGGCCCGAGCTCTCGAACGTGATGCCCAACTTCTCGCCGTCGGTGCCGCAGGTGTTCGCCGACGTGGACAAGGAGAAGGCCATGAAGCAGGGCGTGCCCATCGCCGACGTCTACGCGGCGCTGCAGGCCTTCCTGGGCGGCTCCTACGTGAACGACTTCACCCGCTTCGGGCGTCAGTGGCGCGTCTACGTGCAGGCCGAGCCGGAGTACCGCCGCAAGGCGGAGGACCTGCGCTCCTTCTACGTCCGCGCCGGCAACGGCCAGATGGTGCCGCTCTCCTCCTTCGTCACCGTCCGCGACGCCTCCGGGCCGGAGTACACGGTGCGCTTCAACCTCTTCCGCTCCGCCGAGATCATCGGGGCCCCTGCGCCCGGCTACAGCTCGGGCCAGGCGCTCGACGCGCTCGAGGACGTGGCCGCGAAGACCCTCGCGCCCGGCATGGGCTACGCCTGGAACTCGCTCTCCTACCAGGAGAAGACCGCGCAGGGCGGCACCGCCAAGGTGCTCGGCCTCTCGCTCGTCTTCGTGTTCCTCATCCTGGCGGCGCTCTACGAGAGCTGGTCGCTGCCCTTCAGCGTGCTCCTCAGCACCCCCATCGCCGTGCTCGGCGCCTACCTCGGCATCCTCTCGCGCCGCTTCGACAACAACGTCTACGCGCAGATCGGCCTGGTGATGCTGGTGGGCCTCACCGCCAAGAACGCCATCCTCATCGTCGAGTTCGCCAAGGCCGAGCTGGAGAAGGGGAAGCCGCTGGTCCAGGCGGCGCTCGAGGGGGCGCGGCTGCGGCTCCGGCCCATCCTCATGACCTCCTTCGCCTTCATCTTCGGCTGCATCCCGCTCTGGATCGCCGACGGCGCCGGCGCCGCCGCCCGGCAGGTGATGGGGACGGTGGTGATCTCGGGGATGCTCGCCGCGACGCTCTTCGGGATCTTCTTCATCCCCTCGCTGTTCGTCTTCGTGGAGCGGCTCTCCGGCAAGGGCAAGGGCCACCGCGCCCCGGTGACGGGCAACGAGCGCCCGCCCGAGGAGCGAGGTGAGGAGGCGGCCTCGTGACGGCGCCGCTGCGCCGGATCCTGGTGGCGACCGACTTCTCGCCGTGCAGCGCCCCCGCCTTCGAGCGGGCGCTGGAGCTGGCGGCGCGCTACGGCGCGCGCCTGCTGGTGGCCCACGCCTACCAGGACCACCACCTGCCGCAGGCGGGCTTCGCGAGCGCCGAGCGCTGGGACGAGTGGGACCGCGGCTTCCGCGAGGACGCGCGCAAGCGGCTCGCGCCGCTGGTCCGGCGGGCGTGGGAGGCGGGGCTGGAGGCCGAGGCGCTGCTCCTCACCGGCTTCCCCGACGAGGCGCTCGTCGAGGCTGCCCGGGCGCACGCCGCCGACCTGGTGGTGGTCGGGACGCACGGCCGCCGCGGTCCGGCGCGCCTCCTCCTCGGGAGCGTGGCGGCCAGGGTGGTGGCGACCGCGCCGTGTCCGGTGCTGGTCGCCCGGCCTCCCGGGCCCGCCGCCCTAGACCGTGCCGGTGGCCGACCTCCGGCCGCGGAAGAAGCCGGCGATGAACAGGATGACCGCCGCCACCAGGGCGATGTGGATCACGCCGGTGGTGATCTTGAACGCCAGCCCGATGATCCAGACGGCCAGCGCCAGGGCCGCGAGTAGCCAGAGCATGGAAGCCCCTCCTTGCGGGACCGCGGGAGCCGCGGCCCTCCGCTCAACCTAGGGTCGCGCCCGGCGCCCACCAAGCGGCCTTGCATCTTCGCGCCGCCTCTGGAATGACGGGCGCACATGCGGCCGCCCGCCACTCGACAGCTCGCGCCGTACGCCGCGGCCGCCGCCTTCCTGCTGGCCGGCTGGCTCAACCTCGCCCGCGGGGTGGCGCACCCGGGCGTTCCCTACCGCCCCTGGGCCTTCGCCCACCAGAGCTACTCGGACCTCCTCGCCATGGGCGGCGACCGCTACTTCAACGGCGGCCGGCCGCTCCCCTACCTGGAGGACCGAATCGAGTACCCGGTGCTGCTCGGGCTCGCCCTCTGGCTCCCATCCTTCGCGCCCGGCGGGCCGCTCGGCTACTTCACGGCCGGCTACCTGCTCCTCGGGGTCTGCGCGCTGGCGGCGATCTGGCTGCTGCGGCGCCTCCCCGACGCCGACGCGTGGTGGCTCGCGGGGACGCCGGCGCTCGCCTGGTACGCCGGCCTGAACTGGGACCTCATCCCCATCGCGCTCACGGTGGGCGCGCTGGTGGCGCTGGCGCGCGGGCGGGCGGGGCTGGCCGGGGCCCTCTGCGCGCTCGGCGTCTCCGCCAAGCTCTACCCGGTGGCGCTCGTCCCCGGGGCCGTCGGGCTGCTCTGGCGACGCCCGCGCGACCTCGCCCGCTTCGGCGGCGCCTTCGCCGCGGCGCTGTTGGCGCTCAACCTGCCGGTGGCGCTGGCGGCCCCGGAGAGCTTCGCCTGGTTCTTCCGCTTCAACGGGCGGCGCGGGGCCGAGAACTCGATCTGGGAGGCGCTGCCGCTCGCGCTCTCGCCGGCGGCGCTCAACCGGATCACGGCGGTGCCGCTGCTCCTCGCGGCGGGGGTTGCGGGAGCGGCGGCCTGGCTCGCGCGGCCGCGATGGGGGAGCTTCGCGGCGGTGCGCCTGGGCACCGCGCTCGTGCTCGTCACCTGGATCACCGTGAACAAGGTCTGGAGCCCGCAGTACGCGCTCTACGCCCTGCTCGCCGGCGCGCTCGCCGCCGCCCCGCGCGCCTGGATGGGCGCGCTCTCCGCCATGGCGGTCCTCGACTACTGGCTCGCCTTCGAGTACCGCGCCCGCGGCATGGACCGCTGGTTCCGCGACCACGCGGTCTTCCCCGGCGAGTGGGTCCGCACCGCGCTCTTCGTCGCCTTCGCCGCCTGGCTCGCCCGCGCGCTCTGGCGCGCCGCGCGCCCAGCTCACCACTCCCCGGAGCCCACTTCATGAACCAGCGGCCCCGCCGCCTCCTCTCCTGGCCCGCCGCCTTCCTGCTCGTGCCCGCGCTGGTGGTCGCCGTCCACTGGGGCGCCGCCGCGCCCGGCCAGACGCTCATCAACTTCGACCTGCCCGCCTTCTTCATCCAGATGCGGGACGCGCTCCAGCAGTCGCTGCGGCGCGGCGCGTTCCCGGTCTGGCAGCGCGGCATCTTCCTCGGCTTCCCCTTCTTCGCCGATCCGCAGGTGGCGGTCTTCGAGCCGACGGTCTGGCTCACGCTGGGGCTCGACGCCGCCCGCTCGCTCACCGTGGGCACCCTGCTCCACCTCACCTTCGCCGGCTGGGGCACGCTCTACTGGGTCCGCAAGCGCGGCCTGGGCGCGTCGGAGGGGCTCCTCGCGGCGGTGGTCTTCGCGCTCGGCGGCAAGGTCACCGTCCACCTGCTCCACTGGAACTTCCCCGCCTCGCTCTGCTGGTGGCCCTTCATGCTGGGCGGGATCGAGGGCTTCGTGCGCCAGGGGCGGGGGCGTCACCTCGCGGTCACCGCGGTGGCCGGGTGCCTCTCCTGGTTCGGCGGTGCGCCGCAGATGGGCTACTTCGGCACCGTCGTCACCGGGCTCTACGCGCTCGTTTACGCGCCGGTGCTCTGGCGCCGCCGCCCCATGGACGCGCTGCTGGCCCTCGCCGCCGCGCCGCTCGGCTTCCTCCTGGCGGCCCCCTCGGTGCTGCCGGTCTCGGAGCTGGCCGCCCTCGGCCCGCGCGGCGCCGGCGTGAGCTACGCCTTCGCCACCTCCTGGAACTGGCAGAGCTGGAGGGACCTCTTCGTGCTGGTGGTCCCGCGCGCCTACGGCATGGGCTGGGGCTACCAGGGACCGCTCAACGGCTGGGAGATGACCGGCTACCTGGGCGTCTTCGCGCTCGCGCTGGCCTGCGCCGCGCCACTGCGGCAGCGCGGCAACGCCACCCTCGCCGCGGTGGCGGCGCTCGGGATCGCGGTCGGCTTCGGCGACCGCGCGCCGCTGAAGCTCCACTGGCTCCTCTACGAGCTCCTCCCGGGCTTCGGCAACTTCCGCAACCCCACCCGGCTCGCGCTGGTGAGCTCGCTCTGCGTCGCCGTGCTGGCGGCCGAGGGGCTGGCGGCGCTGCGGGTCGCCCCCCGCCGCACCCTGCGGGTGGCCGCGGCCCTGGCGCTCTGCGAGGCCGCCGCGCTCGCGTTCCTCTTCCTCGTGCCCGGCTTCCGGCCCGAGGAGCTGGCCCGGTCGGCGGCCATCACCGGCGCGGTGGCGGCCGCCGGCTTCGCCTTCCTCTGGCTCTCGCGGCGCGGGGTGGCGGTGGGGCTCGCGGCGGTGGCCATCGCGCTGCTCGACTTCGGGCTCAACTTCCGCGACGCCAACCCGGTCGGCCCCGCCGCCGCGCAGGGCCCGCGCCTCGGCGCCTTCCAGCCGCTGCTGCCGCCGCCGCCCGCGCCTCGGCGCGTGGCGGTCATCACCCCGGACGGCTTCGGGCTCGCGAACGACGTCATCCGCCACGACTGGGAGGGCGTGAACGGCTGGGGGCCGACCATGATCGGCCGGGTCCGGACGCTCCTCGGGGGCACCCGCGACGGGCGGGTGGGCGGGCTGGTTCCGGTCGACCAGGACACGCTCTGGCCGCGGCCCGATCCCTCCTCGCCCTACTGGCCGCTGCTCTCCTGCCCGCTGGTGCTCGCCGACTTCCAGCTCCCGCTCCCGTTCCTGGGTGCCAGCGCCCCGGTCGAGGACCGGGTGCTCGCCGCCTACCGGGCCCCCGCCCTGCCCCGCGTCTTCTGGACCGGCGCCTACACCGTGGCCTCGGACGAGGCGGTGGCCCAGCCGCTGCTCCGCGCCGCCAGCGGCGCAGAGGCGGTGGTGGCCGCCGGGAACCCGGCGCTCCCGCCGTCGGGCGCGCCAGCCGGACCCATCGCCGCCGGCGAGGTGCGCGTCGCCGGGCCGAGGCTCGAGGCGGAGCTGGACGCGCCGCGCGACGGCCTGGCGGTGGTGCTCGATCCCTGGTTCCCCGGCTGGAGCGCCACGGTGGACGGCCAGCCGGCCGCCCTGGTCCGCGCCGACTACGCCTTCATGGCGGTGCCGGTGAAGGCCGGCCACCACGCCCTGCGCCTCCAGTACCGGCCCCGGCTGCTCTGGCCCGGCGTGGCGCTCTCCGCCGCCGCGGCCCTGGGGCTGGCCGCGGTCCTCGGGTGGCGCCGGCGACACCCGCTGCCGCAGGGCGCCGCCGGCGCCGGGCCCAAGGTCGCGGCGGCGTGAGGTCCGGCACCATCGGGCTGGAGCGGCTCCTGCTGGCGCTCCTCCTGGCCCTCGCCGCCCTCCCCTTCCTCTTGCCCACGCTCGGGCTGCTCGACTTCCCCGAGCACCTGCTGCAGCTCACGCTGGCGCGCCACCTCGGAGAGCCGCGCTTCGGCGGTGGCGCGCTCTACGCGCGGCACCTCGCCTCGCCCTACGGCGGCATGGTGCTCCTGGGTGCTCCGCTCGCGGCGCTCGTCGGCGAGGAGCGCGCGCTGCGGCTCCTCTGCTTCGCCGGGATCGCCGGCTTCGCCCTGGCGGCGCGCCACCTCCTCGGCGCGCTCGGGCGCGACCGCGCCTTGGCGCTGGCCGCCGTGCCGCTCGGCTGGAGCTGGGTGGCCTGGATGGGCTTCGTCCCCTTTCAGCTCTCCCTTCCGCTGGTGCTCCTCTGCGGCGCCGAGGCCTGGCGCCTCGCGCTCCGGCCCGCGCCGGCGGCGCGCCACCTCCTGCCGCTCGCCGCGCTCGCGCTCCTCGCCTTCGCCTTCCACCCGTTCGCGCTGCCGCTGGCGGCCCTCCTGGCGCTGCTGCTCCCGCTCACCGCCGGCCGCCCCCGCCGCAGCCTCGCCGCCGGCCTCGCGCTCGTCCCGTCGGGCCTGGCCGCGCTCCTCTGGCTGGCGAGCCGCCCCCGCGCCCTGCACCCCGAGCCGCTGCCGCTCTTCTGGTGGACCGCCGCCGCGCGCTTCGAGTGGTTCTGCGCCTGGCTGAACGGGCTCGGCCCGGAGGAGCTGCGGCCGGTGCGCTTCGCCGCCGCGCTCGCGGCGCTCCTCGCCGCCACCTCGCTCGCGAGCCGCTACGAGGGCGCACCGCGCGGGCGGCGCGCTTGCCTGGCGCTCGCGGTGGCGCTGTTCCTCGCGATGTTCGCGGTGCCCCAGCAGGCGCTCGACGCCTGGGGGCTCCCGGGCCGGCTGCCGCCGCTCATGGCCGTCTTCGCCCTCGCCCTCTCCCGCCTGCCGCGTCGGCCGGGGCGGCGCGCCGTCGCGCTCGGCGCGCTCGCGCTCCTCTGCGCCGCCGACCTCGCCGCGGTGACGGCCCAGCTCGCCGCCTTCTCGCGCGAGGCCACCCCGGGGCGGCGGCTCCTGGAGGGGCTGCCGGAGGGGAGCGACGTGCAGGTGCTCTTCCGGCCGACCAGCCGCCACCTGCCGCAGTCGGTCTACCGCCACTTCGGCGCCTACCACGTGGCGCGCGCGGGAGGCTCGACCAGCGGCGGCTTCCTGGAGATGCCGCACCAGCCGGTGCGGCTCGGGCCCGGCCGCGCCCTGCCGCCTCCGGCGCTGGCCGACTACGTGCTCCTGCAGGCCGAGGACGAAACCTGCCCAGCGCCGCCGCCGCTCGCGGGCGAGCTCGTCGGCGCCGCCCCGCCGCTCTGGCTCTTCCGTGGCCGGCTGCCGGCGGAGGGCTGGCGGCGGGTGCTCGCCGGCGACGCTCCGCGCGGACGCTGCCGCTTCGCGGAGCTGCTCGGGGCGCCCTCGGTCTGGTGCCGGGAGGAGGGCGCGGGCGGCGAGTGGCTGCCATCCGCGACAGCACCGCGGCTCGGACCGGTCGCGCTCGGTTGGAGGGTGGTGAGCGCGCCGCTCGCGGCGGGGCCCGCGCGGGTGAGGTAAAAAGGCCCGGGCAACCGCGCTGGCCGAAGCGAGCGCGGTCCCCCCCTGCACCCGGGCGCAGGGGGAACTTGCGAAGAGGATGCCAGCGGAGACGTGAGGCCCCGCCGGTCGGTCGCGCCGCCCTGGACCGGTCGATTTCCTCGCTCCGCGCCTGCGCGATCCGCGAGATGCCGGGCGCCACCGGTGACGCGGCGGCGCAGCGAGGCGCACAACCACCGATGCGCCAAATCACCCAGTCGCCGGGGGCCTAGACCCTGTGTCCGGGTCCTGGCGACCGGGGGGGGCCGCATGGCAGCCCCTCCCCAGCCCTCCCCGCGCGGCGGGGAGGGACAGGGAGGGGGCTCATCCTAGTAGCGGTAATGGTCCGGCTTGAACGGCCCCTTCGGCGACACGCCGATGTACTCGGCCTGCCGCTTCGAGAGCTTCGTCAGCTTCGCGCCGATCTGGTCGAGGTGCAGCCGGGCCACCTTCTCGTCGAGGTGCTTCGGCAGCACGTAGACCTTCTTCTCGTACCGCTGCTGGTGCTGCGCGAGCTCGATCTGGGCCAGCGTCTGGTTGGTGAAGCTGTTCGACATCACGAAGCTCGGGTGGCCGGTGGCGCAGCCGAGGTTGAGGAGCCGCCCCTCGGCCAGGATCAGCACCCGGTGCCCGTCGGGGAAGGTCCACTGGTCGTACTGCGGCTTGATGTTGACCCGCTTCACGCCCGGGAACTTCTTCAGGCCGGCCATGTCGATCTCGTTGTCGAAGTGGCCGATGTTCCCGACGATGGCGCAGTCCTTCATCCTCTTCATGTGGTCGACGGTGATGATGTCGACGTTGCCGGTGGCGGTGACGAAGAGGTCGGCGTCCTTCACCACGTCCTCGAGCCGCACCACCTGGTAGCCCTCCATCGCCGCCTGCAGCGCGCAGATGGGATCCACCTCGGTGACGAGCACGCGGCAGCCCTGCCCGCGGAGCGACTGGGCGCAGCCCTTGCCCACGTCGCCGTAGCCCATCACCACCGCGGTCTTGCCGGCCAGCATCACGTCGGTGGCGCGCATGATGCCGTCCACCAGCGAGTGGCGGCAGCCGTAGAGGTTGTCGAACTTCGACTTGGTGACCGAGTCGTTCACGTTGATGGCCGGGAAGAGGAGCGTGCCGGCCTTCTGCATCTCGTAGAGCCGGTGCACGCCGGTGGTGGTCTCCTCGGTGACCCCCTGGCAGCCGGCGGCGACCTTCTGCCAGCGCTTCGGGTCGGCCTTCAGGAGCCGCCCGAGCAGCTTCAGCACCACCGCGAACTCCTCCGAGTCGGCGGTCCGCGGATCGGGGACCTTGCCGGCCCGCTCGAACTCGAGCCCCTTGTGGAGCAGCAGGGTGGCGTCGCCGCCGTCGTCCACGATCTGCGTCGGACCCTGGCCGGCGCCGAAGTCGAGGGCGCGCTCGGTGCAGTCCCAGTACTCGTCCAGCGTCTCGCCCTTCCAGGCGAAGACCGGCACGCCCCGGGGCTCGTCCAACGTGCCGCCGCGCCCCACCGCGATGGCCGCCGCGGCGTGGTCCTGGGTGGAGAAGATGTTGCACGAGCACCAGCGCACCGTCGCGCCGAGGTCGACCAGGGTCTCGATGAGCACCGCGGTCTGGATGGTCATGTGGAGCGAGCCGGTGATGCGCTGGCCGGCGAGCGGCTGCCTGGCCGCGTACTCGGCCCGGATCGCCATCAGGCCCGGCATCTCCTTCTCGGCGAGCTCGATCTCCTTGCGGCCCCAGTCGGCCAGCGCGAGGTCCTTCACCTTGAACTCGATGCGGGGCGCGCTCTTGCGCGAACGGGCGGTGCTCACGGCCATGGATGCTCTCCTTGTAGGGCTCGACCGATTAACCCGCCGCCCCCGGCGCGTCAACCACCGCCCGCCCCCGGGCGGCGGCGCGTCCCCCTCTAATAATCCTTCGACCAGATGAGGCTGGCGGCGCCCGCGTTGGCGTCGCCGTACGAGGACTCGAAGGTCCAGCGCGGGGTGATCTGGTACTCCACCCGCACCTCGTTGGAGTTGACGTTCTGCTCCACCGAGGCGTTGAAGTTGCGGGTGTAGCCCACGTAGATCTTGTCGGTCACGTACTTGCCCGCGCGGAGCTGCGCGCTGTCGAGCGACACCGAGTCGATGGGCAGCTTGTCCGCCAGCACCTCCTTGAAGGCCAGGGTGGCGGCCGCCCCCAGGGCCGCGCGCCCCGCCTCGTCGCCGGTGAGGGTGCCCACGCCGCCCGACCCGGCCTTGAGCTCGGTGCGCCCGGTGGCGATGAGGAGCGCGATCTGCGACTCGTCCATGGGCGGCTCGCTGGCGAGGGCGATCTTCGGCTCCTCCGCCGTTCCGCTCACGCGGACGTTCACCTTGGCGGCCGGGCTCTGCCACATGGCGGCGATGTCGAGCGCCGCCTCCTGCGGCGACTCGCCGGTGAAGGTCGCCTTGCCCCGCTGCAGCGTGAAGACCCGCCCGCCGATGGGCTCGATGAAGCCGCGCACGGTCTCGAACCCGCCCGTCGCGTAGAGCTCCTGGTCCAGGTACTCGAACTGGGCGTCCCCCTTGAGCTCCACGTCCATGCGCGGGTTGTCGCTCTTCACGAAGAAGCGGTTCGGCACGAGCAGGTGAACGACGGCGTGGAGCGGCTTCGCCGCCGGGGCGCCCGCCACCACCTCCGGCGCGGCCGACGCCTTCTTCGGCTTGCCGATCACGATGTCGAGCCGCTCGTCGAGCGGCTGCAGCTTGCGGGGGCTGCGCTTGGGCAGCCGCACCGTCGCCTCGGGGATGGTGACGTCGGCCTTGAGCTCGCCCGCGGCATAGGTCCCGCTGCCCTTGGCGTCGAGGTCGATGGTGGCGAGGTCCTGGCCGGCGCGCGCGACGGTGAGGTTGGAGCTCTTGAGCGTCACGGTGACGTCGGCCGGCGCGTCCCGGCGCGCGAGCCCCACCGCCTCGGCCGCCATCGTCACCTTCCCATCGCCCCGCCAGGCCTCGAACCGCGAGAGCTTGAAGAGGTCCTCGGAGAGCGAGGCGTCGGCCTCGATCTTCTTCCACTCCCCCAGCTCGGCGATGGCGAGGCGCCCATCCACCACCCGCGCCGTCCCGAGCGGCCGCAGCCGGGCCAGCGGACCGCGGGCGACCACGTCGGCGCCGAGCTTTCCACCGGCGGAGCGGATGAGGTCCGGCAGCACCGCCGGCAGGAAGCCCAGGTCGAGCCGGTCGGCCACCAGCGAGGCCTCCGCCGGCGCCGCGCGCCAGGCCTTGCGGCGCAGGGCGGCGAGGGTGAGGTCGACCTCGGCGGCGAGCTTGGCCGAGAGCGTCCCGCCCTGGGAAGCCGCCAGGGCCGCGGCGGCGGTGGCGCGCCGGCCGTCGTAGCCGCCGTCCAGCCGGAGCTGCCCGAGCGGGTGGCCCTTCACCGCCAGGTTCCGGCCCTCCAGCCGCAGCGAGGCCCGCGGCGCCGCGAGGCTCCCCTCGAGCAGCGCGCGCCCCTCCACCTCGCCGGCGAGCGGCACCGTCCGGCCGGCGCGGGAGAGGTCGTTCCTCGGCACCGTCAGCTCCACCCGCAGCGGCGCCCGCTCCAGCGCGGCGGCGTCGCCGAGCCGCTCCGGCGGCAGCCCCAGCGAGGCGGCGAGGCGCGCCACCTCGCTCCCGGCGAGCGCGAGCCGCGCGCTCCCCTCCCCGCGCTCGCCCGCGGCAGCCACCCGGGCGGCGAGGTCGAGCTGCCGGTACTCCTCCCAGCGGCCGTCCCGGACCGCCAGCTCCACCGAGCCGCGCGGCGCCGTGAGCGCGCCCGCCAGCGCGGCCTTGCCGGAGAGCCGCCCGCCGAGCGACGCGGGCACGCCGCCCCTCCCCGCGAGCAGGGAGAGGTCGTACCCCGGGATCCGGGCATCGAGCTGGAACCGGCCCGCGCGCAGCCTCCTCGCCTCGGCTGCCGGCTCGCGCAGGAGCGCCTGCAGCCTCGCCGGGACCGAGCCCTGCGCCTCGAGGAGCCGCGCGCCGAAGAGGTCGGCGGTCAGGGCGAGCGCGAGCTTTCCGCCCCGGCCGTCGAGGTCGAGCCGCGCCGCCGCCGGCCCCCACTCGCCGTACTGCACGCCGTCGAGCCCGAGCCGGGAGGTCAGCACCGGCGCGCCCACCGTTCCCGAGAGGTCGAGGTCGAAGGCCGCCACGCCGGTGGCGAGCGGCTCCCTGCCGGCGAGGCCGAAGGCCGTCGCGAGCGGAAGCGAGGCGAGCCGCACGCGCGCGGAGAGGGGCGCGTCGGCGCGGGCGCGGCCCGGGGTGGAGGGCACGCTCGCGGTGAGCGCCAGGGTGGACCCGCTCGCCTCGGCGAGCTCGAGGGAGAGGTCGGCCCGGCGCGCCGCGCCGTCGTAGCGCCCGTCGGCGGTGGCGCGGACTCCCTCCAGGTTGCGCACCCTGCCTCCCTCGACCGCGAGGTGGGCCAGGGCCCGCGGCGCGGCCAGCGGCCCGCGCGCGCTGGCGGTCCCCGAGAGGCGGCCCGCGAGGTTGGTCCCCGCCGGCAGGAGCCTCGGGGGGATCGAGGCAAGGTCGAAGCGGTCGAGCGCGAGGCGGACCTCGACGAGCTTCTCCCCCGAGCGGCGATCGGAGGGGGCGACCAGGCCGCCCTCGAGCGCGAGCCGGGCCTCGCCGTTCGCCAGCTCCAGCCGGTCGACCGCCGGCCGGGTCAGGTCGACCGCCGCCGGGCGGGTGAGCTGCCAGCGGTTGCCAGGGTAGGCGAGGTGCAGCTCGCGCAGCAGGAAGGCCTCGCCGCCGGGCTGGAGCGCGCCTGCCACCCTGAAGTCGAGCGGGTCGGGGCCGAGCTCCGGGACCTGCGCCCCCAGCGTCAGGTCGAGGTCCCGGCCGTCGAAGGCGCCCGCGAGGGCGACCGCGCGGGCGTCGAGCCGCCCCGCGCCGAGCCGGGCGGCCTTCCCCGCCACCTTGCCCGAGGGCCTCGCGAGCGGCCCCATCACCTCGGCGCGGAGGTCGAGGCCGGCCGCGCTCAGGCCCCCGTGGGTGAGCGCGGGCGCGGTGACCGTCAGCGAGAGCCGCGGCGCGGCGGCGGTGCCGGCGAGGTCGGCCTCCACCGCGGCGCTCCCGGAGAGCGGCTGCGGCGCGGCGCCGGCGAGCGCGGCGGCGTTGCGGGACGCCACCGCGAGGTCCGGGGCCGAGGCCGAGAGGTGCCCCGCGAGCGAGCCCCGGGCGCTCCAGCGGCCGGCGCCGGTCAGGGAGAGGCCGGGGGCGGCGAGGTCGAGCCGGGCCACCTCCACCACCCCGTCGCGGGCGGTGGCGCGCACCTCGCCGGGGCCGACCCGCCCCTCGCGCAGCCGCGAGGGCGCGAGGTGCAGGGAGAGGGCGCCGCGCAGCCTGTCGAGCGTGGTGCCGGTGGCGCGGCCCTGGGCGGACAGGGTGAGCGCGCCGGCCGGGGCGGCGGCGAAGAGGCGCGCGGGGTCGAGCGCCTCCAGCGAGAGGTCGAAGCCGCCGGCGAGCGCGCCGGGCGGAAGGTGGACCGCCGCCGCGCCGCGCGCCCGCCCGGCGCCGGCCGCCGGGACCACCTCCAGCGCCGCGGTGGCGTCGCTGCCGTTCGACTCGGCGTAGAGCCAGCCCGTGAGGTCGGAGGCGAGCGGCGAGCGCGCGGCGAGCGCCTTCACCTCGCCGGCGTCCACCTTCCAGGTCACGAGCGCCGCCCGGCCGCGCTGCGCCCGCAGGTCGCCCTCGGCCACCAGCTCGAGCGCGGTGCCGCCCACGCTGGCGCGCAGGAGCGGGAGCTGGAGCTGGTCGCCGCGCACCTCGGCCGCGAGGTCGAGCGCCGCCGGCGCCGCCACCGGCAGCGCCACCGCCCCGCGCAGGCGCGCCTCCACCCGCTCTCCCCGCGGCCCGTACTCGCCGCGGGCGTCGAGGTCGAGGCCACGCGCCTCGAACGCGAGCTTCCCGGCGGCGTCCACGTAGCGCACTCCGCCGCCGCGCAGCTTCAGCCGCTCCAGCCGCACCGTGAAGGACGGGCGGCCGCCGCCCTTCTTGGCCGAGGGGTGGGTGGGCGCGAAGGCCCGGGCCAGGGAGAGGCTGCCGTCGGACTCGCGCTTGAGGAGGGCCTCGGGCCGTTCCACCTCCACCCGCACCCCCACGGTGCGCGCCCGCAGCCGCGAGACGTCGACGAAGACCCTCAGCTTCTCCACCCGCAGCACCTCGTCGCCGTCCGGGTCGATCACCCGCACGCCGTCGAGCTCGGCGCCGGCCCCGGGGAGGAGCTTCAGCCCTCGCACCGCGATGCTGCCGGCGAGGGCGTCGTCCACCGCCCGGACGGCCCGCGGCAGGACGAAGCTCCTCCCCAGGTCGGTGTCGAGCGCCAGGTAGACCAGGGAGAGCGCCACCCCCACCAGCGCGGCCGCCGCCGCGACGGCGAGGCCGAGGACGGCGAGGAGCTTCCGGGCGGCGGACATGGTCGAGTTGAACATGGCCGCCCTAGAACGCCTCGCCAATGGAGAGGTGGACCGAGACGATCGGCTCGACGTGGATGAGCCCGGAGGCGTAGACCTGCGGCGCGCTGGCCGAGCTTCCGGTCCGCTGCAGCACCACCGGCGTGCCCGCCTGGCGCAGGCTCCCGTCGCGCCAGGTCGGCAGCCTGCCGGCGACGTCGAGCCGCACCGGACCGAACACGGTCTTGTAGCGCACCCCGAAGCCGAGGGCGTACTGCAGCGCCGAGAGGTCGAGGGCGTCGGTGGAGAAGAGCGCGACGTTGCCGAAGTCGAGGAAGGTCGCGCCGCCGAGGTTGCCGGAGATGGGGAAGCGCAGCTCGAGCGAGCCGTCGAGCAGGCCGTCTCCGCCCCACGAGAGGTAGCGCTTCGGGCAGGCGTCCCCGAGCGGGCATTTGGGATCGACGTTCACCTGGATCACCGGCGAGAGCATGCGGGTGTAGTAGCCGCGCATGCCGTTCGGTCCGCCGGAGGTGAAGCGGGCCACGATCGGGGTGAGCTGCGTCTCGTCAAGGCCGCCGGTGTTGCCGAGCGGCTTCAGGATGCCGAGCCGCAGCCGGCTCGCGAGCACCACCCCGCGGCCGAAGGGGAGGAAGCCGCGGGCCTCGGGGAGCAGGCGCAGGTACTCGAAGCCGCTGCCGAAGAGCCGGAAGCCCTCCTGCACCGCGAGGCCCAGGTAGAGGCCGCGGGTGGTGTTGACCGCGTCGTCGCGCAGGTCCCAGGCGATGCGCTGCTCGAGGTAGGAGAGGAGGCACTTGTTGCCGGGGCAGCTCTGGAAGAGCTGCGGGGCGTTCGACCCCGGCGCCGGGGGCGCGCCCGAGTACTCCACCTGGTAGTACTCGAGGTTGTAGGAGGGGACGAGGGTCAGCTCGCGCACGAGCTTGATGGGCAGGCCCACCCGGAAGCGCTCGGCCCAGAAGTCGTAGGCCTGCTCGCGGCCCCGCTCCACCTCGGCGCGCACGTTGAGGTCGGTGATGCGGGTGAAGACGCCGGGCTGGGTGAGGTCGGCGCTGGCGAGCCCCACCAGCCCCTGCTTGCCGGCCGAGGGGAGCCAGGCGTAGCCGAGCCGGCCCTCGAGCTGCAGCTTGCGCAGGTCGCCGAGCCAGTTTCGGCTGGTCCAGCTCGCCACGCCGTGCACGTCGTAGCGGGAGGAGCCCTGGATGCCGAAGCCGGGGCCGGCGCGGATGGTGCGGAACGGCGCCTCGCGCGCGGCCACCACCACCGGGATGGTGTCGTGCAGCGGGTCCTCCTTGCCCGGCGACACGCGCACGCCGCCGAAGACCCCGAGGTCGAAGACGCGGTTCTGCGCCTTGCCGAGCTGCGACTCGTCCCAGGTGGCGCCCGGCTTGACGTTGATCTCCACCTCCTCGCGCACCCGCGCCCGCGGGACCACGGCGGTGCCGGAGACGAGGACGCCGCCGAACCGGTAGCGCTTGCCGGCCCGCACCTCGTAGCTCACCCGGACCCGGTGCCCGAGCGGGTCGACCTCGGCGCGCTGCGCCACCTCGGCCTTGGCCCAGCCGGTGTCGTGGAGGGCCTTCAGGAGCTTGGCGCGGTCGGCGTCGAACCCGGCCTCGGTGAAGACGTCGCCCACGCGCATGGGGAGCTTGCCGACCTTCGCCCCGGCCTCGGGCGCCGCCTCCAGGCCGGGGGTGACCAGCTCCGCCACCCGCGACGGGTCGCCCTCGTGGATGCGGAAGATCACCTTCACCTGGTTCCGGCCGGCGGCGGGCGTCTCCACCGCCTCCACCCGCCCGTCGTAGAACCCCTGCGCCCGGTAGTAGCGCTCGATCCGCTTCTGGTCGGCGGCGAGGGCGTCGGGGTCGAGGTCGTGCTCCTCCTGCCAGAAGAAGCGGCCCGAGGGCTGGGTGGCGATCTTCCCCTCCAGGTCGGCGGAGGAGACGCCGTGCACCCCCGCGAGCTCCACCCCCTTCACCGCCGGCTTGTCGGGGGTGCCGCGCGCGTTGAGACAGCCCGAGAGGACCAGGGCGAGGGCGGGCAGGAGGACGGCGGGCGCGCGCATCGGGCGCGTCGATTATGACCGAGCGGGACGGCGGGCGCTCGCAGGATCGGAGCGGCTCAGCCGCGCAGCAGCAGCCCGATGTTCTCGTGCTCCCAGCGCCTCGCCCGCTCGTGGTCGGGGTAGCCGCGCTCGCGGCGGCGGAACTCGCGGCCGTGCACCACGCGCCGGCCGCCGCGCTCCAGCGCCGGCACCGCCTGGTGCAGCATCTCGTGGAAGACCACCGCGGCGACGTAGTACTCGGGCACCTCGGGCCGATCGAGGGCCGGGTGGATGCGGATGAGCTTCGCGTCGACCACGTAGACGCCGGTCTTGATGCTGCGGTGGCGCCGCCCTCGGCGGAAGGCGCCCCAGCCGATGGTGGCGTCGATGCGCCCCTCGAAGTGGGCGGCGTTGAGCCGGTCGAAGATGGTCTGCAGGTCGTGGCAGCGGCCGCGCGGACGGAGCCGCTCGAGCCTGGGGGCGCCGATGCGCTCCCGGTGCCCCTTCACGTAGTCGTCGATGGCGACGCCGGCCTCGCGCCGCCGGACCGCCGCCCCGCGGCCGGCGCCGGCGAAGGCGGCGAGGGCGCGCCGCACCTCCTCCGGCGCGTCGAGGAACATGTGATGCAGCCGGTAGCGGACCGCGCCGGCCTGGCGGCGGAAGGAGACCATGGTGGAGCGGTTGTCGTGCACCGTGAGCCGCACCGGCTCGCCCAGCTCCAGCGCGATGGCGTCGGCGATCTCCCGCGCGCGGGCGACCCGCTCCTCGCGCCCCCAGGCGCGCGGTTCGAAGAGGGTCAGCTGGCGGTCGAGGGGCTTGCTGCTCAAGGCGGGCCCGATCCTACGGAAGGGGCTCCTGGCCTTCAAGGGGTCGCCGGCCGGGCCAGCGTACAGGCGCTAGGCCGGGTGCTCCTCGGCGAGCAGCCGCGCGGTGCGCGCGGGCTCGATCCGCAGGTTCAGCGTGCGGTCCTGGCTGTAGGTGACCGCGCCGGGGGGCGAGCCCTTGGCCTTCCGCACGTACTTGGCCCGGGTGTAGGTGACCTCGACGAGCGGCTCGCCGCGCGCGTCGCTGAAGTGCGCGGCGAGGTGGGCGGCGTCGAGCAGCGTCTCCTGGTCGGGACCGGCGCCCTTGCCGGGGAGGCGCACCACCACGTGCGCGCCCTTCTGCCCGCGCGCGTGGAGCCAGAGGTCGTTGCCCCGGGCGATTCGCAGCGTGAGCCGGTCGTTGTCGGCCGCGCCGCGCCCCACCAGGATCTCGGCGCCGGAGAGGGAGCGGAAGAGCCGGTGCGGTGGCGCCGGCTCCTCCTCCTTGCGGCGCCGCGGCGCCTGGGGCGGCTTCGGGCCGGCGGAGAGCTTGCGCGCCTCGCGCTCCAGGCGGGCGAGCTCGCCCTCCCCGGCGCCGTCCACCTCGGCGAGCAGCGCCGCCAGCGCCGCCACCCGGTCGCGCACCTCGGCGGCGCGCGCGGCCACCCGCGCCGCGCTCTCGACGATGCGCCGGTAGCGCCGGTAGTAGCGCTCCATGTTCTCTCGCGGGCCGAGCGCGGCGTCGAGGGCGATGGTCACCTGGCGCGGGCCGTCCGCGGTGTACTCGGTCACCCGCGCCTCGCGCGCGCCGCGCCTCAGCGCCTGGAAGTTCTGCTTGATGAGGTCGGCGGCGCGCCGGTCCACCTCGGCGGCCGGCACCCGCGCGGCCTCCTCGGCCAGCTTGTCGAGCGCCCGGCGCGAGCGGGCCAGCGCGCCGCGGAGCGGCTCGCGCAGGCGGCGGCGCGCGTCGGCGAGGAGCCGCTCGCGCTCCTTCTCCGCGTAGGCGGCCTCGACGGCGGCGGAGAGCGGGAAGCGCGCGCCGGGCACGGGCGCAAAGCGCGGCGCGGCGCCCCCTCCCTGGCCCTCCCCCGCTGCGCGGGAGAGGGGAGGAGGCTCGGCGGAGCCCACCACGCCCTCCCCTCCGGCGGAGGGGAGGGCCGGGGAGGGGAGACCGCGCACGTCGCGCGGCGCCGGCGGGACGTAGGGCCTGCCCGCCACGAGCTCGCGCCGCTGCGAGAGGTTGCGCCCGGCGCTCGCGAGGATGGTCCCGTCCTCGCGCACGAGGAACAGGTTGCCGTTCCGGCCGGTGAGCTCTGCCACCAGCGAGAGCGGACCCGCGGCCCGCAGGAAGCGGAGCGTCACCACCCGCTCGCCGGCGGCGGCCTCGATCGCGGCGAGCTGCGCCCCCTCCAGCTCGCGCCGCAGCACCGCCTGGAAGCCGAACGGCGAGGCCGGCGCCGGTGGGCGGCGCGCCACCGCGTGGAGGCGAGTGAGGTCGGCCTCGGCCGAGAGCAACAGCGTCGCGGAATCGCTGCGGGAGAACACTTCCAGCGTGATGGTGCGCTCGGCGTGGACCCGGGCCGCGTCGACCCGCGCGCCCACCAGCGGCCGGAGCTCCTCGACCAGGGCGGCGATCTCGGCGGCGTCGAGCGACATCCGGCCTCCCAAAATAACAACGGCCGCCCGGAGGCGGCCGTTCGCGCAGCGATGCGCGGACTGCGGAGTGCGACTAGACGGCCTTCTTGACGGCCTTCTTCGCGACCTTCTTGGCGGCCGGCTTCTTGGCGGCAACCTTCTTCGCCGGCTTCTTCGCGGCAACCTTCTTCGCAGCGACCTTCTTCTTGGCAACGGCCATGTGTTCCCTCCTGAGGTCAAATCCAGTGGAATGGATAAGACAATGCGCACGTTAGCGCGGCGCGATCACGGGCGTCAACTAAGGGAGCGTCTCGCTCCGTCGATTTCGCAGGCGCGATCTCACTCGAGGAGCGCGGCGCCGATGACGCCGGCGTCGTCGCCGAGGAAGGCGCGCTCCACGCTCAGCCCCTGCCGCGCCGCCACCAGCACCTTCTCGTCGAGCTGCTCGAGCGCGAGCCTGACGAGGTGCGGGCAGCCGAGCACCACGCCGCCTCCCAGGATGATCCGCTCGGGGTTGAGGAGCGTGGCCACGTTCGCGATGGACGTGCCGAGCAGCTCCGCCACCTCGCCCCAGAGGGCGCGCGCGTAGCCGTCGCCCTCGCCCCAGGCGGCGTCCACCACCGAGGCGGTGATGCGCGCGGGATCGCCGCCCGCCAGCTCCAGCACCCGCGAGGAGATCCCGGCCGCCAGCTCCTCGCGCACCCGCGCGGCGATGTTCACCCCGCTCGCGTAGGCCTCGAGGCAGCCCATCATGCCGCAGCCGCAGCGGCGCACCGGCGTGCTCGCGCGCGCGGGCCGCACCTTCACGTGCCCGAGCTCGCCCCCGATCCCGCGCGCCCCCTCGTGCAGCCTGCCGCCCAGGATGAGCCCCGAGCCCACGCCCGATCCGACGAAGACCAGCACCACCTCCGAGAGCCCCTGGGCCGCGCCGAAGCGCTTCTCGCCCCAGGCCGCGGCGGAGAGGTCGTTCACGATCCGGACGCGCACCCCGAGCCGTTCCGAGAGGAGCGCGCCGAAGGGGACGTCGCGCCAGCCGAGGTTGGGAGCGTTCAGCACCATGCCGGTGGCGCCCAGGCACTGCCCCGCCACCCCCACGCCCACCGAGCGGAAGCTGCCGGCGGCGACCCCCTGCGCCTCGGTCGCCTCCCTCACCGCGTGGGCCACCACCTCGACCACCGCCGCCGGGTCGCGCGCGTGGAGCGGCTCCTTGTGCGCGGCGACGATCTCGCCCGAGTCGCGGTCCACCACCGCCGCGCGGGCGTTGGTGCCGCCCAGGTCCACTCCCAGCGCCAGCGACACCATTCCCCCACGCTCCTTCCCGACTGACGGGGGCTGCGCGCCCTCGCCCACTCCCCACCTGCGGTGGGGTCCCTCCCGCCGCTACGCGCCGACCTCGCGCTTCAGCTCCTCCACCTTGCCGGTGACCAGCGCCTCGATCTCGCGCAGCCGCTCCGGGGAGGTGGCCTCGAAGCGGAGGACCAGGAGCGGCTGGGTGTTGGAGGCCCGCACCAGCCCCCACCCGTCCGGGAAGGTGACCCGCACCCCGTCCACGGTCACCGCCTCGTACCGCTCCGAGAACCAGGCCTGCGCCCGCTTCACCACCTCGAACTTCTTCTCCTCCGGGCAGTCGACCCGGATCTCCGGCGAGGCGAAGGTGGTCGGCACGTCGGCGAGCAGCTGCGACAGCGGCCGGTCGGCCTTCGAGAGCAGCTCGAGCAGCCGGCCCGACGAGTAGATGCCGTCGTCGAAGCCGAACCAGCGGTGGGCGAAGAAGATGTGCCCGCTCATCTCGCCGGCGAGGACCGCCCCCTCCTCCTTCATCTTGGCCTTGATGAGGCTGTGCCCGGCCTTCCACATGATGGGGCGGCCGCCGCGGCGGGCGATGTCGTCGTAGAGGTTCATCGAGCACTTCACCTCGCCGACGATGGCCGCCCCCGGCTGCTCCTCCAGGAGCGAGCGGGCGAAGAGGATCATGAGCTGGTCGCCCCAGAGCACGTTCCCCAGCTCGTCGACCGCCCCCACCCGGTCGGCGTCGCCGTCGTAGGCGATGCCCAGGTCGGCCTTCACCTCCAGCACCTTGGCCTTGAGCTGGGCGAGGTTCGCCTCCACCGTCGGGTCGGGGTGGTGGTTGGGGAAGCGGCCGTCCATCTCCAGGAAGAGCGGCACCACCTCGAAGCCCAGCGACTCGAAGAGCGGCACCGCCACCACGCCGCCCGTGCCGTTGCCGGCGTCGACCACCACCTTGAGCTTCTTCGGCCCCGGCTGGAGGTTCTTGCGGACGTAGTCGCGGTACCCGGTGACGATGTCGTGCGCGCGCACGCGCCCCTGGCCGCGCACGAACTTGCCCGCCTCGATCCGCTGCCGCAGCGCCTGGATGCCGCTGCCGTGGAGCGTGCTCTTGCCCACCCCCACCTTGAGGCCGTTGTACTCCGGCGGGTTGTGCGAGCCGGTGATCATGCAGAGCCCCTGCACCGGCAGGGTGGCCGCGGCGAAGTAGGTGAGCGGCGTCGGCACCACGCCGAGGTCGACCACGTCGCAGCCGGTGGAGGTGAGGCCGGCCACGAGCCGCTCGAAGAAGCGCGGGCCGGAGAGGCGGCAGTCGCGCCCGACGGCCACCGCGCGGGGCTCGTCGTGGGCCCGCTCGACCGCGAGCTGCGAGCCGAGCGCCTTGCCGACCAGCTCGACCGCCTGCTCGGTCAGGTCCTCGTCGACGATGCCGCGGATGTCGTACTCGCGGAAGATGGTGGGGGAGACCGCGTTGGCCATATCGTCCGTGCCTCTTTCCAGGTGAAGTTAGATCAGGTCCTCGCGCCCGCGGCGCTTCAGCTCCTCGACCGCCTGCCGGACGTCCTGCGCCTTGCTCCGCGGGCAGACCAGCACCGCGTCCCCGGCGTCGACCACCACCAGGTCGTCCACCCCCACCACCGCCACCGTGCGCCCGCCGCGCGCCAGGACCACGTTGTTCCGGCCGAGCACCAGCGCCTCGCCCTCGGTGACGTTGCCGCCCCGGTCGCTGGGGCGCACCTCCGGCAGGGCGGCGAAGCTGCCCACGTCGCTCCAGCCGAAGTCGGCCGGCACCACCGCGATGCGGTCGCTCCGCTCCATCACCCCGTAGTCGATGGAGATGGAGGGCGCCCGCGGGAAGAGGCGCGCCAGCACGGACGCCTCGCGGCGGGTGCCGAGCGCGGCGTCGATGCCGTCGAGGATCTTCCCCAGCTCCGGCATGCGCGCGGCGATCTCCTCGAGGATGACGTCGGCGCGGAAGGCGAAGATGCCGCTGTTCCAGAGGTACCCGCCGTGGGCGAGGTAGCCCTCGGCGGTGGCGAGATCGGGCTTCTCGACGAAGCGCTTCACCTCGAAGGCGGCGCCCTTGCCCTTGCCGTCGGCGGCGCTCCCCGCGAGCGGCGCCCCCAGCTCCAGGTAGCCGTAGCCGGTCTCGGGGCGGGAGGGCTGCACGCCGATGGTGGCGATGCGCCCCCCGGCCGCGAGCCGGGCAGCGGCGGTGAGCGCGGAGCGGAGCGCCGCCGGGCGCGCCACGTGGTGGTCGGCCGGCAGCATGAGCAGCACGCCCTCGGGGTCGCGGCGGCGCACGTGGAGGGCGGCGAGACCGACGCAGGGAGCGGTGTTGCGGGCGCAGGGCTCGACGAGCACGTTGCGCCGCGGCAGCTCCGGCAGGAGCTTGCGCGCCGCCTTCTCGTGGGCCGGGCCGAGCACCACCAGGGTGTCCTCGGGCTTCGCCAGCGGAGCGAGGCGCGCCACCGTCTCGGCGAGCAGCGGTCGGGGTCCGGCGAGCGCCAGGAACTGCTTCGGCCAGGCCTTGCGGGAGAGCGGCCAGAAGCGGGTGCCCGACCCGCCAGCCATGACCACCGGGAAGATCTTCAAGTAGAGCTCCAGACGGCGACGAGCTCCTTCAGGACGCGCGCCGTGGCGCCCCAGATGGTCTCGCCGCCGAAGTCGATGAGGTTCACCTCGTGGCGCATGCCATAAGCCACGCGCTCCTCCACGCGCCACGCCCCGGGTCGCGCCAGCGCCGATAACGGAACGTGCAGGATCGCCTCCACCTCCACCGGGCTGGGCCGGTACGGGTAGGGGTATGGCACACCTGCCACCCAGGGCGTCAAGCGGAAGGCGGAGACCAGCACCAGCACCTCCGAGAGCCTTCCGAGCACGCGCGCCTGCGCGGGGTCGAGCCCCACCTCCTCCTCCGCCTCGCGCAGCGCCGCGGCGAGCGAGTCCTTGTCGCCCGGATCGACCCGGCCGCCCGGGAAGCTCACCTGCCCGGCGTGGCGCGACAGGGTGGCGGGCCGCTTGGTGAGGAGCACGTGTGGCTCGCCGTCCTTCACGAAGAGCGGCACCAGCACCGCCGCCTCGTGGAGGGCGCCGCCGGGGATGACCTCCGGCGTGACGCCGGCGAGCGAGAGCGGGCGCGGCTCGCGCCGGGACAGCGCCTGGCCGAGCCGCTCGAGGGTCATGGCGCCGCGCTCGAGGGGGCCGGCGGCGGCGGGCGCTCCTCGGCGCCGTCCGAGGGGAGCACGCCCTTCCAGACGAGGAGCGCGATGAGCAGGCCGGCGGCGACGCGCCAGCCCACGAAGAGGAAGGTGGAGCGGGTGCGCAGGTAGCGCAGCAGCCAGCCGATGACGAGGTATCCGAAGAACGCCGACACCGCCGTGCCGAGGAGGGTGGCGCTCCGCCACTCGGGGTGGGCGGAGAGGACCGGCAGCTCCTTCTTGAGCTTGTAGAGGCCGGCCCCGAGGATGATGGGCACCGAGAGCAGGAAGCTGAAGCGGGCGGCGTCCTCGCGCTTCAGGCCGAGGAGCATGCCGGTGGTGATGGTGCAGCCGGAGCGCGAGCTGCCCGGGATCAGCGCCACCGCCTGGCCGCAGCCGATGAGCACCGCGTCGAGCACGCCGACGTCGCCGACGGTGCGCACGTGTCGCGCCTTCAGCTCCGCGAAGAGGAGCACCAGGCCGAGCACGATGAGCGAGGCGGCGATGACCCCGTTGCCGAACGCCTCGATGCGCCGCTCGAAGAGCTTGCCGAGCACGGCGGCGGGCACGGTGCCGAGCACGATGAGCCAGGCGAGGCGCGACTCGGGGGTCTCGAAGGGCGCGCCGTGCTGGAGGGAGCGCAGGCCGGCCGCGGACAGCGCGTAGAGCTCGGCGCGGAAGTAGGCGATCACCGCGAGGGTGGTGCCCATCTGGATGATGGTGGTGAAGGCGCGGAAGCCCGGGTCGCCCAGGCTCTGGCCGAACAGCTCGCCGAAGACGAGGAGGTGTGCGGTGGAGCTGACAGGCAGGAACTCGGTGGCCGCCTGGACGAGCCCCAGGACGGCCGCGATGAGGAGGGACATGGGGCCGGGAGAATAAGCGCGGCGGGCGCGCGCGGCGCAAAAAAGAGGAGGCGGCCGGCCTCCCGGCCGCCGCCCCCCAAAGATCCCCTCGAGGGTCGACTACGCCCCGACGGCCCGGATGGCGCCCAGGCCGGCCGCCTCGCGCAGCGCGTCCTTCTTGTCGGTCCGCTCCCAGGTGAACTCCTTCTCGGAGCGCCCGAAGTGGCCGTAGGCGGCGGTCTTCTCGTAGATGGGCCGGAGCAGGTCGAGGTCGCGGGTGATCTCGGCCGGCTTGAGGCCGAACACCGCGCGGACGGCGCGGGCGATCTTCTTCTCGTCCACCAGCGCCGTGCCGAAGGTCTCGACCATCACCGACACCGGGTCGGCGACCCCGATGGCATAGGCCACCTGCACCTCGCAGCGGCTGGCGAGGCCGGCCGCCACGACGGTCTTGGCGATGTGGCGCCCCATGTACGCGGCGGAGCGGTCCACCTTCGACGGGTCCTTGCCGCTGAAGGCGCCGCCGCCGTGGCGGCCCATGCCGCCGTAGGTGTCGACGATGATCTTGCGGCCGGTGAGGCCGGTGTCGCCCATGGGGCCGCCCACCACGAAGCGGCCGGTGGGGTTGATGAAGATGCGGGTCTTGGCGTCCAGGAGCTTCTTGGGGAGCGCCTTCTTGATGACGCTCTCGTAGACCGCCTCGTGCAGCGTCTTCTGGGCGACGTCGGCCGAGTGCTGGGTCGAGACGACCACCGTGTCGATGCGGGCGACCTTGCCGCCGACGTACTGCACCGAGACCTGGCTCTTGCCGTCGGGGCGCAGGAAGTCGAGGCCGGCGCGGCGGGCCTTGGCGAGCTGGCGGGTCACCGCGTGCGCGTAGTGGATCGGCGCCGGCATCAGCTCCGGGGTCTCGTCGCAGGCGTAGCCGAACATCATCCCCTGGTCCCCGGCGCCCTGCTCCTTCTTGCCCTTCTTGCCGGTGTCGACGCCCATGGCGATGTCCGGGCTCTGCTCGTCCACCGCCACCAGCACCGCGCAGGTGTCGGCGTCGAAGCCCATGGCAGCGTCGGTGTAGCCGATCTTGCGGACCACCCGCCGGGCGATCTTCGGGAACTCGAGCCGCGCCTTGGTGGTGATCTCGCCGGCGATCATGACGTAGCCGGTCTTGAGGAGCGTCTCGCAGGCCACGCGGCCCGCCGGGTCCTGCTCCAGCACCGCGTCGAGCACGGCGTCGGAGATCTGGTCGGCCATCTTGTCGGGATGACCTTCGGTGACGGACTCGGAGGTGAAGAGGTAGTCGGTGTGGGCCATTGGGCTCCCTGGGAAAAGGGTCGCAAAGGTAAACGGCCCCGGAGAGGTCTGTCAAGGTAGCGGCCTGTCCGTCATAACGGAATTCTCCGCTCGGGGCCGGGAAGCCCGGCCAGCGGGGAGACCCTACCCTCCCGCCGGCCCGATGCTCGCCTCGCTGTCGAGCAGCCCCGGGAAGCGCTGCGCCATCTCGGCCTTCACCTCCCGCTCGATCTCGCCGGCGGTGGTGAGCTCGAGGATCCGCGCCAGCAGCGCCTGGCCGTCGGCGGCGCGGGCGGCGCGCACCACCCGCTTCACCAGCGGGATGGACGGGCCGTTCATGGAGAGCTCGTGGATCCCGAGCCCGAGCAGCACCAGCACGAGGAGGGGCTCGCCCGCCATCTCGCCGCACATCGACACCGGGATGCCGGCGGCGACGGCGGCGTCGCAGACGAACTTGAGCGTGCGCAGCACCGACAGGTGGAGCGGCCGGTACAGGTAGGCCACGTCCTTGTTCTGCCGGTCGATGGCCATGGTGTACTGGATGAGGTCGTTGGTGCCGATGGAGAAGAAGTCGCACTCCTTCGCCAGCCGGTCGGCGAGCTGCGCCGCCGCCGGCACCTCCACCATGATCCCCACCGACGGGACGCGCGCCTCCACGCCCTCCCGCTGCAGCTCGTCGCAGAGCTCGGCGAGGAGCTTCTTCGCCGCGCGCACCTCGGCCGCGCCGCTCACCATGGGGAACATGATGCGCAGGTTGCCGTGCACGCTGGCGCGCAGGAGCCCGCGCAGCTGCGGCCGGAAGATCTCGAGGTTGCGCAGGCAATAGCGCAGCCCCCGCAGCCCCATGGCCGGGTTCTCGGCCTCCACCTTGGTGCCCACCGGCAGCTTGTCGCCGCCGAGGTCGAAGGTGCGGATGGTCACCGGCCGCGGCGCCAGCGCCTCGAGCACGCGCCGGTAGGTGCGGTAGTGCTCCTCCTCGTCCGGCAGGTCCTGCCGGGCCAGGAAGAGGAACTCGGTGCGGTAGAGCCCCACCCCGGTGCCGCCGTGAGCGATGAGGTTCGGGATCTCCTCGGCGAACTCGATGTTGCCCACCAGCTGGACGGTGACGCCGTCCTGGGTGGTGGCCGGGAGGTCGCGGGTGGAGAGCAGCGCCCGCTCGTGCTCGAGCTGCCGCTGCCGCGCCGCCTCGTAGTCGGCCCGCTCCGCCGCGCTCGGGTTGAGGAGCACCAGCCCGCGCGCGCCGTCGACCACGATCCAGTCGCCGCGCACCACCAGCGAGGAGAGCCGGCCGGTGCCCACCACCGCCGGCACCTCCAGCGCCCGCGCGACGATGGCGGTGTGGCTGGTCTGGCTCCCGACGTCGGTGATGAAGGCGCCCACCTTGCGCTCGTGCAGGAGCAGCGCGGTGTCGGCCGGGGAGAGGTCGTGAGAGACGATGATCGCGCCGTCGGGCGGCGGCTCCTCCACCTCCGTCGCCTGGCCGAGCAGGTTCTTCACGATCCGCTCGCCGACGTAGTCGATGTCGGCGCGCCGCTCCTTGAAGTACTCGTCGGCGAGCTCGCTGAAGGCCGCCTTGATCTTGCGGATGGCCCGCCGCACCGCCCACTCGGCGTTGACGAGATCGCTCTGGATGAGCCGCTGGGCCTCGGCCACCAGCATCTCGTCCTTCAGCATGAGCCGGTGCATGTCGATGATGGCGAGGTGCTCCGCGCCCTCCACCGCCGCCACCTTCTCGCGCACCTCCGCGAGCTGCGCGTCGGCGGAGTCGATGGCCGCCTTGAAGCGCGCGAGCTCGGCCGGCACCTGCCCGGGCTCGAGCCGCGCCCGGGGGGTCTTGAGCTTGCGGCGGTCGACCGGCCACGCCTTCCCGATGGCGATGCCGGGGGAGGCCGCGAGGCCCACGAAGGTGGTTCCAGCAGGCACTACTTCTCTCCGAAGCCGGCCTCGATGACGGTCGCCAGCGCCACCATGGCGCTCTCGGCGTCGTCCCCCTCGCAGGAGACGGTGATCTCCGTCCCCTTGGCGGCGGCGAGGGTCAGCACCCCCATGATGCTCTTCCCGTTGACGGTCAGCCCATCCTTCTCGACGTGGATCTCGCTGCGGTAGCGGTTGGCCGCCTGCACCAGCTGCGCGGCGGCGCGGGCGTGCAGTCCGAGCACGTTGACGATCAGGAAGGTGCGCTCTTGTCTGGGCATCCGGCTATGAGCTCCCGTGCCAGCGGGCGGCGACGAAGGCCGCCCCGATCCCGGCGACGATGATGGCGTAGGCGGCGGGCAGCAGGCGTGCGCCGCCGAGGAGGGCGAGATAGCCGAAGGCGGCCGCCGCCAGCGCGACCGCCCCCGAGAGGAAGCCGGCCTGGAGCGCGCCGCGCCAGAACAGCAGCGCCGCGGTGAGGCCGCAGAGGAAGGCGCCGCCCAGCCGCAGCCGGTCGGCGAGCGTCGGCAGGGAGAGGCGCGCGATGTCGGCGACGATGCCGTCGCCGTCGTGATAGCCGGCGCGGAACAGGCCGGCCCGCAGGGCGAGGTGGACGACGTTGTACAGGGCGAGCGTGACCAGCACCGCCGGCCAGCCGACCGCCAGCGCCCCCAGCGCGGCGAGCGCCCCGAAGAAGGGGCGGAGCGCGGTCCAGAAGAAGCCGTCGCCGATGGCGGCGAGCGGCCCCTGCAGCGTGGACTTGTAGAGGGTCGGCCCGCCGGCCGGCTCCTCCCCGCGCGCCACCCGCTCCTCGTGGTAGATGGCTCCGCCCAGGATCGCCGCCGCCGTGTAGGGGTGGCAGTTGAAGAAGCCGAGGTGGCGCCGCACCGCCTCCCGCCGCCGCTCGGGCTCGGGGTAGAGCGCGGCCAGCGCCGGGGCGATGGCGTAGGCGAAGCCCAGGTTCTGCATGCCGCGCCGGTTCCAGGCCGCCTGCAGGAAGAGGCTGCGCCAGAAGACGCGCAGCAGGGTGAGCCGCGGCACCCTCACGCCCGCGCCCCCGTCCGCCACATCACCGTGACCACCGCGGCGGCGCCGGCCACCAGCGCCGCGTAGTAGACCACCCGCGCCTGCGGCGCGCGCATGGCCTTGGCGCCCGAGGCGCAGGCGAGCCCGGCGAAGGCGAACCACCCCGCCGCGAGCGGCAGCGCCGCCAGGGGCCCGAGCACCAGCCGCGGCACCGCCACCGCCGCCACCGCCGCGCCCAGGGGCGCGAGCAAGGCCGAGATCAGAAAGGGGGCCAGGAGGCCGAGCAGGTTCACCCGCGTCGCTCCCGAGGCGTCGCCGCTCGCGAGGGCCTCCTCGGCGCGCGCCGCCAGCCGCTCGTTGGCGATCTCGGTGAGCCTCTCGGCGCGCCGGCCCAGGACGGCGAGCGGCGCGGCGAGGAGCAGCGAGAGGACCGCCACCTCCGGGGTCACGCCGCCGAGCGCGCGCCCGGCCAGCACCGCGCCGCCAGTGACGGCCGCGGCGCCGAGCGCCTCGTGGACCGGGAGCGCCGCCCCGAGGTTGACCGCGCCCAGCCAGAAGAGCTCCAGCGGCGCGCCCACCAGCACCCCGCCCTGGACGTCGCCCAGCGCGAGGCCGGTGAGCGTCGAGAGCGCCACCGGCCGAGCCAGCATGGCTTGCAGGAAGCCCTTGCGCTCGATGGCGGCCAGGCCGGCGAGGATGGCGATGATGACGTAGCTCACGCGTTCCCCTGGAGTCTAACCGCCCCCGGCGGCGTTGTACCGGGACTGCAGGTCCGCTGGCCCGGCCGGGGCGTCGGACGGGACCGCGCGCGCCTCCACCTCGAAGCCGGCGGCCGCGGCGGCGAGGATCACCCTCAGCTCGGCCTCCGAGAGGAAGACCGACGGAGTGACGGCGCGCCGGTCCCTGGAGTAGTGAATGTTGCCGAGGTTCACCCGGCGCGCCATCGCCGGGGTGAGCCCGGCGGCCATGGCCCGCTCGAGCGAGGCCACCTCGCGCAGCAGGACCAGCACCGGCTCCTTTCCGGCCGCGAGCCCGGCCCAGTCCACCTCGTCCAGCCGGACCACGGCCGCCGAAAGCTCGGACGGGAGCGCCAGCGTCATGGCGGCCTTGGCGAGCGGGCTGGCCGCGGCGTCGTCATCGGCCACCACCACCGCGCGGACGCCGAGCCGGGGCACCCAGGTCTCGAGGATCTGCCCGTGCAGCAGCCGGTTGTCGATGCGGACGAGCGGGATCACGCCTTGCGCTCGCCCCGGCCGCGGACGCGCAGCAGCTCGCTCGCCAGGGTGATGTTCTTCTGCCCGTAGGCGGTGAGCATCTGCGCGGTCGCGGGGAGCGTCAGCTTCTCGCTGCGGCAGGTGGAGAGCTTGAGGAGCATGGGCAGGTTGACGCCGGTGAGCACCTCGATGCCCGCGTCGAGGAAGGTGAGGGCCAGGTTGGCCGGAGAGCCGCCGAACATGTCGGTGAGCACCAGCACCCCGTCACCGCCGTTCACCGCCTGGATGGCGTCGGCGAGCTGCTCGCGCGAGGTGGCCATGTCGACGCCGGCGCCGATCGAAACGGTGCGGCAGCCCTCGAGCTTTCCGACGATCCCTTCGGCCGTGCGGACAAGCTCGTCCGCCAGCCCACCGTGCGTCGCGACGACCAGACCGACCATGGCGCGAATATAGCGCTTCGGGCCCGGCGGGCCGCGCTAATCCTTCTCGACGTCGCGGTGCCAGACGCGCACCTCGTTGCCGCCCTGCTCCAGCCGGCGGGCCAGCTCCGCCGAGATGGCCACCGAGCGGTGCCGGCCCCCGGTGCAGCCCACCGCGAGGGTGAGGTAGCTCTTCCCCTCGGCGCGGAAGCGCGGCAGCAGGAAGGCGCACAGGTCGATCGCCTTCTCCAGGAAGAGCTGGGCGTCGGCCTGCCCGAGCACGTACTCGGCCACCCGCGCGTCGGTGCCCGGCAGGAGCTTGAGCTCCGGCACGAAGTAGGGGTTCGGCAGGAAGCGGACGTCGAGCACCAGGTCGGCGTGGGTGGGCAGCCCGTAGCGGAAGCCGAACGACACCACCGTGGCGCCCATCCGGCCGGCCTGCCCCTCCACGAAGCGGTGGTGGACGAGCTGCTTGAGCTGGTGGACGTTGAGCTGGGAGCTGTCGATCACCTCGCCGGCGATGGCCTTGAGCGGCGCCAGCGTGGTGCGCTCGGCGGCCACCGCCTCGGGCACGCTGCGCCCCTCTCCCGCCAGCGGGTGGCGGCGCCGGGTCTCGGAGAAGCGGCGGAAGAGCGCCTCGTCGGAGGCGTCGAGGTAGATGACGTCTACCCGGGCGCCGGTGCGGCGCACCTCCTCGATCACCCGCGGGGCGTCGGGCAGGAAGCGCCCCTCGCGCGCGTCCACCACCAGGGCGATCTTCGACACCTCGCCGGCGGTGTGGGCGGAGAGCTCGAGCAGCTTGTCGAGGAAGACGATGGGCAGGTTGTCGATGCAGTAGAAGCCGGCGTCCTCGAGGGCGCGCAGGGCGGTGCTCTTGCCGGAGCCGGCCACACCGGTGAGGATCACCACGTGCGCGTCGCGGCGCGGCGTCGGGACCGCGCTCATTCCACGTCCATCCCGCCGCCGCTGCCGCCGGGGGCGAGCGCGATGGCGCGGTTGAGCCGCTCCTGGAACTCCTTCGCCGAGTGGTGGCCCTGCAGCTTGAGCAGGTGGTTGCGGGCCGCCACCTCCACGATGGTGGTCATGTTGCGGCCGGGGCGGACCGGCACCATCAGGAGCGGGATCTCCACGTCGAGGATCCGGAACTTCTTCTCCTCCAGGCCGAGCCGGTCGTACTCCACCGAGGGGTCCCACTCCACCAGCTCTAGGACGATCTCGATCTTCTTGCGGTCGCGGATGGCGGCCACGCCGAAGAGGTCCTTGATGTTGATGATGCCCAGGCCGCGGATCTCCATGTGGTGCTTGATGATCTCGCTGCCGGAGCCGTAGACCGAGTCGGGCGTGCGCCGCTTCACGTCCACGATGTCGTCGGCCACCAGCCGGTGCCCGCGCATCACCAGGTCGAGCGCGATCTCGCTCTTGCCGATGCCGCTCTTGCCGAGGAGCAGGATGCCGACCCCGAACACGTCGAGCAGCACGCCGTGCATGGAGGTGGAGGCGGTGAGCACCTCCTCCAGGCAGTTCTGCACGCTCTCGATGAAGGTGCTGGAGAGGTGGCTGGTGCGGAGCAGCGGGACCCCCGCCTCCTCGGCGGCCGCCATCAGCTCGGGCGTGGGGTCGAGCCCCTTGGTGATCACCAGGCAGGCGATGTTCTGGGCGAAGAAGGCGCGCAGCACCTCCACCGCGTGCTCGCGCGGCATGGTGCGCAGGTAGCTCACCTCGGTGTTGCCGAAGACCTGGAGCCGCTCCTGGTGCAGGTATTCCATGAAGCCGGCCAGCACCAGGCCCGGCTTCTGGATGCGCGAGGAGCTGATGCGGCGCGACAGCCCCTGGCGCCCGGCGAGGAGCGAGAGGCGGAGGTCGAACTTCTTGTCGTCGAGCAGTGCGCCGACCCGGATGGCGTCCATCGGGGCGGAGTCTAACCTTGCGGGGAGCGGGCGTCGACCAAACGGGTCCCGGCAGGGCCGCCGGTGTTCGTTGACCGACCTGACCCCGATCACTAGATTGCGCCGCCGATGCGCCTCGAGATCCTGCACCACGCCAACTGCTTCGACGGCTGCGCCTCCGCCGCCCTCTTCGGGCGCTGGTTCACCGAGCGCGAAGGCGACCGCCTCGCGGAGGTCACCTACCGCCCGGTCCAGCACGGCCACGGAGAGGTCTTCCCGGCCGACGCCTTCCAGGCCGACGTGAACGCGGTGGTGGACTTCCGCTTCTCCCCCTCGCCCCGGCTCGACTGGTGGTTCGACCACCACGCCAGCGGCTTCCCCTCCCCGGCCGACCGGGCCGCCTTCGAGGCCGACCGGAGCGGGCAGAAGTTCTGGGACCCGAAGGCCCCCTCCTGCGCCGGCTTCATCGCCCGCGTGCTCGGCGAGCGCCACGGCTGGCGCCCGCCGGAGCTGGCGGAACTGGTGAGGTGGGCCGACGTCATCGACGCCGCCCGCTTCCCGTCCGCGGCGATGGCGGTGCGGCTCGAGGAGCCGGCGCTCAAGATCATGACCCTGCTCGAGGCGAGCAAGGAGCCGGCCCTGCAGGCGCGGGTGATACGGGCCCTGCAGCGCGAGCCGCTCGCCCGCATTGCGGCCGAGCCCTGGGTGAGCGAGCCCCTGGTCCCCATCCTCGAGCGCCACTTCCGCTCCATCGACACGGTGCGTAAACACGCCCGGATGGAGCGTGGGGTGGTCTTCGCCGACCTGTCCGAAACGGGGCTGGAGGCGGCCAACAAGTTCATCGCCTACGATCTCTTCCCCGAAGCCCGTTACACTGTGGTGGTGTCGCAGGATCCCAAGCGGGCGAAGATCTCGGTGGGGTCGAACCCCTGGTCCTCCGTTCCGCGGACGCACGACATCTCCAAGATCTGCGAGCGGTACGGCGGCGGCGGGCACCCGGTGGTCGGCGCGGTGTCGCTGCCGCCTGAACGGCTCGACGACGCCCGCCGCATCGCCGCCGAGATCACCCGAGAGCTGCAGGACGGCTCGGAGCGCCCATGACCCCTGGTCAGTACATCCTGGTCGTCGACGACGACGACGACTTCCGCGACGCGCTCGGCGAGGTGCTCACCGAGGCCGGCTACCCGGTGCAGCAGGCCGAGAACGGCGAGGTGGCGCTCAAGCGCGTCAAGGAGGAGGCGCCCGGCATGGTGCTCCTCGACCTCAAGATGCCGGTGCTCGACGGCTGGGGAGTGATGGAGCGGATGCGCGGCGACGCCCGCAGCGCGGCGGTGCCCATCCTGATCCTCTCCGCCTACGGCTTCGAGTGGGAGGCGGAGCTGCTCGGCGCGCAGGGCTACATCCCCAAGAGCGTTGGGATGGACGAGATCCTGGAGCGCGTGCGCAAGGCGGCGGGACCGCCGCCCATGCGCCATTGAGCCCTAGGCCGCACGCGGGGCCCCTCCCGCGCGCGTCACTTCTCCCGCGGGTCGGGGATCTGCCCGGACGCGAGGCACCATCGCCTCGGGGGAGAAACCGATGCCGATCTCGATCCATCGCGCCGCGCTCGGCGCGCGCGACAACTTCCAAGTCTGGTTGCCGCTCCTGGTGGCCCTGGTCCTCACGGCGGTCTTCCTGGCCTCGGCCGCGTGGGAGGCGCCGGGAGCGGAGCCGGCGCAGGTCGCTCAGCTGGGCCCGTAGGCCCTAGTGCACCGCCGCCGGCCCTTCGGCCCAGGCCGGCGGCTGCTCGGTGGAGAGGTCGACCACCCGGAATTTGCGGTCGAGCAGGTTCTTCAGCACCGGCACCGCCACGTTGTAGATCGGCACGCCTTTCGGCGTGCGCGCCTCGAGCTGCCCGTGGTGGGCGTGACCGTGGAAGACGGCCAGGGCGCCGAACGCGTCCACCGGCGCGGCGAGGCGGCTCGTGCCGAGGAACGGGAGCAGCCCCGGGTTCTCGCCCACGCAGGTGCCGATCACCGGGGCGTAGTGCATGATCACCACCCGCAGCCCGGTGTCGAGCTGGGCCAGCGCCGCCTCGAGCTTGAGCGACTCGGAGACCCCCTCCTGCACGAACGCCTTCACCGCCGGCTCCCCGAACGCCTGCAGCGTGGCGCCCTCGAAGCCGCCGCCGAACCCCTTCACGCCGGCCACGCCCAGGCGGCGGTCGAGCACCGCGTGGTCGCCGTCGAGCAGCGCGATCCCGGCGCCGCGCAGGATGGCGGAGAGCTCCTTCACCTGCCCGGCCTCGAAGTCGTGGTTCCCGAGCACCGCCGCGCAGGGCACCCGGAGACCGGAGAGCGCCTCGGCGAGCGTCTTCGCCTCGTCGGGCAGGCCGCGGTCGGTCAGGTCGCCGCAGAGGACCAGCCCCTCGGCCTCGCCGTTCACCGCCCGCACGAAGTCGCGGAAGCGGCCGTGCTGATCCTCCCGGCAGTGGAGGTCAGCGGCCGCCGCCAGCCGGAAGGTCCTCGGGCTCTCCGCCATCGCTCGCCTCCCGGCCCAGGATCCGGCCCCCGTCCTCGAAGCGCCGCCAGTCCTCGTAGCCGAGCTGGTCGAGCGCGTGGCGGTACTGGACCTTGCTGAGCAGGAGGCCGCGGCAGACCGGCCGCTCCCAGTCGCCCTGGGCGTGCTCGGCCAGCGTGCGGCCGCACAGCTCGGCCAGCAGCCAGCCCGGAACCTTGGAGCGGTCGCTCGGGTAGACGTAGAGGAAGTGGGAGAGCTGCGCAAAGAGCACCTGCCAGTGCGGACCGAAGCGGCGGAGCAGCCGCCGCCAGTCCAGCTCGTCCCCCACCGCGCGGACCAGGTTCGCCACGTCCGCGCCGTCGTACCGCTCGCGCTCGCAGACGAAGGCCTTCGACCAGATGATCTCCTCCGGCGGCGCCAGCAGCACCGGCACGCCCATCACCAGCCCCTCGCGCGCGTGGGTGAACCACTCCGGGTCCACCACCGCGAGGCCGTTGCCGGAGGAGAAGATGAGGTCCACGAAGTACTCGCCGGCGTAGGCCTTGCCGATCCAGCCCGGGTCGGTGAGCTCGGTGCGGAAGCCGGCGCGCTCCAGGGCCTCGAACGCCTGCTCCAGGTCCTGCTCCTCGAGGAAGACGTCGAGGTCCTTGGTGTCGCGGAACTGGCCGGTGTACTCGAAGAACGCGTAGGCGCCCGCCACCACGAACGGCACCCCGGCGTCGCGGAGCGCCCGCAGCGCCAGCGCGCGCGCGTCGAGCTCGGCGCGGCAGCGACCGTTGGTGGCGAGCTCCTCGCCGGTGCGTGCGCGGGACGTCATCCCTGGAAACGTAGGAACGCCCGGGCGCCGCTGGCAGCGCAGCAGAGCGCCCGCTCGACGGGCGCCGCCTCAGCGGCCGCGGCGCGCCGAGGCCGGGCCGACCGCTTGCTCCCCGTACTTCGCCGCGAGCTCGTCGAGCGCGGCGTTGAGCCGGCTCCGCTTCTCCTGCCCGGGCGGCGGGGCCGCGGCGAAGAGGCCGAGCTGCTCCCGCTCGCCCGTGCCGAAGCCGCTCACCGACACGCCGGTGAGCCGGATCGGCCGGGAGAGGTCCACGCGGGCGAGCTGGGCCACGGCCGCCTCGTAGATGGCGAGCCCGTCGTCCTGCGGGGCGTCGAGCGTCACCCGGCGCGTCACCAGGGTGAAGTCGGAATGCTTCACCTTCAAGGTGATCACGCGCCCGGCGAGCCCCGCCGCGCGCAGCCGCCGCGCCACGCGCTCCGCCTGCCCGCGCAGCCAGGGCAGCAGCGCCTCGGCGCCGGCCAGATCGTCCTCGAAGGTCTCCTCGGCGCCCACGCTCTTCGACTCCTCGTCGGGCACCACCGGACGCGGATCCTCGCCGCGGGCCAGCTCCGACAGCCAGGCCGCCGCCGAGGCGCCGAGCGCCGCCGCGAGCCGGGCCGGCTCGGCGCGGGCGAGATCGCCGATGGTGGCGATGCGCAGCCGCGCGAGCGCCGCCTCCGTCACCCTGCCCACGCCCCAGAGCCGCCCCACCGGCAGCGGAGCCAGGAAGGCCGCCGTGCCGCCCGCCGGCACCACCGTGAGCCCGTCGGGCTTGCCCAGGTCGCTCGCGATCTTGGCGGCGAACTTCACCTCGGCGACGCCGGCGGAGACGGTGAGCCCGGTCTCCTCCTTCACCTCGCGCCGCAGCCGCCCCGCGATCTCCTCGCCGCCGCCGAAGAGGGCGCGGCTCCCGGTCACGTCGAGGAAGGCCTCGTCGAGCGAGAGCGGCTCGACCAGCGGCGTCACCCGCCGGTAGATCCCGAACACCTGGTCGGAGAGGGCGCCGTAGCGCTCGAAGCGCGGCGGGAGGAACACGCCCGCCGGGCAGAGCTGGCGCGCCCGCACGGTGGGCATGGCGGAGCGGACCCCGAAGCGCCGCGCCTCGTAGCTGGCGGCGCAGACCACGCCGCGGTTGGAGGGACCGGCCACGATCACCGGGCGGCCGCGCAGCGCCGGGTCGTCGAGCTGCTCCACCGACGCGTAGTACGCGTCCAGGTCGAGGTGCAGGATGGCGCGGGCCGGCTCCACCCTCCCCATGTACCAGAGTGCCCCGACGCCGGCCGCTCCCGCACGCCCCATCCGGCGTCGCCGGGCTCCGCCGCGCCTACACCGGCTTCCCTCCAAAGAACCGGCTTGATATGGACTTCGATGTGCCCTCTCCCACGCCCAGCCCCGCCAGACCGCCCGGCGGCATCGCCGACCGCCTCTGGCAGGCGGCCCGGGTCGAGTTCGCGCTGCGCGGCTACCACGGCGCCCGGGTGCAGGGGATCGCGCGCCGCGCCGGCTGCAACGTGGCCCTGCTCTATCGCCACTGGCCTTCGAAGAAGGGGCTCTACCTCGACCTGGTCCGCTCCGTCTGCATGGAGGTCTACCAGGTCATCGACGAGGCGGCGCGCCGCGAGGAGGGCGCGGTGGGGATGGTGCGCGCCTACCTCGACGCCATGCTGGCCGACGGGCAGGGGGCGCAGATCCTGATGCGCGAGTACCTCGACGGCGGCCCCTTCCTCCTGCAGCTGATGGCGGAGGACCCGACCATCGGCGACTCGCTCGCGCGCTACTCCCACGCCTTCACCGAGGGCCCGGTGGAGAAGCGGCTCCGCCCCGAGCTCAACCCGCGGCTGGCGCTCATCACGGTGAGCGGCTTCGCCTCGCTCATCTCCGCCTCGCAGACGGCGGCGCAGCCCTTCCTCGAGGGGCCGGTGTCCATCGAGGCGCGCAAGCAGCACCTGGCCGAGATCCTGCTCCACGGCCTGCTGCGGGCTTCCACCCGGTAGCAGGGCGCGCTTCCGCTGGCGGCCGGGCGGCGCTAAGGTCGCGCCGCCATGCAAACCACCGACGTCGTCGTCATCGGCGCGGGCGTGCAGGGTTGCGCCGCCGCCCTCCGCCTGGCCCAGGCGGGCCTGAAGGTCACCGTCCTCGAGCGCAGCGTCCCCGGCGCCGAGGCCTCCAGCGCGGCGGGCGGGATCCTCTCGCCTGGCGTGGAGGCCCAGGAGCCCTCCCCCTTCTACGACCTCTGCGCCGCGTCCCTGCAGCGCTACCCGGCCTTCGCCGCCGAGGTGGAGCGGCTCTCCGGCATGTCGGTCGGCTACCGCGGCGGCGGAACCCTCGAGGTGGCGCTCGACGACGCTCATGCGCGCGTCCTCGCCGCCCGCGCGCCGGCGCTGGCCCGCATCGGCGCCCGGGTGGAGGTGATCGACGGCGACGAGGTCCGGCGGCTCGAGCCCGGCGTCTCCGCGGAGACCCGCGGCGCGCTCTGGTTCGTGGACGAGGCCTCGCTCGACCCGCGCCTGCTGGTGAAGGCGTTGGCGGTGGCGGCCGCTCGCGCCGGCGCGGCCTTCGTCACCGGCATCGTCCGGCGCATCGCCGTGGAGGGCGGGCGGGCGGTGGGGGTGGACCACGAGACCGGCCGCATCTCCGCCGGCGCGGTGGTGCTCGCCGCCGGCGCCTGGTCGATGCTGGTGGAGGGGAACGGGCTGCCGGCGAACGCGGTCCACCCGGTGCGCGGGCAGATGATGCTCCTCGACACCCGGCCGCCGCTCCTCTCGCGCGTCTGCTTCAGCGACAAGGGCTACCTCGTGCCGCGCAGCGACGGCCGGGTGCTCTGCGGCTCCACCATGGAGGACGCCGGCTTCGAGAAGGCGGTCACGGCCGGCGGCATGCGCCACGTGCTCGAGATGGCCTGCGAGCTCGCCCCGGCGCTCGCGCGCGCGCCGTTCCTCGACTGCTGGTCCAACTTCCGCCCGGCCTCCCCGGACGGCTCGCCGGTGCTCGGCGCGGGCGCGGTGCCGGGGCTCTTCTACGCCGCCGGCCACACCCGCAACGGCATCCTCCTCACCCCCATCTCCGCCGACAGCGTCTCGGCGCTGGTGCTCGGGAAGGCGCCGCCGGTGGACCTCGCGCCTTTCTCGCCGGCGCGGCTCGGCGGGCGCTGAGCGCGAGTCCCGTCACTCCACCCAGTCGGCGATGAAGACGTTGGTCTCGCCGGGGCGCGAGCCGTTGCGGTTGGAGGCGAAGACCAGCTGCTTCCCGTCTGGCGAGAACATGGGGAAGCCGTCGAAGCCCTCGTAGGTGGTGAGCCGCTCGAGGCCGGTGCCGTCGTCGTTGACGAGGTAGAGGTCGAAGTTCCGGCCCCGGGGATCGCCGACATTGGAGGCGAAGACGATCCGCTTGCCGTCCGGGTGGAAGAAGGGGGCGAAGCTGGCGGCGCCGAGGCTCGTCACCTGGTGCTGGTCGTTGCCGTCGGCGTCCATCACCCAGATCTCGAGCACCGTGGGGCGCACCATCCGCTTCGCCAGGAGGTCCTGGTAGTCGGCCAGCTCCTGCGGAGTGCGCGGCCGGCTGGCGCGGTAGACGATCCGCTTGCCGTCGGCGGAGAAGAAGGCGCCGCCGTCGTAGCCCGGGGCGTGGGTGAGGCGGGTGAGGCCGGAGCCGTCGAGGCGCATCTTGTAGAGCTCGAGGTCGCCGTCGCGGGTGGAGGTGAAGACGATCCAGCCGTCCTTCGAGATGGTGGCCTCGGCGTTGTAGCCGGGCGCCGGCGCGAGCGGCCGCAGGTCCGAGCCGTCGGGGCGGGCGGTGTAGATGGTGAGCTCCTCGAGCGGCCAGACGTAGCCCTTGGAGCGGTCGGGGGGCGGCGGGCAGGCGGGGTCGTGGGCGAAGGTGCTCGAGTAGAGCAGCCGCTCGCCGTTCGGGAAGAAGTAGCCGCAGGTGGTTCGCCCCTGGCCGTTGGAGACGCGCCGGACGTGCGCCCCGGCGGTGTCCATCACGTACTCCTGATCGCAGGCGCGCCCTTCGCGGGTGGACTGGAAGATGAGCTCCTTGCCGTCGAAGCTGAAGTAGGCCTCGGCGTTCTCGCCGCCGAAGGTGAGCTGGCGCACGTTCTTGAGATGCCGCTCCCCGGGGAGGGCCAGGTCGGCCGCCGGGAGGGGGGCTTTGCCGGTGACGGCGGCGGGTGCAGAATGAGAACACGCCAGGACGAGGACCAGGGCGGCGAGCGAGAGCGAGCGCATGGGTCGGTTCCTTATCGGGATGGAGGGCTGCCTGCCGCGCGGGCGCTTGTCGCCGGGTGCCGGACTCCCCATCTTTCGAGTATCCGGCATGATCCTGCTCGCGCTCTCACTCCTGTCCGCCCTGAACGGCGTCGCGCTCGCCGCCACGCCCATCGCGGCCCACGCGCGCGTCCGCTTCCCCAAGGTGCGCCCCGCGCCGGCCGCGCGCCCGCGGCTGGTCCTCCTGCCCGACGAGCGGAGCCCGTTCGCCTCCTGCGCGCTGCGCCCGTGCGGGTCGCACACCCTGGAGCCGCTGCGCTCGCGGCTGCTCGGCGACGCGCACAGCCGCCCCGAGGACCTGGTGCTCGCGCTCGCGCGGCAGTTCACGCGGGACCCGACCTTCTTCGCCGCCGCCGACCGGCTCCGCTTCGACGTGCGGGGCAACGGCTTCGTCGTCGCGTGGCGGCTGCCCGGCCTTTGAGAGACCTCCCGCGAGGGTCGGCCAGCACCCTGTGAGCGGGCCGTCCCGGATGTAGGCCGAAGCGAGCGGCCGCCCGTCCCTTTTGCTCCTCTCCGGGGCTGTGGCAAGCTGCCGCGGTGATCGACCGGCTGCTCCTCGCCATCCTCCTCGCCGCCGCCTGCACGCGGTCCCCGCCGAAGCTCGCCGCCACCCCTGCCGCCCCCGACAAGGCGACCGCCCGGGATGAGGGCGGGGGCCAGCTCGCCAAGGTTCGGCCGCCCCGCTCGCCCTGCCTCGGCGCCCGCGGGCGCGGGGAAGCGGACGACCTGACCGAGAAGGCGCTCGACGCGCTCGACCGCAACGACGGCGACCGCGCGCTCGGCTGCGCGGAGGAGGCGCTGCAGCTCACGCCCGAGCACCTGCCGGCGCTCCACGCCCGGGCGGCCGCGCTGGTGGCGCTCGGGAAGCTCGACGAGGCCCGCGTGGCCTACGCCCGGGCGCTCGCCGCCGCGCCCGACGACGCCGAGGTGCTCCGGGGCGCCGCCGACCTCTACGTGTCGCGCCTCGGCTCCGACCGCGAGCTGCTCGACCTGGGCCGCGCCTACGCCGCGCGCGGGCTCGCGGTGGCCCTGAAGGCGCCGAAGCCGGACCGCGAGCTCGCCGCCGGACTCGCCACCCTCGCCGCCATGGCCGAGAACGACCTCGGGGAGAGCCGCGCCGCGCTCGGGCACGCCGAGGAGTCGCTGCGCGAGGAGCCGGGTGACGCCGACGCCCTCTACGAGCGCGGGGTGGCGCTCTACGAGCTCTGCCGCTTCGCCGAGTCGCGCCAGGCCTTCGACGAGATGCTGAAGAAGGTGCCGGAGGACCCGTGGGCGCTCCACTACCTCGGCCTCCTCGCCGAGCGCAGCGGCGACCGCGGCCACGCCGACGAGTACCAGCGCAAGGCGCGCACCCTCTCGCCGGGCGAGTTCCGCAGCCCGGTGGAGCTCGACGAGGAGTCCTTCCGTCGCGAGGTGGCGGCTGCGGTGGCGGCGCTGCCGGAGGTCGATCGCAAGGCGATCCGCGACGTGCCGGTGGAGGTGGCCGACCTCCCGGGGCTCGACGACCTCACTGCCACCGACCCGCCGCTCTCGCCCTCGATCCTGGGGCTCTTCCGCGGGCCGTCCGAGCAGGAGGCCTGCCAGCCCGGGGACGGGCCGCGCTGCCGCAGCATCGTGCTCTACCGGAAGAACCTGGCCCGCTTCGCCCGCGACCGGGCGGAGCTCAGCGAGCAGGTGAAGGTCACCCTGCTCCACGAGATCGGCCACCTGCGCGGCGAGAACGACGAGGACCTGCGCGCGAGGGGGCTCGAGTAGCTACAGCCTCCCGCAGGGCCGGCGGAACGGGCAGCGGCGGCAGGAGGCGGCGCCCTCGAGCTGCGGGAAGCAGCGCAGGCTGGCGCGGTTCGCGGGCGCGTCGTCGAGGAGCGCCTTCATGCCGGCGATGCTGCCGCGCATCTTCTCCTCGCAGCCCCGCAAGGTCTCGGGGTCGGCGCGGACCGCCACCTCCTCGCCCCCGGCGCCGAGGTAGACGAGGCCGCCCACCACCTGCTCGGGCGCGAGCTTCCACTTCCCCTGGGCGTAGATGGAGTAGATGCCGACCTGCGTCTGGTCGACGCCGCGCTCCTTGCCGGTCTTCCAGTCGAGGACGTGCACCAGCCCGTCGCGATCGCGGTAGGCGAAGTCGATGGCCACCCAGATCTTCGTCCCCTCGAAGGCGAAGCTGTCGAGCTCGTCCACCGTGAGCCAGTCGGCGCGCGGCGCCTCGCGGAGGAGGGCGAAGGTGGGGCTGCGGTAGAAGCCCTCCAGCGAGCCCGCCACCACCTCCTCGAAGAGCCGCTTCCACTCCTCGGAGGTAACCGGGTCGCCGTACTCGTGCTCCACCAGGCAGCCCACCGGCTTGCGCTCGCGCCAGTAGCTCTTCTCGCGCGAGACCGACCACTGCGCCCGCGCCTTCTGGCGGGTGCGGGCCACGAGCTCGTCGACGGGCGCGAACTGGCCGGTGGCCTGGGCCCGCCGCAGGAGCTGCTTCAGCGCGTCGTGCACCAGGGAGCCGGCCCACTGCCAGCGCGAGCTGAGCTGCTTCAGCACGTAGAGCTCGCGCACTTCCGAGCCGGCCGGCGCCTCCCAGCCGCCCCAGGCGCCGTAGTAGGCGTAGTAGTAGGCGCGGCGGCACTCCGCGAACTTCTCGTGCCGGGACTTCGACCAGGTGAAGTCGTTGGTGAGCTCGGCCATCTCCCCGGCAGTCTAGCGCGCGGGGGGGACAGGGCCTAACTGCTCGGCGCCTTGAGGGGCGGGGAGCGGAGGTGGGAGGGAGAGCTTCGCGGCGCCGATCCACCTCGCCGCGCGGCCCCGGCTACCGCCTCCCCGGCGCGCGGTCTTCCTCGTCCTCGCCCACCACCGGCCCGTCGCCCCCGCCCTGCGCGGCGACGGCCATGGGCTCCACCTTGATGGCACCGATGGGGAACCCCTCGAGCTGCGGCTTCACCTCGGCGGCGTTGCCCACCAGCACCAGGGTGAGCTTCGCCGGGTCGAGGTACTTCCGCACCGCCGCCTGCACGTCGGCGGCGGTCACCTTGCCGATGGCCTGGACGTAGGTGTCCCAGTAGCCGTCGGGGAAGCCGTAGGTCACCTCCTCGGCCAGCTTGCCGGCGATCCCGCCGGCGGTGGCGAAGTCGGCGGGGAGCGAGAGCGCGAGCGAGCTCCGGGCGTCGTCGAGCTCGGCCTGCGACACCGGCACGTCGCGCATCAGCTGCACCTGCTCGAAGAGCGCCTTGAGCGCCGCCCCGGTGACGTCGGCCTTCACGTTGCCGGCGATGTAGCTCGTGCCGCCGAGCTTGCGCGCCTCCTCGCGGACGTAGATGCCGTAGGTGTAGCCGTGCTTCTCGCGCAGCTCGCGGAAGAGGCGCGAGGCCGAGCCGCCGCCCAGGATCTGGAAGGCCACCTCGGTGGCGACGAAGTCGGGGCTCTTCCGGTCGAGGCCGGGGGTGCCGAACATCACCAGCGTCTGCGAGGCGTCCGGCTTGTCGACGAGCAGCGTGCGCAAGGGGCGCTCGGGGATGGCGGCCGACGGCGCCGCCGGGGCCTGGCCCGGCTTCCAGCTCCCGAAGGCCTTCTCCAGCTTCGGCTCCAGCTCGGCGCGGGTCACGTCGCCCACCACCACCAGCTCGGCGGCGTTGGGGACGAAGAGGCGCTGGTGGTAGGCGGCGAGGTCGGCCCGCTTCGTCGCCGTGGTCGACGCCTCGGTGCCGCCGATCCAGTGACCGTAGGGGTGGCCGGCCCAGTAGAGCTTGCCGAAGGCCTTGGCGGCCGCCACGCCGGGCACGTCGCGCTGCTGGAGCAGGGAGACCATGCGGGCGTTCTGCACGCGGGCGAAGTCGGCCTGCGGGAAGGACGGGCGGAGCGTCACGTCGGAGAAGATCTCGAGCAGCTTGTCGAGGTGGCGCGAGAGGCCGCCGCCCGACACCGAGGCCTGGTCGAAGCCGGCGCCGGCCGAGACGCTCGCGCCGATGAAGCCGAGGTCGTCGGAGATCTGGGTGGCGCTGCGGGTGGTGGTGCCCTCGGTGAGCATCGACGCGGTGAAGCTGGCGAGGCCGGGCAGCGCGGCCGGGTCGTGGACCGCGCCGGCGTCGAGGGTCAGGTCGAGCGAGACGATGGGGAGCCGGTGGTACTCGACGAGCCGCACCTTGAGCCCATTGGACAGGGCGAAGTGCTGCTGCGCGGGCACCTTCAGCGCCGGCGGCGGGCCCTTGGGCGGCACCGCCGCGCGGTCGGGCGGCGCGATGGAGAGCGGCGGCGCGAGCTGGGCGGAGGCGGCCTCGGGCCGCGAGGGAGTGGAGGCGCAGGCGGCCGCCAGGGCGGCGACGAGGGCCAGCGGGAGGAACGGGTTTCGGGTCGACGCGCGCATCTACTTGCTCCCCTTCTTCTTGGGCATCACCACCAGCACCACGCGGGCGTCCTTGCGCAGGTACTTCGCGGCGGCGGCGCGCAGGTCTTCGGCGGTGAGGGCGCGGTAGCGCGCCAGGTCCTTCGGGAAGTAGCCGGGGTCTCCGGTGCGCAGGTAGTAGCTGTTGAGGACGGCGGCGCGGCCGGAGAAGCCGCCCACCGGCTCGAGCCCGAAGATGGCCTCGGCCTCGGTCTTGTTGCGCGCCCGCTCCAGCTCGCCCGGGGTGGGCGCCTCGCGGGACAGCTTCGCCAGCTCCTCGTCGATCTCCTTCTCGAGCCGGGCGAGGCTCTGGCCGGGCTTGGGGGTGGCCACCAGCATGAACATCCCGGCGAGCGCCTGGCTCTGCTGGCCGGCCATCACCGACTGCGCGATCTGCTCGTCCATGACCATGCGCTTCACGAGCCGCGCGCTCTTGCCGTCGGAGAGCACCTGGCCGACCATGTCGAGGGCCGCGTCGCCGTCTGCGAAGAGCTTCGGCGTCTGCCAGCCGATGTAGAGCTTCGGGAGCTGGACGTTGTCCTCGATGGTCAGCCGCTTCTCGCCGGTGAGCGGCACGGGCGTGGGGTACTTGCGCTCGATGCGCGGGCCGGCCGGGATGTCGCCGAACCACTTCTCCACCATGGCGCGGGCCACCCGCGGGTCGAAGTCGCCGGCGATGGCGAGGGTGGCGTCGTTGGGGCCGTAGTAGCGCTGGAAGAATTCGCGCACGTCCTCGAGGGTGGCGGCCTGCAGGTCCTCGTGCGAGCCGATGGGCTCCCAGTGGTAGGGGAACTGCGGATCCCACAGCTGCTCGAGCAGCGACTTCATGGCGAGCCCGTAGGGGCGCATCTCGTAGTTCTGGCGGCGCTCGTTGCGCACCACCTCGCGCTGGTTGTCGAGCTTGGCCTGGTCGAGCGTGGGCAGGAGGAAGCCCATGCGGTCGGCCTCGAGGTAGAGCATCTGCTCGAGCGCGTTCTTCGGGACCTGCTCCCAGTACTGGGTGGCGTCGGGGCGGGTGCCGCCGTTGGAGGAGCCGCCGTCGGCCTCGATGAGCCGGTCGCCCTCGCCCTTCTCCACGTGGGCCGAGCCCTCGAACATGAGGTGCTCGAACAGGTGTGCGAAGCCGGTCCGGCCGGGCTTCTCGTCCTTGGAGCCGACGTCGTAGAGGATGTCCACGCCCACCACCGGGGCGGTGTGGTCCTCCGAGAGGATGACGTTGAGTCCGTTGGAGAGCTTGAAGCTGGTATACGGGATCTCGGGGGCGGGCGGCGGCGCGGCGGCCGCGAGCGCGGCGCCGAGGAGCAGGACCAGGGGGCTCGTCATGGCCGCTCGTTATAGGGCAACGGGCGGACGAGGGCACGGAGAAGCGCGAGCGTCGCTGGTCGCGGAAGGCGCGCCGCGCGCCGCGTTTCTGCGAACGTCGAAGGAGTCGCGGTGGCGGCGAGCGGGCCGGGCGGCGGCGAGGGCCAAGGCATGTGCCCAGTCCATTTCGCAACTTATGTGCCCACTTCGGACCCTCACCTCAGCGTCCACCTCCGCTGGCGATCGTAACTTCACCCTGCCGGGTCGCTCCGCGCCGGAAGAGGGCCATGTGCTCCCGGCCGAAGACCTGCTCGGCGTGGAAGCTGTTGTGCGCGCGGCACGCCAGGCGAAGGTTGGCGGCGGTCGTTGGCCCGCCGAGCGCCACAGGGACCACGTGGTCGAACTCGAGCTGCCAACGGCTATCGCAGCGACGCCCGCCCTCGCCGCGCCAGGCACACCGGCCGCCATCGCGCGCCCATACCTCTCGGCGGATGGCCGCGGGGATGGCCGGGCGTGACCGCGGCTTGGAGCGCTGGTGGTCAGGCTTCGCTGGCGCGGACTCGTTCGCGAGGTTCGCGTCGGCTCCCGTCCCGGACGCGCTCGAGATGGCGTCCGTCCCCGCCGCGTTCGTCCCTGTCACTTCGGCGGCCGGCCGTGCGGCGGTGTTCGCCGTTGGCTTCCGCGACGGCGCGACCGCGCCGCGCCGCTTGCCGTGCTTCTCGATGGCGCACCGCACCGCCTCCCGCAGCACCGCCGCGAGATCGCCGCTCGGCACCTTGTGGCTGAGGAGCTGCCGAAGCTGGTCGAGCTCGCCCTTGAAGGCGGCGTTGAGGGTGAGGCGGAGCGAGTAGCTCTCCTCCGACAGCGGGCGGAGCTCGGGGCGGGCCCGGCTCGAGGCGCGGAGCGGCGAGTCGGCCTGCGCCATCGGGAGCGGCGGGGATTCCCTCGACTCGGATCCCGAGGCACCGATGCCCTCCGGCCTGCTGCGGAAGATGGACTCGGGCGAGGATGCAACCTGCGCGATCGGAAGTGCTTGCGGAGTGGCCGCGATCGGAACCGCCAGCGGAGTGGCCGCGAACGGCACCGGCAGCGCGGCGGCGCTCGGGGACGGCGCCGTCTGCGCGCCAGCAATCTCGCGAGACACTGGCCCGACGGCGAGCTCAGGTGGCGCCCCGGCGGCCGCGGGTGGCGGCGCCGGCACGTCGGTGGTGCTGGCCGAGTCGTCTCCAGTGAAGAGGGCGCCCTCCGGTGCCACCTGGCGAGGCGCGAGCTTCCTTATCCCGTCCTTCGGCGCAGGCCGCGGCTGCATCCCAGCGACGAGCCGGTCCACCTCGGCCCGGGTGCGGAACGCGGCGCGAGCCAACACCTCCTCCAGGTTCTCCTCCTTCAGCACCGGCCCGAGGAGGCCCAGCGTGGAGAGGCAGAGCTTCCCCTCGCGCAGGGCGCCTTCGAGCGCCGGGAAGCGGCGCAGCACGCGCATGGCGGCGATCCTCCGGCCGGCCGCGCCCTCCCTGAGGTGGAGCGCCTTCTGGCAGAACTCCCACAGCGAGGAGTAGCCAGCGTCGAGGTAGCCGCGGCGGCAGTCGAAGGCCTCGAGGTGGAGGAGGAAGTCGGACTGGACCCGCCGCTCGTCCCCGGCGAGCTCGCCGAGGCGGCGGGCCAGTGCGGCGGAGTCGAGCGAGGCGACGGCGGAAGACGGCGAGAGAAGCGCGTGCATGGACCACCCCCGTGGATGACGCCATGTTCGCACGCGATTTCGGGGCCTCCGGGAAGGCGCCTGGCGGGCTCGTGGGGACGATTTCGGCGGAGGGGCTCGGCGCCTCCTCGCGGCCTGCGTTTGCTGAAGGTGAAGGCAGCGCCAGCGCAGGGAAGGCGCGATGGCGAGCGCTCGCGCGGGCGCGCGGCCGAAGGAAGCAGAACCCGGTCAACGAGAATCGTCGGCTTCCCTGGGGTGACCTCATCGCGCGAGCGAGCGCGCACCCTGCGCAACCGCGCGAAGCCGGGGCTGACGCCTGCGAGGCGCCGGGCGATTGTCGGCACCCACCTAGCGAACTGCGCCGCCAAGCCATCGCCCGGAGCAGCCTTCGCTGTGCCACCTCGGGCCGGGTAGCTTCGTGCCCTAGCCGCCGCAGGAAGCAAGCACCGATGGCGCAGTAACTCGCCCAATGTGGGTCTCGGCGCCGAGCCGCAGCGCTCATCGCTCCCGGCTGGGGTTCAAAAAGTCGACAGCGAGCACCTCCGCTGGCGAGAGTAACTTTACCCGTTCGGGGCTTGAGGGCACCGCCCCTCGCGTACCTTCGTGGCGGGCGGCCGAGGAGCAGGGCTGGGGGGCTCGTCATGGCCGATCGTGTCTGACGGGGGCGCGGCGGCGCCATCGGCTTCGGCGGGATCCCTGCGGGCTGAACCCGCCTTCCCGTCAGGCGGCGAGGAGCGACCGCAGCAGCGGCGCCAGGGCTGGCACGTCCACTCTGGCGGTCTGCCAGACCGTCTGAACGTCCAGGCCGAAGTATTCGTGCGCGGCGATGTTCCGCATCCCCTTTATCTTGCGCCAAGGGATCCCGGGCGCGCTCACTGGACCGCCTCCGGAACGTGCGTGGCCGCTTCACCAAGAACGACCAACGCGAAGCAGACCGCCTCTACCGTCTTCTCGTCGGAACCGAACTGCTCCTCGGTGAGCCCGACCGTGTAACGATCGATGCGCTCGATCGCCGCGAGCATGTCGGTGACACGCGACCTCCAGCTCCTAGGCGGCACGGACCGCCTCGGCGAGGATACCCTCACGGAGCTCAGGGCGGAGGCCGCCACGGGTGACGAGGTCGACCTTGCATCCGAAGAGGTCCTTCAGACGATCCTGCAGATCGAAGAGCCTGAAGAACCCGGCAGGCCGGTCGAACTCGACCAGGAGGTCGATGTCGCTGTCGGGACCAGCCTGGTCGCGTGCGACCGAGCCGAAGATGGAGAGCGACGCGACCCCGAGAGCGCGTAGCTCCGCTTCGTGTTCGGCGATGAGCTGGAGGGCCCGCGCGCGGCGCATACGCACATCATAGAGCGGCGAGTGACGGACTTGCGCCCCGGAACTCGACCGCTCACCCCGCCAGCGCCCCCTCGGCGAGGAACGCGGCGAGGCCGATGAGGAGGAGCCAGCTCCAGAGGGGAACGGTGCGCTGCGCGGCGGCGGACCTCTCGCCGGTGACCTTGGCGTGGTCGGCGCCGCCGAGCCAGGCGGTGAGCTCGGAGGGCTCGATGCGGCGGGTGTCCGACTCGCGGGGGTCGGGCTGGACGGCGAAGGCGAGGCGGGCGTCTAGGTGGGGGCCGGCGCCGGGCTCGTCCACCTTCACCTGCCAGAGGCCGGGGCGATCGGGGACCACGGTGGCGCTCCCGTTCGCGCCGCCCTCCGCGCGCGAGCCGCCTGACGCGCCTGACGCGCCTGCCCCGCCCGCCGCGCCCGCCGCGCCCGCCGCGCCTGCCCCGCCGGCCCCAGCGCCACCGCCGGCCGGCGGCACCTCGCGCCCGTCGGGGCTCACGAAGGCAAGCACCTTCTGCCCCTCGCGCGGCCGTACGGTGCGGCTGCCGAGCACCACGGTGGGCGGCTCCGGCTGCTCCTCGAGCCCGCCGGAGAGGTAGGCGGCGAAGCGCTGCATGGCGGGGAGGAAGCTGGTGCGGATGGTCCAGTCGCTCCAGGCGCGGTCGAGGGTGCTGGTGTAGAGCACCACCCGGCCCTGCCCGCGCCGCGCCTCCACCAGCGCGGGCGCGCCGTCCTCGTAGCTCGCGAGCACGCGCGGGGCCGGGCCCTTTCCGCGTTGGGGCGGCTCGAGCAGCATGTAGCGCCAGGTCCGCGTCCCGAGGAGCCCCTCGCGCGCCTGCCCCTCGAAGACCGACAGCGCGGGGTGGGTCCAGTCGAGCTCGGCGAAGCGAGCGGCGCGCGCCTCGGCGCCAGGGGCGCCCTTCTCGGCGGCGGTCTTCACGAGCCGCAGCCGCTGCGGCAGGAGCGCGGCCAGCTCCTCGTCGTAGCGGTCGGGATCGACGTCGTCGCCGAGGGCGATGAAGAGCCCGCCGCCGGCCTCCACCCACTTCGCCAGCTCCGCGGCGCGGCCCGCGAGTGTGCGCACGTTCAACAGGAAGATGACGTCGTAGTCGGAGAAGCGCACGCGGCCGCCGGTGCCGGCGGAGCCCCCTCCCCGGCCCTCCCCCGCTTCGCGGGAGAGGGAGGACCCCGTGGCCGAACCGGCAGCGCCCCCTCCCCGGCCCTCCCCCGCTTCGCGGGAGAGGGGACGGAGGTCGGCACCGCTGGAGTCCCGGCTCGCCTGCCCCGAGGCTCCCCCCTCCCCGCCGCGCGGGGAGGGCTGGGGAGGGGCGGTCAGGTGCCCCGAACCATCGCCACCCCCCGCGAGCAAGCTCTCCGCGTCCACCACCGTGGGCCTTGCCGGCGAGGCGGGCGAGGCGAGCGCGGCCTCCAGGAAGAAGCTCTCGTCCTTGTACTTGATGGGAGAGGGCGCGCCGTTCACCACCAGCGCCCTCGCCTCGCGCGGCACGAAGAGGGTGAGGGTGCGGGCGTCGTCCTCCTCGAGCGCGTCGGGCGCGAGCGCCACCGTCGCCACCGTCGGCCCGCCGGCGGGGAAGGTGGTGGCGAGCGACTTCTTCGCCGAGCCGTTCGGCGGGAGATCGGCGAAGGCGCGGATGGCGGTGCGGCGGTCCTTGCCGGCGCCGAGCTCGAGCTGGAGCGGCGCGTCCTTCACCGGCGCGGCGCCGTGGTTCACCACGGTGGCGGTGAGCCGGTAGCCGCGCGGGCCGACCGCCGGATCCGGCTCGGCGACGAGGGCGTCGACCGAGAGGTTGGGGAGCGGCGCGCCGTCGGTGGCGTCGAGGAGCGTCACCTCGGGGCGAACCTTCACGCCGCCGGGGCCGTCGACCTGTGGCGGCTGCGCGTCGAGCCGCCAGGCGCTGGCGGTCAGGTCGGTGGCGACCAGGACGCGCTTGCCCATGGCGGCGAAGGTGGGGTCGGAGAGGGCGCGGGCCGCGGCCTCGACGCAGGCGGAGAGGTCGGAGTAGCCGTAGGTGGGCTCGGCCTCGGCGAGCTGGCGGCGCAGGACGGCGCGGTCGAACGAGGGCGGCGCGGCCTGCGGCGCCGCCGGGCCGCCGCACCAGACGAAGGTGGCGGGCTCCTCGCCGGGGAGCTCGTCGAGCGCCTGCAGCGCCAGCGCGCGCGCCCGCTCGAACACGGTCCGCCCGCCGAGCCGGTAGCGCATGGAGGCGGAGGCGTCGAGCACGATGGCCACCGCGGCCGGGCCGCGCGGCGCCGCGGCGGCCGCCCGGGCGTCGCGCACCAGCCGGGGCCGGGCGATGGCGGCGGCGACGGCGGCGAGGAGCAGCGTGCGCGCGGCGAAGAGCAGGAGCTTCCTGAGCTTGAGCCGCCGCTCGGTCTGCTGCCGCGCCCGCAGGATGAAGTCGATGGCCGGGAACGGCACCGGCCGCGGCCGCCGGCGGAAGAAGAGGTGGACCGCGAGCGGGATGGCTGCCGCGAGCATCCCCCAGGCCAGCGCCGGGTGCAGGAAGGAGAGGCTCATGGCGACAGCCCCTCATGTCGAGTCACTGCGGCGCACGCTCCTCGCCTGCGGCGGGCGGACTCCCTGTGCTGCCCGACGCAGCTTCCAGCTACGCCTGCGATGCTCCGCCACCTGCCGGTCGCGGCACCGCGCGCCTCGCCACGCTCCGCGCGGCTTCCACCGGCGCCCGCGCTGCCCGCTCGCCACCTGCCGGTCGCGCCATCGCGCGCCTCGTCACCCCCGACGCAGGCGTTCCGCGCCCTCACGCCGCGCTCCGCTCGCGCCGCGCCAGCCACGGGAGCAGCACCGCGTCGAGCGGCCGCCCGGTGTCGCAGAGCTGGTAGTCGAGGTCGCTCTCGGCGGCGGCGCACTTCACCTCGGCGAGCCAGCGGCCGAGGACCTCGAGGTAGCCCTTCTTCACGTCGCGCCCGTGCGTCTCCACCTGCCGGGCGTCCTCCATGGAGAGGAAGAGCGTCGGGTCGTCGAAGGGGAACTCCAGCTCGGCCGGGTCGAGGGTGTGGAAGACGGTCACCTCGTGCCTGCGCCGCCGCAGCTGCGCGAGCTTCTTCAGCACCGCCTCGTCCCGGTCGAAGAGGTCGGAGAGCACCACCACGCTGGAGCGCCGGCCGGCGTGCTCGAGGACGAAGTCCACCGCCGCGCCGAGCGAGGTCTGGCCCTGCGGCGTGAGCGTCTCCAGCGTCGCGACCAGCTGCGAGAGGTGGTTCGCGGCGGCGCGCGGGGCGACGTGGCGCACCACCCGGTCCTGCACCACCACCAGGCCGGCGGCGTCCTGCTGGCGCACCAGCAGGTAGGCCAGCGAGGCGGCGAGCGCGCTCGCGTAGTCGAGCTTCGTGAGCCGCTTCTCGTCGCCGCGGTAGCCCATCGAGCCGGAGGCGTCGACCACCAGCCAGGCGCGCAGGTTGGTCTCCTGCTCGAAGCGCTTCACGTAGTACTTGTCGAACTTGCCCCAGGCCTTCCAGTCGATGTGCCGCAGCTCGTCGCCGGGGGCGTACTCCTTGTGCTCGGCGAACTCGACCGACTGGCCGTGCTGCGGCGACTTGTGGAGGCCGGTGAGGAGCCCCTCGGCGATGGCGCGCACGCGGAGCCTGAGCGTCGCGAGCTTCGCCAGCACCTCGGGGTCGAGCAGCTTGCTCACGCCCTCACCTTCTCCAGCAGCCGCTCCACGATCTGCTCGCTCGAGACGTCCTCGCTCTCGGCGCGGAAGTTGCGGATCACCCGGTGCACCAGCACCGGCTTGGCGAGCGCGCGCACGTCCTCGACGCTCGCGGCCATCCGGCCGTCGAGGATGGCGCGGGCCTTGGCGGCGAGGATCAGGTACTGGCTGGCGCGCGGGCCGGCGCCCCAGGAGACGAGCTCCTTCACGAAGTCGGGCGCGGCCGGGTCCTTGGGGCGGGTGAGGCGCACCAGGTCCACCGCGTGGCGGATGACGTGGTCGGCCACCGGCACCCGCAGCACCAGCTCCTGGAGCTGCCGGATCCGCTCCGGCGAGAGCACCCGCTGCAGCACCGGCCGGCGCGCGGCGGTGGTTGCGCGCACGATCTCGGCCTCCTCCTCGGCCGACGGGTAGTCCACGTCCACGTAGAACATGAAGCGGTCGAGCTGCGCCTCGGGGAGCGGGTAGGTGCCCTCCTGCTCGATGGGGTTCTGGGTGGCGAAGACCAGGAACGGCAGGTCGAGCGGGTAGGTGCGGCCGCCGGCGGTGACCCGGTACTCCTGCATGGCCTGGAGCAGCGCGGCCTGGGTCTTGGGCGGGGTGCGGTTGATCTCGTCCGCGAGGAGCAGGTTCGCAAAGAGCGGCCCGGGCACGAAGCGGAAGACCCGCTTGCCGGTGGTCCGGTCCTCCTCCAGCACGTCGGTGCCGGTGATGTCGGAGGGCATCAGGTCGGGCGTGAACTGGATGCGGTTGAAGCTGAGGTGCAGCACCTCGGCCACGGTGGAGATGAGCAGCGTCTTCGCGAGCCCGGGCACGCCCACGAAGAGGCAGTGGCCGCGGGCGAAGAGCGCGGTGAGGAGGTGGTCCACCACCCGCCGCTGCCCGACGATGCGCTTCTCGATCTCGCCCAGCATGAGGCGGCGCGCCTCGGCGAGCTGCCGCACCGCCTCCAGGTCGGGCTCGGTGACGCGGGTCTCCAGCGGGATGGGTTCGGTCATGGTGTCGTTCGGCCCTCGGTTCATCGCTCCCCCTGCACGAGCAGCTTGGCGAACTTCTCTTCCCGCGCGGCGACGTCCTTGTCGCCGAGCGCGGCGGCGGCCTGCGAGAGGCCGGCGTGGATCTCCGGATCGAAGGGGTCGACGCGGTTGGCGAGCAGCAGCTCCTCGCGCGCCTTCGCCCACTCCTTGCGCTTCACGTGGAGCCGCCCCGCCTGCACGTGCAGCGGCGCGCGCTCGGGGTGGGCGCGCAGCGCGGCGGCGAGCGCGGCGCCGGCCTCGGCGTCGTGGCCGGTCATCATCGCGGCGGTGGCGTACTTGCCGGCCAGCACCGGGACCTCGGGCCCCACCTTCTTCACCGCCTTGGCGTACTCGACGCGGGCCGCCTCCCAGCGGCCGCGCTCGCGCATGATCTCGCCGAGGCGGGCGAAGCCGCGCGCCTGCTCGTCGGGGATCTCGGCCCACTCGCTCTGCGCGCCGCCGTGCCTGGGGTCGCCCTTGAAGCGCAGCTGGCGGACCGACCTGCCGCCGCGCTCCGGCAGCGGCCGCGCCAGCAGGTAGCGCTTCCAGCCGTCGAGGAAGCCGTCGAAGCCCTGGCCGAGCGCCTTCGCCACAGCGTCCTCGGCGGTGGCGCCGCCGGCGAGGCCGTCGAGCACCGCGTTCATGAGCCGGCCGCCGCCGCGCGACTCCAGATACTCGACCGCCACCATCACCTCGGCGAAGGCGAGCGCGGCGGCGTGCTGCGAGGGCAGCTTGGCCATCGAGGGGTGCATCTGCGCGAAGGTGATGAGCTGGCCCTTCCGCGCGGCGTCGCGGAGCATCCCGGCCTGCTCCGCCGAGAGCGCCTCGCCGCCCTTGCCGCGCCAGCGGGTCTCCTCGAACTTGGCGAGCCCCTCGTGCAGCCAGATGGGCGTGTTGTTGCGGGTGCGCTGGGTGACCACGTAGTGGACGTACTCGTGGGCGGCGGTGTCGAGCCAGTCGTAGCCCTGCAGGAGCGCCTTGGGCGAGACCACCATCAGCTTGTCGAACTTGCAGATGGCGATGGTGCCGCTGGTCTTGATCTCCTCCTCGCGCAGGGTGGAGAGCTTCGCCAGCGCGCGGGTGTCGTCGAGGAACTCGATGGTCACCTTGCCGGGCGGGGCGTAGCCGAGGTCCTGCTGCAGCGCGGCGCGCTGCGCCTCCAGCGCCTCGAGGACGTAGGGGACGAGCACCTCGTCCTTGCCGCGCGGGTAGCTCACCACGAAGTGGGCGCTCTCGGCACGGGCGTGGTTCTTCGTGACCTCGAGGGCGACGCGGGCGAGGCCGCGGTAGTCGGGGTCGCCGGGGGTGTCGAGGCCGGCGGCGTCGAAGAGGGCCACGGCGTCGGCGTAGCGCTGCTGGTGGAAGCGGAGCACCCCGCCCACGAAGGCGACGTTGGGGTCGGCGGCGTTCTTCGCGAGGAGCGGGTCGACCAGCTTCGCGGCGGCGGGGGCGTCCTCGTCCTGGAGCAGGGAGATGGCGCGCTGGAGGGTGTCCAGGTCGGGAGGGGCGGCGAGCGCCAGGGCGAGGAGGGTCGCGAGCATCACTTCACCAGCTCCTGGTAGTACCGCTTCACCTCGCCCTGGTACCGCTCCGGCGCGCCCTGCTTCATGGCGTCGAGCAGGTCCTTCCTGAACTCCTCCGGCGCCTTGTAGGCCTCCGCGCCCGGGATCTCCACCTTCTCCTGGCTCGGCTGCTCCTCGCCGTCGCCCTGGCCGTTGCCGGCCTGGCGCTCGCCGAAGGGGAAGGGGAAGCCGTCGCCGCCGCCCTGGGCGTTCTTGGCCATCTGCTCGAGCCCCTTCTGGAAGCGGTCGAGCGACTCCATGGCCTGGCGCTGGTGGCCGTGGCCGCGCTGCGGGTCGCGCGCGCCCAGCTCGCCGGCGGCCTGCATCATCTCGCCCTGCGCCTCGCCCATCTGCTGCTGGGCGTCGGGGGGGAAGACCGGCGCGCGCTGCTCCAGCGCGGAGAGCTTCTGGCGCAGCTCGCCGGCGCGCCGCTGCAGCGCGTCCTGCTTGCGCGACAGCTCCTGCAGCCGCTGCTGCTCGCGCGCGCCCAGCAGGCCCTTGGGGTCGGGGAAGAGCTGCTCGAGCCGCTGCCGCAGCTCGCGCGCCAGGGGGAGCGCCTTCGCGGCGTGCTTCGCCGCCTCGTCGAGCTGCCGGCCCTCGCTGGGGCCGAGCGGCAGCCCCTGCTTCACGTAGCGCTGCTCCTCCTCGAGCGAGATGGCGAAGCGCTGCAGCGGGGCGCTGGACCGGCGGGCCGAGTCGAGCGCGGCGTCGAGGTCCTGCACGCCGAGCGCGCGCGCGGCGTCGCCGAGCCGGTCGCGCGCCTGCGAGGCGTCCTCGTCGGGCCGCCGCGGCGCCGCCTGCCGCCCGGCCTCCACCTCGCGGCGCGCCTCCTCGGCGAGCCGCTGCAGCTTGCGGGTCTGGTCCTTCAGCGAGGCGAGCTTCTCGCCCAGCTTCTTGCGGTACTGCTGGCGCACCGCCCCGGTCTCGTCGGCCACCTTCCCCTGCTCGGCGCGGACCTGCTCCAGCTCCTGCTTGAAGGCGAGCATGTCCTTCATGAGCCCGGCGTTCTGGCGCCCCGGCTCGCCGGCGGTGCGCTCCAGCCCGGCGAGCATCTCCTGCAGGTTGCTCCCCATGGCGTCGAGCGCCTTCATGGCGCCCTCGACGTCGCCCTTGGCGAGGAGCTTCTCCACCTCGTCCATGCCGCCGGCCAGGTCGCGCGACCTCGAGAGCTCGGCCAGCGCCTCGGCGTTCATGTGCTCGTCGTTGATCCCCTTGGCGAGCTCGGCCATGCGCTGCGCCATCTCCTGCATGCGCCGCTTCATGCGCGAGATCTCGGCCAGGAGCTCCTTCTTGCCCGCCTCGCTGGGGCTCTTCTTGTACTGCTCGAGGAGGCCGGCGAGGTCGCGCCGGCGGGCGGCGAGGTCCTTCGCGAGGTGGAGCAGGTCCTCGGCGCGGCGGCGGTCGAGGAGCTGCTCCAGATACAGGACGTCCTTCTCCAGCTCGCGGTCCATGACGTCGCCGAGGCTGCCGGCGCGCCGGAAGAGCTGGGCGTCGGAGCCGGCCGAGAACTGGAGCATGCGCGAGACGGTCTGGTGGATGGCGGTGAGCTGCTGCTCGGCGGCGCGCAGGCTGGCGGCGACGTTGGCGAGCGCGGCGGGCAGCTCGCGGGGCGCGGCGGGCTCCTTGCGCATGGCCTGGGCGGCGTCGCGCAGATCCTGGTGGAGCTTCTTGGCGCGGCCGTCGAGCGCGAGCGCCTCGGCCACGCGCGACTCGGTGAGGGCGCGCTCCTCGCCGCCGCGGAAGGCGAGCCGGTCGCCGAGGAGGCCCACGAGCTGCTCCCAGAGCGCGCGCGCCTGCTCGAGGAGCGCGCGGTGGTGCTCGGCCTCGCTGTAGAGCTTCACCGCGTGGGTGGCGGAGGCGGCGCGCTTGGGGCCGGAGACGGCGTCGTTGTCCTTCACCTCGAGCCAGTAGAGGAGCTTCTCGCCCTCGCCGAGCCGGTAGGCGGCGAGGTCGAGCAGGAAGGAGCCACCCTCGCGGCGGGTCTCGCTGAACTGGCGGAGCGGCTTTCGCTCCTCGTCGCCGGCGGGGAGCTTGGTCACCAAGGTGAGCTCGGAGAGGCCGTAGTCGTCGGAGGCGGACCAGTCGACGCGTACGGGGTCGGTGGAGCGAACCTCCAGCTCCTGCGCCGGGGCGGTGACGCGCACCTCCGGGAAGGCGTCGGGCTCGAGGGTGATGGGGATGGGAGGGCCCTCCGCGAGGACGCGCCGGCCCTTCTTGAAGCGGAAGCGGTAGGAGCCGGGGGCGTCGACCGTGAAGGACGCCGAGAGGTCGCGGCGGTTGGCGACGGTGAGGGGGACGGTGCGGGCGCGGCCCCCTCCCTGAGCCTCCCGCGCTTCGCGGGAGAGGGAAAGAGGCTCCTCGATCACCAGCTCCGCCTCCACCACGTCGCGGTCCGCCCGCGTGCGGAGCGTCACCTCGGTGCCGCGCGGCGCGCTCACCTCGCCGCCGGTGCCGGAGAGGGTCCGCGGCGGGCGGCTCATGTACGCGGGGTAGCGGAAGGTCAGCTCCACGTCGCCGGTGATGGGCTCGGCGCGGGCGACGAGGTCGGCGGCGCGGGCGGTGAGGAGCGACCAGCCCTGCGCGAGCGGCCTCCAGCCCACGGCGAGGCCGAGGAGGTGCACGGCGGCCACCGCGGCGAGCGCCCCGAAGGCGCGGCGCGCCGGGAGCGAGGGGATGGCCTCGCGGAGCCGCACCGACTCCACCCGGCGGGCGGTGTCGTCGAGGTGCGCGTCGAGGAGCGCCACCGAGTAGCGGCCGTCGGCGGCGATGTCGTCGCGCTGGCGCGCCAGCTCCACCGCGGAGACGAGGTCGGAGCGGAGCGCCGGCTCCCCGGCGGCGACGGTGCGCGCCACCGACTCGGGCGAGGAGGCGCGGCGCATCAGCGCCACCAGGGCCCAGGCCCCGGCGCAGGCGACCGCGATGGCGGCGGCCCCGAGGGCGGCGAGCCGCAGCCCCGGCCCGCGCCCCGGCCAGGCGGCGAGCGAGAGGGCGCCGAGCAGCAGGGCGAGGAGCGCCGCGGCGAGCCCCCACCCGGCGGCGGCGCCGAGGACGATGAACGCCTCGCGCCGGCGAGCCCCGTCGAGGACTCGGGCGATCTGGGGGTAGCTGCCGGACATGCGGAGCTAGAGATAGTAGCGCGGGCGGGCGGTTGCGGCCCGGTGGATCCACCGCCGCCCCTCCCCCCGGACGCTGTGGTACTTTTCCCCGCCGCGGTGAATTTCCCCGCCGCCCCGACCGTCCACCCAATGGAAGCCGACGACGACGCCCTCGTAGCCCGCGCCCAGGCCGGCGACGGGGAAGCCTTTCGGGAGCTGGTCGTCCGGCACCAGAGGAAGGTCTACGCCGTGGCGCTCGGCATCGTGAAAGACCCGGACCAGGCCTGGGACGTCTCCCAGGAGGCGTTCGTGCGGGTGCACCGGCACCTGACCGAGTTCAAGGGCGAGTCGACCTTCTCCACCTGGGTGCTCCGCATCACCACCCACCTCGGCATCGACTCGGTCCGCAAGGAGCGGGCGTCGGCCAAGGAGGAGCTGGACGAGGTGCGCGACGAGACCCTGGCCGAGGGGGGCGAGGGGATCCTGGCCACCGCGCTCGGCACCGACCCGCAGGCGAACGCGCTCCGGCGCGAGCTGGCGGAGAACATGGAGCGGGCGCTGGCGCAGCTGCCGGAGAAGCACCGGACGATCCTGGTGCTGCGAGAGGTGGAGGGGCTCTCCTACGAGGAGCTGGCGGAGCGGCTCGGCATCCACAAGGGCACGGTGATGAGCAGGCTGTTCCACGCGCGGAAGAAGATGCAGGCCCTGCTGGCGGATTACGCCGGGCTCACGCCCGAGGGAGGTGCGCCGTGAAGGAGTGCGCGCGCTTCGCGCCGAGGCTGACGGCGAAGGAAGGGGAGCTCTCCGCGGAGGAGCGTGGCGAGCTGGAGCGGCACCTCGCGGGTTGCGAGGAGTGCCGGAGGATCGAGCAGGACCTCCGCGCGGTGGAGGGGCTGGTGGGCCACGGGCTCACGCGGGCGGCGGCGCGGAGGGACTTCAGCGGGTTCGCGGATCAGGTGATGGCGCGGGTGGCGGCGGAGGAGCCCGGGCCGGGGGCGCTGCGGCGGCTCGGAGCCTGGTTCCGCGCCCACCGCGTCCTGGCGGTCGGCACCGCGCTCGCGCCGGTGGCCGCGGCGGCGGCGCTGGTCATCTATCTCTCGGAGAGCGGCCCTTCCGGCCCCCCGGTGGGCGAGGTGGACGTGGTGACCGAGGGACGCAGCGCCACGGTGCTTCGCACCAGCGACGGGCCGGTGGTGCTCATCGGCGACGACGAGCCCACGTGAGCGCGGACCCACCGTTCGCGGCCCCTGCGCGGGGGCCCTTTCGAGATTGGCGAGGCCGCGCGCACATTGTAGCTTTCCGCTCCATGAACAGGCTCGCACTCGCCGCCGCGCTCTGCTGCACGCTCCTCGCCCTGCCCTCTCCCGCGGCCGCCGCCGGCGTCCCGGTGCGGGTGCGGGTGCTCGAGGGGTCGCGGAAGGGGCCCGCGCAGGTGGACGCCGGGCTCCGCGACCTGCAGCCGCAGCTCTCGCGCCTCTCCTACCAGCGCTGGACGCAGGTGAAGGAGGAGCAGCGGGAGCTGGAGCCGGGGAAGCCGGCGAGCTTCACGCTCCCCGACGGGAGCGCGCTCGAGCTGGTGATCCAGGAGGCGCGCAAGGACGCGGTCACGTTCCAGCTGCGCGTGCCGGCGCACCAGACCTCGTCGCGGCTGACCATCTCCAAGGATCAGCGGATCGTGCACCAGGTGGCGCCCGAGAAGGACGGCGCCGCGGTGTTCGTCAGCATCCGGCCTTGGCCGTAGGAGCTAGAACCCGCTCCCGCCGGTCCCGGTGACGGTGATGCCGCAGCTCACTGGCACGGTCACGGTGACCGAGTTGTCGCCCTTCGCCGGGGTCACCGACACGGTGGTGCTGGTCCCGTCGAACGGGGTGAGGCTCAGGTTGTAGGGCACGCCCGCCAGGAGCTCCAGGAACCCGGCCTTGCCGGAGATGTCGGTGAGCAGGATGCGCGGGTCGCCGCCGGTCTTGGGCAGGACCACCGCCGTGGCCGAGGGGAGCACCGAGGTCTTGCTGGGGTCGGCGCTGCACACCTGCACGGCGGTGACGTAGAGGTTCGCGAGCTCGATGGCGGGCATGGCCACCGACATCGAGAACGGTCCGCCGGTGCACAGGTCGGGCACCGAGAGCGACCCGACCGGCAGCCCGTTGAAGACCGCGGTGATGGTCACCGGCACGCCCTGCGGCGCGTCCGGCAGCGGAACGTCGTACATGCCCAGGCCGGACAGCGGGATCTCCTCGAAGAAGCCGCCGCCGTCGGCCTTCATCTGCAGCGAGATGGGCTGCAGCTGGGCGCCGGTGATGGCGAGCTGGGGCGTGGCGGCGCAGCGGCCCTGGAGCCAGTCGACGTTGTAGTAGCCGAGCTGCGTCACCTGGGCGGTGGCGAGGTAGTTGCCGTTCACGAGCGCGCCGAGGGTGACGGTGCCGGCGCTGCTCCACTGGCCGGTGCCCTCGTCGTAGCGCCAGAAGGGGACGACCTGGCCGGCCTGGACCGGCAGCCTGGTGACCGGGTTCACCGTGCCGGCGGGCACCGGGACGGTCACGGTGATGGCGCTCGACGACGAGCGGGCCACGTCGCCCGCGGCGTCGGTGAGCCGGACGGCGAGGAAGCCGCCGGAGATGAAGACCCCGCCGCTGGTCCCGGCCGGGCCCGGCCCCGAGGCGAGCCCGCCCGGGAAGGCGGCCAGCGAGGTCCCGTCGACGTTGTCGAAGCTCTCGACCTGGGCGGTGAGCGCGCCGCTGAGCGGCTTGCCGCCGGCGGTGGTGAGGACGGTCGAGGCCGGGATGGTCACCGTGGCCTGCCCGCCGGTGACGGGGTCGACCGGGGTGGTGAGGGTGACCGTGGTGGAGAGCACGCCGGTGGAGCTGGCGGTGCCGGCGGGAGGAGTCGCGGCGGTGACGCCGGGCGGCGGCGCGCCGACGTTCACCAGGGCGAGCTTGAAGGTGGCGCCGGCCGCGCTGGTGACGATCACGGTGGTGCTGCCGCTCGCGTAGCCCGGCCCGCCCGCCACGATGGTGAGGATCTGCGGCAGCGACGCGCTCTCGGCGATGCGGAAGGAGGCCACGCCGTCCTTCACCTGTGCCTGGGAGACGGGGAGGCCGTTGACGTCGACGGTGGTGGTGGCGAGGGCGCCGGTCTGGTCGTGTACCGAGACGTTCAGCGTGGCGGCGATCGGCTGTCGCGTGGCGGCGTCGAGGAAGACGCCGGTGACCACGCGCGTGACGACCGTGACGGGCGGCGGCTGGAGGTTGCTGGTCGCGGAGCCGCAGCCCAGGCCAGCGGCGAGCGTCAGGCCCAGGGAGAGGAGGAGGAGCCTGTTCGAGCTGATCTGGATCACGTGGGAACTCCCCCTGCGAAGGGCTGGAATCCTCACCCGTTAGCAGCTGTCAGGGGGTCGCGCCTATACCATGAACGCGTGCCTGCTCGTCGGCCCAGGCCTCGTCGGGCAGGGCCGCGCGCAGCCCGTCGCCGTCGAGCCGGCCGGCGTCGAGCCAGGTGTCCTCCAGGTTCCACGGAGACACGGGGGAGGTCGCGCTGCCGAAGGAGACCACGTTGCGGCTCTCGCCCACGCGCGTGCCGATCTGGTTGGTCCAGCGGCGCGCCCCGCGGAGCTGCACCAGGTCCGGCCGCATGTCGCGGCGCGGCGTGAGCGGGAGGCTGAGCTGGAGGCCGAGCACCTGGTGGTCGGTGTGGAAGTAGAAGACGCCGATGGAGGTGTCGCCGAAGAAGCGGGAGAGCTCCACCCGCGCGCCGTCGTCGCCCTGGTAGAAGCGGCCGGCCTGGACCCGGGCCTGGAGGTCGAGCGGGGCGAAGTGGAAGCGGTACGAGCCGGTGAGGCTCCGGTGCTCGAGCCCGCTCCCCTCGCGCGTCCAGGCGCCCTGGACGCCGAAGGCGTGCGCGCCCTGGCCCGGCGTCCAGGCCAGCTCGCCGAGCGCGCCCTCGCCGTCGGTGAGGTAGACGCCGGCGGCGAGGAGGGCGGAGAGGCCGGGCGCGAGCGGGACCACCTGCTGCAGGAGGGCGGTGTCGAGGCGCGGGGTGCCGCGCTGGGTGCGGAGCGGGCCGCCGTCGTCGAAGGCGTCGGACCAGAGGACCGGGATGTCCCAGCGGGCGCTGACGCTCGCGCCGGGCCAGAGGTTCACGGTGCCCTCGGGGCGGAGCGAGAAGATGTAGTGGAAGAGGCCGACCTCGGTGGCGATCCAGTCGCGCAGGCCGGGGGCGAGGGTGAGCTGGAGGGTGAGGGCGCTGGAGTTGCGGGGCTCGTAGGAGGACCAGTCGACGTCGTCCTCCGGCGGGCGCCAGCGGAAGTCCATGGCGGCGGTGATGGGGCGGCCGGCCTCCATCGGGCCGGAGAGCTCCGCCTGCGCGAGGCCGTTGCGGTGGAGGGTGATGGCGTAGCGGGCGAGCCTGGTGAGGTGGGCCGCGCGGATGGCGGCGAGGACCACGCCGAGGCCGTCGGCTTCGGAGTGGTTGTAGACGTTGTTCTCGTAGTGGACGACGAGGGTGGGGCCGCGGGTGCCGACGTGGACGGCCTGGAAGCCGAGGGAGAGGAGGTTGGCCTCCAGGGAGCCGAGGGTGGCCCCCTCCCCGGCCTGAGGCACCGCCCCTTCAGGCCTCTCCCTCCCCACTTGTGTGGGGAGGGCTGGGGAGGGGCTGCCATGGGGCGCGGTCCTCTTCCCCAGCCCCAGCGGCACGCTCAGGCTCGCCCCCCAGGCCGCCCTCGCGAAGTCTCGGTTGAGCGTGGTCTTCGCGACGACCCCCACGCTGAACGGCACCCCGGCCAGCTCGCCCGGCACCGCCAGCCGCACGCCGGCGTTCCAGTCCTTCGCGTCGTAGTCGGCGACGAGGGCCGCCCAGTCGAACGCGCGCACCTGCAAGCCGCCGAAGACGCCCTTCAGGCGGTCCGGCCCGCTCCCCCACCCCACCGACCCGTCGAACCTCCACCACCGCCCGCTCGCCACCGCGTAGCGGCTGCGGAAGTGCGACGCCGCGCCGCCCTCGTCGGCGGTGCCGACCGCCACGGCGAAGGGGAGCTCGCGCCAGAGGAGGTCGAGCGGCAGCTGCAGCTTGGCCCCGAAGGAGAGGTCGCGGATGCCCGAGGTCGCGCCGCCGAACGGGGAGACGTCGGTGATGCGCGCGTGGCCCTCCGTGTACGGGAGGAAGCCGGCGGAGAGGGTGAAGGTGTGGAATGGCCAGGCCTCGCGCGTGCCAGGGTCGAGGACGCGGAAACGGGGGTCCTCCTCGTTGGTGTAGAGGAGCGCGGCGGTGCCGGGAGAGAGGACCCAGGCCGCGGGGACGTCGAGGAGGCCGCTGTAGCCCTGGAGGGAGGGCTCGGCGCTCGCGAGGGTCACGGCGGCGAGCGCCGCGATCGCGACCACCTGCTACCCGGCCTTCTTCTTGTATTCGTACTGGTAGTGATACCCGTACCCGTAGCCGTAACCCTGCCCGAGCCGGGTCACGTCGTTGAACACCAGGCCGGTGGGCTGCACGCCACCCTGGACGAAGCGCTTCACCGCGGCGGTGATCTCGCGGACCGGATGCTGCCCGGCGCGGAGCACGAGCAGCGTCACCGCAGCCAGTCGCCCCACGATGGCCGCGTCGGTGACCGCCAGGATGGGCGGCGTGTCGAGCACCACCGCGTCGTACTCCCTGGACAGCCGCGCCAGCAGATCCTTGAAGCGCGGGCTCATCAGCAGCGCCGACGGGTTGGGCGGGATGGCGCCCTGGGTGAGGAGATCGACCTTCGGCGCCGCCTCGCGGTGCACCACGTCCTCGAACTTCGCCGCGCCGGCGATCACCTCGGAGAGCCCCGGCCCGCGCTCGAAGCCGTGGAACCGGTGCAGGCTGCCGTTGCGCAGGTCGGCGTCCACCAGCAGCACCCGCCCGCCCGCCTCGGCGAGGACGTGGGCCAGGTTGCCGGCGACGAAGGTCTTGCCGATGCCGGGGCCGGGGCCGCCGAGGACGATGACCTTGGAGGGCGCGTCGAGGAGCGCGAACTGCACCGCGGTGCGCAGGCTGCGCAGGCTCTCGACCGCGAGGTCGGTCGGGTCGCGGTGGGCGAGCACGTCGAGCGGCTCGCCGCGCTTCGCGTCGCGGACCATCTGCTCCTGCACCGGGCTGTGCGGGACGCTCGCGAAGACAGAGAGGCCAGTGGCGGCCTCGAGCTGCTCGGGGTCCTCGACGCCGTGGTGGAGCGCGCGCTTCACGAAGGCGCCCGCCACCCCGAGCACGAGGCCGAGGACCAGCGAGAGCGCCACCGTCTGCGCAGGCTCCGGGAAGACCGGCTTGAGCGGCCGCACCGCCCGGTCGAGCACGCGGACGTTGCCGACGGTGCCGTTCTTGGCCACCTTCAGCTCCTGCGCCTTGTTGAGGAGCAGGACGTAGAGGTCCTGGGCCACCTTGGCGTCGCGGATGAGCCGCACCGAGTCGAGCTCGGTCTCGGGCAGCCCCTTGAAGCGGGCCGCCAGCTCGGCGCGCTGCGCCTCCAGCTCGCCCAGCTTCTTGTTCATGGTGGCGACGAAGGGGTGGTTGCCGGTGAAGCGCTGCTCGACCTCGGCCTTCTGGATCTGCAGCTCGGAGATGCTCTTGTCGAGGTTGACCGCCTCGTCGAGGGCCGCCTTGGTCTCGAGGCTGAGATCGACGGTCTGGTGCTTCGACTTGTAGGCGTTGAGGGCCTGCTCGGCCTTCTCGAGCCGGCGTTGCACGTCGGGGAGCTGCCCGTCGATGAAGTCGAGGGTCTTCTCGGCCTCGGCCGACTTGCGCTGCACGTTCTGGCGCACGTAGACGTCGGAGAGGACGTCGAGGCTGCCCACCAGGCGGGCGACGTCGGGGTCGGACAGCTCCACCCGGATGATGCCGGTCTTCTTGCCCTTCTCGGCGATGACCAGGTCCTTCTGCAGCTGCTCCACGATCATCTGCCGGGGCCGCTTCACCACCCGGAACTGCGTGCCGGGACGGGCGCGCAGCTCGGAGACGAAGAGCGCCGCCTGCCCGGCGGCCGCCGAGGCCGCCGGCTTGCCCACCTCGCCGCGCAGGAGCAGGTCGCCGTCCGGATCGAAAAGCTCGTAGGCTCCACCCGCACCGGCGACCAGGGTGAGCTTCTCGTTCTCGAGCCCCGGCGCCAGCGAGAGCCGGTCCACCTGGAGCCGCTCGCCGCCCCAGCCAAAGCGGGCGAGACCGAAACGCGCCGGCGCAGGCTCCTGGCCCTTGTAGCCGCGCGCCAGCGCCGCCCCGACGAGCGGGAGGTGGCGCGGCCGGGACTCGACGTCGAGGTGGAGCTGGTCGACCACCGCGCCGACCACCGCGCGCGAGCGCAGGATCTCGATCTCGGTGTCGGCCGGGCTCTCGCCCGGGAACATGTCGGAGAGCCCCTCGAGGCCGGCGATGGCGCTCTTCTTCTCCTCCACCTGCACGAGCACGTCGGAGCGGTAGACCGGGGTGGCGAACTTGACGAACAGGAGCCCGGCGAGGAGCGCCGCCGCCGCCACGGCGAGGATGAGCCAGCGCGCCTCGACGAGCGTGCCCAGGTACTCCTGGAGCGAGACCTCTTCGCCCTCGGGATCCGGAGCGACCGGCGCCGCGGTGTGGATGCTTGGATCGGCTGCCATGACGCGGTTCACCCCTCTCAGAGGGGTGCGGTTATACAGGTTGGGAGGCCCGCCGGCCAAGACGGGTACCGGCCGCTTCAGCGCGAGGAGCCGGCCGCCCTTTCCGCCACCACGCGCTGGTTGCGCGCCCGCTGCTGAAAGGCGATTTTTGCGGGCGACGAGCGCTCGAGCCGCTCCAGCGCGGTGCGCACATGCTCGCACAGCTGCTCCACCGCGATCTCGGTGTCGCGATCCACGCTGCGGCGGCCGCGCTCCCACCCCAGCTCGAGCGTCCCGCCCGCGCCGCGCTCGCCGTAGACCGGGAAGCGCGCGCGCAGAGCGCAGCCGGCGAGGCCGGTGGACCAGCGGTTCGGCTCGGCCAGCCCGTCGAGCTCCAGGGCCAGCCCCCGCGCGCCGAGCGCCCGGGACGGCTCGACGAGGCAGCCGAAGACGGCGCTCGGATCGTCCGCGGACCTGAGCCCCTCGGCGGCCCGGCGCACCGCGCGGCGCATGGCCAGGTTGCGGCGCCGGTGCACCAGGGTGCGGGCGAGCTTGTGGAGTCGGAGGTAGCCGAGCCGCCGGAGCACGACGATCACGGTCGAGAGGATGCCGGCGAGGAAGCAGAGCGCGGCGACTCCGCTCACCCGCCCCAGCTCCAGCGCGGCCACGCCGAGGAGGGCCGCGGCGCCGTAGAGCGCCAGCACCGCCTCGCGCTGGGAGAGCCCGAGGTCGAGCAGCCGGTGGTGGATGTGGTCGCGGTCGGCGGAGAAGAGCGGCGTCCCGCGCGCCGCGCGGCGACCGATGGCGAGCAGGGTGTCGCAGATGGGCACGCCGAGCAGGACGATGGGGACGGCCAGCGCGACGCAGGCGGAGGACTTCTGGCTGGTCTGGACGGCGCTGGTGGCGAGCACGAAGCCGAGGAACATGCTGCCGGTGTCGCCCATGAAGATGCTGGCCGGGTTGAAGTTGTAGACTAGGAACCCGAGCACCGCGCCGGCGAGCGCGCCCATGAAGAGGCCCATGAGCGGGTCGCCGTGGAGCACCGCCTGCATCCAGGTGACGACCGCCGCCACGAAGGCCACCCCGCCGGCGAGCCCGTCGAGGCCGTCGATGAGGTTGAGGGCGTTGATGACGCCCACGATCCAGAAGAGCGTGAGGAGCGGGCCGAAGGGACCGAGGTGGACCACCGGGCCGAAGGGGATGGCCATCACGTCGATGCGGAAGCCGACCGCGTACATGAGCGCGGCGGCGGCGAACTGGACCGTGAACTTGAGGCGCGCGCCCGCTCCGCGGAGGTCGTCGTAGACGCCGAGGGCGGCGATGAGCAGGCCGCCGCCGATGAGGCCGAGGGCGTGGCCGCGGTCGCCCCAGAAGCGCTGGCCGACGCTGCTGTTGACGGCGAGGAGCGCGAGGAGCGGGACGTAGAAGGCGGCGACGATGGCGATGCCGCCGAGGCGCGGGATGGGCTTGCCGTGGACCTTGCGCGACGAGAGGGCGTGATCGAGCACGCCGAAGCGGTGAGCCGCCGACCGCACCAGCGGGGTGAGCCCGATGGCGGTGATGGTCGAGAGTGAGAAGGCTACCGCTGACGTCTTCATCGCGCCCCCCCTAGAGCGGATCGTCGTTGGGCAAGGAGCGAGACTTATCACCGGCGCGCGGACATCGCGTCAAGTCGTCGGAACGACGGACAAAGAACGATACGCCTGTAAATGCTGGACTTTGTCCGACTTCAGAGCGACGCGAGCAGCGACGCGAATTGATTCGCAGCAATTCGCCTGTCGTAGCGCTCGACCAGCGCCGTCCTGGCCCTCGCCCCCATCTCCTCCCGCTTGCGCGGGTCCCCGGCGAGGGCCGCGATGCCAGCCGCCAGGGCGGCGGGATCACCCGCAGCAAAGACGTCTCCGCAGCCCTCGCGGAGCAGCATCCTCGCCACCTCGCTGCCGGGCGGGCCCACGAAGAGGGCCGGCCGTCCCGCCGCCATGATGCCGTACACCTTGGACGGCTCGATGAGCCCCTCGAGGCCCGGGTCGAGCGAGGCGAGGTGGAGATCGCCCGCGGAGAGCGACAGCGCCAGCTGCTCGCGGGGGCGGTAGGGACCGACCGCGACGTTCGGCAGCTCTCCCGCCGCCGCCTCGACCTGACTCCGCCTGGCGCCGTCGCCCAGGAAGAGGAAGCGGACGTCCTCGCGATCGCGGAGCAGTCGCGCCGCGCCGAGGAGCGTGTCGAGGTCGTGGCCACGCCCCATGTTGCCCGAGTACATGACGAGGCAGCCCGTGCTGCCGGCCAGCTCCGCCCGGAGCGGGTTCTCGGCGTGCGGCACCGGGTGGACCGACGCGGAGTCGGACCAGTTCGGGATCACCGCCGCCCGCTCGCGCGGGGCGCCGGCCGAGACCACCCGCTCGCGCATCGCCTCGCCCAGCACCACCACCCGGTCTGCGCGGCGCAGTACCTGGCGCGAGGCGGCCGACATGGCGAGCGTCGCCGGTGAGCGGGCGCCGAGCGCGCCCATGGCCACCGCCACCTCGGGGTAGAGGTCCTGGACCCAGTAGACCAGCTTCGCGCCGCGGAACGGCCGGGCGGCGAGCGCCGCCGCGGCGATGAGCGGTGGCGTCGTCATCGCCACGATCACGTCCTGCCGCGGCAGGCGGGCCAGCTCGGCGGCGGCGACCGCGTAGAAGCTGGCGTAGTCGCAGGCGCGGTGGAGGAGCGTCTTCTTGCCGAGCGAAGTGGCGCGCACCCTGCGGATGTCGATACCCCGGTACTCCTCGCGCGGAGGCAGCGGCCTGCCGCCGAGGTAGCTGCCGCGGGCGGCGAGCGCGGACACCTCGAAACCCCTGGCTACCAGGTCCTCCGCGAGATCGGTGGCGATCTGGGCGGTGGCGGAGTGGTCGGGGTGGAAGAACTGGTTGAGGAAGAGGACCTTCATCGGCTCGCGGCGCGGATGACGCGCTCCTTCACCTTGCTGGCCGGATTTCCGGCATAGACGCCGTAGGGCTCGGTGTCACCGGCCAGCACCGCGCCGGCTCCGAGCACGGCATGGCTGGCGAGGCGGCTCCCGGGGAGCAGGAGCGAGCGCACCGCCGCCCAGGATCCGTCCTCGAGGACGACCTCATTCACGACCAGGTCGAAGGTGGGCTTGGACCAGTCGTGGTTGCCGGTCTCGATCATCACGCCCTGCGAGAGGCAGGCGTTCGCGCCGATGCGGATGGGCGCGAGCGAGTCGAGCCAGACGTCCTCGCCGATCCAGGAATGGTCGCCGATGGTGAGGTGCCAGGGGTACTTCACGTTGATGCGCGGCTTGAGGACCACACCGCGGCCGACGACGGCGCCGAAGGCGCGCAGCAGGCGGGACTTGAGGCCGGAGGGCCAGGGGAAGGCGGTCTGCAAGAAGGTCCGGTTCGCCAGCATCCAGAGGAGCCGAACCGCGAGCGTGCGACCGGGGTGGTACCAGGCGTTGTCGAAGGTCGCGAGGTTCACGGCGCCGCGATCGCTCACGGCGCGAGCTCCACCCAGGCCGGCCGCGGCCCCGAGCCGAGCATCCAGGCGTAGACGTCGATCAGCTTTCGCGAAGCCATCTCCCAAGTGTACCCGGCTTTCACCGCTTCGTAGCCGCGCCGGCCCATCGCCTGCCGCTCTGCGCAGGAGCACGCGAGGAAGCTCCCGAGCGCGCCGCGGACGGAGCCGCCATCAGGCTCGCAGACCCACCCCGCGCCCAGCCTGGAAAGGTCGAAGTTGCACTGGCGGGTGAGCACCACCGGTACCCCGTAGCTCATGGCCTCGAGGACGGCGATGGAGAAGCCCTCCGAGTGCGAGGGGAGCACGAACCCATCAGCGGCGGCGAACGCGGCGGCCTTCACTTCCCCCGCCAGCGGCCCGGTGAAGAGGACGTCGTGCTCCAGGCCGAGCGCAGCCGACCGCGCGCGCATCTCGGCCTCGTGCCCGAGCTGGTCCGGCCCCGCGACGACGAGTAGCCAGCCGTCTTTCGCGCGCTCCGCCGCGAGCGCCGCCCAGGCGTCGAGCAGCGCGGGGAGCCCCTTCTTCGGGTGGAGCCGCGCCAGGAAGAGGAGCACCGGGCGACCGGCCGCGAGTGGGAAGCGCCGCCCGAGCTCATCCGGCGCTGGCGCTTCCGCAGGGAGATCGACACCGTTCGGCACGACGGCGACGGGGTTGCGCAGCCCGAGCCGCCGGAAGTTGGCCGCCTCGGCCTCGTTGAGCGCGTGGAGGCAGGCCGCGCGCGCGAGGTTGTCACCCTCGACCAGCCACCAGAACAGCCTCTTCTTCCAGGCCGAGCGGGCCAGCGCCCACGGTTCGAGCATCCCGTGCGGCGCAATCATCACCGGGCAGCCCGCGCGCGCCCCCCAGCGTCGCACCGCCTGCGACGGCCAGGTGAAGAGCCCATGCAGGTGGACCACCTCCGGCGAGAGCCGAGCCAGGGCGTGCGCGAGGCCCGGCGCGAAGCCCACCGCCTTCGGGCCCACCGCTGCATATACCCGGCCGGCACAGAGCGGCAGCTCCGCCGCAGCCGGCCCCTCGTCGTCCCGGACGCCCAGGAGCGCGCTCTCGTGACCGAGGCCCGCCTGCGCAGCCGCCAAGGCCCGGGCGACAGGGGGGATGCCGCCGCCCGCGGAGGAGAGCAGCCAGCTGACGTGCGCCACTTTCACGCGCGAGCGAGCTCCGCCGCCCGCAGCATGTCGGCAGCGTACCGGTCCGTTCCGCAGCCCTCGATCAGCTCCTGCGCGCGCCTACCCATGTCCGCCCTCAGCTCGGGGTCGCGCACCAGCCGGTCGATGGCAGACGCCAGCGCGCCAACGTCGTTGGGATCCACCGTGAAGCCGGTCCCCTTCCCCTCCACCAGATCCGGCGCTGCGCCGGCCGTGCAGGACACGACCACCGGCAGCCCCACGGCCATGGCCTCGTTGACCACGAGGCCCCAGACCTCGAGCAGGGAAGGCATCACCAGGAGGTCGGCGGCGCCGTACAGGTCGGGGAGCTCGCGGTAGGGCCTGGCGCCGAGGAAGGTAACCCTCCCCGGCAGCAGGCTCGCGGCGAGCTCCTCGTACTTGCGGCGGAGCGGCCCGTCGCCGATCACCCAAAGCCTCGCGTCGGCGGAGACGCGCTGCATGGCCTGGAGCAGCAGGTCGAGTCCCTTCCGCTGGATCAACTGCCCGGAGAAGCAGACCACCGGCGCGTCGCCGCTCGAATGAGCCGATCGGACCTCGGCGCGGCCGACCGTCCGGTGCCGGAAGGCCTGCGTGTCGACGGCGTTCACGCCGGCGACGACGCGCTCACGCGGCGCGCCCAGGGATACGAGGTATTCCGCCGCAAGCGAGCCGTAGGCGAAGTACGCATCACATGAGCGGACGAACAACCGCTTCAGGAGCGGGACGACGCCGCGCCGCGCGCGGGCACTGTGCGCGTGACTCCCGCTCCAGAGGACGACGCGCGCGCCGATCTGCCGGGCGGCAGCGAGCGCCAACCAGCAGCCAGGGTTGTCGTAACCTCCAACGATCACCACCTCGGGCCGATAGCGGAGGAGCGCCCGGTACACGCCGCAGTTGAGGTGCAGCGCCCAATCCCTGCGGGCAAAGTAGAGGTGCCGGCCCCCCAGCACCTCCGCCTCGAAGCCGCCGCGCCCCGGGGCGGCCCACTGCCGGTTCTTCTCCATCTCGGAGAAGGTGAACACGCGGAACTCCGGCACGAGCTGCGCGAGGCGCTCGAAGACCGGCGCCCGGTAGGGCGGGATCATGTTGGTGACCAGCGCGAGCTTCATCGGCCTCCCCCCGAGGCGGTTCCGTGCATCATCGAATCAGGCACCCAGCAACCAACTCGCGACCCTGCTCGGGCTCGATCGCCGACTGTGTTCCCTACCAAGCTCCACCGCCTCGAGGAATCCCCGGGCGAAGCGGTCCGGCCCATAATCGGCCACGATCCGACGCGAGGCCCGCCCGAACGCGTCCAGCTCACCGCCGAGCCTGGTCAGCCGCAGCATCAGGGCCCCCAGGTGCTCAGGGTCGCGAGGGTCGAACCGCCAACCGTTCTCTCCATCGCGCACGAGCTCCGCAGCTCCGCAGCGCTCCGAGACCAGCACCGGCAGACCGGCGGCCATCGCCTCGTTCACCACCAACCCCCAGGGCTCAGAGGTGCTCGCCAGGACGAAGGCGCTGGCCAGCCCGTAGTACGCGGGGAGCTCGGGGTATTGCTTGAATCCCGCGAACCTAACCGAGGCCGCCACACCCAGTTCCGCCTGGAGTGTCCCGAGCTGTCGCCGGAGCGGTCCGTCTCCCAGCAACACCAGGTCCCACGCTTCGCCGCCGGACAGGTGGCGATAGTGAGCGTAGGCGTGGAGCAGTCCAGCGAGGTTCTTCTTCTCCACGAAGCGCGCCGAGGCGAGAAAGTAACGCTCAGGCAGGCCGAGCCTTCCCCGAGCGCCTACGTCTGTGCGCGCCTGCTCCGCGCCACGCGCGAAGTGATCGTTGTCGACGACGTCGTAGCCGAGCGCGATGCGCTCCTTCGGCATGCCGAGCTTCTGGAGGTAGGCGGCGTGCGACCGCCCCGCCACCAGCGCGCTGTCGCACTGCGCCACGATCCAGCGCTTGACCAGCTCCTTCAGCGGATGCCGCGGTGCGTCGGTTTCCTGGCTGTCCGACATCAGCACAGCGATGCGGCCTCTGCCGCGACACCAGCCTAGCGCGGCACGTGCCTCGGGGAAGCCCCAGCCGTTCACCCCCACCGCGACAGGGTTCTCGCGATCGAGAGCCGCCAAGATCGACCTTGTGATCCGGCGGCTGCCGGCTACCTCGTAGCTCCGATCCGCTATTAAGGTCCGGGTCTCGAACCTACGAGTCTCTACAGCGCTCCATGCGTAGGTCCGATCGGTCGCTGCAACCTCTAGGGCCACGATCGATTCGGAAGGCGCCCGCGTCGCCAACGCCCCCATTCTGGCCGCATGATACGGTCCGATGCGAGCAATGATGACGACCACTTTCGCCTGTGTACGCATCATCGCCACAACCATGCAGAGTCCGCCATTGCCGGATCAGCAACGGCCACGCACCGTCCACACCCATGTCCCCCGAGTCCACCGGCCTTTCCGCACAACAACATCCGGCAGCCAGCCGCACGGGACACAACCACTGCCACCTTAGCGCTCCGCCAGCGGTCGCTTAGAAGCCAAGGCGAACCAGCGGCCCAGCGCAGCACCGAAGAACACGGATTCGTAACTATGCCACAAGAACGCGCCGGTCACGAACGTTAGCGCCACGTACAACGCGAACGACGCCACCAAAGATTCATCCCCCACGGACAACACTTCGTGGGCGCTTCGCAGCACGGCGCGCCCACCCGCAGCGGCAATCCACAGGCACACGACGATAGCAAGCGGGCCCCCCACTGTTCGTATGAGCTCGTACAAAGGGGAGTCTAGAAGCCTGCCATGCTGTTCTACGACAGCGGGCGGATCGTCAGCCGCGTATCCCTTTGACTGAAAACCCAAAGGCAACGGAGTCGTCACCGCCTCCATTGGCAATTCTCGAGCCCTTTCGACGCGAGACACGTCGCCTTCGTCGCCCCTTGCGTACACTCTCTCCACAAGCCTGTTGTACTGCGTGGCCGTTAGGCCGAACGCGCCTACGTACCAACTCGCACCCCACACAACCGCACCAACCACACCCATCGCCCGCATCCCCTTCACCCACCGTTGCTTTCCAGACGCGCGCACTATTCCCGTCACACTAGCCAGCGAGCCACCAAGGACTGCAGCCAGCGCCACCTGCCTGAATGAACTTTGCATCACTCGCGCGATCACCAGCGGAACCACCGCCGCCACCGCGAGGAAGCTGTCCGCTCGCAACGCGATATAGGCCACATGAAAAACGGCGGCTATATTGCCAAGATTAAACACCCCGTCGTCCCCTGCCACGACGGGACCGGCCCACCCGTTCACAAGAGACCCGATTGTCGCACCCGCGGAGACAAGAAACAGCAGCGGACCTGGCACAGATCTCACCCGACTTGAAATCAGCGCCACCAGCGAGATGAGGAGATACGATCGAGCGCAACTGGCGGTACCCCGTACACGTCCCGACAGCAGCACTCCCAGGACCAACAGGACACACCAACACATCGCGACCAGCGCCAGGATTTGCCCTCGCCCTCTAGACCACAAGCGGCCCACCAACACCCTCACGTCTCGACCACACGCCCACAGAAACGGAAGCGCGAGCAGCTCTGGCAGGTGAGGGATCGATAGTTGTCCGCACACGAGGGCGGAGATGGGCGACAGCACTACACACCCCGCCCCTATCGCGACAGAACTTCCCCAAGCCTTAGAACCCAGAAGCGCCCGCACTCAGGACACCTGCTCCAGCAGCGACATATATTTGGCGGCGGTCCGCTTGATCGAATACCCGTCTACAGGTCTGACGGCCCGTGGCGCCCGGCACGCATCCATGAGTGCCCCCGCGAACACTACGTCGTCTGTCGTTTCGGTCAGAGTGACTTCCGGTTGGGCCGCGGCAAAGACGAACGGCTGGATATTGGACGCTACGATCGGAATCCCGGAGACCAGCGCCTCTAGCATTGCCACCGAATGAGCTTCCTGTCGGGAAGGCATCACGAACAGATCGGCGGCAGCGAGGAGAGCGGGCATGTCGCGGCGTGGCCCGAGAAAGCGAATGCGGTCTGCAAGCTTCAGGGCTGTGCAAAGATTCCTGACATCAGTCACATACGCCATATCCTCTTCGATACCAGCCAACCACAAGTGCACGCACTCTCCCCGCCGAACCAATTGCTGGAAGGCCCGAATCGTGGCCGCCTGATCTTTAACGGGCCCGAAACGCCCGGCTTGCAAGATCACACGGTCCGTCGGCCTCGCGCCCAATTCGGCCCGACACCGTTCGCGCGCCACCACATCGAACCGAAACCTGTCGAGATCGATCCCATTTGGAATGGTGACGATCCTTGAGCGAGTCCCGAAGCGCGCTGCATAGTTGCGCGCTGCACGCTCAGTCACGGTGACTATTGCCGCTGCTCTCCGCTTCAAGAGGCATTCGGTCGCCCCAAAGAAGGGATGCTCATAATCGTCCTCCGATGAGCTATGCAGTACGCTCACGACAGCCAAGGACGGGCGACCCAGGAGCGCCGTCCGGACATAGGCCGACGGAATGACGCTGTGCGCGAGGACGACATCCGGCTTAAAGTCCCTGCAGACAGTTTGCACCCATCGGGCGCGGCGGAACCGTTGCAGCGCAGCCGACGGGAACAGGCAAGGAACAGCCATTTCTTGAAGGCCGGTCCGCAATGGCGCAAAGGACGACTCTGCCGGCGCCAAGCTCGCCAGAGCCACCGCATGCCCTTGGCTCGCGTGCTCTGTCGCCAACGCGACAGCCAGCGATTCCGCGCCCGAGAGGCGTGGGATGTAGTTGAAATGAAGTATTCTCACTCTAGCTGCTCATGGGCGTCTCGCCCGCCGCGGGCCAGCAATCGACAAGCCAGCCTTGACACCTCTGGTGGACACGACCGGCGCGTCACGTACCCGTAGACCGTCCCGAAGGCGGCGACGCCGAGCACGAGCGCAGCCATGGCCTGCGAGCGGTTGCTCGTCGGTAGCCAATGGACTGCAGCAAGCGCCACCGCCGCGGCGGTGGCCGCTCCAGCAAGCGGGACGGCCAGGACCTGCGCGACCATCCTTACCCCGCCGACGGACCTGAGTGTCACAGCCATCCGGATCGGCCCGAACACCACGAGGAGAGAGGCCACGGCGATAGCGACTGCCCGCGCTCCGCCTCTCTGCGCTGTCACCGGCACCAGCGCAACAAAGCAGGCGCCGTGTGCTGCAGTCAGCCACATGAAAGTCCGAAATCGTCCCTGAGCTTTGAGCAGGCTTTCGCTCGTCCATTCCACGATACGGACGGACATACCCAGGCACAGTATCTGCGTAAGGACGATCGCATTCGCCCACTTCGGAGCAAACAGCAGCGCATACAGCGGTCGCGCCAGAGCAGCCTGGCAGAGACACAACGGTACGCCAAAATACGCGATCACTCGGGTAGCCGACAGGTAAGCATCCAACTGCCGGTCCGGTAGCTGCGCCAGGGAAGCGAGTGCGGGGAATAGCGCCGAGCCAAGATTGCCAGTCAAAAGCAGTACGAACTGGAGGGACAGATTAAAGGCGAAGTAGTAGTAGCCGAGCTGCTCGGCGCCCTGGAAATAGCCCAGAATCAAGTAGTCGCCCTGCCAAATGAGGGCGGCGCAGGCATAGCCAAGCAGAGACACGACGCTGTCGTTCAAGAGGTGAGGCCACCGCCTAATCCCGACCCGACTCATGCTGGGCTGCACCGCTCGTCCGTAGACCATAAGCCGCAGCACGTGTCCAAATGGAATCGGAGCGATCAGCGCGAGCGCACCCCACCCCAGAGTTGCCAACGCGACGCTCATGAGCGCTTGCATCAGCGCGACTGCGAAGCCCGTACCCGCAATCATCCCAAAGCGAAGGCGTGCCTCCAGGCCCGCCTGCAGCACGGTGACCGCTGCGTTCAGCGGGATACTGGCGGCCAAAACCAACAGAATGGGAAGCAACTCTGGGTTGTGGAATCTAGCGGCCGCCCAGGGCGCAGCGCAGGCAAGCAGGCACCCGCCAGCCAGCCCGACCGCGCAGTTCATCAGGAGCGCGCCGCTGAGCCAGAAGTGAATTCGCTTCGGGCGGGCGAGTATGACGTCCCTGACCCCTGATCGCTGGAGCAGGTCTGCGAAAGCCGCGAGCGTTAGCCCGAGCCCGGCTATCCCGAAGTCCCGTGGTGCCAACAGCCAGGCGAGCACCAGTTGGCTGCCGAAGCTCAGGACCTTCAGAATGATGGACTGGGCGGCCATGTAGGAGAAGCCGCTTGCAACCCGGCGATCTATCCCTGGCGCTGTCTCGTCTCGGGATAGAGCTGCCATCTGGTCACGAATCGCGACACGTTTCCGCCAAAGGTTGGTCACCGAGGCCCAAGCGGCGGCCTACCGGGCCAAGGCAACGAGCGGAGGTGCTGCCACCTACGCGTACCAACCTTGGCGCGCAAGGGGCACCTTACTGAGTGCCCGGCGGGTCGTCAAATCGGCCTAGCTCCGTTGCAACTACGCCCCAGACTCGCACCTCGTCACGGTTCTGCTAGCATGCCATTCCTTGGCCGACCGGGTTCGTCGGCCTCCGCCCTACAACGTGAAGGCAGGTCAGACCGTGCGGTTCTCCGTCATCACACCCTCGTACAATCAGGGCCAGTTCCTCGAGCAGACGCTCCGATCAGTGGCCAACCAGGAGGGGCCGTCCGAGCACATCGTGATGGACGGTGGCAGCACGGACTCGACGGTGGCACTTCTCAAGCGCTACGAGTCGCGTCTCGGGTACTGGCAGTCCCAGCGAGACGGCGGGCAGACTGACGCGCTCAACCATGGCGTCGTTCGCGCCACCGGCGACGTTGTCGGCTGGATCAATTCCGACGACTTCTACCTTCCAGGCGCCTTCGAAGCCGTCCGGCAGCGTTTCCTCGCGCCGGATCGCCCCGACGTAGTGTTCGGCTACATGGTCTACGTCGACGAACAGGGCGCTCCTATTCGCGAGTACCGCTTTCCTGATCCGACTCTCCGAGGACTTATCGGGGCTGGATGCGAGCTGAGCCAGCAGGCGCTCTTCTGGCGTCGAGAGGTTACGCCTGCCGTCTTTCCGCTCCCTACCGGCCTCAAGTTCTGCATGGACTTCGAGCTCTTCTGCCGCCTCGCGGCGCGAGGGTTGCGCTTTGGCAGAGTCTCGCGGTTCCTCGGCGCATTCCGCATGCAGGCAGCTGCGAAGAGTCTGACCATCGCGAGTCGCGGAAGGGAGGAGCACGCCGCCGTGGCCAAGGAGTACCGCCACATGAACGGCCCGCTGTGGAACGCGTTGCCCCGCCCATTCTGGCTTGTGCGTCGCCGGCTCGAGTTCTTGCGGCGGGGCGAGTTTCGCTACGCCTTCCTGGGCGGAAGGGCGGGCATGTCTAGGGAGGCGCGAGAGCTCGCGCTCGCCGCTCGCGCTTGGCAATCCGAGCAAGCAGACAACGCTCTTCGCAATTGCGGCTGAACACCGTGCCCTGACCTAGCCGGGACCCCTGGCTAGTTGGCTCCCGCCGAAGATTGCTCGACGGTCTTCTCTTTTCCGCGCATCCAGGAATTCAGTGCCCACAGACGGGCGGGCCAGTCTTTGTGCATAAACGGCTTCTCGAACGCCACAAACGCTGCGGACGACACGAGCAGCACAGCTGGGCCCACAATCGCGCACTGCAATAGGAAGTTCGGCCAGTACGCACGCGAGACGAGGACATGTACGCTTCGCGTCTCAACAACCGAGACAACAAGAAAATGATACAGATAGATAGTGTAGCACATCCCGCCCGTGGTCGCGATCGCCCGGTCTCGCAGCACGCGGCTTAGGAGTGGCCCACGGAAGGCAGCGCATAGTAGCAACAGGACCAGAAACGGGGCTATCAGCATCGACAGATTGCCGAACCTGCCGCTCAGCGCAAGCACGCGGAATAGGGCGACTGCCGAACCCAGACCAATCAGGTCCCACGCACCACTGGACGGCTCCGCTTCGCGCCACTCGTTTAGGTAGAAATCGACAGCCAGCATCCCAGCCGCGAAGTAAGCCAGGTAGTCCAGCAGGAGCTGGCCGTGACCAGCGTTGTCAAATGCGGCGGGGAAGTGCAGCCATGCGTGAAGCGCATACCGTACGGCGTACCCGACAGCGACGACAAGAGCCAGTGCGGCCCGTCGCATGATCTTGTCATGTATCGCAAATACGGTGCAGAGCAAGGGAGCCATCGCGTAGAATTGCACCTCGATTTCGAGGGACCACGTAACGGGGTTCAAGACGCTCCCCTCACCATAAAGCAGCCCGTGCAGGTAGAACACGCTTGCTAGCAGGTGTTTCACCAAGTACGGCACCGTGTATTTGCCCATGGCGACGAGCGCCACGAAACAGATCAGCAGGTTGATGATATACGGCGGCTCAAGTCGCGTGATTCTTCGCGAGAAGTAGGCTCTCAGCGAAGGGGATGGACTCGCGGACATCTTGCGTTCCGCGAACGGCAACGCCAGGATGAATCCGCTAATGGCGAAGAAGATCTGCACCCCAATGTAGCCATGCCTGACTAAGGTTGTGGCAATTGGATCGTGCGCAGCCGAAAGTTCGCTCGCTCGACGCACGGCAAGAAATCCGCCTATGTGGTGAAGCACGACCAGCGCGATCGCTACGAATCGAAGCCCGTCCAGTTCTGCGATGTACCTTCCGCCGGACGTCACTCTGGATAGCCAGCGGACGACCCGGGCCGACAGTTCGATACTCCGATCGCGGCGCTCTTCACCCCCGTCAGTGTCCGTGCATGCCATACGCTCACCAGTTCCTGGTTCTCCAGCGGGTCCGCTGCTTCGCCGAATGGCGCGACGCGCTCAGTCTGTCACGTCAGCAGCGGACCTTGATACCTCGATCCAACTCGACCCGTCGAACATGAACTCGACGATACGACTGCACCCAGCGGCCGGTTGAGTCCACCTGCCAGCGAGTCGATATGCCTCGCCCCAGGTGGCGGCGCCTAGTAGGGAGCCGGCAAGATTTTGAAGTCGGATGAGTATTCGCTGGCCAGCAGTAGGTCCGGGCACGCCGACTGGGTCGGAGATGGCGAAGGGGATCGCGCTGTCGGCTTTCACTGTGAAGACGCTTCCGAGTACAGGGTCAATCCTGACCTGACGACCGAAGGCGGGCGCCACCGTTCCGAGAGCTACCGAGGATGCCGCCACTCTACCCAGAGACCAGGCGGTATTGCCGTAACCGGACGTCACCGGCAGGAGGCTTGGCAGTCGGTACGGAAGTGTCGCTTGATGCGAATAGAACGTCGTTGCTTCGGCGTTTTGCGGTCCCAGAGCGCTGAACGGCGGCCCCCCATCCGTCACGTGAATCGCGGTGCCGTTGGCCCAGGTCGCTCCCTTGCTCCAGAAGGTCGTCGCGGAATCGAGGGTACCCGGCCTGTCGGTCCACGCCACTCGCACCGCCTCGACAGCCCCCGAGGACGGAGCAGCAAAGCTCGAACTAGTCACATTAAGTGATGACCCGGCTTTGACGTAGACACCGCGAGACGAGAAGTCCTCCAGGTTGCAGCCGATCAGTGAACCTAGAAAATAGGCCGGCCGGGCATCTCCCTCGCGCGGATCGTCGCCGAATATCCCCCAGGACGTATTGGCCGGGATGGTCGAACCTTGGTAGTCAATCCCGTTGCACGCGATGAGCGTGACGTTCCCTCCATGAATGCGGTACCCAACCTTACCGGGCGCCACCACGTGGGCATAGCAGCGGATCAGGGTGGTCGTGATGCCACCCGCCAGGTCGAAGAGGTTGTCGCCGCATCTGGAGACCGACACATTTTCTAGAGTCATGTGCCAGCCCTGGGCGAAATAGATCCCCTTGCCCCCGCAGTCGGTCACGTGGACATCGTGAACGAAGATGTGCGAGGCACCGCCATAAGGACCGTTGTCGTGAAAGTAGATGCCGTGGCCCTCCCCACCGTTCCCACGCACCTGCAACCTGGCGATTTCGATGCGGTGAACGTAGCGGCCGGTCACCTCAACGACGTGTCCCCCTGACCTGCTCTTCAAGATGGTCGTCCAGGGCCCGGCGCCCTCGACGATGAGACCCGAAGGCGTATCGCGAAAGGTCGCTGGGTCAATAAGGAACATACCGGCCGGAATCTTGAGAACGCCGCCATTAGGCAGCGCAGCGATGGCGGCGCGAAATGCCGCCGTATCGTCGGCGACCCCGTCGCCCTTGGCGTTGAACGGCGGCTCCTTTACGTTGATCCAACCCGAGGCGTGCGCCTCGAGCGCATCGAGCTTCGCGCCGTCCGTCGTCGGCACCGCGGCCTCAGCGCGACCCAGGTCGAAAACGAGCGAACCAACGAGAAGCAAAGCGTGGCCAGGGCACATCAGGATGACCTCGAGCCCGACGTCGAGTCGGGCGGCGTGAGGGTCTCGAATATCACCGAGGACGCGTGCTGGGTGAAGCCGCCAAGTCTGCGGTCCACCGCCCATCGAGGCGGAGCGACGGTCGCTCCAGCGGACGCGGAAGAGGTTAATGGGTGTGCGAGAAGCCTCACCTGGGTGCGCGAGATGCCCCCGCCCCAGGCTCCGAGCGAGCGCACCAGCCCGTCGCGGCGGCCGGCATGACACTCGACTTGGCTGATTTTCCGGTCGGCTGCGCGCCAGTGAGTGCGAGCCGCGCCCACCTCGGCGCCCGGCAGTCAGATCTCGGTTACTTCACCTTGGGTAAAGCGCGTCCAACCCGTCGGGGGTGCGCGGCTAAACGCTCGTTTGCTGCTCTGTTTTCCTCCGAAGCTCACAGCGCTCGGGACGGCTCGGGGGCGGCCCTCGGCGGGCTTCGCCAGTCCATGCGCTGTGACCGGTGTGACGCCAGGTCGTCGTGGTTCGCGACGAAAGCCCTCCGCCGGCACATCCGGTGCACTGTCCGTCACCGACCGTTCACACCGCTGGGCAGGGCCGGCGGCGCGGGCGCACTCGCAGGGGGAAACCATGAAGCACCTGAGCATCGGGGCGAGGCTCGCCGCCGCATTCGGCGTGCTGGTCGCCTTCCTCATCGCTGGCGGCTCGCTCGGCCTGTCCCGCCTCTCCGCGCTGAACGGGCACATCCACGAGATCGCGGGGGAGCGCTGGGGCGAGGCGCGGCTGGCGCAGGAGGGCATCGCGCTGGTCGGCGAGCAGACGGGCCACGTGACCCGCCTCTTCCTCCTCCACGACCAGTCGCAGATCGACCGCACGCTGGCGGAGATCGAGGCCATCCGCCAGCGCGCCAGCGCCGTCGTGAAGAGGCGCCAGGCCACCCTCGCCGGCGCGAGGGAGCAGGCCCTGTTCGACGACCTCCAGCGCGAGCGCTCCGCCTACATCGACGCCTTCGCCAGGGCGCGCGCGCTCCTCGCCGAGGGCCGGCGCGAGGAGAGCCAGGAGCTGGCGCTCAACCAGGTGGTCCCGGCGCTGCAGCGGGTGCAGGGGGCGTGGAACCGGATGCTCGAGCACGAGACCGAGCGCCTCGAGGACTCGGCGCGGGCGAGCCAGGCCGCGTACCTCTCGGCGCGCGCGCTCATCTTCGCGCTCATCGTCGCCGCCGTGGCGGTGGCGCTCGCGGTCGCGGTCCGCGTCACCCGGAGCGTCACCGTACCCCTGGCGCGGGCGGTCGAGCTCGCCGAGCGCATCGCCGCGGGCGACCTGCGCGAGGGCGTGCAGGTCACCTGCCACGACGAGGTGGGCAAGCTCCAGGCGGCCATGGCCGAGATGACGGGCCAGCTCGCGCGGCTGGTGGGCGAGGTCCGCGGCGGGGCCGAGGCGCTGAGCGGCGCGGCGACGCAGGTGTCGGCCACCTCGCAGGCGCTGTCGCAGGGCACCTCGGAGCAGGCGGCGTCGGTGGAGGAGACCAGCTCCAGCCTGGAGGAGATGAGCGCCTCCATCTCGCAGACCGCCGAGAACGGCCGGCTGTCGGAGCGGATGGCCACCCAGGCGGCGCGCGACGCCGAGGAGAGCGGGCGGGCGGGGAAGGAGGCCACCGAGGCGATGAAGGCCATCGCCGGCCACCTCTCCGTCGTCGGCGAGCTCGCGTACCAGACCAACCTCCTCGCCCTCAACGCGGCCATCGAGGCGGCGCGGGCGGGGGAGCACGGCAAGGGGTTCGCGCAGGTGGCGGCGGAGGTGCGGCGGCTGGCGGAGCGCAGCCAGAAGGCGGCGAAGGAGGGCGCGGCGGTGGCGGCGTCGAGCGTGAAGGTGGCGGATCGGTCGGGGCAGCTCCTCGCCGCGCTGGTGCCGTCGATCGAGAAGACGGCCGACCTGGTGCAGGAGGTGGCGGCGGCGTCGCGCGAGCAGTCGGCGGGGGTGGTGCAGATCAACCAGGCGATGGGGATGGTCGACCGGGTGACGCAGCGCAACGCCGCGGCGGCGGAGGAGCTGGCGGCCACCGCCGAGGAGCTGGCGTCGCAGGCGGAGTCGCTGAGGGGGCTCATGGGGGTGTTCAGGCTCGGGGACGCGGCGGAGGGGGAGGCCCATCCCCGGCCATCCCCACGCGGTGGGGAGGGAGAACAGCGCGGCGCATTTCTTTCCCCTCTCCCGCGGAGCGGGGGAGGGTCAGGGAGGGGGCACCTCGCGGTGGTGGGGGCGGGGAGTCTGCCGGCGCGGGTGGCGGGCGCCAGGGAGGCGTAGGGGGCGGGTCCTGCGAGTCCTCGGGGGGGGGGCGTGTGGAAAGCGAGAGGCGCCGGGAGGCGGCGTCCCCCATTTCTGCCACTTGTCAACGTTGACAGTGAAGCGATATATCCCAGCCGTGTCAACGGACGACTTCCAGTTTCAGCTCCAGCCCGACCGCCTGCGCCAGGCGCGCGCTCGCGCCGGCCTCACGCTGCAGGCGCTCTCCGAGCGGCTGGCCGCCCAGGGCTGCGTGCTCACCCGGGCGGCGCTGTCCAAGTACGAGCTCGGCAAGAGTCTGCCCCGGCAGAGCACGCTGCTCGCCATCGCTCGCGCGCTCGCGATCCCCCCTTCGTACCTGTTCCAGCCGGAGACCGTGCAGATTCGCTGGCTCGCCTTCCGCAAACACGCCCGGCTCTCCAAGGCCCGCCAGGAGCAGGTCCGGGCCGAGATCGCCGATGTGGTCGCGCGGCAGGTCGTGCTGGAGGAACTGCGGCACCCGGGCGTGCCGCGATCCTTCCCGCGAGCCGAGCGCGCCAGCTCCCCGGCGGACGCCGAGCGAGCGGCGGAGGCGGTCCGCCGGACGTGGAAACTGGGGGAGGCCGCCATCGAGTCGGTGGTGCGAACGCTCGAGGATCACGCGGGCGTGGTGGCCTGTCCCGCCGGCCAGGTGCCCGACTTCGACGGAATGGCGGGTTGGGCTAATGAACGCCACGCCGTGCTGGTGAGCCGCCGCGACGCGAGCCTGGACCGGCGCCGCTACAACTTCGCGCACGAGCTCGGGCACCTGGTCATGAACTGGCCCGGGGCGACCGAGAAGCAACAGGAGGAGTTCGCCCATCGCTTCGCGGCGGCGTTCCTGGTGCCGGCCGTGGTCGCGCGAAGGGAGCTCGGCGGCTCGCGCAGGACGCTCGGGACACAGGAACTGGGGCTGCTCAAGGAGAAGTACGGGCTCAGCATGCAGGCCTGGGTCCGGCGCGCGCTCGATCTCGAGATCGTGGGCCGCTCCACCTACGAGAGGCTCTGCGTGGACTTCAGCCGCCGGGGGTGGCGAAAGGAGGAGCCAGTGCGCTTCGAGGGCAACGAGGAGCCCATGCGGCTGAAGCTGCTCGCGACGCGAGCGCTCGCAGAGGGGATCATCACGCCGGCGCGCGCGGAGGAGCTCTGTCCGGGCTCGACCGAGGCGCTGCCCGAGGCGGCGCGCCGGCGGGCGGTGGAGCTGCGGCGGATCCCCGCGGAGGAGCAGTCACGGCTGCTCGCCCTCGCGGCCGAGGCCGCCGCGGCCGACTACGCTGAGGGGAGCCCGCTCCGCGACTTCGAGGCGTACGGTGACGACGACCTCGCCTGAGCGCGGCGAGGTCTGGTGGGTGTGCTTCGATCCGGCCGTTGGCTCGGAGCAGCGCAAGGTCAGGCCGGCGGTGGTCGTCAGCAGGAACGAGATCGGCAAGCTTCCGCTCCGGATCGTCGTGCCGGTCACCGACTGGAAGCCTGGCTATTTCAGGTATCCCTGGTTCGTCGAGATCCAGCCTTCCGCGGGCAACGGCCTGACCAAGCGTTCGGGCGCAGACGCGTTCCAGGTCAAGTCGGTGTCCTTGGAGCGTTTCCAGAACCGGCTTGGAATGGTGGGCGCGGCCGAGATGGAGGACATCGCGGCGGCGATCGCCCTCTGCGTGGGGGCGAGCTGACCTCGGCTTCAGCGCTTAGAGCACGATCTCTTCCACCGCGTAGGCGATGGCGTCGGGGCCGAGCGACTTGTACAGAACGAGGTCGGCTCCGGCCTCGAGGAGGCGCGTCCGGTGGGAAGGGTCCTCGCTGGCGGTCACCGCCACCACCACGAGATCCGACTCCCCTCCGACGGTCCGGATGGTCCGGACGAACTCGATGCCGTCCTGGCCGGGCATGAGGACGTCGGTGAGGAGCACGTCGAGGCCGAGGATGTTCTCCGAGAGCAGCTGAAGCCCGGTCATCGCGTCGGCCGCGGTCTGCACCTCGAAGCCGCGGGCCTTCAGCGCATCCGAGAACATGAGGCGCACGAGGGCGTCGTCGTCGACCACCAGCGCCCGGCCGACGCGCGAGGGCGCGGCGACACCGTTCCCGGGCCTCCCCCGCTCCACGGGAGAGGGAGATCCGTCCAGCGCGGCGCCTTCCTCCTCGATGCGCTTCGCGGGAGAGGGAGACCCGTCCAGCGCGGCGCCCTCCCCGGCGGTGTCGGTCTTCGTTGACATGGGGTCTCCCTCGTCGTTCCCGGGCCCCACGGTAGGGCAGAGCCCTGAATGGTTCAACCGACTGGGGGGACGCATTCGGCGAAGACCGGGCACTGTTGGCGTCCGAGAATCGTTTCATCCATCGGGCGCGCGACTCTTGGATCGTCAAGCATCACGCCTACTTGACACGCCTGAATCGTTCTGACAATCGTTTCATCTATCGTGTCATCCGTCGCCGCACTGCTTCGCTTCCTGGCCGACGAGGGGATCGCTCCCCCGACGGCCATTCGCGCCAGCCTGAAGATCTCGGCATCGACGCTCTCGCGGCTGGTCGCTGACGCGGGCGAGCAGGTGTGCCGGCTCGGCAAGGGGCGGGCGACGCAGTACGCTCGAACCCGTTCCGTCGAGGGGCTCGGGCAGCGTCTGCCGGTCTTCCGCGTCAGCGAGAGCGGAGAGGTCGGCCTGGCGGGAACGCTGCGCCTCCTCGCCGGACATCGAACCTTCTGGGAACGGCCGGACGGCGGCCAGCTCTTCGCGGGGTTGCCGCCGGCGCTCGTCGACATGGCGCCTCAAGGCTACCTGGGGCACGGCTTCTCCCAGCGCCACCCGGAGCTCCGGCTGCCGCCGCGGATTCTCGACTGGTCGGACGATCACCGGCTCATCGCGCTCGCGAACCGCGGCCAAGACTGCGTCGGCGATCTGATCGTCGGGGACGAGTCGCTGCGCCGCTTTCTGGCGGGTCATGCGGAGGTGGAGGAGCCGGAGCGCTATCCGCTCCTCGCGAGCCGCTCGGCCACGGAGGCCGTCGGGGCCTCGGCGGGTGGAGAGCGGCCCAAGTTCGGCGCGTTCGCGCGCGGGCGCCACGTTCTCGTAAAGTTCACGCCGCCGAGCCAGGGCGAGGCGGGGCGGCGCTGGCGCGACCTGCTGTGGTGCGAATGGAAGGCGCTCGAGGTGATCGCCGAGGCAGGCGGTGCGGCGCCAGCGGCACGGTGCCTCGACGTGGCCGGCTGGCGGTTTCTGGAGGTCGAGCGCTTCGACCGCATGGGCGAGCGCGGCCGGCGCGCGGTGCTGTCGCTCGCCGCCGTCAACAACGAGTGGCTCGGGACACCGGATACCTGGACCGCAGCGGCGCCGCTGCTCGCCCGCGCGCCGTTTCAGCTCCCCGGTTCGGACGCGGCCAGGCTGCGCTGGCTCGACGTGTTCGGGCAGCTCATCGGGAACACCGACCGGCACTTCGGAAACGTTGCCTTCTTCGCAGGGCCAGAGCTGAAGCTGCGCCTCGCGCCCAGCTACGACATGCTGCCGATGGTCCTGGCGCCCGCCGCCGACGTCGTGGTCGCGCGTCCGTTCGAGCCGGCGGCGCCCACGGCGAGCACGCTCGACGTCTGGCCGAGCGCGGCCACGCACGCGCGGCGCTTCTGGGCCGAGGTGAGCCGGAACGGCGGGCTCGAAGCCGAGGTCCGAGCGTTCGCGGATCGCGCGGGCGAGGCGATCGCGGCGATGGCGGGGCGGGTGGGCGGCTGAAGGCGTCGGCACAATAGGCGCGCGCTGCGCGTCAGAGCCAGGCAGTAGATCCTGTTCCACGGGGGGCCTTGCGTAGTCTCTGGGCCAGATGACCACAATGATGCACCTCGTAGGTGCATCATTCTTGACACCTCGGAACGCGATGGATATCGTCTTCGGGTCGAGGCAGCTCCAGAAGCTCTGCAACGACGCTCGGCTCGCGCAGCGACGGTGGGGAAAGGCGCAGGCTGAAGCGCTGGCTCGGAGGCTGGACGATCTTCGAGCGGCCCCTTCGCTGGAAGCCTTTCGGGGACTGCCAGGAGGGCTCCATGAGCTCGGTGGAGGCCGAGCCGGTCAGCTCGCGCTCAAGCTCAAGGGCGGCGAGCGGCTCGTCATCGAGCCGGCGCATCAGCCGCCGCCGACCAAGCCGGACGGGGGACTCGACTGGAAGCAGGTGACGGCGATCCGGATCGTCGAGGTGGTGGACTACCATGGCTGAAATCACGAACGCCTATGAGCCGGCCCGGGTCACGCCCCCCGGCGGAACGCTTCAGGACCTCCTCGACGAGCGGGGCATGGCCCAGAACGAGCTCGCCGAGCGAACGGGGCTCACCGCCAAGGCGATCAACGAGATCGTCAAGGGCAAGATGGCCATCACGCCAGACACCGCGTTGAAGCTGGAGCGCGCGCTCGGCACGCCTGCGGAGTTCTGGCTAGCTCGCGAGCAGCACTTCCAGGAGTGGCTCGCGCGGCAGCGCGCGCGGGAGGAGCTCTCCGGGGCCGTTGCCTGGCTCCGGACGATCCCCGTCCGGCTCCTCGTCGCCCAGGGTTTCGTTCGCGCATGCAGGAGCCAGGTCGAGCAGGTGGGCGAGCTCCTCCGTTTCTTCGGCGTTGCTTCCCGCGATGCGTGGGAGGACGTCTACGCGACGCCGCAGGGCAGGTTTCGCCGGTCGAGCGCGTTCGAGAGCGACGTCGGAGCGACCGCAGCCTGGCTGCGCATCGGCGAGCTGGGGGCCCAGGCCGTTCAGACCAGCTCCTACCAGGCGGATCTATTTCGCGAAGTCTTGAAGGAAGCTGTCGGGCTGTCGCGCGAGCCGCTCGCCGCGACGATCGACAAGCTCCAGAATCGCTGCGCCTCCGCGGGAGTCGCGCTGGTGTGCGTTCCGGGGATCAAGGGCTGCCGGGCGTCGGGAGTGACGCGCTGGCTGTCGCCGAGCAGGGCTCTCATCCAGCTCAGCGATCGGCACCAGACGGAGGACCACTTCTGGTTCACTTTCTTCCACGAGGCAGGGCACATCCTCCTCCACAGGAAGAAGGATGTGTTCCTCGAAGGCGGAGGAAGCGACACCGAGCAGGAGCGTGAGGCCGACCGCTTCGCTCAGGACCGGCTCATCCCACCGGGTCAGTACGCCGCGCTGCGCAAGATCGCGCCGAGCGGACTGACGGCGCTGGCGATTCAGCGGTTCGCCGCGACGGTGGGGGTGGCCCCTGGCATCGTCGTGGGCCGCCTCCAGCACGATCGGCTCCTGCGATTCGACCGCCTCAACGATCTCAAGGTCAGCCTGAAACTGCCGCGGAGCTAGGGGCCCTTCGCCCTCAGGCCACCGCCACCAGCGACGCCGGCGCGAGCCGCACCAGGAACTGCGTGCCGCGGTTCTCGCCGGTGCAGACCTCGAGCGTGCCGCCGAGCCGGCGCACCGCCTCGGCGAGGAGCGCCAGGTCCTGGCCGCGGGGCGGGTCCCGGGCGCCGTCCTCCACCGCGAGGCGGAGCGCGCCGTCCTCGGCCGACGCCTCCACCCGCAGCCAGCGGGCGCGGGCGGGCAGCGGCGCGGTGAGCCGCTCGGAGGAGTAGGCGAGCAAGGTCGAGAGCAGGCCCAGCAGGCGCGGGCGCGGGAGGGGGCCCACCAGCGCGTCGGCGTCCACGTAGCGCTCCACCCGCGTGAGGTGGCGCAGGCTGGAGCCGGCGAGCCGCAGGGCGGCGTCGACCAGCTCGGAGGGATGGCAGAGGGCGCTGCTCGCCGCGGTGGGCGGAGGGTTGGGGCTCATGCGGGGCTCCTGGCTCGCGTGCCTACCTTGGATAGGTACGGCGGAACCGGAGCGCCAGGGCCGGCGAGGGGGCGGCCCCTTGGTTGGAGAGCCCCACGGGGGCCCCGACGAAGCTAGTAGGTGGGCCGGACGAACGACCGGTAGGCGATGTCGTACGCCTGCCAGACGCCCTGCACGGTGGGCAGGATCCCCTGCAGCGAGCGGTTCCAGCGGGCGATGCCGGAGGTCTGCACGAAGACCACGTCGCGCGGCTTGAGCGGGAAGTTCACCGCGAGGAGCATGGCGTCGACCTGGCCGGCGTCGAGCCGGTAGATCTCCGGCGCCTCGTAGCTGCCGCGCAGGACGAAGATCTGCGCCGGGTCGGCGGCGATGGGGTCGAGCCAGCCGGTCTCGGTGAGCGCGTCGGCGAGCGACATGCGCCCCCGCACCATCTGCCGGGTCTGCGGGACCCGCACCTCGCCCAGCACGAAGACGCGGTTCGGGCTGCGGTCGGGGACGTGGACCAGGTCGTTCTCGGCGATGAACCAGTTCTGGGTCTGGTCGCCCTCCTCGTAGAAGCGCTGCAGATCGAGGAGGTAGGTCTTGCCGCCGCGGCTCAGCGTCACCTCGCGCAGGTCGGCCTCCGGCCCCACGCCGTGCGCCAGGGAGACCGCGTCGGAGACGCGCAGCGGCACGTCGGCGATGGGGAAGGTGCCGGCCGCCAGCACCTCGCCGGTCACCTGGAAGCGCTTGCCGCGGTAGGTGGCGATGAGGACCTGCACCTGCGGCGCGCGCACGTAGACCGCGAGCTTCTCGGTGAGGGACTGGCGCGCCTGCTCGAGGGTCATGCCGCCCACCCTGAAGCGGCCCACGTGCGGGAAGAAGACGAAGCCGTCGGGGGAGACGGTGTAGCCCGTCTGGTCCACCGCCCGGATCTCGCCGGCCGGGATGGTGAGCTCCGGGTGGTCGTAGACGATGATGGTGAGGACGTCGTAGGGGGCGATCCGGTAGTCGTAGCCGGGCGCGCCGGGGGGAGGCGCGAGCGGGTCCTTCGGGCCCTGCCGCTGCTGCCAGGCGAGGTCCGCCTGGAGCTGCGCCGCCACCAGCTGGGCGTCGATGGGCTGCACCTTGAAGGCGGCCGGCGGCGGCGGGGTCTTGCCCTCGCCGCGGTGCTCCAGCGGGCCCTCGTCCATCTTCATGGTGGGCAGGAGGATGCAGCCGGCGAGCGGCAGCGCGAGGGCGGCGAGGAGGGCGTGGCGGGAGGTCATAGGACGCGCGAGAGCTCAGAGATACCACGCTCGATGAGGGCGAGCGCTTGCTCGAATTGGGCCTGGGAGCCTCCGTAGGGGTCGGGGACGTCGAAGCGGCCGAAGCGCCCGAGCCGCTGCACTCGCCCGCGCGCCGTCGGGCAGAGCTGCTCCACCGCGCGCTGCTGCTCCTCGTCCATCACCAGCACCAGGTCGGAGGCGGTGACGAGCGCGGGGGTGAGCTGGCGGGCGCGGTGCTGGGAGAGGTCGAGGCCACGGGCCGCCATGAGGGCCTGGGCCACGGGGTCGGCGGGCCGGCCCACCAGGGCGGCGAGGCCGGCGGACTGCACGGTGGCCTCGTGGCGGCCGTGGGCCGCGAGGTGGGCGCGGAGGAGGGCCTCGGCCATGGGGCTGCGGCAGATGTTGCCGATGCAGACGGTGAGGAGGCGGGTGAACATGGGGGGCTTCGGCCATTCTAGACGAAGTGCCGGCGGGGTAATCTGCCCCAATGAGCGCCTCCCCGACCCTCGCCGTCTGCATCCCGACCTACAAGCGCCCGGACCAGCTCGTCCGGTGCGTGCGGTCGGTGATCAAATCGGCGGGGTCGCGCGAGATCCCCATCCACCTCGCCGACGACTCATGCGACGAGACCAACCTCAGCGCCATAGCAGAGCTCCAGCGCGAGTACCCGCACGTCCACCACCATCGCAACCCGGTCAACCTGGGAATCGACCGCAACATTCTGCACTCGGTAGATCTTTGCACGTCCCGCCACGCCTGGATCATGGGCGAGGACGACCGGATGACGCCGGAGGCACTGGAGACGGTGCTGCGGGTGCTCGCCGGGGGTGACCGGCCGTTCGTCTACGTGAATTACGCCTCGGTTGACGAGGACCTCTCGCTGGTGCTGCGGGAACGTTCGCTGCCTCTCGAGGTAGATCGTGAGGAGAGCGCGGAGGACTTCCTGGCGGCGCATGCGTGGTCGGCGGGGTTCATCGGCGCCTGCGTGGTGGACATGGAGCGCTGGCGTGGCGTCAAGCCCGCGCCCTACGTCGGCACCTGGTTCGCGCACGTCGGCGCGATCATGGAGTCGCTGCGCGGAAGGAAGGTCTACCTCATCGCCAAGCCGCTCGTGCTGAACCGCTGCGGGGCCCCCGGCGCCTTCACCTGGGCGTCGTCCACTTTCGACGTGCTCGGCGGGTGGAGGCGGATGGTGGATCAGCTTCGCGCGTTCTACCCCGCCGGCGTCTGTGATCGCGCGGCGGCATCCTTTGTGCGAGCTCATGGGATCGGCACGATTCCATTCTTCGCCTACCTGCGCGCAGGCGGCGCGCTCGATCGGGAGAGCTGGGAGCGGTTCGTCCGAAACGGACCCTACCCGGCCGCGAGCCGCGCGGCGGCGTGGGCCATGGCGGGACTCGACCAACGGCTCTTTCAGGCCGCGGCGTGGGGACTGGGGGCGGTGAGGCGCCGGCGCAAGCGGAGGATCACCGGGTACTAGGGCGGATCCGCAGGAGGCGGAGGAAATACGCGCGGTCGCCCTCGGTGAGCACGACGAGCCAGGCGAGGAGCCCGGAAACGAGCGTGGTCCCGACAATCCCCCCCGCAGCCGCGGCGAGGAGCGGGAAGCGAGTCGAGACGAACCAGTGGATGCCCACGCCTGCAGCGGCAAGGGTCGCTCCATAGAGGCCTACCCGCACGACGGTCCCGGCGAGATAGGAGCGCAGTGACACTCCCAGTTGCTGCAGCGCGAACCAGGCCTGCACCCACCAGACGGTCAGGGCCTGTGCGGTGATGGTGCCCCATGCCAAACCCACGAAACCATGGGTAGCGCAGCCCAGGGAGGCGAGCAGGAGGTTGAGCAGCCCGCCCGCGAGCACGTAGGGCGCGAACGGCCATTTGCCTACGTTCCAGACGAAGAAGGCGTGCGTGATCCCGTGCAGCTCGAGGAGGCTCCCCAGGGCGAGCGGGACGAGCACGCCATAGCCCAGGAAGTGTTCCGCGCCGACCAGCACTCCGATGACCACCGGCCCCCAGACCAGCAACCCAACCGTCCACAGGACATTGACCACCAGCGCATATCGCAGGGTGGCCAGATAGAGGCTGCGCACCTGCTCCTCATCGCCCGCCGCATGTGCCGCGGCCACTTGTGGCGACACCGCAAGAGGGATCGCGGCCGTGATGCTCGCGCCGATCGCCACCATCTGCCGGAGGACGCCGAGATCGGCGATCCGCTCGGAGCCGAGAACGTAGCCCGCGATCAGTAGCGTGCTCTCCACCGTGAGCCAGCCACCGATGCGGCTCACGAAGATCGGGAAGGACTCCCGGTACATCGATCGAACGAGCGGGAGGTCGAGCCGAAGCTCCCGCCAGCGTCCTGTCCCCAACGTGAGGTTGATCGCAAGATGACTGACCACGAGCGCCGTGAGCCCCTGGATCACGTAGATGGCGCAGAGGACGTTCAGGCTGCGGTGGACGGGGACCAGCAAGCAGATGAGCCCGAAGCCCAAGAGGTTCGCGGCGGTGCGCACCCAGTTGTCGAGCGCGACCCTCCCGCAGCCGCTCAAGCACGCGCCTGGGATCGCTGCCACCGCGTTGAGCACCACCCCTAGAAGAAAGACGAGCAAGGGCACCAGCAGGTGGCTCTGAATGGACCCGCGCGGCAGCGCGTGACGAAAATAGAGCAAGGCGGCCGGGAAGACCGCCGCGGCGAAAGCCATCGCCAGCCCGGCTGTCGCCAGGAGCGCCGACGCGTAGAGTTCCGGCAGTGAGGCAGCGCGGTAGATCGACGGGACCCCGGGGGCTTGCTCGGAGACGCCCGAGCGCTGCCGGCCCCACAGATAGGACGCAGCCCTCTGGAACGTGGACGGCAGGCCCAGGTCCGAGAGGTTCACGAAGGTCGCGAGCGCGAAGAACAGATACCAGACGCCCAGCTCGTCCGCTGGAATGTGCCTGAACAAGATCGGAGCCTGTGCGACTCCGACCAGCGTGATGACCAGGAGCCGCACCCAGGTAGCCACCACCCCGCCGGCGGCCCGCTGCGGCGGGCGTTCAGCGGCGGAGGCCAGTTCCTGGTGAGCGGGCATGGAGTCAGGCCTTTGTACCCGGGGCGGCGGGGGTGTCAACGAAGCCCTCCCCAAATGGTACTCTCCCCTTGAACGCGAAGCTGGAGGTGAGGTGTGTCCTTGGAGGTCTTGCAGTCGAAGGCGGCGGTCGAGAGCGCGAGGCGGCGTCTCGAGGAGCGGGGCATCTCCTGTCTTGGCATGGAGGTGGGCCCTCCTCTCAGCCTCTGGCAGAAGCTCCTTCGCCGGCGCCCGCCGACGCTGGGGGACCAGGTGAAGAGCTGGGACGTCCTCCGCACCGCCGAGTTCGTCGAACAGCACTTCCCCAAGTCGGCTCGGATCCTCGATCTCGGCGCGTACAGCTCGGAGATTCTTTGCGTCCTGCACCGCCTTGGATTCGAGCGGCTCACGGGCGTCGATCTCAACCCGAACGTGCGCGCGATGCCGTTTCGGGATCGAATCCGGTACGAGGTGGGCGACTTCCTCCGAACGCCCTTCGCCGACGCCTCTTTCGACGTGGTCACGTCGATCTCGGTGATCGAGCACGGACTCGATGCCCCAGCGCTTCTGACCGAGCTCTCACGCCTCATCGCACCGGGAGGGTGCTTCCTCGCCTCTTTCGACTACTGGCCAGAGAAGATCGACACCAGCGGGACGAAGTTCTTCGGCATGGATTGGCTCATCTTCTCGCGAGAGGATGTCCGGGCTTTCCTGGCCGAGGCGGCCAACCGCGGATTCGCGGTCGAAGGCCCGCTGTCGTTCGACGCATCCGAACCTTCGGTCAACTGTGCCGGACGCGACTACACCTTCGGTTGGCTGGTTCTCCGGAGGCGCTAGCTTGCGGGTTCTCCTCGTCACCGGCTCCTATCCGCCGATGGCCTGCGGGGTGGGGGACTACACGCGTTCCCTCGCGCAGGCCCTTTCCCTCTCTCCCGGCGTACAGGTCGCGGTGCTCACCAGCACCGAGGCAGCAGCGACCTCGGCCAACTCCGGGTGCGAGGTGTTTCCGATCGTGCGGGACTGGGGCGAGCCGGACCGCGCGACGGTCGAGGGATTGGCCCGGGCCTGGAGACCGGACATCGTCCATGTGCAGTTCCCGACTCTCGGGTATCGCGGTGCGCTCGCGCCACGCCTGCCGTCGCTCTTCGGGAAGATGGGCCTTCCGGTCGTCCAGACCTGGCACGAGTACTTTCCGCTCTACTTCCCAGTTCGGGTCGGCATGCTCGAAAGGCTCGCGATGGGGCCAGGACTTGGCGACGTCATCGTCGTCAGGCCCGGCTACCAACGCCGGATGCGAGCGTGGCAGCGAGTCCTCACCGCGGGGAAGCGATTCCATCTCATTCCAAACGCATCCTCCGTGCCCAGGGCGGAGCTCTCCAGCGCGGAGCGCCTCGAGCTGCGCCGACGCTACGCGCCGGACGGCAAGGCGCTCCTCGCCTTCTTCGGCTTCTTCTTCGAGCACAAGGGGATCGACGACCTGCTGGCGGTCATGGACCCGGCGAAGCACCAGCTGGTCCTGATCGGCGAGGGGCGCGAGTCGGATCCGTACCAGGCCGAGTTGCTGCGGCGCGTGCGCGGGCCGCTCGCTTCATCCGTGTCCGAGGCAGGCTTCCTGCCTCCGGAAGAAGTGGCGCGCCTGCTCGCCGTGGCGGACGCGGTGGTGCTGCCCTTCCGGAATGGCGGCGGAAGCTGGAACACCAGCATCCAGGCCGGCACGCTGCAGGGAACCTTCGTGCTCACCACGAGCAACGAAAGGCACGGCCTGGATCCCCATCGGAACGTGTACTACGCGAGGCCGGGAGACATCGACGACCTGCGCCGGGGACTGGAGAGCCATCTCGGCCGTCGGAATCATGGTCCGCCACCGGACCCGACCTGGCCCGAGATCGCGAGCCGCCACATCGAGGTCTACCAGTCGCAGCGGCGCGGTCAGCCCTCGTCCTGAGCTTCCATCATCTTCCGGGCCAGGTCCTCGAAGGATGTCTCTGGGTGCCATCCCAGGCTGTGCATGGTCGTGGGATCGGAGACCAACCGGCGGTACTCGGGGACGAACCCCAGCCGGACGGTGACGTGCTGGCGCCAGTCTCGACCAGCGAGTTGGAAGCAACGCTCGACCCACTCCCGGATGCTGTGCGTCTCGCCGGAACCGATGGTGGCCTCGTGGACCTGGTCCTGCTCGACGAGGGTGAGGATGGCGTGGGCCACGTCTCCGGCGTACGTCCACTCCTTTTCGACGGCGAGGTCACCGAGCTCGAGTCGTTCGGAGCTTCCGGCCGCAATTCGGCGCGCCGCGAGCGCGATCTTCTTGCTCACGTGCCCAGGTTTACGAAGCGGGCTCTCGTGGTGGAACAGGTATCCGACATACGCAGCCACCCCGAGCGAGCGGTAGTACCGCGCTGCGTAGACGGAGTGGATACGCGCCACCGCGTAGGGGCTCGTTGGATCGAAGGGAGAGCGCTCCGAGATCGGCGCACCGGTGTTCTCGAACTGGACGCCGCTGCCGGCCAGGAAGACCCGGGCCGCGGGCGTGTGCCGCTTCACTGCCTCGAGCACGTTCAGGGCACCCGTCGCGATGGCGCGGTGGTTCTCGAAGAGCGCCTCGTGGCGGGTCGTGGATGCCGCGGCGAGCTGGAACACGTACGCGGGAGTGTGGAAGCGCACCAGCGCTTCGACCTGCGCGAAGTCGCCGACGTCTCCCTGGATGGCCGAGCCGGACCGCGAGACTCCTAGCGGCGTGATCCCCTTCGCTCGGCAGAGCTTGGAGAGGTAGTGGCCGTCCTGGCCACTGGCGCCGAAGATCAGGGCTTTCACGCCTTCTTGACCACCTCGATGTTCGGCAGCGGGAAGATCATTCCGGTCCCCCCGTCGAGCATGGCCCGCTCGCGCTCGATGAACTCCGGCTTGAAGTGCCAGGGGAGCACCAGATAGTAGTCCGGCTTCATCGCGCGCGACTCGTCCTCGCTGATGATCGGAATGTCGGTGCCCAGCGTCCGAGCGCCGAACTTGTCCGGGTTGCGCTCCGCCGCGTAATCGATCAGGAAGCGGTCGATCCCGCACCACTGGAGAATGGTGTTGCCCTTGGTGGAGGCCCCGTAGATGTGGACCTTCTTGCCGTCGGCCTTGAGACGCTTCAGGAGCGCGGTCAGCTCCGTGCGGTGCACGTTGATGCGCTCCTGGAAATTCCGGTACGGCTTGTCGGTGTCGAGTTCGAGGTCGAACTCCTCGCGCCGCAGATCCTCCAGCGTGCGGAGGTAGTCCTTGCTCGCGTACTGGAAACTCTCCTGGTGGGTGGCGTAACAGCGGATGCTCCCGCCGTTGATGTCGTTCATGCCCACGCGCACGACCTTCATACCCGCCCGCTTCAGCACGTTCTCGATCACCGCGAGGCTGTAGTACTCGAGATGCTCGTGACAGATGGTGTCGTACGAGTTCATCTTCAGCATCGAGGGCATGTACGACATCTCGAAGATCCAGATGCCATCCGCCGCGAGAGACCGTTTCACGCTGCGGACGAACGCCACAGGATCCTCGAGGTCGTAGAACATCGCGATCGAGGTGATGATGTCGAACGGCTTACCCTGCGTCCGTTGGTCGAGCTGCTCGGATGGGAAGGTGTCCTGGACGACGGTGACCCCGTCGCTCACCTCCTGCGCCACATCCGATGGATCGATGCCGAACTTCGCGAAGCTGCCCGGGTAGACACGGAGCAGCGTGCCGTCGTTGCACCCGATGTCGAGGACTCGGGCAGCCTGCTTCTTGACCATCCCCGCAGCCTCGTCGGCGATGCCCTTGAGGTGATCGCGCATGGTGCGGTTCGTGCCGGACCGATACCAGTAGGCCGAGTAGAGGATCGTCGGAGGGACCGAATGCTCCATCTGCAGGAGCCCGCAAGCCTTCTCGTCGCGCGTCGGGTCACAGCGCACGAGGATGGATGGGATCCTTCGCAGCGGAGGCAGCTCCTTCCCGGGCTTCACGAAGGAGCCCTGCAGGTACTGCTCTCCGAGGTCGATGACCTTCGTGAGCGCGGTGGATCCACAGACACGGCAGGAGGTTCTGTGCACGAGGTGCATGGTAGGGGGATGCTCCCACAGGTACCAGGTGCCGGCAAGACAGCGATCTCCGGCTCAGCCGGTGTTCTTCACAGTCCCCGTCGCCGAGCCGCCCACCGCGCCACCCAGGTCGCATTGCGCCCATAGGCGAGGTCGTACAGCTCCCTCCGCGCGCCGCGCGCGACCAGCAGGCAGTAGGCGGCCGCGAGCGCGTTGGCGAGACCGGTGGGGAGCTCCGCGATAATCCGGGCCAGTAGCCGGAACGGCCGCTCACCTCGCCCTGCCAGCCAGGTCCGGTACTCGGCCGAGGAGTAGCCGCCGAGGGCTCGGTGCAGCCCGACCATCCGCAGGTTGCGCCAAGGCTCGCGGGGGCAGACGGCGGCCCGGGCACTCGCCGGGATCCCTTCGAGACTCCAGATCAGCGCCGGCCACTTGAACATCCAGATCTCGAAACCGCGCGAGGTCCACATCGCGTTTCCCCAGCGGATCCGGACGAGGGGCTGCGCCAGCACCCGCACCTTCTCGAGCGGCGGATCCTGAAAGACTACGCCGACGTGGGCGAAGAGCGAGCCGTGGTACCGCGCGCGCTCCCGCGCGAGCCAGACCTCGCGCCGGATCACCATCGCCCCGATGAACGAGAGGGTGCTCGCGGTGGCCAGGAACAGCGCGTCGCGATCCTGCGGGCCGTAGTCCCGATCGGACTCGGGCGGAAGCAGCGCCGGGTCCACCACCTGCGCCAGGTCGGGGGTTCGGGTCTCCGCGTTCACGATCAGCAGGTCCGGCCGGTCCGCGACGGCGGCGAGCACCCGCGCCACCGCCCCCGGCATGAGCAGGTCGTCGTCGCTCATGAGCCAGCAGTAGTCGCCGCGGGCGTAGGCGACCGCCTTGTCGTAGTCGGCATCGACGCCGGAGTTCACCGGCTCCCGGTGGTAGCGCAATGCCGGGTACGCGGCGGCGAGCGGAGCCACCACCGCCGCCGTCTCGTCGGGCGAGGCGCCGTCCACGACGACCACCTCCACGCCGGGCTCGAGCTGACTCAGGATCGACTGCAGCGTCTCGCCGATGAAGCGGGCTCGCTTGAAAGTCGCGATGCAGACCGAGAGCTTCGGCCTCTTCTCTTCGCCGCTCGGCTCTCGTTCGCTCACGCTCCGGCAGGATAGCTCAGCGCCGCCTCCCTGAGCACCGTCACCGTCCTCCGCGCCACCTCCGCCCAGCTCGAGGGCTGCTTGCGGAGCACCGTCGGCCCCGGCCGCTCCAGCGCCTGCCGCAGCTGCCAGGGCTCGGCGAAGTCGATCCGGTCCTCCTCCGGCACCCCTACCTCCTCGAACGCCGGCAGACGCGAGGTGATCACCTTGCAGCCGAGCGCGGCAGCCTCCACGGCGGGGAGGCCGAAGCCCTCGTAGCCGCTCGGCAGCAGCACCGCCTCTGCGCCGGCGTAGAGCCGGCGCACCTCGGCGTAGGGGACGAAGCCGAGGTGCACCACGTCCTCGGCGATGCCGAGGTGGCGGGCCAGCCGCTGCAGCGCCGGCCAGCGCTTCGTGCGTAGCCCGGTGAGGACCAGCTTCGCGTGCACGGCGCCGAGCCGCTTCAGGACGGCGTAGGTGTGGAAGAGGAGCGCGTGATTCTTGTGCGCGAAGGTGGCGGCGGGGAAGTAAAGGTAGGCGCCGCCGACCGGGGTGGCCGGCGCGGTGCGGGGGCCGGGAGCGAAGCCGCTCTGGATGACGGTCACCTTCGCGGCGGGGCAGCCGCGCTCCACCAGCGTGGTCCGGGTGAACTCCGAGATGGCGATGATCCGGTCGGCGCGCGCGAGGCTGCGGCCGTAGGCGCCGGCGCGGAAGACCCGCTCGGCGAGCGGGATGTTCTCGGGGTGGTAGAGGTGCTGCACGTCGTGGACGGTGAGCACCGCCGGCGCCCGCACCCGGCGCGGGAAGATCGACTGCTGCGGAAAGAGGACGGCGTCCGGCGCCAGGCGATCGAGCGCCCGCTCCAGGCCAAGGGCACGGTACGGCGTCACCGCTTCCAGGATGCGCTCCACCACCACCCGGCGCGCCGGCGCCTCCACCGTCAGGCGGCGCGCGCCGGGGGTGTCGAGGACCGCGGCGAGGTCGCGGTCCATCACCGCCCACACCTCGTCGGGCGCGGCGGCGGCGGGCAACGCGGCCAGCAGCTCCCGCACGTAGGTCTCGGCGCCGCCGACCTGTCCCGGGCGTAGATGTAGGAGGCTCACGGCGAGCTTCATCGGCTTCGGATCCTAGCCCGTTTCGGGGTAGAACCGGCACCCATGACGTCCCTCTCGGTCCTCGTCCCGGCCTACAACGAGGAGCACCTCGTCGCCACCTCGCTGGAGCGGCTCACGGTGCTCGAGGAGAGCCCGCACCTCGACCGCGTCGAGGTGATCGTGGTGAACGACTGCTCCCGCGACCGCACCGGCGAGGTGCTGCGCGCCTTCGCCGCGCGCAAGGCGGCCGGGCCAAAGGGCAAGATCGAGTGGGTCTTCCTCGACCACCCGGTGAACCAGGGCAAGGGCGCGGCCATCCGCACCGCGCTGGCGCGGGCCTCCTGCGAGCTGTCGGTGATCCACGACGCCGACCTCGAGTACCACCCGCGCGACCTGCTCCGCGTGGTGCAGGTGTTCGAGGAGGAGCAGGCCGACGCGGTCTTCGGCTCGCGCTTCGCCGGCGCGGAGGCGCGGCGGGTGCTGCACTACCGCCACCAGCTCGGCAACAAGCTCCTCACCTTCCTCACCAACGTCGCCACCGACCTCAACCTCACCGACATGGAGACCTGCTACAAGGCGGTGCGGACCGCGCTGCTCAAGTCGATCCCGCTCGTCTCCAACGACTTCCGGCTCGAGCCGGAGCTCTCCATCAAGCTGGCGAAGCGCGGCGCGCGCCTCTTCGAGGTGCCCATCAGCTACTCGGGGCGCACCTACCAGGAGGGCAAGAAGATCAACTGGCGCGACGGCGTGAAGGCGCTCGCGGCCATCGTCCGCTTCACGCTCTCCGACCGCGTCTACACCGCCGACGCCTACGGCAGCCAGATCCTGGGGCGCCTCGCCCGCGCGCCGCGCTTCAACGCCTGGATGGCCGAGGTGATCCGGCCCTACTGCGGCCAGCGGGTGCTCGAGATCGGCAGCGGCACCGGCAACATGACCTGCAACCTGGTGCCGCGGCAGCGCTACGTGGCGAGCGACATCAACCCGCTCTACCTCGAGTCGCTGAAGGCGCTCACCGCCGACCGGCCCTACCTCACCACCCAGTTCACCGACGTCACCGAGGCCGGCTCGTTCCCGTCGCTGCCGGAGGGGTTCGACACGGTGGTCTGTCTCAACGTCATCGAGCACGTCGAGGACGACGGGGCGGCGCTGCGCAACATCCGCGCGGTGCTCTCGCCGGAGGGGCGCGCGGTGATCCTGGTGCCGCAGGGCCCGTGGAACATGGGCAGCCTCGACGCGGTGCTGGGCCACAAGCGGCGCTACACCGAGGAGAGCCTGCGGGCGGTGGCCGAGGCGAGCGGCTTCCGGGTGAAGGAGCTGCGCACCTTCAACCGCATCGGCACGGTGGCCTGGTGGCTCAACGGCAAGCTGCTGCGCCGCCGCAGCTTCGGGCTCGGGCAGGTGCTGATGCTGAACGTGCTCACGCCGCTCTTCCGGGCGCTCGAGCCGGCGCTGCCGGTGCCGGCGCTGTCGCTCATCGCGGTGCTGGAGCCGAAGTGACCGCCGGGGCAACGCCGGGGGGGGCTCGCGCTCGGAGCGTCGCTGTTCCTGGCGTGCTTCTGGGCCGCGCTGGTCCTCGTCCGCCGAAATACCCGAGTGCCGCTCCCGCTGGCCGCGTGCCTCGCGCTCAGCGGGTTCGTATGCGCGGAGACGCTGGTCGCGAACGCGCTCTCCCTCTTTCACGCCGTCAGCTGGGCGGGACTCCTGTTCGCCCATCTCGCGCTCCTCGGTGGAGTGCTGGGAGTGACACCGCGCCGCTTCCTGCACGATTCCAGGCGACTGTTCCGGCTGCTGCGCCCCAGGAGCCCGATCCGCTGGGCGGTCCTCAGCCCGCTGGCGGCGCTCGCGGCCCTGAGCGCTGGTCGCTTCGTCCCGAACAACTGGGACAGCATGACGTACCACCTCGCACGCGTGGCCCACTGGCTCGCCTACCGCTCGGTGGCGGCTTACTCAACCGGCATTCCGCGCCAGAACGCTTGCGCGGCCGGGCCAGAGTACCTGCTGCTCCTCCTGCAAGGTGTCTCGCGCTCCGATCGGCTCGCCCCTTTCCTCCAGCTGTTCGCGTGGGTCCTGGTGACGCTCGCGACTCCGGCACTGGCGCGGCTCGCAGGGGCACCTAAACGGGCTGCCTGGCTCGCGGGGGTCTTCGCTGGGGCGGCGCCGATGGCAGTGCTGCAGGCGAGCTCGACGCAGACGGACCTCGTGGCATCCGTGGGCGCCCTGGCGCTGGTGACGGCCGCGCTCCCGTTTCTCCACGGCGCCCCAGGCGCTCGGGGCCTCAACCCAGAGCAGCGAGGTGCCAGGGCGAGGCGCGTGCGGGGCGAGGATGTCGTGTTGGTGGGGGTCGCCCTCGCGGCTGCTCCGCTGGTCAAGGTGAGCGCGCTCTTCGCCACCTTGCCGTTGCTGCTGGTGGGCTTGGCAGTCAGCCTGCGCCGGCTTCGCCAGGGAGCCCGGCTTCCCCTCGCCTGGACCGCAGCCGCGGTGTCGGGCATGGCCCTGGTTGTCGCGCCTGAGATCCTCAGGCGCAATCCGGCGCGCGACACGCCTGGCGACGTCGCCTTCCACTCCTATCTCGCGGGAGGAGAATGGGCGGATCGGCTGGTCAACGTCGGCCGCGGGCTCTCGCACCACCTATGGTCGAGCTTCACGCTGCTGCCGCACGAGGACGCCGCCGGGAACCCACTGCAGGTGGTGATCTTCCTGGTGGCGCTTGGTGCCGCCGCGCTGGCGGGCAACCGCCTTCCGAAGCGGCTCCGCTCGGCGCTCTTGATGGTCGTCTCCGGCTGGATGCTCCTGCACCTCATGCTTCGCGACAACGTCTGGTTCAGCAGGGTCCAACTGCCGCTCTTCGTGCTGGGCTCCGTGGCTGTTGGGGCCTTGCCCGGTGTGCGCGGCCGTGGCGTCCAGGTCGGACTCGCCGCGGCGTTGCTCGGGTTTGGCCTCTGGATCGGCGCGCAGAACCAGATTCGTCCGCCGTTCGGCCCAGCGAACGCGGAGCCCGAGTGGGACTACTTCGCTTCGCGACCCGGGTACGCCGAGCCGGAACTTGGTGCGCTGGAAACAGTCGTGGGCTCCGGGTGCGCTCGTCTCGGACTGCTGCTCGGCGGCGACTCGTACGATTATCCACTCACCTGGATCGGCGCCCGCCTTGGCATCGAAGCGCGCCACGTCAAGCCCGGCGACGGCTGGGCCTGTGCGGTCTTCTCGGATGGCGAGAAACCTGGACCCGGTTTCGCACCCGCCTTCCTCGCCCGCGACGAACAGACCGGGTCGCCTCGGACCTTCCTGTACCTGCGCCTGCCGGCCGTTGCGATCACCCCGCCGACGGCTGGTTCGGCGTCCCGCTGAGCGCGTCCCTCACCGGGGGGGCGGCCTGACCGGCGCGGCGGTGCCCCCCGCCAGCCTCCACCGGGCGCCTCTGGTTCGCCCATGGCGCCGCAGGAATTCGGCGCGAGCGAGATCCCGGGACGCCTGACGCGCGGAGGCGCGCCCCCGCAGCGCCGCGACGTACTCCCTCAGCGTGATCTCGCCGCTCCGCTCGACCAACCGCCGCAGGAGGTTGAGGCGCTCGGGGGGACCCATGGTCCCGTGCGCCGCCACGCCGAGCTCCTTGGCGAATGGCTCCTCGCGCCCGAGATAGCCCCAGCGCTTGTACTCGCCCAGCGACTCCTCCGCGTCGCGCCGGGCCTGCGCTCCGCCCAGGGAGCGCGTGCCGAGGAAGAAGCGCTCCCCGGCGGCGGGGGAGAGCGGCGCGGTGACGAAGCGCGCGTAATCGTCGAGCTCGCGCGAGGGCGCGGCCTTTCGCGCAAACTCGAGCGCCACGCCGATCGCGGCTGGCCAGCGCGACGCCTGCGCGGAGCGCCTGAGGGCCAAGGGGTTGAAGCGGTCGTGAGCCCGCGCCAGCAGCTCGACGCACACCCAGAGGAGCCGGGGGTCGTGGCGCGCGGCCTGGGCCGCCAGCACCAGCAGCTGCTCCGGCGAGGGGCTGCCGAAACGCCACGGCTCCTCGCGCCCTTCGACGCGGGCGCCGATCCTCGCGAGCTCGTGATAGAGCCGCGCCAGCTCGGCCTCTTCCCGCGGGACCTCGGGCCGCCTCACGCGCCGTTCTCCAGCAGGTCGTCGAGGAAGTCGAGCGCCTCGGCGGCGCCAGGCACGCGCTTGTCCGCGAGCGCCTGGAGGCGTCCCTCCACCACGGACAGGTCGGGATGGCGCTTGAGCAGGGCACGGGCGTGGCCGACGTCCTTCTCGCGCCCGGCGGTGCACTTCATCACCAGCAGGTCCTCCACGCCAAGCGCCGCAACACGCAGGCGCGCGCCCGCAAAGACCGTCGCGAGGCGCGACCCGTAGTCGGGCGGGAGGACGTAGGCAAAGGTCTCGAAGTGCGGGTTGATCCAGTCGGGCGCGAGGCCGAGCTCGGCGGCGACGGCCCGGATCTGGGGCAGCGCCTCGTCGAGCGAACCCTCGCGCGGATAGGCGTCGACGTCGGTGGTCCGCACCGGCAGGTGATAGGCCAGCATCATGGCCGTTCCGCCGCCGACGACCAGGGTGAGCGGCGACTGCAGGAGAGCGTCGAGCCGTTCGAAGGCCCGCCGCAGAGTGGCGACGTCGAGTGCTCCAACGCTCATTACGCCAGGATTATACTCCGGCGTAATAGCGGCGCAATACCACCCGCGATCACCCCGCCGACGGCTGGTTCGGCGTCCCGCTGAGCCCGGTGGTGGCGCCCTGGCGCAGCTGCGCCGCCACGCCCTGGTAGCTGTGCAGCTTGTTGGCGTGCGCCACCACCTGCACCTCGCCGCCCTCGGCGAGCACCCGGCGCACCAGCTCCTCGCCCATCGACGGCATCAGCTCGAGCGGCCCCTGGCAGAAGCTGCAGGCCCGGGTGTGCTCCACGCCGAGCGCGCCGCACTGCCGGCAGCGCCAGCCGTCGGCGTCGAAGTCGGCCTCGATGAGGAGCCGCCCCACCCGCCGCTCGTTCGTGGCGAGCACCACGTCCTCCAGCCCCAGCACCGAGAGCGAGCCGCGCAGCGCCTGGCCCACGGTGCCGTCGATCCGCGAGAGCTCGTCGCGGGACTGCTGCACGGCGATGGCCTCCCGGGCGCGGGCCAGCACCTCCGCCCGCCCCTCCCGCTTGCCGTTGTTCCCCTCGCCCGGCGCCGGGTAGCGCGCCACGATCCGCTCGACCACCCGCTCCGGGAGCTCGCGCTCGAAGTTGGCGAGGGTCTGCTGCGGGCCGAAGAGCACCACCCGGCTGCGTGGAGAGGCGTCGAACAGGTGCACCAGCTCCTCGGAGGCGAGCTGGCGGAAGCGCGCCAGCAGCTGATCGACGTGGCGGGCGTTCTTCTCGGAGCGCTCGAACTGCTCGTCGACCCGCCCCTTGGCCTGGGTCTCCCCGAGCCGCCGCGGCATGGGGCCCGCCACGTTCACCTCGTTCACCACCTCGCCGAGCGCCACCTGGTAGAGGTGGGCGCCGCGCACGGACACCACCGCCAGCAGCGCCGGCTCGAGGTCGGCCGAGAGCCGCGCCAGCTGCAAGAGCCGCGGCACGCGGTCGAGGAGGAGCTGGTTCGCGAACGGGGCCTGGAAGAAGAGCGGCTTCCAGAGCCCGATGGCGCTGCAGGCGAAGAGGGCGAGGCCGCGCTGCCCCTCCCCGGCGGCCTGGTCGCAGACCTCCCGCACGAAGTCGCGCACGAGGTCGAGGGTGCGCGTGAGCCCCTCCTGCTCTGGCTTGGGGCGGCCGGCCAGCGCCGCCCGGATGCGCTCCTGCGCGTACACCCGCACCCGCTCGCGCTGCTGCTCGTCGCTCCAGCGGACGTCGAGGTACAGGCTGACGATGGGATCCTTCTCGCTCCGCAGCCCCGCCAGCTCCGCGAGGTGCCCGCTCAGCTCTTGGGAGGTCATCGCCCGGGAAACCTGTCCACGGTCGGCGGCCGCGTCGAGAGGACCGTTGCGGCCCCGGCCATTCCGGGGTTACACGGCAGCGGTGCCACTCCTCGACGCCATCCGGGTGCTCGCCGCCTTCGACCCTCCGCGGGAGCTGCCCCCCTGCGACCTCGACGACCTCGCCAACGTGCTCGAGTCCCACGGGCTCGCGCCGATGGCCTCCTACCACGCGGAGTCCCGGCCGCTGGGCGCCAGCCTGCCGGCCCGCTTCCGGGAGCGGCTCCTCACCAGCTACACGGGCGTGGTCAACGACAACGTCTTCAAGCTCGTGACGCTCAAGGGCGCGCTGCGCGGCCTCGAGGGCGTGCGCTCGGTGCTGCTCGGCGCGGCGGCCACGGTCGACTGGCTCTACCCGCACCTCGCCTTCCGCCCGGTGGGCGACCTGCGGCTCGCGGTGCGCGGCGAGGACGGCGCGCGCTTCGCCGCCGGGCTGGGCGCGGAGTTCAAGCCGGTGTCGACCGGCGAGGGCGGCCACACCGCGGTCTTCTCCGACGGGCGCATCGAGCTGCGCATCCAGGAGGGGTTGGTGGAAGGGGCGGGCGAGGACGCCGGACTCTTCGACCGCGCGGTGCCGTTCAAGGCGATGGGGCCGGGCGTGGCGCGGCCCGCGGCGGAGGACGCGCTCCTCCTCGCGGTGGCCGACCAGGCGCTCGAGGGACTGCACGCGCAGCTCGTCACCTACGTGGATGTGCGCGAGCTGGTGCGGCTGGAGCTCGACCGGGCGGCGCTCCTCTCGCGCGCCGAGGCGGCCGGGCTCTCGCGGGCGCTCTGGGGATCGCTCACGCTCACCGCCTGGTTCTTCCCGGACGCGAGCGAGCGGGCGCTCGCCCTCAGGCCCGAGCTGGGAGCGGCCGAGCGGAAGGCGGTGGAGGCGGTGGTGGAGAGCGTCCGCGACCCTGGCCGGCTGCGCGTGCTGCGGGGCGAGCAGGAGGCGGCGCGGGCGGTGGTGGCCCCAAGGGGGGCGGGATCCCCCGAGGCCGTGGTATCTTCCCGCCGCTCCTGAAGAAAGGACGTACGCGTGAAGATCGCCGTGATCGGCACCGGCTACGTGGGCCTGGTGACCGGAACCTGCTTCGCCGAGTCGGGTCACCAGGTCGTCTGCGTGGACAAGGATCCGCGCAAGATCGAGATCCTCGAGTCGGGCGGCCTCCCCATCTACGAGCCGGGGCTCGACGAGCTGGTGAAGCGCAACGCGCGCGACGGCCGGCTCCGCTTCACCACCCGCATCGCCGATGCGGTGCCGGGCGCGGCGGTGGTCTTCATCGCCGTCGGCACCCCGCCCGGCGAGGACGGCTCGGCCGACCTCTCCTACGTGCTCGCCGCCGCCGAGGAGATCGGCCGCGCCCTCACCGGCTACGCGGTGGTGGTGAACAAGAGCACGGTGCCGGTCGGCTCGGCCGACAAGGTCGCGAAGGTGATCGCGGCGGTCACGAAGCACCCCTTCGACGTCGCCTCCAACCCCGAGTTCCTCAAGGAGGGCGCCGCGGTCGAGGACTTCATGAAGCCCGACCGGGTGGTGGTGGGCACCTCCTCCGAGCGCGCCCGCGCGGTGATGGGCGAGCTCTACGCGCCCTTCGTGCGGGTGGAGCAGCCGGTGCTCTTCATGGACACCCGCTCCTCGGAGCTCACCAAGTACGCCGCCAACGCCATGCTGGCGACCCGCATCAGCTTCATGAACGACGTGGCGGCGCTCTGCGAGCGGCTCGGCGCCGACGTCGACGCGGTCCGGCGCGGCATGGGCTCGGACAGGCGCATCGGCTTCCCCTTCCTCTTCCCCGGGGTGGGCTACGGCGGCTCCTGCTTCCCCAAGGACGTGCGCGCCCTCCTCAGCATGGGGCGCGGCGTGGGGCTCGACTTCGACCTCCTGCGCGCGGTGGAGCGCGTGAACGAGAAGCAGAAGCACCTCCTGCTCGAGAAGGCGCAGAAGCACTTCGGCGCGCTCGCCGGCAAGCAGTTCGCGGTCTGGGGGCTCGCCTTCAAGCCGCGCACCGACGACATGCGGGAGGCGCCCAGCATCACCCTCATCGAGGGGCTCACCGGCGCCGGCGCCACGGTGCGGGCGCACGACCCGGTGGCGGCGGAGACGGCGCGGCAGGCGATCGGGCCGCACGTGGCGCTCGCCGACGACGCCTACGCCGCGGCCGAGGGCGCCGACGCGCTCTTCCTCGTGACCGAGTGGAGCGAGTTCCGCATGCCCGACCTGGAGCGGCTGAAGCGGATCATGCGGCAGCCGGTGCTCTTCGACGGGCGCAACGTGTGGGACGCGGCGCGGGTGCGCGCGGCGGGGTTCACCTACTACGGGGTGGGCAGAGGGGCGAAGCAGTAGGGCTTTGGGGGCTCCGCGTCGCGAAGCTCCCCTGCGTCCCCGAGGCGAGGTACGTTGTCGCCGGTGCCACGCCCCTCCCACCTCCTCGCCGCCCTCCGCCCGCGGCAGTGGACCAAGAACCTGGCGCTCCTCGCGCCGCTGCTCTTCGCGCAGCGGGCCCGCGACCCGGCGGCGGTGGGGCTGGCGCTCCTGGGCGTGCTCTCCTTCTCGCTGGCGGCGAGCGCGGTCTACCTCGGCAACGACCTCGCCGACCGCGAGCGCGACCTGCTCCACCCGGAGAAGCGGCTCCGGCCTGTCGCCTCCGGCGCGGTCCCGCCGCGGACCGCCGCCGTCACCGGGGTGCTCCTCGCGGTGGCGTCGCTCGCCCTCGCCTTCCTCCTGCCGCCGCGCTTCCTCGCCTGCGTCGCCGGCTACTTCGCGCTCCAGCTCGCCTACACCTTGTGGCTCAAGCGGCTGGTGGTGGTGGACGTCTTCGCCATCGCCGCCGGCTTCGTGCTGCGGGTGGTCGCCGGCGCCGCCGCCATCGACGTGCCCATCTCGAACTGGCTCCACCTCTGCACCCTGCTGCTGGCCCTCTTCCTGGCCCTGGCGAAGCGGCGCGCCGAGCTGGCCCTGCTGTCCGCGGACGCGGACCGGCACCGCGCCATCCTCGGCGAGTACAGCCCGGCGCTGGTGGATCAGCTGGTGGCGGTGACCTCGGCCTGCGCCATCCTGGCCTACGCCCTCTACACCACCGCCGCCGACACCCTCGCCAAGTTCGGCACCGACCGGCTCAAGTACACGGTACCGCTCGTCATCTTCGGCCTCTTCCGTTACCTGTATCTCGTCGCCCGCAAGGGCGAGGGCGGCCACCCGGAGCGCGTGCTCCTGCGGGACCGCCCCACGCAGTTGAACCTGCTCGCCTACGTGGCGGTGGTCGCGTGGGCGCTCTACACGCGGTGAGGAGCGGAATGGAGGAGCAGCTGCGTCGGCTCGAGTCGTGGGGGCGCTACCCGGTGGCGCACAGCGAGGTGCGCGACCTGCACTGGCGGGACGCCGACCCGTTCGCCCGCCTCACCCAGCACGCCCTGCCCTACGGCCTGGGGCGCAGCTACGGCGACAGCTGCCTCGACGACGGCGGCGTGCTGCTCGCCACCCGCGGGCTCGACCGCTTCCTCTCCTTCGACGCCACCACCGGCGTGCTGCGCTGCGAGGCCGGGGTGTCCCTCGAGGAGGTCATCGCGCTCACGCTCCCGCGCGGCTGGCTCCCGCGGGTGCTGCCGGGGACCAAGCACGTCACCGTGGGCGGAGCCATCGCCAACGACGTGCACGGCAAGAACCACCACCGGGCCGGCACCTTCGGGGCGCACGTGCGCGCCCTCGAGCTGGTCCGCTCCGACGGCAGCCGCCGCGTCTGCTCGCGCGAGCAGCGCCCGGAGCTCTTCGCCGCCACCGTGGGTGGGCTCGGGCTCACCGGCCTCGTCACCTGGGCCGAGCTGCAGCTCCGGCGGGTGGAGGGACCGTTCATCGCCGTCGAGGCGGTGGACGTGCCGGACCTCGACCACTTCTTCCAGCTCTCGGCCGAGTCGGACGCGCGCTTCGAGTACACGGTGGCCTGGGTGGACTGCCTCGCGCGCGGCCGACGGGTGGGGCGCGGGGTGTTCTTCCGCGGCGACCACTCCGCCACGCCGGCGGGCGAGCCGGGGCCGCGGCGGGGCCGGCGCACGGTGCCCTTCGACCTGCCGGCGGCCGCCTTGAACCGGCTCACCGTCTCGGCCTTCAACTTCGTCTACTACCGCCGCAACCGGCGCCGCCGCCCGCGCGAGGAGCACCTCGACCGCTTCTTCTTCCCGCTCGACGGGGTGGAGCGCTGGAACCGGATCTACGGCCAGCGCGGCCTGCTCCAGTTCCAGTGCGTGATCCCTCCGGCCGCGGCGCCCGAGGCCATCCGCGACCTGCTGGCCCGCGTCGCCTCCGCCGGCCAGGGCTCGTCCCTGGCGGTGCTCAAGACCTTCGGCGACCTCCCCTCCCCCGGGCTCCTCTCCTTCCCGCGCAAGGGCGTGACCCTGGCGCTCGACTTCGCGAACCGCGGCCCGCGCACCTTCGAGCTCGTCCGCCAGCTCTACGCGGTGGCGCGCCAGGCCGGCGGCGCCTTCTACCCGGCCAAGGACGCGGTGATGTCGCCAGAGGACTTCGCCGCCTCCTACCCCCGGCTCGCCGAGCTCGAGCGCCACCTCGACCCGGCCTGCTCCTCGAGCTTCTGGCGGCGGGTGCGCCAGGGCCACCCCTACCAGGCCTCGCTGCCCCTGCCCCCCACGCCCGCGCCGGAGGTGACGCCGTGAAGCGCGTCCTCGTCCTCGGCGCCACCTCGGCCATCGCCGAGGCCACCGCCCGGCTCCACGCCGAGCGCGGCGACGCCCTCTTCCTGGTGGCGCGCAACGCCGCCCGGCTCTCGGCCGTCGCCGACGACCTCGCCGTGCGCGGCGCCGGCCGGGTGGAGGCCTTCGTCGCCGACCTCAACGACCTCTCGCACCACGCCGAGCTGCTCGACGCCGCCGAGGCGGCCCTGGGCGGCCCGCCCGACGTGGCGCTCCTCGCCTACGGGACGCTCGGCACGCCGGTGCTCCTCGACCGGGATCCGGACGCGGCGGTGGAGCTGCTCAACACCAACCTGGTCTCGCCGGTGGCGCTCCTCACCCTGGTGGCGAGCCGGCTGGAGCGGGCCGGGCGCGGCACCATCGTCGGCATCTCCAGCGTGGCCGGCGAGCGCGGCCGCGGCGGCAACGCGGTCTACGGGGCCTCCAAGGCCGGGTTCACCGCCTTCCTCTCCGGGCTCCGCGCCCGGCTCTGGCGCGCCGGGGTGCACGTCCTCACCGTGAAGCCGGGCCTCGTGGACACTCCCATGACGGCGCACATGGTGAAGGGGCGCCTCTTCGCGCCGGCTGGGGCGGTGGCGCAGGGGATCGTGGCCGCGGTCGACCGGCAGGCCGACGTGGTCTACCTGCCCTGGTTCTGGCGGGCGGTGATGTTCGCGGTGCGGGCGCTGCCGGAGCGGATCTTCAAGCAGCTGCGGTTCTAGGGCCCCTGCTCACGCCGACGGGCTCCGCCCGCGCGACAGCATCAGGATCACGCTCGCCACCTCCTGGGTGACGAGCTCGAGCCGGCTGGCCACGCGAAGCTCCTCCAGCACCCGGACCCGCGCCGCCGGCTCGCTCACCACCGCGGCGGCGATGAGGTCGGCGAGGACGCCGGGCCGGCGGGTGCAGCGCGCGGCGGACTGGGCCAGCTCGGCGGCGCCCGACTCGGGGGGGAGAATGGAGGCGAGCTCCAGCACGCACTGCTCGAGCGCTCCCACCTCGCGGACCAGCGACGCCGGCCCGCCGGGCGGAAAGACGTCGTCGAGCGGCTCCACCCGGAACTCGCGGTAGGGCTTGTCGCCCTCGAGCTCCTCGAGGAGCCGCACCCGCGCCACCCCGCGGGTGAGCAGGTCGTAGCGGCCGCCCTCGAGCTGCTCGTCCTCCTCGATGAAGCAGGCGGAGGCGATGGGGCGGAGCGGCGGCCGGACGTCCTGCTCGGTGCCAGGCCGCTCGAGGTTGGCCATCGCGAGCAGCCGGTCGCCGAAGAGCGCGTCCTGGGTCAGCGCGCGGTAGCGCGGCTCGAAGATGTGAAACGGCGTGGGCGCCCCGGGAAGGACGGCCACGCCCTGAAGTGGAAAGACCTTGAGGGCGCCGCTCGCCTGGGCGAGCAGCGCCCGGAGCTCCTCGGCCGGGCGGCCTGGAAGCCCCTCCGCCATCCGCGGCTACGCGGCCTCGGAGCGGGCGGCGGGAACGGCGGCCTCGCCCGACTTGATGCGCATGCCGTAGAACGACCGCCACACGAAGGTCAGCGCCACGGCCAGGAAGGCCGCGAAGCAGGCGAAGCGGACCGCGCCCGGCACCTTGATCGCCAGCTCGACGGCGAGGAGGCCGAAGAGCGTGGTGAACTTGATGATGGGGTTCATGGCCACCGAGGAGGTGTCCTTGAAGGGGTCGCCGACGGTGTCGCCGACCACGCAGGCGTCGTGCAGCGGCGTGCCCTTGGCCTTGAGCTCCACCTCGACCACCTTCTTGGCGTTGTCCCAGGCGCCGCCGGCGTTGGCCATGAAGATCGCCTGGTAGAGGCCGAAGAGGGCGATGGAGATGAGGTACCCGATGAAGAAGTACTCCTCCAGGAACGCGAAGGACAGGGTGGCGAAGAAGACCACCAGGAAGATGTTGAACATGCCCTTCTGCGCGTACTGGGTGCAGATCTCGACGACCTTCTTCGAGTCCTCCACCGAGGCCTTCTCGGCCCCCTCGAGCTTGATGTTGGCCTTGATGAACTCGACCGCGCGGTAGGCGCCGGTGGAGACGGCCTGCGTCGAGGCGCCGGAGAACCAGTAGATCACCGCGCCGCCGGTGATGAGGCCGAGCAGGAAGGGCGGGTGGAGCATGGACAGCTTGTCCATGTTGTCCTTGAGCCCGTTGGTGAGCGCCATGATGATCGAGAAGATCATGGTGGTGGCGCCCACCACCGCGGTGCCGATGAGCACCGGCTTGGCGGTCGCCTTGAAGGTGTTGCCGGCGCCGTCGTTCTCCTCGAGGAAGTGCTTGCCCTTCTCGAAGTCGAGGTCGAAGCCGAAGTCGCGCTTCACCTCCGCCGCGATGTTCGGGACGTTCTCGATGAGCGAGAGCTCGTAGACCGACTGGGCGTTGTCGGTCACCGGGCCGTAGCTGTCGACCGCGATGGTGACCGGGCCCATGCCGAGGAAGCCGAAGGCCACCAGGCCGAAGGCGAAGACCGCCGGGGCGAGCATCAGCGCGCTGATCCCGAGGGTGGAGACGCCGTAAGCGGCGCCCATGAGCGCCACGATGACGAGCCCCATCCAGAAGGCGGAGAAGTTGCCGGCGGTGAGGCCGGCGAGGACGTTCAGCGAGGCGCCGCCCTCCTTGGAGGCGGTCACCACCTCGCGGACGTGGCCGGAGTTGGTGGAGGTGAAGACCTTGATCACCTCGGGGATGATGGCGCCGGCGAGGGTGCCGCAGGTGATGATGGCGGAGAGCTTCCACCAGAGGGTGCCGTCGCCGAGGTCGGGGATGAGCAGGTAGGAGACGAGGAAGGTGAGGGCCACCGAGACGAACGAGGTGAGCCACACCAGCGTGGTGAGCGGCACCTCGAAGTTCATCACCTGCGCGTTGCCGTACTTGCCCTTGGCCCAGGCCTCGTTGGCGAAGTAGGAGACCACGCTCGCGATGACCATCATGATGCGCATCGCGAAGATCCAGACGAGGAGCTTCACCTGCGTGTCGGCCTGGGGAACGGCCAGCAGGATGAAGGAGATGAGGGCCACGCCGGTGACGCCGTAGGTCTCGAAGCCGTCGGCGGAGGGGCCCACCGAGTCGCCGGCGTTGTCGCCGGTGCAGTCGGCGATGACCCCGGGATTGCGCGCGTCGTCTTCCTTGATCTTGAAGACGATCTTCATCAGGTCGGAGCCGATGTCGGCGATCTTGGTGAAGATGCCGCCGGCGATGCGCAGCGCCGAGGCGCCCAGCGACTCGCCGATGGCGAAGCCGATGAAGCAGGAGCCGGCGAGGTCGCTCGGGATGAAGAGCAGGATGAAGAGCATGATCAGCAGCTCGGTGCTGATCAGCATGGTGCCGATGCTCATGCCCGCCTTGAGCGGGATGGCGTAGGTGGGGAAGGGCTTGCCGGCGAGCGACGCGAAGGCGGCGCGGCTGTTGGCGTAGGTGTTGACGCGGATGCCGAACCAGGCCACGCCCGCCGAGCCGGCGATGCCCACCAGGCTGAAGATGAGGATGATGGCCAGCTTGGCGGGGCCGAAGCCCTGGAAGTAGCCGAAGTAGGCCACCATGATGAGCGCGATGAACGCCCAGAGGACCGCGATGAACTTGGCCTGCGTGAGCAGGTAGGTCTTGCAGGTCTCGTAGATCAGCTCGGAGACCTCGAGCATCGACCGGTGGACCGGCAGGTTCTTGAGCTGGTTCGAGATGGCGAGGCCGAAGGCCAGGCCGGCCAGCGACACCACGATGCCGGTCGCGAGCAGCGACCAGCCGGTCAGGCCGAGGAAGGAGACCGACCGGAGGTCAGGCAGGATCAGGTTGGCCTCGCCACCGTGTCCGCCCTCCGTGGCGGCAAGCGACAAGGACGTGAGCATCGCGTGAAGGTTCATGACCGGGTGCTTCCTCTGTTTGGCAAGGGCCCGCTTTTGCGAGTGAATTGGGGCGTGTGCCCCACCTGTGGTCGGCGGATACTAGCGGCACGGCACGCGGGTGGCAAGGAAGGGGCGCCCCGCCGGTCAGTTGGCGACGGACTTGCGCGCCGCCTCGTCCACGGTGGCGAAGTTCACGTCGTGGTAGCCGGCGCGCCCGCAGGACCACATCACCCGCTTCAGGAGCTTGAACGGCACCTTCACGTCGGCCTGCACGTTGATGGCGCCGGTCCAGTGCCGGGCGCGGTCGGGGTCGTTCTGGTGGACGAAGTCCCAGCGCCGGTGCTCCTCCTGCAGCTTCTCCTCCAGGGCCGGGATCGCGAGCGCCTCCTCGGCGAGGAGCGCCGGGACGTCGGCCAGCTTCTGCCCGCCCACCACCAGCTGCGCCTGGCTGATCGCCACCACCGGCGCGGCCTCGATGGCGGCGCCGTGGCGGGCGTCGGGCAGCTTGATGTCCTTCTGGAGGTAGAGCACCTCGCCCGTGGCCGAGAACTGCTGGAGGAGGAAGATGACCAGCATCGTCATCATGTCCACCATCGGGACCACGTTGAGCTGGGCGTCGAGGGCGTGGCCGCCGCGGCGCAGCCGGGTCCCGAGCACGCGGGAGCGGGCGTAGCGGACGGCCGGGCGCCTGCCGGGCTGGACGATGGCCACGTTCGCTCCTAGCCGGCCGAGGCGACGGCCACGCCCGGGAGGCCGGCGCCGACGCAGGCGTCGATGACGTCGATGACGTCGCGGTAGACGACGGCGTCCTCGGCCGAGATGGTCACCGAGGTCTGGGCCGGGTAGCGGGCCTTGAGCGCCCGCAGGCGGGCGTCGAGCGCCTTGAGGTCGTAGCGCGCCTGGCCGGCCTCGCGCCCCGCCGGGATCTCGAACGGCTTCTCGTCGCCGACCGCGAGCCGGTAGCCCTGCGCGGTGAGCGCCACCGTGAGCGGCACCGTCCCCCTGGTCTCGGCCGCCTCGGCGGGCGCGCCGAGCGGCTGCACCTCGAGGCGCGACACCTGGGACCAGACGGCGGTGAAGAGCAGGAAGGCGATGCAGCAGGAGAGCAGGTCGATGGCCGGCACCACGTTGATGACCGCGTCGAGCGGCCTCCGCCGCCGCCCCCGCCCGCCCTCCGGCATCGCCGCCGCGCCCATGGCCCGCTCCTTCCCCGGCCCGCGTCAGGCGGGCTGCGCGGCGGCGTTGGCCGCCACGGCGTCCTGGCCCGCCGGGCGCGCCACCGCCCGCACCGGCGCCGCGGCGGGGAGCCGCAGCTTGTCCCTGTTCGACACCACCAGGTTGAGTAGCCCCACCGCCGCCTCGTTGAGGTCGTCCATCATCCGCTGCGTCCGGCCCTGCAGGACCGAGTAGGCGACGAGGGAGGGGATGGCCACCGCGAGGCCGAAGGCGGTGCAGTTCATGGCCTCGGAGATGCCGCGGGAGAGGATGGTGGCCTTGTCGGCGGGGTTGGCGCCGGCCACCGCGCCGAAGCACTGGATGAGGCCGAGGATGGTGCCGAGGAGGCCGAGCAGCGTGGCCACGTTGCCGATCATGGCGAGGTAGCCGGTGCGCCGCTCGATGGTGGGCGCCTCGCGCAGGGTGGCCTCGTCCATGGCCGCCTGCACCTCCTCCTCGCCGCGCGGCACCTGCATGAGCCCGGCCTTCACCACCGAGACCAGTGGGGTGCGCTTCTGGCCGGCGCAGTAGCTGATGGCCTTGTCGAGGTCGCCGGCGTAGACGTGCTTCTTCACGTTGCGCAGGAAGGCGTCCTTGTCGACCGCCGCCCTGAAGAACAGCACCTGCGTGCGCTCGATGCCGATGGCCAGCGCGAAGACCAGCGCCACCGAGATGGGATACATCCCGGGCCCGCCCTGCTCGTACGCCCGTGCCAGCCCGTGGAAGAGCTCACTCATTCGCCAGTCTCCGCTCGAGGCGGGGGCTGCCCCGCCGTGTGGTCGCTCGTCAGAAGGGTTGGCACCTCCGCCGCTTGCCGCAATTGCCCGGACCGCACGGGCATCGTAGGCTCGGGCCGAATTGCCGATGCCGCTCTCCAACTTCGCTCCCTATCGCCTCCCGCCGGGGTCCCTCCCCGAAGAGGCGCACCGGCTCTCGACCGCGGCGGGCGCCGAGCCGCTCCTGGCGGCCGTGGACGAGCCGCTCCCGGGCCCGCTGCTCGGCGAGGCCCTGGCGCTGGTCTTCGCGGGGCGGGCCGCCACCGTCGACGAGGCCTGCCGCGCCGCCGACGGCAGCCCGTCCGGCAACCGCTCGGCGCTGCGGGCCTGCCTGGTGTCGGAGCGCCACCGCGCCGAGGTGGAGCTGGCGCTGGCCGCGGCGCTCACCGCCGGGTTCGCCGGCGTCTGCCTCGACCGGCCCGACGCGCCGCTCGCAGCCGGGCTCTTCGGCGCCGGCTTCTGCCGTGACTGCCAGCGCGCCTTCTCGCGCGCGCTCGACCGCGAGTACGGCGACCACTTCCAGCCCATCGACTACCTCGCCCTGGCGCGCGAGGCGGTGGCGCAGGCGTCGGGCGCGGTGGGCTACGCGCAGCTGCCGTTCGGCCGGGACTTCTGGCGCTTTCGCGACGACTCGCTCGACCGCGCCCTGACCGGCTACACCCGCGCCGCGCGCGACCTCGCCCGGGCGAGCGGCAAGAGCTTCGTGGTGACGGCGCAGTTCGAGGCGGCCGGGCCGGCGCAGCTGCGCGCGGCGCGGCACCTCGACGCGGCGGTGTTCCCGGTGCAGCAGCTCCACGGCGCCGCCACCGGCGCCGGCGCCTTCCGGCTGCTGCGGGCGGTGATGGGCCGGCGCCCCTGCGGCGCGGCGGTGGGGGCGCAGCTCCCGCTGGCGGCGCTGGCGCGGGTGGCCGGGGTGGCGGCGGCGTGCGGGGTGGAGGCGGTGGCGGCCGATCCGCTCGAGGTGGCGGCGGCGGGGCTCGGCCCGGTGCGCCGCTTCGCCCGCGAGCTGGCGCGCCGCAACGGCGAGGCCCGCGCCGAGCCGGTGGCGGAGTGCGCGGTGCTCTACTCGGCCGAGTCCGACCTGTGGAGCGGCGGCGACCACCGCGAGCAGGTGGAGCGGGCCGGCGAGGCGCTGGCGGCGCTGCACGTGCAGGCGCCGGTGGTGACGAGCGTGGCCGACGCGCCGCCCGGCGCGGCGCTGGTGCTGGCGGGCGCGTCGGCCCTGGCGCCGCTCGACGCGGCCGAGCTGGCGCGGCGGATCGAGGCGGGCGGGCTCGCGCTGGTGCTGGGCGGGCTCGGGGCGGTGGACGGCGCCGGCCGGCCGGCGGAGGCGCCGCTGCCTCCGGCCAAGGCGGGCGGCACGCGGGTCGGCAAGGGGACGGTGGCGGCGCTGCCGGCGCTGCCGCCGCGCGCCGCCGCGCCCGGCGAGACGGACGGGCTCGAGCCGCTCGCCAAGGCGGTGACGGCGCTGCTCGGCAAGGGCCGCCGGGCCGCCTCGGCCGCGGGCCGCGCGCCGCTGTTCGTCGCCCTGCACCGGACCGACGACCGGCTCGACGTGCACCTCGTGACCCTCGGCGCCGGGCCGGCGCAGGGGACCACGCTCTTCCTCGGCGCGCAGGTGGCCGGCAGCGCCCGCTGGGGCCGCTTCCAGTCGGCGGCGGGCGCGGACGAGAAGATCGGGATGAACCCGGCGGGCTACTCGATCTCCACGGTGCTGCCGGCGTTCCAGGGGTACGCGGTGCTCTCGCTCGCGCGGTAGGCTACCCGGGCGGCTGCTTCGGCAGCATCACCGTGAACGCGCTCCCCGCCCCGGCCTCGCTCTCCACCGAGAGGGCGCCCCCGTGGCGCTGGACGATGCCCTGCACGATCGAGAGGCCCAGGCCGGCGCCCTGGCCGTCGGGCTTGGTGCTGAAGAAGGGCTCGAAGATGCGGCCGCGCACCTCCGGGTCCATGCCGGCGCCGTTGTCGCGCACCCGCGCGGCCACGTGGTCGCCGGAGTCGGCGAGCTCGAGCGTCACCACCCCGTCGGCGGGGGCGAGCGCGTGGGCGGCGTTGGTGATGAGGTTCACGAAGACCTGGGTGAGGCTGCTCCGAACCCCCCACACCGGTGGCACCGGCTCGAAGCGCCGCTCGAGGCGGGCGCTCACGTCGCGCAGCGCCGGCTCGCACATGGCGGCCGCCTGCTCCAGCGTGGCGGCGAGGTCCACCGGCTCCCGGCGGGCGGCCGAGGGGCGCGCGTAGGCGAGCAGGTCCCGCGAGAAGCGCAGGATGCGCTGCCCCGACTCGTGGATGCGCCGCAGCTTCTCCACCTCCGCCTGCTCGCGCCCGGAGAGGGACAGCTTGCCGATGAGGTTGTCGGAGTAGGCGATGATCGAGGTGAGCGGGTTCGCGAGCTCGTGGACGATGCCGGCGGCGAGCTTGCCGAACTCGGCCAGCTTCTGGGCCTGCTCGGCCCGCTCCTCGGCGGCGCGCAGGCCGGTGAGGTCGTGGCCGATGGCGATCACTCCCTCCACCTCGCCGGAGGAGCCGTAGATGGGCGAGGTGTTGAAGGCGATGCGGGCCTGGCCGGCGGGGCGCATCGCGAAGCGGGTCTCGAAGCTGCTGACCGGCTCCCCCTCGAGCGTGCGGGTCATCACCCGCGCCAGCCGCCGCCGCTCCTCCTCGGGCACGAGCTCGAGCAGCTCCTCGCCGAGGGCCTCCTCTCGCGAGTGGCCGGTGAGGCGCGAGAGGGCGCGGTTGAAGACCAGCACCTCGAGCTCGCGGTTCACCACCACGATGAGGGCGTTGGCGTTCTCGATCAGGTCCTCCAGGTAGGTCTTGAGGAAGGTGAGCTCCTCGATGGCGCTCAGGTTGCGCACCGCCAGCGCCGCCTGGTTCGCCACCTGCGAGAGGAGCGGCTCCTGCTCCGCCGGGCCGCCGGGGAGGACCGGCTCGCCCTCCGGCCCGCACTCGAGGTTGATGAGGCCGAAGAGGGCGCCGCGCGCGGTGAGCGGGACCGCCAGGGCCTGGTCGCAGCCCTCGAACACCGGCTCGTCGCGCTCCACCACCGCGAGCCCGCCCGCCTCCAGCGCCGCCTCCGAGAGGCCGGAGGCGCGCACCGCGGCGCGCCGCAGCGCGATCCGCTCGCGCGCCTGCGACTTGAGCCGGCCGCGGGCGTAGAGGGTGGTGAGGGCCAGGGTCTTGGGGTCGACGAGCCGGATGCAGAAGCTGCAGCCGCCGAAGAGGTGCTCGAGCGCGCGGGCGGTGGCCCCGGTGAGCTCCTCCTCGTTGCGGGCCTGGGCCACGTCGCGGGAGTGGGAGAGCAGCACCTCCAGCACCGCCGCCTTCATGGTCATCGCGCGCGCCTCCCCGGACGAGGCGGCGAGCTTATCACGCGCGCGCGGCGCGCCACGCCGCCAGCGCCGCCGCCACGACCTCCTTGAGCGGCACCCCGTGCTCGCGCGCGCGGGCCAGGCAGTCGTCGTGCTCCGGCTGGGCCTGCACCACCGCGCCGTCGAGGAGCCCGAGCTTCACCCGCACCGGGCCGTAGCCGGTCTCGACCTCCCGCCACTCGCGCCCGAGCTCGAGCCGCGAGACCGCGTGCATGCGGACGCCGAGGGTGGTGGTCTCGCGCACGAAGGCGCGGGCCACGGCGTCGCGGGCGGCGGCGGGCGCGAGGGCCTGCAGCAGCAGGCCGGGGCGCCCCTTCTTCATGGTGAGGGGCGCCGCCCAGGCGTCGACCGCGCCGGCGGCGAGGGCCTCCTCGATGGCCCGCGCCACCAGCTGGCCGGTGGCGTCGTCGAGGTTGCAGGAGAGCTCGAAGAGCTCGCCCTCCCCGGCCGGCGCCGCGGCGGCGGCGTCGCCGAGCGTCATCCGCAGCACGTTGGGCCGGTCGGGCCACCGCGCGGTGCCCACCCCGTAGCCCACCTGCCGCGGGGTGAAGGGGGGCGGGTCGCCCAGCTCGCAGAGCTCGGCGAGGAGCGCGGCGCCGGTGGGGGTGACCGCCTCGCCGGGCGGACCGCCCGGGCGCACCGGCTTGCCGCGCAGGAGCTCCAGCACCGCCGGCGGCGGCACCGGCAGGAAGCCGTGGGCGGTCTTGATCATCCCCTTGCCGAGCTCGGGCGGCGCCGCCACCACCCGCGGCCAGCCGAGGAGCTCCAGCACGACCGCCGCGCCGCACACGTCCACGATCGAGTCGACCGCCCCCACCTCGTGGAAGTGGACCTGCTCCACCGGTACCCCGTGCACCCTGGCCTCGGCGGCGCCGATGCGCCCGAAGACGGCCGCGGCGGCCGCCTTGGCGCGCGGCGCGAGGCCGCTCGCGGCCACCAGCGCCAGGATCTCGGCGAGGCCGCGGACGTGCGGCTGCGGCCCCTCCACCACCACGTCGAGGTGGGTGCCGGCGATGCCGGACGACTCCCGGCGCGTCACCTCGAGCCGGAAGCCGGGGACGCCGAGGGTGCCGAGCGCCGCCTCGAGCCCCTCGCGCGGCACGCCGAGGTCGAGCGCGGCGGCGAGGAACATGTCGCCGGCGATGCCGCCCACCGGCTCGAGCCAGAGCAGGTCGCCCATCACCGCCTCGCGATGAGCCCGGCCACGAAGCCGGCCCCGAAGCCGTTGTCGATGTTCACCACGGTGACGTTGGGCGCGCAGGAGTTGAGCATGGTGAGGAGCGGCGCGAGCCCGCCCAGCGAGGCCCCGTAGCCCACGCTGGTGGGGAGCCCCACCACCGGCCGGCCCACCAGGCCGCCCACCACCGACGGCAGCGCCCCCTCCATGCCGGCGGCCACGATCACCGCCACGCAGCGGTCGAGATCGCCGCGGCGCGCCAGCAGCCGGTGCAGCCCCGCCACCCCCACGTCGAAGATCCGCACCGGCTCGACGCCCATGACCTCCAGCGTCACCGCCGCCTCCTCGCAGACCGGGATGTCGCTGGTGCCGGCGCAGCAGACCGCCACCGGGCCGCGCACCGGCAGGCTCATCCTGCCCTTCGAGAGGGTGCGGGAGACGGGGTCGTAGCGGCTCCCCTTCACCGCGCGCTTCGCCGGCCCGGCCTTCTCCTCGTCGAGCCGGGTGACGAGGAGCGGCCCGTGGCTGGCGAGCTTCTTCGCGATGGCCGCCACCTGCGCCGCGGTCTTGCCCTGGGCGAAGACCACCTCCGGCATCCCCACCCGCAGGGCGCGGTGGGTGTCGAGGGTGGCGAAGCCGCCCAGTTCCTCGTAGGGGGCGCCCTTGAGCGCGGTGACCGCCTCGTCCACGCCGGCGGCGCCGCGGCTCACGCGGCCGAGCAGCTCTCGCAGTGACGTCTCGTCCATGTCGCAGACGGATCTAGCAGCAAGCGCGCAGCCGCGCGAGCAGCGGCGTCACCTGGGCCGGGCGGGGCAGCACCAGCACCAGCCCCTCGAGGTCGAGCGCGGCGCAGCTGAAGCGGGTGGCGAGCGCGATCTGGGTGACCCCGGCCGGGAGCAGCGCGGCCAGGCAGTCGCGGGCGCCGCCGCGGGCGAGGCGCGGCACCGAGAGCAGCAGCCGGCCGTGGACCATCCCCGCGATGGCCGAGACGAAGGCGCTGCCGACGATGTTGCCCGACTCGAGGAGCACGCTCTCGGCGGCCTCGTCGAAGCGCCCCTCGCCGGCGGGGTGGCCGAGGGCGGTGGCCAGCCGGGCCGCGTCCCGCTCCGGAAGCGCCAGCACCAGCTCGCCCTCCAGCAGCCCCTCGAGGCGCACCGCCACCGCCAGCAGCCGGGCGCCCACGCAGGCCAGGAACTCGGTGATCGCCCCTTCCGCCTGGCCCACCCAGGCCTCCGGCACGTCCATGTCGAGCCGCCTCGCCAGGAGCCGCCCGAGCGCGGTGAGGGCGTGGCCGCAGCCGATGGAGGCCACCTCCTGGAGCGCGTCGAGCTCCCGCGCGTCGAGCTGGAGGGGCGAGGTCATGCGCCGAGGAGCCGGGGGACGTCGAGGATGAAGACCGGGCGGCCGGTGCCGAGCACGGTGACCGCGGAGAGGCCGGCGACGAGATCCAGCGGGCGCGAGAGCGGCTTCAGCACCGCCTCCTCCTGGCCGAGCAGCGCGTCCACCGAGAGCCCCACCCGCCCCTGCTCGCCGTCGGTCACCACCACCGACTGCACCCGCGGGGCGCCGCCGGGCGGGAAGCCGAGGAGCGCGCGCAGATCGTGGACCGACACCAGCTTGCCGCCGTACGGCAGCACCGGGCCACCCTGCGCCTGATCGAGCGCGGCCACCTCGACCTGCGCCGCGCCGTGCACCTTGGAGATGGGCAGCCCGAGGATCTCCCCCGCCACCTGCACCAGCAGCACCGGCTGCACCGCCACCGTGAGCGGCAGGCGCAGGGTGATGCGGGTGCCGCGGCCGGGGGCGCTCTCCACCTCGATGGCGCCGCCCACCGCCTCGACCGCGCGCAGCACCGCGTCCATGCCCACGCCGCGGCCGGAGAGGTCGGTGACCACCTCGGCGGTGGAGACGCCGGGCAGGAGCGCCAGCCGCAGCGCCGCCGCGTCGCCGAGGGCGGCGGCGTCGGCGGGCGAGAGGGTACCGCGCGCCACCGCGGCGGCGCGCAGCTTCGCCGGGTCCATGCCCTTGCCGTCGTCGGCGATCTCCACGAAGACCCGGTCGCGCTCGCGGCGGGCGGCCACGGTGACGCGCCCCACCTCGGGCTTGCCGGCGAGGAGGCGCAGGTGGGAGGGCTCGATGCCGTGGTCCACCGCGTTGCGGAGGACGTGCAGGAGCGGCTCCGCCAGCTCGTCGAGGATGGCGCGGTCGATCTCGATGCCGGCGTCGCTGATCTCCACCTCCACCAGCTTGCCGGTGCGGCGGGCGAGGTCGCGGGCGGCCCGCGGGAGCCGCTCGGTGGCGAGCGCCAGCGGCGCCATGCGCACCGCCATCACCCTGTCGTGCAGGTCCTTCACGGTGGTCTGCAGCCGGTCGAGCCCCTCCTCGAAGGCGGGGCGCAGCGCGGCCGGCAGGAGCTTGCCCACCTCGCGCAGGTGGGCGTTGGCGAGGATCAGCTCCCCCACCGAGTCGATGAAGCCGTCGAGGAGCTCGGTGCGGACGCGGACCGTCCGCCCCTCGGCGGCGGGCTCGGCCCGGGGCGCGGCGGGCTCGGACGGCGCGGCGGCCAGCTCGGCCACCCGCACCGCGGCGAGGTCGGAGATCTGCGAGAGGGCGCGCTCGATCGACTGGAGCGGCTCGACGGTGTCGAGCTCGACCTCGAGCTTGCGGTCGGGGATGCGGCCGGCCTTGAGGTCGGCGGCAGCCGGGGCGGCGCGGAGCACGGCGCCGAGGCCGGAGAGCTTCTTCAGCACCAGGAAGCCGCGCACCGAGGGGACGGGGCTCGAGGCGGCGATCTCGACCTGGATCGAGATGCGGTGGCGCTGTGGGGCGAGGGGGGAGCGGGCGGGGGGCGGCGCCGGTGCCACCCCTCCCTGACCCTCCCCCCCTGCGGCGGGGAGGGGAAGAGGCGCGGCGGGCGGGGCTGCGGCCAGGTGGCTCTCCCTCTCCCCGCTCGCGAGGGGAGGGCTGGGGCTGGGGGCGTGCGCGGCCCGCCAGGCCTGGGCGGTGGCGAGGAGCCGGTCGGTGATGATGGGGTCGGCGGCGGGGCTCTCTCCCCGGGCCGCGTCCTCCACCATGCCCTGCAGGGCGTCCACGGCGGCGAGGAGCAGATCCACGGCGCCCGGGTCGGGCGGGGCGCCGCCGCGCCGGAGGGCGTCCACCAGATCCTCGGCGTGGTGGGCCACCGCGGCGATGCCGGTGAGATCCATCGAGGCCGACATCCCCTTCAGGCTGTGGGCGTGGCGGAAGAGCTCGTCCACGAGGGGGGCCGCCGGCTCGCCCCCCTCGCGGCCGGCGCGCTCGAGGCGCACCAGGCCGTCGGCGAGGCGCGCCAGGTGGGCCTGGGCCTCGGAGACGAAGAGCCCCAGGTATTTGGAGAGCTCGCTCACGCCGAGCCGAGGACCTTCTTCACCATGGCGAGCACGGCCTCGCCGCGGAAGGGCTTCACGATGAAGTCGCTCGCGCCCGCCTCGATGGCCTCCATCACCAGCGACTCCTGGCCGAGGGCGCTGCACATGATCACCACCGCGCGCGGGTCCTGCTTCACGATCTCCCGGGTGGCCTCGATGCCGCTCCTGAAGGGCATCACGATGTCCATGGTGGTGACGTCGGGCCGGAGCTCGCGCCAGCGCTCCACCGCCTCGAGCCCGTTGCCCGCCTCCCCCACCACCTCGAAGCCGCCACCGGTGAAGAGGTCGCGGAGCATGGTCCGCATGAAGACCGCGTCGTCGACGATCAGCACGCGCTTCGCCATGGTCACCTCGCCCCGAAGAGCGCCTCGGCCTCGATCGCCAGCGCCTCGGGGTCGAGCAGGGTCACCGCCCCGCCGCTCCCCTGCGCCACGCCGCACAGCAGGCCGGCGCGCGTCGACTCGGCGAGGAGCGGCTCCACCCCCAGCACGCCGCCCACCAGGAGCCCGAGCCCGCGCCGGTCGCGGTCGAGGATCAGCACCTGCCCCTGCCCGCCGGCGAAGGGCTGCTCGGCGAGCCCCACCAGCTGCGCCAGATCGACCACCGCCACCACCCGGCCGCGCAGGTTCATGGCGCCGCGCACGGCCCCGGGCGCGCGCGGCACCTTGGCGAAGGGCGGGCGCGGCACCACCACCTCGCGCAGCGACTCGAGGGGCAGGGCGAAGCGCTCGGCGCCGACGCGGAAGACCACCTGGCGCGGCCGCGGCGGGGCGCCGGGGCCCTCGCGCTGCGCGGCGGCGGGGAGCGCGGCGGCCAGGGGCGCTCCCTCAGCCGCGGTCGCCGAGCCGGAACCGGGAGACCACGGTCTGCAGCTCGATCGAGAGGTTCGAGAGCTCCTGCGCCGCGCTCGCCATCTGGCCCACCGCGGCGGTCTGCTCGGCGATCACCTTGCCCACCTGGTCGGTGGCGGCGGCGTTGGAGGTGGCGACGTCGGAGATGTGGTCCATGGCCTGGACCATGTCGGCCGAGCCCTGCAGCTGATCGCGGGCCGCCTGGGAGATGACGGTCACCTTGTCGGCGCCGCGCGCCGCCACCCGGGCGATGTCGTCGAGGGCGCGGATGATGGCGTTCACGTCCTCGCGCCCCTCGCCGAGCTCGGAGACCGACTCGCGCATGGTGCCCACCACCAGGCCGGCGCGGCCGGAGATGTCGGCGGCCACGCTCGAGATCTGCTCGGCGGAGCGGCCGGCGCTCTCGGCGAGCTTGCGCACCTCGTCGGCCACCACCGCGAAGCCGCGGCCGTACTCGCCGGCGCGCGCCGCCTCGATGGTGGCGTTGAGGGCGAGGAGGTTGGTCTGCTGGGCCACGCTGGTGATGGCCTCGACGATCTTGGAGATCTCCTTGGTGCGCTCGCCGAAGGCGAACACCTGCTCGCTGGCGGCCTCGATGCGATCGAAGACCTTCTTCACCTTCTCGCCGGCCAGCCGGGCCGCCTCGCCGCCGCTGGCCGCGCCGCTGGAGGTCTCGGCGGAGGCGCGGGCGGCCTCCTCTGCGCTGCGGGCGGTGCGCTCGATGGAGGCCGCGATCTCGCCGATCACCTTGGAGGTGCGCTCGACGAGGCGCGACTGCTCCTCGGCGCCGCTGGCGATCTCGGCGATGGAGCGGGCCACCTCGTCGGAGGAGCCGTTCACCTCCTCGGCCGAGGCCTGCAGCCCGTTGGCGCTCTCGGCCACCGACTGGGCGGTGCGCTGGATGCGCGAGACCAGGTCGCGCAGGTTCTCCTGCATGGTGCGGATGGCGCGGGCGAGGTCGTCGATCTCGTCGTGGAGCAGCCCGCCCTCCTCGGCCGCCACCACGCGCGAGAGGTCGCCGCGGCTGATCTCCACCGCCGAGCCCTTGAGCCGGGTGATGCGGGAGACGCGGGCCAGCGCCAGCGAGAGGCCGAGGCCGAGCAGGACGGTGAGCCCGAGCAGGAGCGCCCCGGCGGCGAGGCGGTTGGGGACGAGCGCGGTGACCCGCGGCACCGCGAAGACCAGCACCGTGCCCAGGATCAGGTAGGAGGCGAGGATCTTGAGGTGGAGCGGGAGGGTCAGCGGCTGCGGCCCCGGCTCGGCGTAGGGGAGCTCGGCGGGCGCGGCGCGGCCTCGCAGGGCCACGAGGTGTGGTGCGCTCTCATCCAGGCGGGCCGAGGGCCGCGCGAGCCGGCGTTCTCTCACGCGCGCGATCCTACGTCTCCGCAGCCTTTAGTCAAAAGCCGGCGCGGGCGGGCTGTAGGGCGAGGTGGTCGTGACCGGCGCGGGGGGGCCGGTAGCGGGCGCCGCCGGGGGCCTCCAGGATCACCGTGCGGCCGCGGGTGAGCCTGCCGATCACCGCGAGTGGGGTGCGCGCCCGGCGGGCGGCGGCCAGCGCGGCCGGCAACCGCGCCTCCGGCACCGCCAGGCAGAGCTCGTAGTCCTCGCCGCCTGAGACGGCCGGCGCCCAGGGGTCGGCGGCGCCCCGCACGGCCCGCCGGTAGGCGGCGGAGCGCGGCAGCCGCTCCAGCTCGACCCGCGCCCCCACCCCGGAGGCGGCGCAGAGGTGGCCGAGGTCCTGGGCGAGGCCGTCGGAGAGGTCGATGCAGGCGCTGGCGAGGCCCCCGAGCGCGCGGCCGAGGGCGAGGCGGGGGGCGGGACGGCGCTGCCGCAGGACCAGCGCGCGCGCGGCCCCGGGGACGAGGCCCAGGGCGGCGTCGCCGAGGGTGCCGGAGGCGAGGAGCAGGTCGCCGGGCCGGGCCCCGTCGCGGCGCAGCACCCGGGCCGGGGGCGCGCTGCCGAGCACGGTGACGGTGAGCGACAGCTCGGCGGCGCGGGTGACGTTCCCGCCGGCGAGGGCGATGCGGTGGCGCCGGGCGCAGGCGGCGAGCCCGCGGCCCACCGCGACGAGGCGGCGCGGGTCGGCGCCGGCGGGCACCGCCAGCGCGCAGAGCGCCCAGAGCGGCCGCGCGCCCATGGCGGCGAGGTCGGAGAGGTTCACCGCCAGCGCCTTCCAGCCCACGTCGGCGGGGGCGAAGCGGGCGTCGAAGTGGACGCCCTCCACCACCGCGTCCACGGTGGCGAGGAGCAGCTCCCCCGGCGGCGGGCGCAGCACCGCGCAGTCGTCGCCGATGCCGAGCACCACCCCGGCGCCGCCCCTGGGCGCGGGCGCGGTGAAGCGGCGGATGAGCTCGAACTCGGTCATCTACCCGGCGAGCTGCGCCGGTGGCCCGGCGGGCCTGTCTGCGGATGCGACGCGGGCGCGCAGCGGCAGGAGGAGCGTGAAGGTGCTGCCCCGCCCGCGGGTGGAGGCGACGGTCACCTTGCCCCCGTGGGCCTCCATGAAGCTCTTCACGATGGCGAGCCCGAGCCCCACCCCGCCGTGCTCGCGGGTGGTGGAGTCGTCCACCTGGTAGAAGACGTCGAAGATGCGCTTGAGGTGCTCGGGCTCGATGCCGATGCCGTCGTCGGCCACCCACAGCACCACCTCGGACGGGCCGTGGGGGCGCGCGCCCACGGTGACCTTGCCACCGGCCGGCGTGAACTTGACCGCGTTGAAGGCCAGGTTCACCAGCGACTGGCGCACCTTGTCGGCGTCGCAGTGCACCGGCGGCAGATCGCAGGGGGTGTCGCAGGCGAGCGCCACCCCCTTCTTGTGCGCCGCCGGGCGCACCGTGTCGACTGCGTCGCGCACCACCAGCCCGAGGTCGGCGTCGGTGAGGAGCAGCCGCAGCCGTCCGGCCTCGATCTTGGTGATGTCGAGGATCGAGGTGATGAGGTGGAGCAGGTTCTCGCCCTTGTCCATGATGATGGAGACGAACTCGCGCTGCTCCTTCGAGAGCGCGCCGCCCATGCCGTCGAGCATCATCTCCGAGTAGCCGATGACGCTGGTGAGCGGCGTGCGGAGCTCATGGCTCACGGTGGCGAGGAAGTTCGACTTGAGCCGGTCGAGCTCCTTGAGCTTCTCGTAGCTCTCCTCGAGGGCGCGGCCCTTGTCCTCCAGCTCGCGGAAGGACTCCTGCACCGCCTCGATGTGCAGGCGGGCGGTGAGCAGGTTCTTGTGGCCGCTGAAGACCAGCACCTCGAGGAGGTCCCCGAAGTGCCTCACCACCCGCGCGGCGACGGCGTCCTGCACGCGCCGGATCTGCTGCTGGTAGCCGGTGGCCAGGGCGGCGTCGAAGTCGGGCGACACGGCGGTCGCGCTGGCCGGCAGCCGCACCAGCTCGTCGGGGACGTAGGGGCCGAAGACGATGCGGCCGATGACGTCGCCCTCGTAGAGCACCGGCAGGACCGAGTAGCGGCAGCCCGAGAAGCAGTCGAAGCGCCGCGGGGCCGGCTCCTCGGGGAGCGCGTCGTTCTTCACCCGGCCCACGGTGGCGATGCACTGGGCGCGGCCGGCCGGCTGCTGCCAGAGGTAGCCGCAGAAGTCGGCGTTGCCCACCGCCACGTCCACGAGCTTGTCGCCGCGGGCGTCGAACACCTTCACGCCCACCCGGTAGAGCTCGGCGAAGGAGCGGCAGACGTCGGCGAAGGCTCGCAGGTCGAGCAGGTCGCCGAGGAGCCACTCCTGCTGCAGCACCGACGGCGGCAGGCTCACGGCGCGGCCCTCGTGAGGCCGGTGCCGGAGAGGTCGACCTGGGCGAAGATCCGGCCCAGGAACTCGCGCTCCTCGATCTGGAAGGCGCGGGCCAGGCCGACCCGGACGTCGAGGCTGCGGTAGATGGCCGCCAGCAGCCCGTGGAGGGTCTCCACCACCCCTTCCCCGCGGATCGCCACCGCGGGCACCACCGGCGGCTGGATGACGTCGCGCAGATCGGCGAACTCGGCGGCGGTGGTGCGCACGTCGGGCAGGTCGCACTTGTTGGCCTGGATCACCACCGGCAGCGCGCGCGGGTCGAGCCCGTTGGCCTGCAGGTTGCGGAGCATGTCGTGCCAGTAGGCGGCGGTGACCCGCTGCTCGGAGCGGCGGGCGTCGGCGATGAAGGCCACGCCGTCCGAGCCCTGCAGCACGATGCGCCGGGTGGACTCGTGCATCACCTGGCCGGGCACGGTGTAGAGCTTGAGCTTCACCTTCACCCCGGCCGAGCTCTTGAAGAAGACCGGCATCATGTCGAAGAACAGGGTCCGGTCGTCCTTGGTGTCGAGGCTCATGAGCCGGCCGCGCACCTTGGGGTCCATCTTGTGGAAGAGCGCCTGCAGGTTGGTCGTCTTCCCGGAGAGACCGGGGCCGTAATAGACGACCTTCAGCGTGAGCTCGCGCGACTCCGGATTGAGCTGGGCCATTGGGGAGTGCCTCGAGCTTAACATCGCTCCCGGCTCCACCCAATTCCGCTGGGGCATCTCGCCCAGCCGGCCCGCGCGTTGGGTGGGATGGCCCGACCGGCGGCAGGGTCGGCGATGCCCCGGCGCGGCGCGCGCGCGCTGGTCACCGCCCCTATTTTCGGTGACAGCCCGCCGCGGAAAAGCCCTCGGCCCGCCCGGAGCTTCTCGCCTCCGGCACCGCCCCGGCACCGGCGCGGGCCGGCGCGAGGCGGTGCCGGAGGTGCCGGAGGTGCCGCGCTCCCGGTGCCGGAGGGGACCAGAACCCAGGGCACGTGCCGACGATCACTGGAAAGATCCGACAAGGAGCCCTCTCGCGGGAACCCTCCCGGGAAGTACGACATCAGGGGCGCTGCCCGCCCTCTCCTCACAGCGGGCCAGAAGGTGTGCAACCATTTGAATCCGAAGAGGTTCCGGCGAGCGGGGCGGCCCCTGCCGCCCGCAGCGGACGCCAGCACGGCTGGCACCTCCCATGCAATTAGAAGCGGGGTCCGGGGGGACGCAAGGGGCAGATCCTTGATCCAGGATGCAGCGACCGCAGCAGACATAGGCGACGCCAGCGCCGAGGCCGACCTGCGGGAACGGCTGCAGTGGATGCTGCGCCTGCGCTGGCTCATCGTCCCGGTCTTCGTCGCCGTCGACCTCGCGAGCACGCTCCTCAACAACCAGGGCGCCCCCTGGACCGCCCTCTGCGTCGGCGGCGGGCTCCTGGCGCTGAACGCGGTCTACTCGCTCCTCCTCTCCCGCCCGCTGCACCTGCGCTGGCTCCTCCGCTTCGCCCGCTTCGAGTCGGCGCTGGTGGTCTCGGTGCCGGTGCTGGTGGTGCTGCTCCACCACGACCCCCGCAACGCCCTGCGCTACGGCGTGCTGGTGGGCGTGGTGGGAGCCGCGGCGGTGCTGCCGCAGACCATCGAGGTGGCGGTGGTCGGCATCTGGGCGGTGGCCTCGCTGGTGGTGGCCGACGTCATCGCGATGGGGTTCGATCCGGCGCTCGTGACCCACGAGACGGTGGCGCGCTGGGCCATGGAGAGCGGCATCATCGCCACCGTCGGCATCATCTCCGCCTACCTGCACGGCACGCGCGAGCAGGTCGCGACGCGGCTGCGCAGCACCTGCGCCGGCGCCGAGCGCTCCCGCGCCGAGTGGGAGTCGACCATCGACATCCTGCAGGAGGCGGTGGTGATCACCGACCTCTACGGCGCGGTGATCCGCTGCAACCGTGCCTTCGCGAAGCTGGTGGGCGCCCGCCCGCACGAGCTCTCCGGCCGCCTGATGTCGCAGCTCCTGGAGGGACACCCGCAGCGCTGGTACGAGGGGAAGAGCGACGGCATCGTCGAGGTGGAGGACTCGATCTTCGACACCCTCTTCGAGATCACCACCACCCGCGTCGGCGATCGGCTGGTCCGGGTGATCCGCGACGTCGGCGAGGTGCGCCGGCTCTACACGCGCCTGGTGCAGGCCGACAAGCTGGCGGCGGTGGGCGTGCTCGCCTCCAGCGTGGCCCACGAGATCAACAACCCCACCGCCTTCGTCACCTCCAACCTCGAGGAGCTGCGGCGCTACCTGCAGGCCTACGAGTCCTGCCTGGCGGAGCTGGCCGAGGGCGAGCTCGCCGCCGGGGCGGCCGAGCGGGCCAGCCTGGCGCTGCAGCGCCCCGAGATGACCTTCGCCCGCCGCGAGGCCGCGGCGGCGGTGGACGAGAGCCTGGAGGGGATGGAGCGCATCCGCCAGGTGGTGGCCACGCTCCGCTCGGCGGCGCGCCGCGACCAGGCCGGGGAGCCGGCGTCGGCCGTGGCCCTGGCGGAGGTGGTGGAGACGGTGCTCCGCACCGCGGCGCAGCAGCTGCGGGCGGCGGCGGCCCGGGTGGAGCTCGCCGAGGGGCTCAGCGTGCTCGGGCACCGCGGCGAGCTGGTCGACGTGGTGCTGAACCTGGTGGTGAACGCCATCCAGGCGCGCGACGAGGACCGGCCCAACCACATCGAGGTGACGCTCCACCGCGACGGCGCCCAGGCGGTGATCCGCGTCGCCGACAGCGGCAAGGGGATCGCGCCGCAGCACATGAAGCGGCTCTTCGAGCCCTTCTTCACCACCAAGGCGCCCGGCGAGGGCACCGGGCTCGGCCTCTCGCTGGCGCGCAACATCGTCCTCGCCCACGGCGGCGCCATCGACGTGGCGAGCGAGGTGGGCGTGGGCAGCACCTTCACGGTGCGGCTCCCGCTGGCGGAGGGCGAGGCGGGCGGCATGGCAAAGGTCTCCGAGCTGCGGCCCCGCTCCAAGGGCCGGGCGGGCTGAAGCCCGGGCGGTCTACCCGCGCTCCCACCAGCGCCGCGCGTCGGCGACGGTGCGCAGCAGCGGCGCCGGCGGGAGCGAGGCGAGGAAGGCGCGCCCGTAGCCCTTGGTGAGCAGCCGGCGGTCGAGGATGGCCACGATCCCGCGGTCGGCGGCGCTGCGGATGAGCCGGCCGAAGCCCTGGCGCAGGGAGAGCGCCGCCGCCGGCACCTGCAGCTCCGAGAAGCCGTCGCGCCCCTGCTGCGCCAGCGCCTCGAGCCGCGCCTGCACCACCGGATCGCCGGGCGGCGCGAAGGGGAGCTTGTCGATCACCACCAGCGAGAGCGCCTCGCCCGGCACGTCCACGCCCTCCCAGAAGCTCTGGGTGGCGAAGAGCACCGACGCCTCGGCGCGGAACTGCTCCAGGAGCCGGTGCTTGGGGAGCTCGCCCTGCAGGAGCAGCCGGTAGGGCAGGTGCCGGCAGGCCTCGCGCAGCTGGCGCATGGCGCGGCTGGAGGTGCAGAGCACGAAGGCCCGCCCGCCGGTGATCGCCGTGAGCTCCTCGACGGCGCGCGCCGAGGCCTCGCCGAAGGCCGGGCTGGCCGGCTCGGGCAGGTCCTGCGGCACCACCAGGGCGGCCTGGGTGCGGTAGTCGAAGGGGCCGGGGTAGCGCGCCTGCTCGACCTCGAACTCGGGCGCGAGCCCCACCTGGCGGCGGAAGTAGTCGAAGCGCCCCTGCGCGGCCAGGGTGGCGCTGGTGAAGACCACCGTGTCGATGCGCCGGTAGAGGCGGTCGACCAGCTCCTCGGCCACGTCGATGGGGGCGGCGCGCAGGAAGACGCCGCGGCCGCGCAGCTCGCCGAAGTAGACCCGGCTCCGCTCGTTCAGGGCGGTGACCGCGCCGAGCTCCACCCGCAGCTCGGCGGCCCGGCGCGCCAGCTGCGACAGCGCCGAGCTCTCCGCGTCCGCGAGCAGCCCCCGCAGCTCCTCCAGCGCGCCGTCGAGCCGCTGCTGCTCGGCGGCGAGCGGCTCCAGGATCGACCCGGAGAGCGGGACCCGCAGGTCCTCATCGGGCCGGCCGCCGCGGCCGCGCGCCGGGAAGGAGCGCTGGCTCCGGCCGCCGGCGGCCCGCAGCCGCTCGGCCAGGGCCGCGAAGAACCGCTCGCCGGCGTGCAGGATGCCGCTCGTCTGCTCCTTCATCATGGCGGCGAGGTCGGGTCGATCGCCGACCGCCCGGCCGGCGTCGCGGCAGAGCTCCTCCACCCGGTAGGACGAGACCTGCAGCCCGAAGTACTCGGTGGCGGTCTCCTCGAGCGCGTGGGCCTCGTCGAAGACCACCGCCTCGTAGGCCGGCAGCACCTCGACCCCGGCGCGCGAGGTGCGCATGGCGAGGTCGGCGAAGAAGAGGTGGTGGTTCACCAGCACCACGTCGGCGGCGCCGGCCAGCGCGCGGGCGCGGGTGACGAAGCAGTCGTCGTAGCGCTCGCAGTCGCGGCCGAGGCAGGTCTCGCCGGTGGCCGAGAGCTCGCGCCAGGCGCCGTACTGATCGGGGAGGTCGAGCTCGCTCCGGTCGCCGGTCTCGGTGCGGCGGGCCCAGGCGGCGATGACCGGCCAGTGCGCCGCCTCCTCGCGCGCCGGGAAGGTGGGGTGCTGGGCGAACTTCTCGAAGCGCTCCAGGCAGAGGTAGTTGGCGCGGCCCTTGAGGTAGGCGGCGGAGATCTCGAGGCCGCAGTGGCGCTGCAGGAGCGGCAGGTCCTTGAACCAGATCTGCTCCTGGAGCGTCTTGGTGGCGGTGGAGACCACCACCTTGCGCCCGGAGAGCACCGCCGGGACGAGGTAGGCGAGCGTCTTGCCGGTGCCGGTGCCGGCCTCGGCGATGAGGTAGCGCCGCCGGTCGAGCGCGCCGGCCACGGCGTGGGCCATGGCGAGCTGGTCGGCCCGCTCCTCGTAGCCCGGCAGGGCGCGCGCCAGGGCGCCGCCCTGTCCGAGGATCTCGGTGATGGGGTCCTGGGCCGCAGGGTCGAGCGCGTCCGCCACGGGCGAGGTTCTAGCACGGGACGCGGACGGGCTCCGCGGGCCCCCCCTCACACCGCGATCGGCACCGGGATGAAGGTCGCGAGGAAGAGGAGCAGCGCCGCCGCCGCCAGGAGCTTGCGCCCCGGGCCGAGCGGCTCCTCCTGCAACGCCGGCGGGTGGCGCAGCCCCACCGCGAAGCGGGTGATGAGCCACCAGACGAGCCAGTTCCAGGAGGCGAAGAGGCCGAAGCCGAGCAGCCCCAGGCTCACCAGCCGCGAGAGCCGCAGCGCCCCCTGGCGGCCGAGCAGGGCGTAGGTCACGTGGCCGCCGTCGAGCTGGCCGAGCGGGATGAGGTTCAAGGTGGTGACGAACAGGCCGAGCCAGGCGGCGAGCGCCACCGGGTGGAGGAAGACGTCGAAGCCGGGGGCGATCGGCCCCACCACCAGCCGCGCCATCCCCCAGGTGACGAGGCTGTCGCCCATGAGCTGCAGCCCGCCGCCACCGCGCAGCTCCTGGTGCAGCCAGAGCGCCCGCAGGATGGCGTACGGCGAGCCGACGTTGGAGGTGGCGGCGGCCGCCTCGCCCACGGCCCGGATCTCTGAGTGCGCCAGCCCCCAGGCGAGGAGCGGCAGCGCCACCGCGAACCCGGCGATGGGGCCGGCGGCGCCGATGTCGATCACCGCCCGCCGCGTCGGCATGGGGGAGCGGATGCGGATCACCGCGCCGAAGGTGCCGAAGCCGAACGGCACCGGGATGAAGAACGGCAGCGTGGAGTCGACGCCGTAGGCCTTGCCCATGAGGTAGTGGCCCATCTCGTGGCAGACCAGGATCCCGAGGATGGCGGCGGCGAAGGGCAGCCCGCCGAGCACCACGCGCGCGAGGGCGCCGCCGGCCGGCGGCAGCTCGCCCATCTGCGCCCCGGCCCAGACGGTGGTGACCGCGGTGGCCGCGAAGAGCGCGGCGTTGAGGTAGGGGAAGCGGCTGCGGCGCAGGGCGACGGCGGCGTCCATCCGATGCAGGTAAGGCTACCCGGCCCCCGGCGCAGCCAGCTCTTGGGGCGTGAGCTCGCGGATGCCGGCCTTGTCGGCGGTGAGGAAGAAGAGCTGCCGCACCGGCTCGCGCCGCGGGTCGAAGGAGAGGTCGCCGGTGGCGCCCGACCAGGGCCGCCCGGTGGTGAGCAGCGCCCGCACCCCGTCGCGGTTGATGGCCCCGGCCTCCAGGGTGGCGCGCAGCAGCCCGGCGGCGTCGTGGGCCGAGGCCTCGAGGATGGTGGGCGGGTGCTGGTACTGCTTCTGGAAGGCCTCCACGAAGCGACGCGTGGCGGGGCGCGCCGAGGGGGCGAAGAAGCCGTCCACGAAGACTGCGCACTCGACGTAGCGGGAGGCCTTCTCGAAGAGCGCCGGGTCGTCCCAGCCGTTGGCGCCGAGGAGCTGCACCGCCCGGGCGTCGGGCTGGCCCGTCGCCTTGCGGAAGCGGTCCAGCGCCTTCTCGTCGCAGGTGAGGGTCATCACGTCCTCGACCGCCAGCGCCGGCGCCAGCAGCGCCACGTTCTTCGCGAAGTCGGGGATGAAGACGGCGTCGAAGTCGACTATGGGCGGCAGCTCCTTCCGGAGCTTCTCGAGCGCCTTCTTGCGGCGGAAGGGATCCTTCTGCTCCTTGGCGATCTCCGCCGAGGCCTTGCGCCAGTCGGCGCGCCGCTCGAGGTTGGCCTTGCCGACGAGCGCCTTCACCATGGGGGAGAAGGTGGTGCGGTCGGCCTCGTAGGGGACGGAGTGGTTCACCTCCGCGCCGCGCGAGGCGGCCGCGCCGGCGAAGGCCGACGCCAGCTCCTGGCCGTAGGTGGTCTCGGGGTAGAGGGTGGCGAAGCGCCTCAGGCCCCGCCGCGCCGCCGCGAACTCGGCCAGCGCCGCCGCCTGGGCCTCGGCGGTGAGCATGTTGCGGAAGACGAACGGGCCGGCGGCGGTGACCCCCTCCACCTTGGAGAGCGAGATGAACGGCACCCCCTCGGCCTGCGCCGCGCTCGCGGCCGCCAGCGCCTCGGCGTTGGTGACGCCGCCCACCGCGGCGATGACCCGGTCCTCGCGGGCGAGCTGCGCCAGGGCCTGCGCCGCCCCGTCGGCCTCGCCGCGGGTGTCGCGCACCGCGAGCTGGTAGGGGGAGTCGGCGAGGGCCAGGCTGAGCCCCTCCACGATCGCCTCGCCCCAGCCCTTGTACTTGCCGCTCATCGGCACGGCGACGCCGATGGTGGCGCTGGCGAGGGCGCCCGGCGGCGGGACGGCCTGGCGCGGCAGCCCGGGCTGGAGCGGGGACGCCGCGCCGGTGCCGCCCTCGCGCCGCGGCTGGGCCGCCTGCGCCTGCGCCTCACCGCCCGGCTCGCCCTCGTCGGCCTCCGGGACCCGCTTCACGCAGGCGAGGAGGACCAGCGCGAACGCGACCACCAGGTTGTGGGCCATGGCCGTGTTCTAACGCTTCTTGGCGCCGATGAGGTCGCCCACTTTTTCCCAGAAGCTGCGCGTCTGCGGCTGGGTGTCCTCCCCCGACAGGGCCGCGAAGCGCTCCAGCAGCTCGCGCTGTTCCTTGGTGAGGTGGTGCGGGGTCTCGACCACCACCCGCACGTGCTGATCGCCGCGGCCGCTGCCGTTGAGCGCCGGGATGCCCTTGCCGCGCAGCCGGAACACCTTGCCGCTCTGGGTGCCGGCCGGGATCTTCATCTTCACCGGACCGTCGAGGGTGGGCACGTCGAGCGCCGCGCCCAGGGCCGCCTGGGCGAAGGAGATGGGCATCTCGTAGACCACCTCGGTGTCCTCGCGGCGGAAGATGGGGTGCTCGCGCACCTGCACCACCACGTAGAGGTCGCCGGGCTGCCCTCCCGGGCCTGGCGCCGGCTCGCCCTCGCCGGAGAGCTTGAGCCGCGTGTTGGTGTCGACGCCGGGCGGCACCTTCACCTCCACCGAGGCCTCGCCCTTGAGCATCCCGGCGCCGCCGCAGTCGACGCACTTGTCGACGATGACCTTGCCCTGCCCGCCACAGCGCGGGCAGGTGCGGGCGATCGAGAAGAAGCCCTGGGTGAGCCGCACCTCGCCGGCGCCGCCGCAGGTCTGGCAGGTGTGCGCGCTGGTGCCCGGCTTCGCGCCCGAGCCGCTGCAGGTGTCGCAGCGACGAGGGCGCGGGATCTCGATGCGGGCGACGGTGCCGAAGGCCGCCTCCTCGAAGGAGAGCTCGAGGTGGTAACGGAGGTCGGAGCCGCGGGGGCGACCGCGCGGGCGTCGCTGGCCGCCGAACATCTCGCTGAAGATGTCGCCGAAGATGTCGTTGATGGACGCGCCGCCGGCGAAGCCCTCGAAGGGATTGCCGGCCCCGCGGTGGCCGAACTGGTCGTAGCGGGCGCGCTTGTCCGGATCGGAGAGCACCGCGTAGGCCTCGGAGCACTCCTTGAAGCGCTCCTCGGCCGCCTTGTCGCCCTCGTTCTTGTCCGGGTGGTACTGGTGGGCGAGCCGGCGGTAGGCGGTCTTGATCTCCTGCTCGGAGGACTCGCGGGTGACGCCCAGGACTTCGTAGTAGTCGCGCTTTTCCAAGGTCATTCCAGGCCCTCGCGCCACGAGCGCGCGAGGAATGTAAAACCGATCTTTGGGCTGGCAAATGCCCGCTGGCGGCCGCGGCTACCCGCCGCTGGTGCTCGCGTAGATGGCGTCGGCGATCCGGTAGGCGCTGCCCTCCAGCCGGGTGAGCGCCTCCTTGATCTTGCCGGGATCTTCGCTGCCGAGGACCGCGCGCAGCGCCTCCAGGTCGGCCTTGATCTCCGCGAGATCGTTCGGCTTGAGGACGCTGGCGTACTCCTCCATGCTCTTCTCGGTGGTGTAGATGAGCCCCTCCGCGTTGTTGCGCGCGTCGGCGAGCTCCTTCTTCTTCTTGTCGTCGCTCTGGTTCGCGGCCGCGTCGCGGATCATCCGCTGGATCTCCTCCTCCGCGAGGCCGGACGAGGCGGTGATGCGGATCTGCTGGGTCTTGCCGGTGCCGAGGTCCTTCGCCGAGACGTGCACGATGCCGTTGGCGTCGATGTCGAAGCTGACCTCGATCTGCGGCACGCCGCGCGGCGCCGGCGGGATGCCCACCAGCTCGAAGCGGGCCAGCGTCTTGTTGTCGGCCGCCATCTCGCGCTCGCCCTGGAGCACGTGGACCGACACCAGCGGCTGGTTGTCGACGGCGGTGGAGAAGACCTGCGACTTCTTCGACGGGACGGTGGTGTTCTTCTCGATGATCTTGGTGAAGACCCCGCCGGCGGTCTCGACGCCGAGGGAGAGCGGGGAGACGTCGAGGAGGAGGACGTCCTTCACCTCGCCCTTGAGCACGCCGCCCTGGATGGCGGCCCCCACCGCCACCACCTCGTCCGGGTTCACGCCCTTGTGCGGCTCCCGGCCGAAGAACCGCTTCACCACCTCCTGGACCTTGGGCATGCGCGTCATGCCGCCCACCAGGATCACGTTGTCGAGCTCCTGCGGCTTCATCCCGGCGTCGGCGAGGGCGGTGCGGCAGGGCTCGATGGTCTTCTCGACCAGGTCGCCGACCAGCTCCTCGAGCGTCTTGCGGTCGATGGTCTCGGCGAGGTGCTTGGGGCCGGTGGCCGGGTCGGCGGTGATGAAGGGGAGGTTCACCTCGGTCTCGAGAGCGCTCGAGAGCTCGTGCTTGGCGCGCTCGGCCGCCTCCTTGAGCCGCTGCAGCGCCATCCGGTCCTTGCGAAGGTCGATCCGGTGCTGCTCCTGGAAGCGGCCCGCGAGCCAGTCGATGACGCGCTGGTCGAAGTCCTCGCCGCCGAGGAAGGTGTCGCCGTTGGTGGCCTTCACCTCGAACACGCCGCTGTTGAGCTCGAGGATGGTGATGTCGAAGGTGCCGCCGCCGAGGTCGTAGACGGCGATCTTCTCCGACTTGCCCTCCTCCTGGCGGTCGATCCCGTAGGCCAGCGCCGCGGCGGTCGGCTCGTTGATGATGCGGAGCACCTCGAGGCCGGCGATGCGCCCGGCGTCCTTGGTGGCCTGGCGCTGGGCGTCGTTGAAGTAGGCGGGGCAGGTGACGATCGCCTCGGTGACCGACTCGCCCAGGTAGTCCTCGGCGGTCTGCTTCATCTTGGCGAGCACCATCGCCGAGACCTCGGAGGGCGAGTAGCGCTTGCGCTCCACCTCCACCCAGGCGTCGCCGTTGTCGGCGGGGACGATGTGGTAGGGCACGAGGCTGGCGGTGCGGGCCACCTCGGCGTCGCCCATCTTGCGGCCGATGAGCCGCTTCACCACGTAGACGGTGGAGTCGGGGTTGGTGATGGCCTGGCGCTTGGCGATCTGTCCCACCAGCCGCTCGCCCCCCTCGGTGAAGGCCACCATCGAGGGCGTGGTGCGCGAGCCCTCGCTGTTGGGGATCACCACCGGCTCGCCGCCCTCCATCACGGAGACGCAGCTGTTGGTGGTGCCGAGATCGATTCCGATGACCTTGCCCATTCCCCGTCTCTCTCCCGGCGCCTACGCCGGCTCCGGCTCGGCCGCGGCGGGCGCGGGCGCGTCGCCCGGCTCCTCCGCCGCCACTGCGGACGCCTCGGGCGCCGCCGGCCTCGCCACGGCCACCCCCACCAGCGCCGCGCGGAGCAGCCGCTCGGCGAGCAGGAACCCCCGCCCGTGCTGGAACACCACCGTGCCCGGCGCCGCGTCGCCCTCCACCTGCATGATCGCCTCGTGGACGCGCGGGTCGAACGGCTCGCCCAGCGCGGAGAAGATCTGGACGCCGTGGCGACCGAGCGCGTCCTCGAAGCTCTTCAGCACCAGCCGCACCCCGCTCGAGAGGGGGTCGTCCTCGGCGGCGGCGGCGAGGGCGCGGTCGAGGTTGTCGACGACCGGCACGAGGTCCTTGAGGAGCCGCTCGGCGGCGAACTTCTTCAGCTCGTCCTTCTCGCGCAGCGCGCGCTTGCGGGCGTTCTCCAGGTCGGCGGCCGTGCGGAGCAGCCGGGACTGGGCCTCCTCGAGGTCGGCGCGAAGCTTCGCCTGGGCCTCCTCGGCCCGCTCGAGCTCCTTGCGGGCCGATGCCAGCTCGGCCGCCGCTACCTCGACCGCGGCGGCGGCGCCCTCTTCGGGGACGACCGTCACCTCGGCCTCGCCGGCCTCGCTCCGCTCCACCGCGGCCAGGGCCGCGGCGACGGCGTCTTCGGAGATGTCGGCCGAGATGGAGCCCTTCAATTCTTCAGACACGCATGCCCCTCGCGCGAGCGCGCCGGCCCCGTCGCCCCCAATGGGCCAGGTCGGCGCAGGTGTGAGAGTCCGGCGGATTCTGTCACACGGTCGGGGGGAAAAAAAGCGTGTAGGCCCCGCGCCGGGCGGGCGCTCGGGGCTCGACGCCATCCGCTCAGGGCTCCTCGCCACCCGAGAGCGCGCGGGAGATCTCGCGGGCGGTCAGGGCGACGAGCGGGATGAGCCGGGCGTAGTTCATGCGGGTGGGACCGATGACCGCCAGGGTGCCGAGCACGGTCTCGCCGCGACCGTACGGCGCCGCCACCACCGAGACCTCGCCGGTGTCGGGCACGCTCGCGAGCTCGCTCTCGGCGCCGATGTAGATCTGCACCTCGCGCGAGCGGAGCACCCGGTCGAGCACCCGCAGGATCCGGTCCTTCTCGGCGAAGGCGCGCAGGAGCGCCCGGGCCTTGGTGACGTCGGCGAACTCGGGCGCGTCGAGGACGCTCGCCTCTCCCTCCAGCACCACCTGCGAGGCGGGGGCGCCCTGGGCCTCGACGCTCTGCTCGGCGAGCCGGAGGGCCTTGGCGAGCAGGCCGTGGAGGGCCGACTCGTCGGCGCGCATGTCCTCGAGGATGCGATCGCGCAGCGACTGGAGCGGGACGGTGGCGAGCCGCGCGTTGAGGTAGCTCGCCGCCCGCTCGAGCTCGCCCGCGTCCAAGGGGAAGTCGAGGGTGAGGAGCTTGTTGGTGACGAGCCCGGCCTGGGAGACGAAGACCGCCAGCACCCGGTCGTCGCGCAGCCGCACGAACTCGAGCTGGCGCACGGGGTCGCTCACCGGCCGCGGGGTGGTGACCACCCCCACGTGGTGGGAGAGCGAGTGGAGCAGCTCGGCGGTGCTCGCGAAGAGCGCGCCCACCGCCGGCGGGGCCTGGGTGGTGCGCTCGATCCGCTCACGCTCCTGGGCCGAGGGCGGCCGGATCTTGAGGAGGGTGTCGACGTAGAGCCGGTAGCCGCGATCGGTGGGGACGCGGCCGGAGGAGGTGTGGGGCTTGGCGAGGTAGCCGAGCGCCTCGAGGTCGGCCATGACGTTGCGGACCGTGGCCGGGGAGCAGTCGAGGTCGTGGCGGGCGAGGAGCGGCTGGCTCGCCACCGGCTCGCCGCTGTGGATATAGTCCTGCACCAGCGCCCGGAGGATCTCGCGCTCCCGCCTGCCCAGCTCCGGCGCTTCCTGGGCCATGGCGCGCCTACGGCTCCTCGAGGTGCTTCTGGGCGGCGGCGGCGAGCGCCGGGAAGCGGCCGGCGGCGAGCTTCTGGAAGCGGGCCTGGGCCTCGGCGCGGTCGCCGCGGGCCTCGGCGAGGAGCGCCTCGAGGTGGGCGCGCTCCTCCGGGTAGACGAAGACCAGCGCGCGGCGGGCGGAGCCGTCGTCGGCGCGCACCGCGTCCTTGAGGGCGGCGCGCGACTGGGCGAGATCGCCGCGCGCGTCGGCGAGGAGCGCCAGCGCGTAGAGCGGCTCGGGGCGGGCGGGGTCGATGGCGCGGGCCGACTCGAGGTGGGCGGCGGCGGCGGTGCCGTAGCCGTCGAGGGCGTAGAGCTCGCCCAGGTTCACGAGGGCGAGCTGCTGCTCGCGCGAGCCGCCGCGGGCCACCACCTCCTCGAGGAGCTGGCGGGCGGCGTCGAAGCGGCCGTCGAGCGAGTAGCCGACGGCGAGGTCGTTGAGGGCGGAGAGCTGGTTTGGATCGGCGGAGAGGGCGGCCTCGAAGGAGGCGCGGGCCGCGCCGGCGTCGCCGGCCTGGAGCTGGGCGCGGCCCTGGCCATCGGGGGACGCCAGCGTGGCCACGACCGGGGAGGCGTCCGCCTTCACGCCCGCCTGCCCGCCGTCGAGGCCGCCGCAGGCGGCGAGCGCCAGGGCCAGGAACGCGGGGTGTAGGCGTGGGCGGTTCATCAGTTTTTTCGGTGCGGTGGGCGGCCCCCCGCGCCACCGGGGCGAGTGTAGCGGGGGGGAGTGGGGCTTTCAAGGAAGCGGCGCCTCCGGCACCGCGTTAGATCTCCGCCGACACCGGTGGCGCAGCGAGGATCGGCGCTCGGGTCTCTGAAGTCGGAGCGTGCTCCTGTTTCCAGGAGGGCGCCCCCACCTCGGCGACCGGCGGCGAAGGACGTCTGGCGCCGCCGGTGTCGTGTCGTTTCGCCACTTTTCGCCGCCACCTCCGGCACGCGCCGCTATCATGCCGCCGCACTTGGCTTTCCAGGAACTACCCGCCACCGACAGCCCCGCCATCCGCGAGGTGCTGCGCGCCCTCGCCGAGGGGCGCGCCGCGGAGGTCACCGGCCTGTCCGGAGCCGCGCGCGGCCTCGTCGCCCGGGCGCTCCTGGCGGTGCCGAAGGGTCAGCCCGAACCCCTCCTTTTGGCGGTGACGCAGGATGAGGAGGAGGCCGACCTCCTCGCCCGCGACCTCGAGTTCTTCCTCGCAACCTCGCGGAACGACGGCGCAACTCCCGGTGCCGGAGGTTCACGGACCGAGAGTGCGGGCACCTCCGGCACCGGCACCGGCTCCGGCGTGGTCCTCCGGGTCCCGGCCGACCCGGTCCTGCCTTATGACGACCTCTCGCCCGACCGTGGCCTGGAGATGGAGCGGCTCTCGGCCCTGTGCCGGCTCCACCTCGGCGACAAGGTCCGGGCGGTGGTGGTCTCGGCGCGGGCCCTCGCCCGGCGCATGGTCCCGCGCGCGGTCTTCGAGTCGCTCACCGACCTCCTCGGCAAGGGGGTCCAGATCGAGCGCGAGGCGCTGGCGAGCCGCCTGGTGACGCTGGGTTACGCCCGCGTGCCGCTGGTCGAGGACCCCGGCTCCTTCGCGGTCCGCGGCGGCATCGTCGACCTCTGGAGCCCGCTCGACCCGCGCCCGGTGCGGCTCGAGTTCTTCGGCGACGAGATCGAGAGCTGCCGGGCCTTCGAGCCCGATGGCCAGAGGACCACCGACGAGGTGCCGGAGGTGGTGCTCTGCCCGGCCCGCGAGGCGCTCTTCACCGAAGACGGCAGAGCCGCGGCCAAGCAGGCGGTGCGGGACATCGCCGAGCAGGTGGACCGGCCGACGAGCCGGGTCCGCGAGGTGCTCGACGCCATCGACTCCGGCACCCCCTTCTTCGGGATGGAGGCGCTCCTCCCCGGCTTTCACCGGGGCGGGCTCGGGACGCTCTTCGACTACCTGCCGGCGAAGCTGGTCGCTTACGTGGACGACCTGCCGAACGTGGAGGCGGCCCTCCAGGACCTCGACGAGGAGCTCGAGCGCGAGCACCAGGGCGCGCTCAAGCGGGAGGAGCTGGCCCTGCCCCCTCCCGCCCACTTCGTCGGCAAGTCCGGCACCTTGGCGAAAATCGCGGGCTTGCCGCGCGTCCTCCGGCACCGGGTCTGGATGGGCACCCGCGAGCCGATCGCCTTCAAGCTCGAGGAGACCTCCCGGCTGCGCGCCGAGATCGAGGGCGCCCACGGCGAGGATGGGGCCCTGGCGCCGCTGCTGCGCCGGCTCGAGGACTGGCGGCGCCGCGGCATCGCCGCGGTGGTCGCCTGCGGCAGCCCGGGCTCGGCCGACCGGCTCCGGCGGCTGGTCGAGGACCGGCGCCAGGCCGTGCGTACCCATCCGGGACCGTTCTCCGGCACCGCCACCTTCTACGACCCGGCCATCCACGTCCACCTGGTTCCGGGGGAGATCTCCGCCGGCTTCGTGGCCGAGGGCGCCCGGCTGGCGCTCCTCTCCGACGAGGAGATCTTCGGCAAGAAGGCGCGCAAGAAGGTCCGCGCCACCAAGGCCGAGAACGCCTTCGCCGCCAGCTTCCGGGAGCTCGACGAGGGCGACCTCGTGGTCCACGTGGAGCACGGCATCGCGAAGTACCTCGGCCTCACCAAGATGCAGATCCGGGGGGTCGAGGCCGACTTCCTGGTGCTGGCCTACGAGGGGGCCGACCGGCTCTACCTGCCGGTCTCGAAGCTGCGGCAGGTGCAGAAGTTCACCGGCGCCGCCGCCGAGTCGGTGCGGCTCGACAAGCTGGGCGGGCAGTCCTTCGCGCTGCGCAAGGCGCGGGTGAAGGAGCAGCTGCTCAAGATGGCGGCCGAGCTGCTCGACGTCTACGCCGCCCGCGCCGCCCACCCAGGCTTCGAGTTCAAGGAGCCGGAGGAGGTCTTCCGCGAGTTCGAGGCCGAGTTCCCCTACGAGCCCACGCCCGACCAGGCCCGCGCCATCGAGGACGTCATCGGCGACATGACGGGCGGGAGCGGCAGGCGAGCGCAGGGGCAGGCGGATGAGCCTGCCCTGGAGCGAACGGCGGGGGCGGGAGGGCCTCACCCCCCCGGTACGAAGCCCCCCATGGACCGGCTCGTCTGCGGCGACGTCGGCTACGGCAAGACCGAGGTGGCGATGCGCGCCGCCATGCTGGCGGTGCTCTCGAAGAAGCAGGTGGCGGTGCTGGTGCCCACCACGGTGCTCGCCGCCCAGCACGAGCGGAACTTCCGCGAGCGCTTCAAGGGCTACCCGGTGCGCATCGAGGCGGTGTCGCGCATGAAGACCGCCGAGCAGGTGCGCCAGATCCTGAAGGACGCCGCCGCCGGCAAGGTGGACGTGGTCATCGGCACCCATCGGCTGCTCGCCGCCGACGTCTCCTTCAAGGACCTCGGCCTCATGGTGGTGGACGAGGAGCAGCGCTTCGGCGTGGCGCACAAGGAGCGGCTCAAGAAGCTCCGCAAGCTGGTGGACGTGCTCACGCTCACCGCCACCCCCATCCCCCGCACGCTGCACATGAGCCTCGCCGGCGCGCGCGACCTCTCGATCATCGCCACTCCGCCGGAGGACCGGCGCTCCATCCGCACCTTCGTCGCCAAGTTCGACCCCGGGGCGATCAAGGAGGCGATCGAGCAGGAGCTTCGGCGCGGCGGCCAGGTCTACTTCGTCCACAACCGCGTGCGCTCGATCCAGGCCATCGAGAAGTTCCTCTCCGAGCTGGTGCCGGAGGCGCGGCTCGGCGTGGCGCACGGCCAGATGGGCGAGGGGCAGCTCGAGAAGGTGATGGGGCGCTTCGTGAACCGCGAGATCGACGTGCTCATCGCCTCGTCGATCATCGAGAGCGGCCTCGACATCCCGAGCGCCAACACCATCATCGTGAACCGGGCCGACCACTTCGGCCTGGCGCAGCTCTACCAGATCCGCGGCCGGGTCGGCCGCAGCCGCGAGCGCGCCTACGCCTGGCTGCTGGTTCCGGCGCGGCGGCCGGTCACCAAGGACGCCCAGAAGCGGCTCGAGGCGCTGCAGCAGTTCTCCGAGCTGGGCGCCGGCTTCAAGATCGCGAGCCACGACCTCGAGATCCGCGGCGCCGGCAACCTGCTCGGCAAGGACCAGTCGGGCCAGATCGAGTCGGTGGGCTTCGACCTCTACACGCAGCTCATGGACGAGGCGGTGCGCGAGCTCAAGGGCGAGCCGCCCAGGGAGGAGATCGACCCCGACGTGCAGCTGCCGGTGGCCGCCTTCATCCCCGATCCGTACATGCCGGACGTCCACCAGCGGCTCTACTTCTACAAGCGCTTCGCCCAGGCCTCCTCCGACGAGGAGCTGGACGAGATCCGCGCCGAGATCGTGGACCGCTACGGCGACGCGCCCGAGGAGGTGGACGCGCTCTGCGCCCTGCACGAGGTGAAGGTGCGCCTGCGCGCCCTGCGCATCCGCGCCCTCGAGAGCGGGCCGGGGCGGCTCGTGCTCACCCTCGGCGATCAGGCCGCGCTCGACCCCTTCCAGCTCGCGAAGCGGGTGCAGGCCTCGAACGGCGCCCTCCGCCTCACCCCGGACATGAAGCTCGTCGCCCATATCGGCGCCGACGGGGCCATCGCCGCCCCGCCGCCCAGGCCGGCGCGCCCGTCGGGGAGGGCGCGGCCCAAGCCGCCGCCGGCCCGGACCGCGGCCTCGCGGCCACCCCCGCCGCCGCTCGCGCCCACTCCGGCGCAGGAGGCGGCCCGAGGGCTCGAGTTGCTGCGCGCCGCGAAGCAGGTCCTGGCCGGTCTCGAGTGGGTCGCGACGGCGGATTGACGCCTTGATCCGCGCCCTTGCTTGTGCTCTTTGTGGGCGGTCCGCGGTCCCGGGGGGACCGCTCTCTTCCTCACTCCCATCCAGGAGATCCTGACCCCATGGCTCGCCGATCGATTGTCCTCTCCGTCGCCGCCGCCGCCGGCCTCGCCGCCTGCAACGCGGGCTCCGGCAAGTCCGGCCCCGTGGTCGCCTCCGGCAACGGCGTGACCATCACCGCTCCCGAGTTCAAGGCCCGCCTCGACGAGCAGTCCCCCTTCATCCGGCAGCGGTTCACCACGCTCGACCGCAAGAAGGAGTTCCTGCAGAACCTGGTGCAGTTCGAGCTCCTCGCCAGCGAGGCGCAGAAGGCCGGGATGGAGAAGGATCCCGACGTCCAGTACCTGGTGAAGCGGGCGATGGTGCAGAAGTACCTGCAGCGCAAGTTCGCCGACACCGAGGGCGCGAAGAACATCCCCGACGCCGAGCTGCAGAAGTTCTACGGCGAGCACAAGGACGACTACCAGAAGCCGGCCAGGCTGCGGCTGGCGGTGATCGTGGTGAAGGGCGACGCCGCCAAGGCGAAGAAGGTCGCCGCCACCGTCAAGGAGCAGGAGAAGAAGAACCCGCTCGCCTTCGCCGCCGCCGCGCGCGAGAGCTCCCAGGACGAGGCCACCCGGAACATCGGCGGCGACCTCGGCTACAAGAGCAAGGACGAGCTCGAGAAGGCTTACGGGAAGGCCTTCGCCGACGTGGTGGCGCCGCTCAAGGACGGCGAGGAGGCCGGCCCCGTCGAGACCTCGCAGGGCTTCGTCGTCGCCAAGGTCACGGGGCACCAGGAGGAGATCAACCGGCCCTTCGACCAGGTGAAGCCGCAGATCGCGAGCCGCCTCTGGAGCGAGAAGAAGAAGAAGGAGTTCGACGACTTCACCAAGCAGCTCAAGGATCAGGCCAACGTCAAGGTGAACGACGCCGAGCTCGAGAAGGTGGAGGTCGCCGCCGCGCCCGCCGGCATGCCCGGGATGATGCCCGGCATGATGGGCGGCGGCCACGGCGGGATGGCGCCGGGAGGCCAGATGGGCGGCGCCCCGGGCGCGCACCAGGCTCCGCCGGCGCCGGCCACCTCGCCGGCGAAGTGACCATCGCGCCGCACTCGCTTCGACTGCGCCCTGCCGGCACGCTCCGCGGCAGGGCGCTTCTCTTCAACGCACGGACGACCGCATGACGAGCCTCCTCCTCGCCGCCTTCCTCGCCGCCGCGCCGGTCACCGCCCCCCGCGTCCTCGATCGCGTCGCCGCGACGGTGAACGGCGAGGTGATCACGCTCGGCGAGCTCATCGACCGGCTCGGGCCCGAGTTCCGCCGGCTGCAGCAGCAGCAGGGGCCGGACGCCGAGAAGGAGCGCGCCCGCGCGCTCAAGCTCGCCTTCGATCAGGTGGTCTCGGAGAAGCTCTTCGACGCCCAGGCCACCGTGCTCCAGCTCGAGGTGACCGACGCGGAGGTGGACGGCGCCATCGCCGACATCAAGACCCGCAACAAGCTCGACGAGGCCGGGCTCGACCGGGCCCTGCAGGAGCAGGGGCTCTCGCGCGACGGCTTCCGCAAGGCGGTGAAGCGCGACCTCGAGTCGATGCGGCTCATGCAGGTGAAGGTCCGCAGCAAGGTGAAGGTCACCGACGAGGACCTCAAGACCTACTACCAGTCGCACCTGGGGCAGTTCACCGCCGGCGAGGAGGTGAAGGTCCGCCACATCTTCCTCCCGCTCGATCCGGCGGCTGGCGCGGCCGCCGAGGCCAAGGTGAAGGCGCGGGCCGAGCAGGCCCTGGCCCGGGTGAAAGGCGGCGCCGACTTCGCGCAGGTCGCGCGCGAGGTGTCGCAGGGGCCGAGCGCCGCCGAGGGCGGCGAGCTCGGCTGGCTGAAGCGGGGCACGGTGCAGCCCGACCTCGAGAAGGCTGCCTTCTCGCTCTCGAAGGGCGAGGTCTCGCCGGTGCTCAGGACCCGGCTCGGCTTCCAGATCCTCCAGGTGCAGGACCGCCGCGGCGGCGCGCCCAAGGCCTTCGAGGACGCGAAGGAGGAGATCCGCGACCGGCTCACCAACGAGCAGCTCGAGGGCTACCGCAACCAGTACGTGGCCGAGCTGCGCAAGGACGCGGTCATCGAGGTCAAGATGCCGGAGCTGGGCGACTCCACCGCCCCGGCGGCCGCGGCCTCGGCCACCGCTCCGGGGGCGAAGAAGCCCTAGCCTCGGCGCGCGGGCTGGGCGCGGCCGGCGGCGAGTCGCGCCGCCAGGCGGAGCGCCGCCACCATGCTCGCCTCGCTCGCCCTCCACCGCCCGGCGAGGTCGTAGGCCACCCCGTGGTCCGGGCTGGTGCGCACCAGCGGCAAGCCGAGGGTGACGTTCACTGCCGGATCGTCCATCAGCGCGTCGAGCAGCTTCACCGGGATGAGTCCCTGGTCGTGGTAGAGCGCGACCACCGCGTCGAACTCGCCGCGGGCCGCGCGGAAGAAGACGCTGTCGGCGGGATACGGGCCGGAGGCGTCGATGCCGAGCCGGCGGGCGCGGGCGAGGGCCGGGGCGACCACCCGCGCCTCCTCGTCGCCGAAGGCGCCGCCCTCCCCGGCGTGCGGGTTCATGGCGCAGACCGCGAGCCGCGGCCGGCGCAGCCCGAAATCGCGGCGCATCGCGGCGTCGGTCACCTTCAAGGTCGCCAGGATCTCGGCCGGGGTGACGGCGCCGAGCACCTCGGAGAGCGCGAGGTGGTTCGTCACCAGCGCCACCCGCAGCCGCGCGCCCGCGAGCATCATCACCGAGCGACGGGTGCGGGTGCGCTCGGTGAGCCACTCGGTGTGGCCCACGAAGCCCGGCAGCGCCGTCGCCACCTGGGCCTTCGAGACCGGGGCCGTGCAGAGCGCGCCGGCGGTGCCGGAGGCGACCGCGGCGAAGGCGGCCTCGAGGTAAGCGAGCTGGGCGGCTCCGCCCTTGGGGGTAGGCTTCCCGGGTCGCGCGTCCGCCGCAGCCAGGGCACTGACCGCGATGACCGCACCCCCATCCGGGACGGATCCTCCGGCACCGACCACCGGCAGGTCGATCCCGGCCGCCTCCATGGCCCTGGCAAGGACCGGCCCGTCGCCGAACACGTAGGGGACCACCTCCGGCACCGCGCTCCGGGGGCCTCCCGCACCGGTGCCGGTGCCGGAGATCCGCGCGAGCGCCTTGGCGGTCACCTCGGCCCCGATGCCGGACGGGTCGCCCATGCTGATGGCGATCCGCACCGGCCGGAAGCGCTCAACCCTTCGGACTCTCACGGTTTCAGGGCACCTCCGGCACCGGGGTTTCCCACCTCCGGCACCGCGGTCAGACGTTGAAGCGGAAGTGCATCACGTCGCCGTCCTGCACGACGTACTCCTTGCCCTCTATCCGCATGAGGCCCTTCTCCTTCACGGCGGCCTCGCTGCCGAGCTTCAGCAGGTCCTCGTAGTGCATCACCTCGGCCTTGATGAAGCCGTGCTCGAAGTCGGTGTGGATGACGCCCGCCGCCTGGGGGGCCCGCGAGCCCTTCTTCACCGTCCAGGCGCGGCTCTCCTCGGGACCGGCGGTGAGGAAGGTGAGCAGCCCGAGCTCCTCGTACCCCGCCCGGACGAGCGCGTTCAGGCCCGGCTCGGAGAGGCCGAGGCTCTGCAGGAACTCCTGGCGCTCGGCGTCGGCGAGCTCGGCCAGCTCCGACTCCACCTTGCCGCAGATCACCACCGCCTTCGCGCCCTCGGCGTCGGCCATCTCGCGCACTGCCTGGATGCCGGGGTCGTCCTGCTTCGCGAGCTGGGACTCGTCCACGTTGGCGATGTAGATGACCGGCTTGTCGGTCAGGAGGAACATGTCACCAAGGAACGGCCGCTCGTCCTCCGTGAGCTGCTGGCCTCGCACCGGCACGCCGCCCTCGAGCCCGGCCTTCACCTTCTCGAGCACGGCGAGCTCGAGCTTGGCCTGCTCGCCGGCCTTGCCGGGGATCTTCACGTTCTTCTGCGTCCGCTCGCGCCGCTTCTCGACCGACTCGAGGTCCTTCAGCATGAGCTCGGTCTCGACCACGTCGCGGTCGCTGCGCGGATCGACCTTTCCGCCCACGTGCACCACGTCCGGATCGACGAAGCAGCGGAGCACGTGCGCCACCGCGTCCACCTGGCGGATGTGGGAGAGGAACTGGTTGCCGAGCCCCTCCCCCTTGGAGGCGCCGGCGACCAGCCCGGCGATGTCAACGAACTCGAGGGTGGTCGGGACGAGCTTCTTCGACTTGAACACGGTCGCGAGCCGCGCCAGCCGCTCGTCCGGCACCGGCACCACCCCGACGTTCGGATCGATGGTGCAGAACGGGTAGTTGGCCGCCTGCGCCTTGGCGGAGCCGGAGAGCGCGTTGAAGAGGGTGGACTTGCCCACGTTGGGCAGGCCGACGATTCCGATGCTGAGACCCATGGCTCGTTTCCTAGCCGCGACCGCGGCGGTTCACAAAACAACACGGCTCCGGCGGCCGCGAAGGGCGCACCGGAGCCGGACGGCTGCAGGGGCGGAGCGCTACGCCGCCCGGTTCGACGGGAGCTGGGCGAGGTAATCCTCCACCAGCTTGCGCTGCCCCTTCTCGTCGAGGCTGCCCTGGATGAGGCGGGCCGCGGCGTCGATGGCGAGGTCCGCCACCTGCGACTTGAGCTCGCCGAGCGCCTTGGTCTTCTCTTCGACGATCTGCTTGCGCGCCTGGGCCACGAGCTCGTCGGCCTCCTTGCGCGCCCGCGCGGTCAGGTCGGCCCGGAGCACCTCGATGTCGGCCGCGCTCTTCTTCGCGAGCTCGGCGGCCTCCTTGCGGGCGGCGGCGAGCGTGTCCTTCTGCTCGGCCATCATCCGCTCGGCCTCGGTGCGCTCCTTCTTGGCCTGCTCGAGCGCCTCGCGGATGGTCCGCTCGCGCTCGTCGAGCATCTTGACGATGGGGGCCCAGGCGAACTTGGAGAGCACCACCACCAGGATGAGGAAGGTGATGGCGGTCCAGATTACGAGCCCCGGCTTGAGCGCCATGAGCTCTGCGGCTGCGAGGACGGGGGTGAACGAGCTGGCGAGTGACGTCATCGAAGACTCCGTGTGGGCGAACCTTTTGCGACGGCGCTGCGGTCCCGCTCTTCGCTACGTCTTGATGGCGAGGAGGACGCAGACCACGATGGCGAACAGCGTCACGCCTTCGATGAGGGCGGCGGCGATGATCATCGAGGTGCGGATGTCGCCGGCGGCGGTCGGCTGGCGGGCCGAGCCCTCGAGGGCGGCGGCGCCGAGCTTGCCGATGCCGAGGCCGGCGCCGAGGACGGCGAGGCCGGCGCCGAAGCCGGCGGAGAGGAACGCGAGAGCGGTGCTGGTCATGGGAGTGAACTTTCCTTGGTTGTTGGCGGTTCGAGAAGAGGACGGGCCGCCGGCCCGCGGCGCTTACTGCGCTCGACTACCCATGGCCGGGAACCTTCCCGGCCACGTCGGAAGCGTGGGCGTGCTCGACCTCGGCGTGCTCGCCGTGGCCATGGTCCTCGTGACCGTGGTGGACGAGGCCGGCGCCGATGAAGAGCGAGGAGAGCATGGTGAAGATGTAGGCCTGCACGAAGGCGACGAAGAGCTCGAGGGCGAAGATGCCGAGCGCCATCGGCACCGAGCCGAGCGCCACCAGCGGCGTGTGCAGCGCGAAGATGAGGCCGAGCAGCGACAGGATCACGATGTGGCCGGCGATCATGTTCGCGAAGAGTCGAATGGTGAGGGCGAAGGGCTTGGTGAAGAGGCCCAGGACCTCCACCGGCACCATGATGACCCAGAGCGCCGGGTGGACGCCGCCGGTGAGGTGCTTCAGCCAGCCGCCGAGCCCCTGCGCCTTGATCTGCGCGTACTGGGTGACGAGGAAGGTGAAGACCGCCAGGGTCAGCGTGACGGCGAGGTTGCCGGTGGCGCTGGCGGCGTAGGGGATGAGGCCGAACAGGTTGACGAAGAGGATGAAGAAGAACGCCGTGCAGAGGTAGGGCACGAAGCGATCGGCGTCGGCCTTGCCGATGTTCTTCACCGCGATCTCGTCGCGGACGAACTGCACCAGCAGCTCGAGGAAGTTGTAGAGGCCGCGCGGCACGAGGTTGCGGTGCTTCGCCGAGATGAAGAAGGCGAGCAGCAGGAGGATCGACGCCAGCCAGAGCATGACGAGGTGCTTGGTGGGGGTCATGTCGATGACCATGCCGCCGGCGGTGAAGACCAGGGAGCTCCCGAAGACCTCCTTGAGGTCGAGCTCGCAGCCGAAGGAGAGGCCGCCCTTGCAGAAGCCGGGGTACTCGAGGACGTAGCCGTCCGAGACGTGCTCCATGAGCACGTCGGAGAGCGACTCCTCGTGCTCGGCGCCCTCGGCCTGGTGGCCGGCGGCGGCGTGCTCGGCCGCGGCGCCGTGCTCGGCGGGTGCGGCCTGCTCGACAGCGGGCTGCTCGTGGGCGGCGGGTTCCTGGGCGGTCCCCAGGGCGAGGGCGAGGGCGACGATGACGGCGTTCATGCGGTCGTTCCGGAGCGCGCGAGCGAGTGGACGAAGGCCCCCTCGATGGCGCTGAAGACGAAGTACGGCACGAAGAAGGCGGCGACGAAGGCGAGGACGTTCAGGCCGGACCGCGCCACGAGCGCGGTGCCGAGGGCGACGAGCAGGATGCGGGCGAGGAACACGACGGTGAAGACCAGCAGCGCGGCCTGCACCGGCTTGCGGGCCCGCCGGCCGGCGCGGGCGATGGCGTAGATGGAGGCGACGGCGGTGAGGGTGGCGATGCCCGAGCCCATGAGCGCCGCGCGGCGGTGGACGCCGAGGAGCGAGCCCCCGATGGCCAGGGCGGCGACGAGGGTGGTGAGCATCCCGAAACGCCTCACTTGTCCTTCCCGGCCCCGAGGACCGTCTTGAAGAAGCTGATGAAGCCGCCGACCGCGCCCACGACCGCTCCGACCATCAGCAGCCAGGGAACTGCGTGGTGCAGCCAGCGATCGAGCCAGTAGCCGAGGAAGGTGAAGACGCCCACCGCGGCGACGAGCTGCGTGGAGGCTGCCAGGTAGGGAGCCGCCTTGCGGTATCCCTCCGCGAGGCTCGAGAGCCCGTCCTCGTCCCGGTCCCGGCGCTCTCGATCGCTGGGGTCGGTCACGCTCGCCTCCCTGACCCTGTGCTTGCGGGAAAAGCTGCCTGTTTCCGCAAGCGAGAGGGCACGCCCGTATAGCAGGCGGAGCACCTAAGGTCAACGACCTGGCGGCCTCCCCGCGCCGCCCCTCCGGCTACCCGGCCAGCGCGGCCCGGAACGCGCCCTTGGCGGCGGCCAGGGTCGCCTCGATGTCCTCGCCCGAGTGGGCGAGCGAGACGAAGGCGGCCTCGAACTGCGAGGGCGGCAGGTAGACCCCGGCCTCGAGCATGGCGTGGAACCACCGGCCGAAGCGCTTGGTGTCGCAGGCGCGGGCGCTCTGGGCGTCGAAGACCGGCTTGTCGGTGAAGAAGACGGTGAGCATCGACCCGACCCGGTTCACCTGCACCGGCACCCCCGCCTCGCGGGCGGCGGCCTCGAGGCCGGCGGCGAGCTCCGCCGAGACCTTCTCCAACCGCTCGTAGGAAGCCTTGCTGAGCTGCCGCAGGGTGGCGATGCCGGCGCCCATGGCCATCGGGTTTCCGGAGAGGGTCCCGGCCTGGTAGACCGGCCCGGCCGGCGCGATCTTGTCCATGACCTCGGCGCGCCCCCCGAAGGCGCCCACCGGCAGGCCGCCGCCGATGACCTTGCCGAAGGTGACGAGGTCGGGGCGCAGCCCGAGCCGGTCGCAGGCGCCGCCCATGGCGAGCCGGAAGCCGGTCATCACCTCGTCGACGATGAAGAGCGCGCCGTGCTTCTTGCAGAGGGCCTGGACCCCCTCGAGGAAGCCGGGCTTGGGGACGATCACGCCCATGTTCCCGACCACCGGCTCGAGGATCACCGCGGCGAGGGAGCTCCCCCGCGCGGCGAAGAGCTCCTCGACGGCGGCGAGGTCGTTGTAGGGCAGCGTGAGGGTGTGCTTGGCGAAGTCCGCGGGAACGCCGGGGGAATCGGGGAGCCCGAGGGTCTCCACCCCCGAGCCGGCCTTCACCAGCACCGAGTCTCCGGCACCGTGGTAGCAGCCGTCGAACTTGAGCAGCTCGTCGCGCCCGGTGAAGCCGCGGGCCAGCCGGATGGCGCCGGTGGTGGCCTCGGTGCCGGAGGAGACGAAGCGCATCTTCTCGACCCAGGGCATCCGCTCGCGGATGAGCTCGGCGAGGACGATCTCGCGGGGTGAGGGGGCGCCGAAGCTGGCGCCGGACTTCATGGCGTCCTGCACCTCGCGCATCACCTCGGGGTTGCAGTGGCCGAGGATGAGCGGTCCCCAGCTGCCGACGTAGTCGAGGTAGGAGTTGCCGTCGACGTCGAAGAGGCGCGAGCCCCTGCCGCGGGCGATGAACAGCGGGCCGCCGCCCACGCCCTTGAAGGCGCGCACGGGGCTGTTCACGCCCCCGGGGAAGAGGGTGTTGGCCTTCGCGAACAGCTTCTCGGAGAGCTCGGTCTTCATTCGTTCGGTTCCTCGTCTCCACCTTCTTCTGCCGCCGGGTCGGCGGATACCGGCTCGTCGGCGGGCGCGCTCTCCAGCGGCGCGGCGCCCTCGGCCGGCTCGCCCACGCCGGCCTCGTCGGCCTCGGGGCTGGTCTCGGCGACGCGGGCCACGCCCACCACCTGCTCCTCGCGCGACTCGACGGTGATGAGCCGCACGCCCTGGGTGTTGCGGCCGATGACGCTGATCCCGCGCGCCGGCATGCGGATGAGCATGCCGCGGTTGGTGATGAGCATCACCTCCTCGGTGTCGAGGACGCGGGCCGCCGCCACCACCGGGCCGTTGCGCTCGGTGGTCTTGATGGTGATGAGCCCCTTGCCGCCGCGGCTCTGCACCCGGTACTCCGAGAGCTCGGTGCGCTTGCCGTAACCGTTGGCGGTGACGGTGAGGATGGTGGGGTGCGGCTCGCCCTCCGGCACCGGGCCGAGCACCGCCGCCGAGACCACCTGGTCCCCCTCCTCGAGCGAGATCCCCTTCACGCCGTAGGCGGAGCGGCCCATGGGCCGGACGTCCGACTCCTCGAAGCGGATGGCCATGCCGCCCGCGGTGGAGAGGAGCACGTGCGCCCCGGGCCCGGCGATGCGCGCGGCGATGAGCGCGTCCCCCTCCTCGATTCCGAGGGCGATGATGCCGGCGGTGCGCGGCCGGCTGAAGGCGTCGAGCCGGGTCTTCTTGATGACGCCGCGCTGGGTGGCGAGGAACACGAACTCGCCGGTGGCGGCCACGGCCTGCTTCTCGGCCTGCTGGCTCGCCTCGGCGGCCTCGGGGTCGAGCGCCTCGTCGCCGGAGGCGGGCGGCTCGGGCAGCTCGCGCACCGGCAGGATGGCGGCCACCTGCTCGCCCGGCGACAGCTGCACCAGGTTGACGATGGGCTTGCCGCGCGCGCTGCGCCCGGCCTGCGGGATCTCGTGGACCTTGAGCCAGTAGACCTTCCCCTTGTCGGAGAAGACCAGCAGGTAGCTGTGGGTCGAGGCGACGAAGAGGCTCTCGAGGAAGTCCTCCTCGCGGGTGGCGGCGCCGGTCTTGCCGCGGCCGCCTCGCCTCTGGGCGCGGTAGAGGGACACCGGGTTCCGCTTCACGTAGCCGGCGTGGGAGACGGTGACCACCATCTCCTCCTCGGCGATGAGGTCCTCGAGGTCGAGGTCGGCGGCGGCGCTCTGGATCTCGGTGCGGCGCTCGTCGGAGAAGAGCTCCTTCACCTCGTGCAGCTCGCCGACGATGACGTCGAAGAGCACCTTCTCGGAGCCGAGGATCTCCTTGAGCCGGGTGATGAGCTTCTGCACCTCCGCCAGCTCGTCGAGGATCTTCTGACGCTCCAGCCCGGTGAGGCGCTGCAGCTGCATCTCGAGGATCGCCTTGGCCTGCAGCTCGGAGAGGCCGAAGCGGCTGATGAGGCCGTCGCGGGCGGCGTCCCGGTTCTCGGCCTTCTTGATGAGCTCGATGATCTCGTCGATGTGGTCGAGCGCGATCTGCAGGCCGAGCAGGATGTGCTCGCGGGCGCGCGCCTGGCGCAGCTCGAAGCGGGTGCGGCGGGTGACCACGTCGCGGCGGTGGGCGACGAAGCGCTCCAGGAGCTGCTTCAGGTTCAGGATGCGCGGCTGGCCGCCGTCGATGGCGAGCAGGGTCACCCCGAAGCCGGTCTGCAGGGCGGTGTGCGCGTAGAGGTTGTTCAGCACCACCTGCGCAACCGCATCGCGCTTCACCTCGATGACGATGCGCATGCCCTCGCGGGAGGACTCGTCGCGCAGGTCGCTGATGCCCTCGAGCTTCTTCTCGCGCACCAGGTCGGCGATGTGCTCGACCAGCTTCGCCTTGTTGACCTGGTAGGGGATCTCGGTGACGACGATCGCCTCGCGCTCGGTCTTGGGGTGCACCTCCACGCTGGCGCGGGAGCGGACGGTGATGTTGCCGCGCCCGGTCTCGTAGGCCTTCCGGATGCCGTCGCGGCCGAGGATGATGCCGGCGGTCGGGAAGTCGGGGCCGGGGACGAAGCGCATCAGCTCCGGCACCGTGCACTTCGGGTTCTCGATGAGGTGGATGGCCGCGTCGAGCACCTCGCCCATGTTGTGGGGCGGGATGGAGGTGGCCATGCCGACGGCGATGCCGGCGCTGCCGTTGACGAGCAGGTTGGGGAAGCGGGTGGGGAGGACCAGCGGCTCGACGGTGGAGTCGTCGAAGTTCGGCCCCCACTCCACCGTCTCCTTGTCGATGTCGGCGAGGAGGTAGTCGGAGAGCTTCTCGAGCCGGCACTCGGTGTAACGGTAGGCGGCGGCGGGATCCCCGTCGACGGAGCCGAAGTTGCCCTGGCCGTCGATGAGCGGGTAGCGGAGGTTCCACTCCTGTGCGAGGCGGACCAGCGCGTCGTAGACCGAGGCGTCGCCGTGGGGGTGGTACTTCTTCAGCACCTCGCCGACCACGCCGGCGCACTTGGAGTAGCGCTTGTTGTGGTGAAGTCCCTCGGAGTGCATCGCGTAGAGGACGCGGCGGTGCACCGGCTTGAGCCCGTCGCGCGCGTCGGGGAGCGCGCGGCCGATGATCACCGACATCGAGTAGTCGAGATACGACTTGCGCATCTCGTCTTCGATGGCGACCTGGGCGCGGGGCCCGTCCCCGGACGGCGGTGCCGGAGGACCGGGCGGCGGGGTGGGGGGCAGGGTCTCTTCGGGCATCGGATCTCGGGGGGCGCGAGGCGGCGCGCCAGGGCCAGAAAAGCTGAAGGGGAACGGGCTATTTTATAGCCCGTTCCCCTTGGAATCACAACGATTTGTGCCGGGTCAGCGAGCGACGGAGAGGCGGGCCGCGGCGCGGCGGACTCGGGCCGACTCGACGGCGTGGTTCTGGTCCTGCTCCGTCATGTGCCGGAGCCGCTCGGTGGCCTCGGCGAACTCGGCCTGGGCCTGGCTGACGTCGATCTCGTCCCTGGCCTCGGCGGTGTCGGCGAGCACGATGACCTTGTTGTCGGCCACCTGCAGGAAGCCGCCGCCGACGGCGAACTGGTGCTCGCGCCCGCCCTCGACGTAGGTGAGCCGCCCGGGCTCGAGCGCGCTCATGAACGGGGTGTGGTCCTGACGGATGCCGAAGCCGCCCAGGACGCCGGGGGCGCGCACCTCGTCGCAGGTGACCGAGAGCACCCGCCTCTCGGGGGTGACGATGTCGAGCGTCATGGCCATGGGTTCGCCTCGCGCTCGCCTAGGACGCCGCGAGCTTCTTCGCCTTCTCGATCGCCTCTTCGATGGTGCCGACCATGTAGAAGGCCTGCTCCGGCAGGTCGTCGTGCTTGCCCTCGACGATCTCCTTGAAGCCGCGGATGGTGTCGACGAGCTTCACGTACTTGCCGGGGTTGCCGGTGAACTGCTCGGCCACGTGGAACGGCTGCGAGAGGAAGCGCTGGATCTTGCGAGCGCGGGACACGACCAGCTTGTCCTCCTCGGAGAGCTCGTCCATGCCGAGGATGGCGATGATGTCCTGCAGGTCCTTGTAGGTCTGCAGCGTCTCCTGCACGGCGCGGGCGGTCTTGTAGTGCTCGTCGCCGACCACCAGCGGGTCGAGGATGCGCGAGGTCGAGTCGAGCGGGTCCACCGCCGGGTAGATGCCGATCTCGGTCAGCTTGCGGCTGAGCACCGTGGTGGCGTCGAGGTGGGCGAAGGCGGTCGCGGGGGCCGGGTCGGTGAGGTCGTCGGCCGGCACGTAGATGGCCTGCACCGAGGTGATGGCGCCCTTGTTGGTGGAGGTGATGCGCTCCTGCAGCTCGCCCATCTCGGTGGAGAGGGTGGGCTGATAACCGACGGCCGAGGGGATGCGGCCGAGGAGCGCGGACACCTCGGAGCCGGCCTGGGTGAACCGGAAGATGTTGTCGATGAAGAGGAGCATGTCGCGCCCCTCGACGTCGCGGAAGTACTCGGCGATGGCGAGCGCTGAGAGGGCCACGCGGGCGCGGGCGCCGGGCGGCTCGTTCATCTGGCCGTACACCAGCACGCACTGGCTCTCCGAGAGGTTGTCGGACTTGATGACGCCCGACTCCATCATCTCGTGGTACAGGTCGTTGCCCTCGCGGGTGCGCTCGCCGACGCCGGCGAACACCGAGAAGCCGCCGCGCTCCTTGGCCACGTTGTTCACGAGCTCCATGAGGAGCACGGTCTTGCCCACGCCGGCGCCGCCGAAGAGGCCGATCTTGCCGCCGCGGAGGTAGGGGGCGAGCAGGTCGATGACCTTGATGCCGGTCTCGAAGGCCTCGATCTTCACGTTCTGCTCGGTGAGGGTCGGCGCTTCGCGGTGGATCGGCATCCGCTGCGTGGCGTTCACCGGCCCGAGCTCATCCACGGGATCGCCGACGACGTTGAGGATGCGGCCGAGCACCTCCTTGCCGACCGGCATGGAGATGGGGGCGCCGGTGTTCTTCACGGCCATCCCGCGGACCAGGCCGTCGGTGGTGTCCATGGCGATGCAGCGGGCGGTGTTCTCGCCCAGGTGCGCTGCCACCTCGACCACCAGGTTGTCGACGCGCTCGTCGATGCCGGGGTTGGTGATGGCGAGGGCGCTGTAGATCGACGGCAGCGCGCCGGGCGGGAACTCGACGTCGACGACGGGGCCGATGACCTGGGTGATCTTGCCGTTCTGCAGATGGAGCTCGGTGGCCATGTGTGCGTTATCCGGTGGCAGTAGAGGGTTTACTTGAGCGCCTCGGCGCCGCTGACGATTTCCATCAGTTCCTTGGTGATGTAGGCCTGCCGCGCGCGGTTGTAGTCGAGCGTCAGCTTGCCGATCATCTCCTCGGCGTTCTTGGTGGCGGACTCCATCGCGGTCATGCGCGCGCCGTGCTCGCTGGCGGCCGACTCGAGGAGCGCCCGCCACACCTGCATCGAGATGTGGCGCGGGAGCAGGTCCGCGAGGAGCTGCTCGCGGGCAGGCTCGTAGAGGAAGTCGATCGAGGTCGCCTGCGCCTCGGTGGGCGCGGGGTTCTCGACCGGCAGGAGCTGCCGCACCACCACGTTCTGCGAGATGGCGCTCTTGAACTCGTTGTAGCAGAGGAAGACCGCGTCCACCTCGCCGGCGAGCCAGCGGGCGGTGAGCTCCTGCGCGATCTCCTGCGCCTTCTCGAAGCGCAGGTGCTGGTGCACGCCGGTGTAGTCGGCCTGCATCGTCACCCGGCGGCTCTTGAAGTAGTCGCGCGCCTTGCGGCCGATGGTGCTGACGCGGACCTCGGCGTACCGGTCGGCGTTCTCGGTCATGAAGCGCTGGGTGCGCCGCAGGACGTTCGAGTTGAAGGCGCCCGCGAGGCCGCGGTCGCTGGTGACGAGGACCACCTCGGCCTTGCTGGCCGTCCGGGGCGCGAGCAGCGGGTGCGCCGGCTTCTCGGCGGCGGCGCCGGCGCGGGCCGCCACCTCGGCGAGGGCGCGCTCGAGCAGCGTCGCGTAGGGACGGGTCTTGAGGATGGCGTCCTGCGCCCGCCGCAGCTTGGCGGCGGCCACCATCTTCATGGCCTTGGTGATCTGGCGGGTGCTCTTGACCGAGCCGATCCGCTTTCGGATGTCGCGAAGGTTGGGCACGGGCTCTTTCCCCGACGGCGGGAGGGACCGCCGTTAGGCGGCCTGGAAGACCTCGCGGAACTCGGTGAGGGCGGCATCGAGCGACTTCTTGATGCCGTCGTCGAGCTGCTTCTTCTCGACGATGCTCTTGCCGATCTCCGGGTGGCGGTTGTCGAGGAACTCGGTGAGCTCGCGCATGTAGCGGGCCACCTGGTCCACCGCGACGTCGCGGATCCAGCCGTGGCCGGCGGCGTCCTTGTTGGTGGCGGCGTAGATCTGGATGACCTGCCTCTCCACCGAGAGCGGCTGGTACTGGCCCTGCTTCAGCACCTCGACCAGACGCTCGCCGCGGGCCAGGGTCTCCTGGGTGGCCTTGTCGAGGTCGGAGCCGAACTGCGCGAAGGCGGCGAGCTCGCGGTACTGAGCGAGCTCGAGCTTGAGCGAGCCGGCCACCTGCTTCATGGCCTTGATCTGGGCCGAGCCGCCGACGCGCGACACCGAGATGCCGACGTTGATGGCCGGGCGCTGGCCGGCGTTGAAGAGGTCGGTCTCGAGGAAGATCTGGCCGTCGGTGATGGAGATGACGTTGGTCGGGATGTACGCCGAGACGTCGCCGGCCTGGGTCTCGATGATGGGGAGCGCGGTGAGCGACCCGCCGCCCTCCTTGTCGGAGAGCTTGGCGGCGCGCTCGAGCAGGCGGCTGTGGAGGTAGAACACGTCGCCCGGGTACGCCTCACGGCCCGGCGGGCGGCGGAGGAGCAGCGAGAGCTGGCGGTAGGCGACGGCCTGCTTCGAGAGGTCGTCGTAGATGATGAGGGCGTGCATCCCGTTGTCGCGGAAGTACTCGCCCATGGTCACGCCGGTGTACGGCGCGAGGAACTGCAGCGGGGCCGGGTCGGAGGCGTTGGCGGCGACGACGGTGGTGTACTCCATCGCCCCCTTCTCCTTGAGGCGCTCCACCACGCGGGCCACCGTGGACTGCTTCTGGCCGATGGCCACGTAGATGCAGTAAACGTTCAGGCCCTTCTGGTTGATGATGGTGTCGATGGCGACCGCGGTCTTGCCGGTCTGGCGGTCGCCGAGGATGAGCTCGCGCTGACCGCGGCCGATCGGCACCAGGGCGTCGATGGCCTTGAGGCCGGTCTGCAGCGGCTCGTGCACCGACTTGCGCTTCACGATGCCGGGGGCCTTGATCTCGATCTTGCGGGTCTGGGTGGAGTTCACCGGCCCGCGGCCGTCGATGGGAAGGCCGAGGCCGTCGACCACGCGGCCGAGCAGCTCCTTGCCCACCGGCACCTCGGCGATGCGGCCGGTGCGCTTGACGGGGTCGCCCTCGCGGATGCGGTCGGAGTGGCCCATGAGGGCGGCGCCGACGTTGTCCTCCTCGAGGTTGAGCACGAGCCCGCGGATGCCGTGCGGGAACTCGAGCAGCTCGCCGGCGGCGGCGCCGGACAGGCCGTAGATGCGGGCGATGCCGTCGCCCTGGGACAGGACGGTCCCGGTCTCGGCGACATCGACCTTCTTGCCGTAGTCCTTGATCTGGTCCCGGATGATGCGGCTGATCTCGTCGGCGCGGATTTCCATCGGTTCTCGTTCTCCGGTGCGGTCCTGCGAAGAGGGCTACTGCTTGAGGGTCTGGCGGAGGTCCTCGAGCTGCGTGCGGACCGAGCCGTCGTAGACGAGGTTGCCCACCTGGGCGACGACGCCGCCGAGGAGGGAGGGGTCGACGTGGTGCTCCAGGATCACCTGGGCCTTGGCGCTGCCGGACAGGCGGTCGGCGATCTGCTGGGCCACGGTGGGGGCGAGCGGGGCGGCGCTGATCACCCGGGCGCGTAGCCGGCCGAGCTTCTTGTCGGCGAGCACCCGCAGCTGGTCGACGATGCCGGGCAGGTACCCGAAGCGGTTGCGGTCGGCGAGGAGCGACAGGAAATTCGTCGGCTCGGCGTCGAGCTGCAGCGACGCGGCGAGCTTGGCGGCGATGGCCCGCCGCTGCTCCTTCACGTAGACCGGATTGACGAGGACGTCGTGCAGCTCGGGCGACGACTGCACCGCCTGATTGAAGGCGGTGAGGCCATCGGACCACTGCTCGACGCGGTCCTGCTCGACGGCGAGGTCGAAGAGGGCCTTCGCATAACGGCGGGCGATCGAACCCAGGATCATAAGGGGCAGCCCGACTATCACGGATAGAGCGGAATCGTCAAGCATATCGGGCTTTGACATGGGTCAGCCCCGCCAGGGTGGGCACGGCCGCGGGCGAGGCGGGTGAACCTCCGGCACCGTTGCGAGCGCACCTCCGGCACCGTTGCGCAGCGGCCCTCCCGCCGCCTCCGGCACCGAGCGAATGGCTGGCCGGCCGCCGTTTGACAGCCTCCGGCACCGCTTTACCTTCCGTTCAGCCAAGAACTGGCCGAGCAAAGAAGGAGGAACCACATGGCACTGCTGACCCGATTCGATCCGTGGAGGGACCTCGCCCGCATGCAGGACGAGGTGACCCGCATGTTCGACGACCGGCTCACCACGAGCCCCGGTGAGTCGGTGGGGTGGACGCCGAAGTGCGACATCTTCGAGGACGGTGAAAACCTGGCGCTTCGCTTCGACCTCGCAGGGGTTGACCCCAAGGACGTAGACATCCGCTTCGAGAACGGCGTCCTCACCGTGAGGGGCGAGCGGAAGATGGAGAAGGAGGAGAACCGCGAGAACTACCACCGCGTCGAGATGTCCTACGGGACCTTCACGCGGTCGTTCACGGTTCCTGGCACCATCGACCCGGAGAAGATCCGCGCCGAGAGCAAGCACGGCATGCTGACCATCTCGCTCCCGAAGAAGCCGGAGGCCAAGCCGAAGGCCATCACGGTGAAGGTGAACTGAGCCGGCGGCCCCGCCAGCGATACATTCACCTAAAGTAAACGAAGGCCGGATCCCACGCAGGGACCCGGCCTTCTATTTTCCAGGTGGCTGGGACGGCGGCTACGGCTTGATGGCCGCTACGGGCGCCGGCGCGGGCGCCGAGACGGCGGCCGGCTTCATGCTGCTCGCCTTCTCGAGGCTCTCCATCTTGGCTTGGCCTTCGAAGATCACGCCCTTCTCGATCATGAGCGAGGGGGTCTCGATGTTGCCGCGGACCTTGGCCGGGTGGTGCAGCTCGATGGCCGACTTGGCCTTGATGTTCCCGTTCACCTCGCCGTGGACGACGATGGTGCCGCAGGTGACCTCGGCGTTGAGCTTGGCGCCCTCGCCGACCACCAGCACGTCGTTGGTGTTGACCGAGCCGGTGAACTTGCCGTCGATGCGGACCGTTCCTTCGAAGGTGAGCTTGCCCTCGAACTCGGAGCCCTTGCCGAGCAGGGCGTTGAGCTCGTTGTTGGCGGGGATGGAGGTGGGGGCGTCATCGCGCTTCAGCATGGCCATCGGGGTCGACTCCTCGCGCACAGGTGGCGCCGGTGGGGTGAGTGGTTCGGCTCGGGCAGGGGCGCCTTCGCGGGGCGGCGGCGCTTCCTCCCGTTCCTTGTTCCAGAAAGGCATCGTGCCTCTTTCTTCGCTACGGGCTCAATGTAAGAGCCGTCGCACCCCTACCCTACGCTCCAATCTTGCCCAGTATTCCGTCAAGTTCGTTGAGGGAGGTGTAGTCGATCTCGATGCTTCCCGCCCCGGCCGACTTGGGGACGACCCGGCAGCGGGCCCCGAGGCGGCGCTGCAGCCTGTTCACCAGATCGCGGACGGCGGGGCTGTCGGCCGCCCCGGGCTTCTTGGGCGGCTTCTTCCCGCCGGCGAGGAGGAGGCGGACCAGCGACTCGGTCGCCCGGACGGACAGTTTCTCCCGGACCACGCGCTGCGCCGCCTGCCGGATCTTGTCGGCCCCCTCCAGCGAGAGGAGCGCGCGGGCGTGGCCCATCTCGAGCTGGCCGCCCCGCACCGAGTCGCGCACCTCCTCCGGGAGCCGCAGCAGCCGGAGCGAGTTCGCGACCGTGGAGCGCTCCTTGCCGACGCGCTTCGCCACCTCCTCCTGCTTTAGCCCGTGCTCCTGGATGAGCAGGTCGTAGGCCTCCGCCTCCTCGATGGCGTTGAGATCGGCGCGCTGGATGTTCTCGATGAGCGCGATCTCGAAGGCTTCGCCGTCGGAGGCCTCGCGCACCAGCGCCGGCACCTCCTTCAAGCCGGCGCGCTGAGCCGCCCGCCAGCGTCGCTCGCCGGCGATGATGCGGTACCGGGTCCCCTGTTTCCGGACCAGGATCGGCTCGACGATGCCGTGCTCTCGGATCGAGAGCGTCAGCTCCTCGAGCTTCTTCTCGTCGAAGCGCTTGCGCGGCTGCTCCGGGTTCCGCTCGATAGCCTCGATGGGGAGCTGGAGCAGGCTGCGCCCCGGCACTCCCCCCGCCTGCGCGCTCGAGGGGGTCGGCGCGTTCGAGAGGAGCGCGGCCATCCCGCGGCCCAGGGCCATCCGCTTCTTCTCGGCGCTCACGCCACCCTCCTCAGCCGCTTCTCGACCTCGCGCGCGAACTCCAGGTAGCTCTGGCAGCCGCGGCTCGACACGTCGTAGAGCAACACCGGCTTGCCGTGCGAGGGGCTCTCCGAGAGCCGGACGTTCCGCGGGATGACGGTCTCGTAGACCCGGTCTGGGAAGTGGGTCCGGATCTCCGTCTCCACCTGCGAGGCCAGGTTGTTCTGGGCGTACATGGTGAGGACGATGCCGTCGAGCGCCAGCTCCGGGTTGGCGCCGCCGCGGACCAGCTCGATGGTGCGCAGGATGTCGGCGAGCCCCTCGAGCGCGTAGTACTCGCACTGGAGCGGCACGATGACGCCCTGGCTGGCCACGAGGCCATTCAGGGTCAGGAGGCCGAGGGACGGCGGGCAGTCGATGATGACGTACTCGTATCGGTCCGCCACCGGCGCCAAGGCCTCGCGCAGCCGATACTCGCGCCGCTCCACCCCGCCGAGCTCGAGCTCGGCGCCCACCAGGTGACGGCTCGAGGGAACCAGGCCGAGGAACTTGAGCTCGGTCTTCTGGATGACCTCATCGACCGGGCGGCCGTCGAGGAGGACGTCGTAGACGCTCGCCTCCACGTCGTCTCGCCCTACCCCCACCGCCGAGCCGGCGTTCCCCTGGGGATCGATGTCGACGAGTAGGGTCGGACGCTCGGCCGCCGCGAGGGAGGCGGCGAGGTTGACGGCGGTGGTCGTTTTGCCGACCCCGCCCTTCTGGTTCGCGATGGTGATGATCCTGGGCATGGGCTCCCCGCTACCCGGCGGGATACCCGCTTCTCGGCGGGGGCGCAAGCGGCGGGGCTGGCGGCGGCATCCCGGGGGCACTTCGAGCGGCGGGGAAGGCGGAGGCCTGCTTGGGGGCGACGGCCGGGGGGGGCTTGCGGGGCGGTGATTGGGGTCGAGGGCCAGTGTTCCACGTGGAACACGACGGCCGGCCAAGCCGCACGCCCATTTGGCTGCGCCTGATCGGGGTCGAAGGTGGGCGAGCCGTGCAGGAGGGAGCGGAGGGGCGGGCGGGCGGCCAGAGGGATGTTCCACGTGGAACACTCCTGGCGGGCGTTAATACAAGGAGGGGGCTGCCGCCTGCCGGTGCGGCTTACCGGCGGCCGGTGCCGGAGGTGCTGTTACGGCACGGCTATCCTGGGGGCCGGTGCCGGAGGCCGCCGTCGGCGCCGGAGGGTGGTGTTACGGGAGGCCGACATGTGGTGTACGAGGCCGTGTTGCGCGCAACCGGGGTTTCACGGCACGGCTATCCTGCGAAGCCCGAGGGCGCTCGGCTGGTTGGTGGTCCTCCTTCCCCGGCCCCGGTCAAAGGCCAACTGAACCCCGAGGTGGAGGGGGTCAGAAGTTCTGTCGTTTGGGGGTCAGTTTCCCCTGTCGTTTGACAGCTGGAGCCGGGCTCCGCTCCGGAGGTCGGTGCAGGGTCGGGGCCGGAGGTCGCACCCTGCGGTACGCTTCCGTCCGCGGTGCCTCCGCGGTGCCGGAGGTTGAGGGTCGGCGCCACCGAGCGGTCGATGCCGGCGGCCGGCGCCGAGCGGTCGGTACAGGGGTCCGAGCCGGAGGTCCGAGCGCGTGCGCCCGACGTCGCCCGCTGTTGAGACACGTTCGCCGGGCGGACTCACGACCGCGCCGCGTCCCCGTTTCCTCCTGCGACGTCTCGTGCGCGAACTCGGGCGACGCTCCTTGCGGCCGTACTGCTTGTGCCCGACCTCCGGCACTGCGCTCCTCCGACCTCCGGCACTGCTCTCCTGCGCTCGACCTCCGGCACCACGCTCGGCACCTCGCTGCCGGCACCGAGTTCCGGTCTGGCCCGCCCGTTGCTACGCCCTCTCGTTGTGCCACGCATCCCCAGACTCCGCCTGGTCGGTCCCCGCTCCGTGAACCACTGCATGTGGCGCAGTCGCAACCACGAGCTCGTCCTGGACAGCGATGAGGCGAGAGCGGTCTTCCGCCGGCTCCTCCTCAAGTACAAGGACCGCTACGGCATTCTCATCCACTCCTACTGCCTGATGGGCACTCACCCGCACCTCGTCATCACCTGCACCACCGACCAGGCAGCCTTCAGCGCCTTCTTCCAGGTCGTCAACCAGTGCTTCGCCCGCTGGTACAACCTGCGCCAAGGTCACTGTGGCCAGGTGGTGATGGAGCGGCTGCGCTCGCCGCAGATTCAGGACGGACCGCACCTCCTGACGGTGATGCGCTACGGCGACCTCAACCCGGTGCGCGCCGGACTCTGCCGAACCGCCGGAGATTGGACGGCCTCCAGTTACCGCCATTACGCCTACGGCGAGCCCGACGATCTCATCACCGACGCCGCCGAGTACCTCGCGCTTGGAGACACACCCGCACGCAGGCGCGTCGCCTACCGCAACCTCTTCGCCGCCAACTGGCTCGCCGACCTGCTCGTACGGCGGAAGGACTTCACGCACTCCCCGTTCATTGGCGACCGCGAGTGGACAGGCCCCCGGCTCATCGCCGCCGGCCTCTCGCCTCCATCGCGCGAGCGCGCCTCTGCTGGCCCATCCGGCGCCCCGCCGAGGGCCTGAGTCCGCTCTCGCGGGCCGACGCCCTCACCATTCACCGTGGGTGACTACCTCGGCGAGTGCCGCCGCTCGCCCCGAGGTCGCCACCGCGCGATGGCCCGCCGCGAGCGAGACAGCGGTAGCTCGAACTCCTCCAACAGCTCGAGCTCGAGCCCGTTCGCCTCGCCAACTCTCTCTAGCGCCGCCCGGCCCGACTCGCGCCCGAGCATCGCGTAAAGCCTCCCGCAAGGCTCGAGGTACTTCGAACCGAGGGGCACCCAGCGCGCCGGCTCCGCCATCGCCCGGCTCACCACGACGTCCGCCCTTGGCAGTTGATCGACCTCCGGCACGCCGGTCGCCCGGACCGCGAGCGCGCGGACCGACAGCTTGAGCTCGGCCGCCACCGCCTTGATGAAGGCGACCTTCTTGCCTACCGAGTCGCAGCAGGTGACCTGCAGCTCCGGTCGAGCGCACGCCAGGGCCAGCCCGGGAAGACCAGCGCCAGAGCCGATGTCGAGGACGGTCCGCGCCGAACCCAGCAAAGGGAGCAGGACCAGCGAGTCTGCGAAGTGCTTCTCCGCGAGCTCGACCGGCTCGGTCACCGCGGTCAAGTTCACCCGGCGGTTCCACTTGACGAGCCGATCGGCGAAGAGCGTCAGCCGGCCCAGCGCCTCCGGCCCCACGGGCAGCCTCAAAGCCGCGATCGCACGCCGCAGGGTCTCATCGAAGACCGCGTCCATGCGGCCACCTTATCAGGGCTTCCCGCGCCCGATGGCCGCATCCACCTGCATCCGATTCGCGGCGAGGTACTCATCGACCTCCGGCTCCTCTAGCCCGAGATCACGCAGCACCCCTTGGTACACGAATCGGAATGCAGCCTGGTGCTCGTCGCCCCGAAGCGCGAAGGAGCGGCGCATCACTGCCGCCGAGAAGAGGCGCTCTTGCTTCGTCTTCTGCCGCGCCATCGACGAACCTACTGGCCCTCGCCGCTACCCTCCGGCACCCGGCGCCCCGCCTCCGGCACCACCAGCAGTTGCCGGAAGATCCCCTCCCCCTCGCTCCTCGTCGACACGCCTTCGGCACCGACGAGGGCCATGTGAATCTGCCGCCGCTCCCGCGCGGTGATGGGCGCGATCGCGACGACCTTGCCCGTGCGCCGCACGCTGAGGGCGAGTCGATCCGCCATGGCCTGCACCACCGGGTCGGACTCGTCGGCGAAGCCGCCGACGTCGAGGTTGACCCACTTGCGCCCTTCGGCGCGCGGATTCACCACCCGATTCACCAGGTACTGCACCGCCTCGACCAGGGCCGAGCCCAGCTCCAGCTCGTTCTCCGGCACCGCCTGAAGCGAGACCCCGATCGCCTCCGGGGTCTCCTTCACCTCGACGGTCACCTTGCCGCCCATGCGGCGCAGGAGCTCCTCGCAGAACTCCCGCGCCCGGGCCACCTTCTCGGGCGCCGAGACCGGAGGCGGACCGCCCTGCTCCCGTTCCTCGCTCATCGCTCGCTCCTTCAGGCCTTGGCTGGTTCGGCGGCCGCCTGCCGCCGCATGATCACCTGCTGCTGCGCGATGGAAAGGACGTTGTTCACGAGGATGTAGAGCGTCAGGCCCGACGCCAGGTTCATCATGATGAAGGTGAGGAACACCGGCATGAAGTACAGCATCATCTTCGCCTGCGTGGCGTCGGCCGGCTGCGGCGAGATCTTCTGCATCACGAAGCTCGAGAGCCCCATCAGCAGCGGCAGGATGAAGTACGGGTCCTTGAGCGTGAGGTCGTGGATCCAGAGGAACGGCTCCCGATAGAGCTCCACCGAGGTCTGCAGCGTGGCGTAGAGCGCCAGCCACACCGGCATCTGCAACAGCAACGGCAGGCAGCCCCCGAGGGGGTTCACCTTGTGCTGCTGGTAGAGCTGCATGACGGCCAGGTTGAGCTTCTCCTTGTCCTCGCCGAACTTGGCCTTGAGCTTGTCGACCTCCGGCTGCAGTCGCCGCACCTCCTGCATCGACTGCATCGACCGATGCGTCAGCGGGTAGAGCAGCGCCTTCACCACCAGGGTGAGCAGCATGATCGCCGCGCCCCAGTTGTGGACCACGTGCTCGAAGGCGCGCATCACCCAGAGCAGGATGCGGGCGAAGAACGCAAAGAGGTTCGTGACCGTGCCGTAGTCGATGGCGCTGTCGAGCCCGCGCCCGTAAGCCCGCAGCAGGTCGAGCTGCTTCGGCCCTGCGAATACCTCGAAGGAGGCGTCGACGGGCCCCTGAACCGGGAGCCGCAGCGCCGCCATCGAACCTCCGGCACCGAGCCCCTTCGCGAAGACGCAGTCGCCCGCCGGGGCCGCCGGAAGGACCACCGCCACGAAGTAGTGCTCGTCGAGCCCGCTCCAGGCGGGCGCCCCCGGCACCCGCTCCACCGGCTCCTTGCCGTTGAACCGGGCGGTCTTGTCCGCGGCCCGACACATCGGCACGACCGTCTCCGGCGTCTGACCACCACCGGAGAAGAATCCGGGCTTGGGCTGGTTCGGATCGACCCAGCCGGGCACGAGCAGCGTCACCGCCCCGGCACCTCCGGCACCACCATTCACCTGCAATCCCAGCTTGAGCTCGTACTCCCGCGCCCCGAGCTCGAACCGCTTCCGCACCGAGTACGGCCCGACCATCCCCTCGAAGACCACCGAGCGGTCGTCGTGGGAGACGAGCTTCATCGGCGCCCGAGCGGCGGGGTCGGTCGCCAGCCCCTCCGGCCCGGCCACCGACAAGGACAGCGGGAGCGGCTCCCCCGGCCCCTGTCGCACGAGGTCCACCGGCACCGCCGCGCCGTGGATCTCCTTCTGGAACTTGGCGCCCTTGAGCAGGTAGCTCTTGAGCGCGCCGCCGTGGCTCGAGAACGTCGCCTTGAACTGCGGCGTCTCGAGGACTGCCAGCTCCTCCGGCGCGTTCGTCGGGAGCGCCGCCGCGGCCGGTGCCGGAGATCCAGGCGCGACCGGCGCCGGCGCCTTCTCCGGCACCACCACCTGCGCGGCGTCCGGCGCGCCATTCTGGGCCCGCCGCGCCTGCTTCGGCTGCGGGAAGACCACCTGCCAGAGCACGAGGATCGCCGCGGAGATGCCGGCAGCTACGAGGATGCGGCGGTTGTCATGTTCCAAGCTTCACCTTCTTCTGGGGTTCCGGCACCGGATCGATGCCCCCCTCGCAGAAAGGATGGCAGCGCGCCAACCGGCGCAGCGCCAGCCAGCCGCCCCGCGCCGCCCCGTGCTGGCGGACGGCTGCGGCGGCGTACGTCGAACAGGTCGGGTGGAACCGGCACGCGGCCGGGAGCAGCGGAGAGACGAGCCAGCGATAGAGCTGGATGAGGGCGAGGAGGAGCCACCGTATCACGGCGCACCTCCCCCGTTCGCGGCGAGCTTCCGCCGCGCCGCCTCGAGCGCCTCGCGCGCGCCGTCGAGCCCCACCGAGACCGCGCCGGTGCGGGCGATCACCACCAGGTCGACGGCCGGCCACTGCGCCGCCATCACCCTGAAGGCCTCCCGCACCCAACGCTTGATCTGGTTTCGCACGACGGCGTTCGCCACCTTGGAGGAGACGGTGATGCCGAGCCGCGCCCTGCCACAGCCGTTCGGGATGGCGAGCACGACCAGCTCGCGGGCGAAGAGGCGCCGGCCGCGGTTCTGCGCGGCCAGGTACTCCCTCCGGCGCCGCAGATGCGCCGCCTTCCCGAACTTCACGCGATGTTCCGCTACTTCTTCACAGCCGAGACCGTGAGCCGCTTGCGGCCCTTGGCGCGGCGCCGCTTCAGCACGTTCTTGCCGGCGACAGTGGAGGAACGCTTCAGGAACCCGTGAGTCCGGGCCCGCTTCACCTTCTTGGGTTGATAAGTCCGCTTCATGGCGCGGCAACCTCCCTGATCGGCCGCGGTCTGTCAAGGATCGCGCCGCCGGGGGCTCCCGCTCCCCGAGGCGCGTCCGACCACCGGTGCCGGAGATCGACAAAACGTCCCTCATTCCGACCGGCTGTACGTCTCCCTTGATCTGCTTTGCGGGCCAAGGCTAACTTGCGCTCACCGATTCACCATCACCTCACGGGCCGGGAACCCGTCCTTCATCGATCGACCGCCGCAGGCTGCTGACCCGATCAGCGGCACCGGCGATCTATGTCCCGGGGGAACGACTCGCATGGATTCACGAGCGCGCATGGCTCTTTCCGACGCAGAGGAAACCTGGGCCCGGCTCGACGATCACCTCCGCGCGCGCCTCCGAGAGGATCTCTACGGCCGCTGGTTCCGCGCCCTTCGCGCGGTCGGGCTCGAAGGCGAGCGGCTCGCGGTGGCGGCTCCCGACAAGTTCCACCGCGACTTCGTCGACGACAACTACCGGCACTGGTTCGACGACGAGGTGATCCCCGGCGTCCTCGGCCTGCCCCTGCGCATCCAGTTCGTGGTCGACGACGCGCCACGCGCTCCCTCGCAGGCCTCCCCCGGCGGCGCGGTTGCGATCGCCCCGCCCCCCGCCATCTCCGCGGCCACGGAGGCGGACGCCTTCTCGCGCGACGCCCGGCCGAACCCCCGCTACACCTTCGACACCTTCGTGGTGGGCGAGTCGAACCGCTTCGCGGTCGCCGCGGCCCAGTCGGTGGCCGCCAAGCCGGGCAGGACCTGGAACCCGCTCTTCCTCCACGGCATGTCGGGACTGGGGAAGACCCACCTGCTGCACGCCATCGCCCACGCCATCCCGCTCGCGACCCCGGGCGCGCGCGTCGCCATCGTCTCCTCCGAGCGCTACACCAACGACTTCGTCGACGCCCTCTCCAAGGGCACCATGGCCGACTTCCGCAAGAAGTACCGTGAGTGCGGGGCGCTGCTGGTGGACGACGTGCAGTTCTTCGCCGGGCGCGAGAAGACCGCGGAGGAGTTCTTCCACACCTTCAACGCGCTCTACGAGCAGAACATCCAGATCGTCCTCTCCAGCGATCGCAGCCCGAAGGAGCTGAAGGGGCTGGAGGAGCGGCTCTGCTCCCGCTTCGGCTGGGGCATGCGCGTGCAGATCGACGCGCCGGAGTTCGAGACCCGCGCCGCCATCCTCAAGAAGAAGGCGGAGGTGGAGGGGATCGAGCTGCCCGACCCGGTGTCCGAGCTGCTGGCGACGCACATCCGCTCCAACGTCCGCGAGCTCGAGGGCGCGCTGATGCGCCTCGCCGCCTTCGCCTCGCTCAAGTCGGAGAAGATCACCGACGCGCTCGCCCGCGACGTGCTCTCGGACCACATCCCGCCGCCCGGCTACAAGCCGTCCATCGAGAAGATCCAGGAGGCGGTTGCGCTCAAGAGCGGGATCACGGTGCCGAAGCTCACGAGCCCCTCGCGCGAGCAGAAGATCGCGCTCCCGCGTCAGATCGCCATGTTCCTCTGCCGCGAGCTGGCGAAGGAGACGTACCAGAGCATCGCCGAGAAGTTCAATAAGAAGGACCACACCACCGTCATCGCCGCCGTGCAGAAGGTCGCCGAGCTCTACGAGAACGATGCCAAGGTGCGCGCCTCCATCGACGAGCTGCGGACCCACCTCGGCGGCGCTTGATCCGCGGCATGTGCACATCCTCGTGGACGGCGCCGGGGTTGGCGTGCGAACGGGGTGAGGAACGGCTGGGGAAGAAACCGCCCGCCCGGAACTCCAGGTTCTCCACCACGCCGCACCGCTGTTTTCCCCACGAGTTTCCCGCTAAGATCCATCAATGGTTCTCGACGTTCCCGGGGCTTCTCCACACCAGGGCGTCCCCTACGACTTCTACGGATAGAAAGAGAAGAGAGGTTCTCAAATGGAACTGAAGATCGCCGCCCCCGAGCTCGCGCGCGCCCTCGCCCGTTCCCTCGGCATCGTCGAGAAGAAGTCCACCATGCCGAGCCTCTCCCATGTGCTCCTCGAGGCGCGGAAGGACGGCGGGCTCAAGGTCTCCGCCACCGACCTCGACGTCACCGTCATCGGCGAGTACCGCTGCGAGGTGATGAAGGACGGGGCCCTGGCCGTCTCCGCGCGCCACCTGCACGACATCGTCCGGTCGCTGCCGGGGGACCAGGTCACGCTCAAGCGCGCCAGCAACAACTACCTCGAGCTCAAGAGCGGCGCCTCCGAGTTCAAGCTGGTGGGGCTGCCGGCGGAGGACTTCCCGGCCCTCCCCAAGTTCGAGAAGGTGAAGTTCGCGCCGGTGAAGACCGACCTCATCCTCGAGATGATCGAGCGCACCCAGTTCGCGGCCTCGAGCGACGAGACCCGCTACAACCTGAACGGCGTCTTCTTCGAGCCGTCGCAGGGGGTGGTCCGCATGGTGGCGACCGACGGACACCGGCTCTCCATGGCCGAGCGGAAGCTCGACGCCGACTTCGGGCTCAAGAAGGGCGTCATCCTGCCGCGCAAGGGGCTCACCGAGCTGCGCAAGCTGCTCGCCGAGGGGGCGGAGGGCGACGGCCAGCCCGTCGACGGCGAGCTCGGCTTCGTGGAGAACAACGCCGTCTATCGGCGGCCGAACGTCACCCTGATGATGCGACTCATCGAGGGCGTCTTCCCCGACTACCGGCAGGTGATCCCCGCCCAGCAGGAGAAGATCTTCAACCTGAAGCGGCTCGACCTGCTCTCCACGCTGAAGCGCGTCTCCATCCTCTCCTCCGACAAGGCGCACGCCGTGAAGCTGGAGCTCTCCAAGGGCGCGCTCAAGGTGATGAGCCAGAACCCGGACCTCGGCGAGGCGAAGGAGGATCTGGCGGTGGGCTACGAGGGTGAGCCGCTCAAGATCGGGTTCAACGCCCGCTACCTCACCGACGTGCTCGAGGCGCTCGACGTCGAGAACGTGCAGGTGGAGCTAGCCGACGACCTCTCCCCCGGCGTGGTGCGGCCGGTGGCCGAGGAGGGCTACACCGCGGTCATCATGCCGATGCGGATCTGATTGAGGCTCATCTCCCTCGCCATCCAGGACTTCCGCAACATCGGCGCGGCCGAGATCGCGCCGAGTCCGCGGGCGACCATCCTCATCGGGGAGAACGGCCAGGGGAAGACCAACCTCCTCGAGGCCATCTACCTGCTCGCCACCCTGAAGCCGCTCCGGGCCGGGAGGCTCGCCGAGCTGGTGCGCTTCGGCGCGCCGCGGGCGCTGGTGGCGGGGGACTTCCACGGTGCCGGAGGTCTGCGCCGGATCGCGGTGGAGGTCGACGCCAGCGGCCGGCGCGCCACCGTGGACGGGAAGCCTCAGGACAAGCTCGACAACTACTTCGAGGGACTGGCGGCGGTCTGCTTCTCGCCGGACGACCTCTCCCTGGTCAAACAGGGGCCGGAGGGGCGGCGCCGCTTCCTCGACCGGGCCGCCTTCAACCGCTGGCCGGCGGTGCTCGGCGAGGCCCGCGACTACCTGCGCGCGCTCCGCTCCCGCAACGCCGCGCTCCGGGGCGCGGTGCCGGAGGTGGAGGCCAGCTTCCGGGAGCCGTTGGTCCGGGCCGGGGCCAGGCTCCTGCTCCGTAGGAGGGAGCTCCTGCGCGAGCTCACCCCCCGCGTCGCCGCCGCCTTCGCGGAGATCTCGGGGCCGGAGGCGCCGCCCGCAAACGTCGGCTACCGCGGTGCCGGAGGTCTCGATCTCGAGGCCGGCGGGGAATCGGAGCTGGCCGCGCAACTGGGCGAGATCCTGGAGCGAAGGCTGCCGCGCGACCTCGAGCGCGGCTACACCAGCGCCGGGCCGCACATGGACGACCTCCTGCTCGGCCTCGACGCCCGGGGAGCGAGGCTCTATGCCAGCCAGGGGCAGCAGCGGGCCATCGTCCTCGCCCTCAAGGTGGCCGAGATCGAGAACCTCCGGCACGCCCTCGGCCGCCCGCCGCTGCTCCTCCTCGACGACGTCTCCTCCGAGCTCGACCCGCAGAAGAACCGCTACCTGCTCGAGTACCTCGCGACGCTCCCCGCCCAGGCCTTCCTCACCGCCACCGACCGGCGCCTGCTCGAGCCGGCGGCGGGGCCGGAGGCGACCTTCTACAAGGTGGAGGGCGGCCGCTTCGGGCCGCTTCTTTCCTGAGCCGAATCGAGCCCTTGCACCCTTCGCGCGGGTTGCGATGACCGCGCTGCTCTGATATACCCTCAAGCTTGGCTAAACCATGAATAATCCTGAGCAAACGACCGAAGGCGCAGCGCTCCCCGCCGACCAGCTTCCGGCGGCAGAGCAGTCGGGCGCACATCTCGCCGGCAACGGCGACTACGGCACCGACACCATCAAGGTGCTCGAGGGGCTCGAGGCGGTCCGCAAGCGTCCGCACATGTACATCGGCGACGTCGGCGAGCGCGGGCTCCACCACCTGGTGTACGAGGTGGTGGACAACTCCGTCGACGAGGCGATGGCCGGCCGCTGCGACGAGATCAACGTCACCATCCACACCGGCAACTCGATCACCGTCGTCGACAACGGCTCGGGCATCCCGGTCGGCCCGCACCCGACCGTGCAGGGGATGGACACGCTCGACGTGGTGATGACCAAGCTCCACGCGGGCGGCAAGTTCGAGTCGAACGCCTACAAGGTCTCGGGCGGCCTCCACGGCGTGGGCGTCACCTGCGTCAACGCGCTCTCCGAGTCGCTCAAGGTCGAGGTCTACCGCGACGGCAAGGTCTGGGCGCAGCGCTACGAGCGCGGCAACCCGGCCGGCAAGGTGACCGCCGTCGGCGAGACGCACCGCCACGGCACCAAGGTCTCCTTCAAGCCCGACCCGACCATCTTCGAGGTGAAGGAGTTCAGCTTCGAGACCCTCTCCGGCCGGCTGCGCGAGCTCGCCTTCCTCAACGCCGGGCTCAAGATCACGGTCGAGGACGAGCGCACCGGCAAGCGCCACGACTTCCAGTTCAAGGACGGCATCCGCGAGTTCGTCCGCTACCTCAACAAGAGCCGCGAGGCGCTCTTCGACCCGCCCATCTCGCTGCGCCAGGAGGTCGAGACCGAGCGCGGCACCGCCTCGGTCGAGATCGCGCTGCAGTGGAACGACGGCTATGACGAGAAGGTCTTCGCCTTTGCCAACAACATCCACAACCACGAGGGCGGCACCCACCTCATCGGCTTCAAGACCGCGCTCACCCGCACGGTCAACGCCTACGGCACCAAGAACAACCTCTTCAAGGACCTGAAGGACGACGTCCCCTCGGGCGACGACATGCGGGAGGGGCTGGCTGCGGTCATCTCCATGCGGCTGCCGGGCGCGAGCTTCGAGGGGCAGACCAAGACCAGGCTCTCCAACACCGAGGCGAAGAGCATCGTGGAGCAGATGCTCAACGATCGGCTCAACGCCTTCCTGGAGGAGAACCCGCCCATCGCCAAGCGCATCTGCGCCAAGGTGTCCGAGGCGGCGCGGGCGCGCATCGCCGCCCGCAAGGCGCGCGAGACGGTGCGGCGCAAGGGGGCCCTCGACGGCGCATCGCTGCCGGGCAAGCTCGCCGACTGCCAGTCGCGGGATCCGGCCGAGTGCGAGATCTACCTGGTGGAGGGCGACTCGGCAGGCGGCTCCGCCAAGCAGGGGCGCGACCGGCGCACCCAGGCCATCCTGCCGCTCCGCGGCAAGATCCTGAACGTCGAGAAGGCGCGCTTCGACAAGATGCTCGGCTCGGCCGAGATCGCCACCATGATCACCGCGCTCGGCACCGGCATCGGCCCCGAGGAGTTCGACGCCAACAAGGCGCGGTACCACAAGATCGTGATCATGACCGACGCCGACGTCGACGGCGCCCACATCCGGACCCTGCTCCTCACCTTCTTCTTCCGCCAGATGCCGGAGCTGGTGGCGCGCGGCTACCTCTACGTGGCCCAGCCGCCGCTCTACCGCGTCCAGAAGGGGAAGAAGGAGAGCTATCTGAAGGACCAGGAGGCGATGGACGAGTTCTTGCTCTCCTTCGCCACCGCCAAGGCGTCGCTCGTCGCCGGCGAGGCCACCGTGGACGGGGCCGACCTCAAGAAGCTGGCGCAGGACGCCATCGCCTACCGTACCCTGCTGGCCCGCGCCGACCGGCGCCGGGACAGCCGCATCATCGACGCCGCCATCCAGGTGGGCGATCTCGACCTGGCCATGCTCAAGGACCACGCCGCGCTCAAGGCCCAGGCCGACAAGGTCTACGAGAAGGCGCAGAAGCTCCACCCGGAGCTCGAGGTGAAGGCGGCCCGCATCGAGCGCGACGCCGAGCACGACTGCGACCATCTCCTCTTCGACACCACCGTGCAGGGAGCGCCGCGCGAGACCCGGCTCGACTTCGACTACCTCTCCGGCCCGGAGTGGACCGAGCTCCAGGCGCTGCACGCCAACCTGGCCGAGCTCGGCCCCGGCCCGCACACGCTTCGGACCGAGGCGGGCGAGGAGGAGGTCGACGACGCCTTCGCCGCCGTCGAGGCGCTCAAGCGCGCGGCCACCGCTGGCCAGACCATCCAGCGCTACAAGGGGCTCGGCGAGATGAACCCCGAGCAGCTCTGGGAGACCACCATGGATCCCGCCAGGCGAACCTTCCTGCAGGTGCGCGTGGACGACGCCATCGACGCCGACGAGGTGTTCTCGGTGCTCATGGGTGACGCGGTGGAGCCGCGGCGGGAGTTCATCGAGAAGCACGCGCTCGACGTCCAGAACCTCGACATCTGACCCGGAGGCGCTCCATGCCGCGCACCGTCTTCGCCGCCATCGGGACCTGCGTCCCGCCGCGGGTGGTCACGAACCGCGAGCTCACCACGCTCATGGACACCACCGACGAGTGGATCCGCCAGCGCACCGGGGTGGAGGAGCGGCGCTGGGTCGAGCCCGGCGTGGGGGCGTCCGACCTGGCCTGCGAGGCGGCGAAGCGCGCGCTGGCGCAGGCCGGCTGGCAGGCGTCGGACGTCCAGGCGATCGTCTACGCTACCCTCTCCTCGGATCACATGTTCCCGGGCGACGGCTGCTTCCTCAACGCCAAGCTCGGCATCCCCGGCGTGCCGGCGCTCGACATCCGCAACCAGTGCACCGGCTTCCTCTACGGCCTCTCCATCGCCGACGCCTGGATCAAGAGCGGTCAGTACCAGCGCGTGCTCCTCGTGGGCAGCGAGGTCCACTCCACCGGCCTCGACGTCTCCACCCGCGGCCGGGACACCGCCGTCATCTTCGGCGACGGCGCCGGGGCGGTGCTCCTCGAGGCCTCCGACGATCCGGCCCGCGGCGTGCTCTCCACGCACCTCCACGCCGACGGCCGCTTCGCGCGCGACCTCTGGACCGACGCGCCCGGATCGGTCTACAGCCCGCGCGCGAACCACGCCCAGATCGACTCCGGCGCCGTCTTCCCGCACATGGAGGGGCAGAAGGTCTTCAAGCACGCGGTGGTGAAGATGCCGGAGGTGCTGCGGGAGGCGTTCGAGCGGAACGGGCTCGGCCCGGCCGACGTGAAGCTGCTCGTGCCCCACCAGGCCAACCTGCGCATCAGCGAGATGGTGCAGCGCTCCCTCGGGCTCTCCGACGCCCAGGTCTTCAACAACATCCAGAAGTACGGCAACACCACCGCCGCCAGCATCCCGCTCTGCCTCGCCGAAGGGGTCGTGGCGCGCGGCGTCCAGAAGGGCGACCTCGTGGCGCTGGCCGCCTTCGGGGCGGGCTTTACTTGGGCGAGCGCGCTGGTACGCTGGTGAACGGACTGCCCGCGGAGTCGTGACAAGGGGACGGCGCGCCTTGCGCCGGGAAGGGCTGCCCCGGGCCTGGTGAGGAACCATGGCTCCAAGAGTCATTGAGGCGTCGTCTAACGGCAGGACCGCAGACTTTGGATCTGCTCATGAAGGTTCGAATCCTTCCGCCTCAGCCACGCCCGCCGGCCGGCCAACCAACCAGCGCGCGGAGCTCCGGTCCGCCGCCCGGCCCCGCCGGGTCCTCGTGGCCGCCCTCGGCGCGGTGGAACCGCCGCTGCTCTCGCAGGTGAGCGCGACGCTGCGGGCCGTGACCGGCTGCGAGGTGGGGCGCTTGCCGGAGCTGGCCCGGCCGGCCTACGCCTTCAACAAGGACCGGGCGCAGTTCCACGTCGCCGCCATCCTCAGGCGCCTGGCGGCCCTGCGCGGCAAGGAGGCCGCCGTGCCGGTGCTGGGGGTCACCGACGCCGACCTCTTCGTGCCCGACGCCCCCTTCGTATTCGGCGAGTCGGACCGGAGCGAGCTGGCGGCGGTGGTCTCGGTGGCGCGGCTCCGCGGCGAGCCGCCGGTCGAGGCGGAGCTGCTCCTGCGCCGGATCTCTGCCGAGGCCATGCACCAGCTCGGCCACCTCATCGGGCTCCTGCACTGCCAGGACGCGCGCTGCGCCATGTTCCAGGCGCAGCGGGTGGCCGACGTCGATCGGAAGCGGCCGGGGCTCTGCGGCACCTGCCGGACGGCGGCCGGGCTCACGGAGTGAAGGCGCTCTGCCAGCGCGGCGGGTCCTCCTGCGGGGCCTGCTGCGGGCTCTACAACCGCGAGGACCACTCCCGCCCGGCGCTGGAGGCGCTCCTGGCGCGGCAGACCGAGGCCCTCGAGCGGACGCCCCGGACCGCCGCAGCCTTCCGCGCCGCCGCCGCCGGTCTCGCCGGGCGGGACGAGTCGCCGCTCTTTCCGTCGGTGCGACTCTGCCCGCTGCTCGGCTACCTCGATCCGGCCCGGACGCGGGTCGGCTGCCTCGCCCACCCGCTCGCCACCGGCGGTCCCGACCTGCGCGACTGTGGCGCCTATGACGTCCGCACCTGCGACGGCTTCATGTGCCCGAGCCACTCCTGGCTGTCGGAGGAGGAGGCGGAGCTGGTGGCGGCGGTCTGCCAGGACGACTGGTACCTGTACGGGTTGACCATCACGGACGTGCCGTTCGTCCGCGCGGCGCTCGCCGGCGTGGCCGCGCTGAACGGCGTCCAGCCGCGCCTCCGGCACCTCGGAAACGCTGATTTCCGTGGGTGGATGAAGCGCCTGCTGGCGCTCAAGGAGGAGCTCGCCCCGGGGTCCGATGGGCTCTACGGCGCCTTCCGGCCCGGCCCGGACGGAGACCCCCTGCCGAGGCAGATCGACTACGCGGCGCTGGGGCGCGAACGGAGCTCGGCCTACGACCAGCTCCTCACCTGCGTCGGTGCCGACCCGCGCTCGGGCAACGACCTCGACGCCCTCGAGGGCGAGGTGCGGCGCCGGCTCGACGCCTCCGCCCGAGCGCTGCCGCGCGGCTGACCCCGGGTTACAGGGCGGCCGCCACGATCTCGGCAACGTCCATCACCCGCAGCGACTCCTCGCGCCCGGTCTCGTTGATGCCGTCCTTCACCATGGTGAGGCAGAAGGGACAGCCGGTGGCGACGACGCCGCCGCCCTCGCCGAGGGTGGCCGCCGCCTCGTCGACGCGGTTCTGGTTCACCCGCGTCCCGAGCTTCTCCTCGAGCCACATCCGCCCGCCGCCCGCGCCGCAGCAGAAGCCTTGCCGGCCGCTGCGGCCCATCTCCACGAGATCGATCCCCGGCATCGTCCGCAGCACGTCGCGAGGCGCGTCGACCACGCCGTTGTGCCGCGCCAGGTAGCAGGGGTCGTGGAAGGTCACCTTTCGGCCCTCGAGCCCGGCCGCCTGCGCCGGCGTCAGGCGCCGCGCCGCCAGCAGGTCGGCGATGAGCTCGGTGTGGTGCACCACCTGGAACTCGCCGCCGAACTGGGGGAACTCGTTCTTGATGGTGTTGAGGCAGTGCGGGCACTGCACCAGCACCTTCTTCACCCCGCGCTCGTGGAACTTGTCCACGTTGGCCTGCGCCTGCTGCTGGTAGAGGTACTCGTTGCCGAGTCGCCGGGCCGCCTCCCCGTTGCAGGTCTCCTCCTCGCCCAGGATGGCGAACTTCACCCCGGCGGCGCGCAGGATCTGGACGATGGCGCGGGAGACCTTCTTCTGCCGGTCGTCGAAGGCGCCGGCGCAGCCGACGAAGAAGAGGTACTCGAAGTCGGTGGTTTCGGAGGCGCGAGGGAGGTCGAGGTCCTCGCACCACTCGGTGCGCCGGTTGGAGCCGATGCCCCAGGGGTTGCCCTGCGTCTCCACCCCCTTGAACATGCGCGCCGCCTCTTCGGGGAAGGCCGACTCGACGAGCACCTGCTGCCGCCGCATGTCGACGAGGCGCGGGATGTTCTCGATGAGCACCGGGCAGGCGGTCTCGCACCAGCCGCAGGTGGTGCAGGCCCAGACGGTGTCGGCCGGGACGACGCTCCCGAGGAGAGGCGGGAGCGCCGCGGCGAGCTGTTCCTTCTCGGCCGCGTCCTTGGAGAGCCCGAGCCGCGTCAGCTCCGGCGCCCGCTCGACGAGGTGGTGCTTGAGCGCGCGGTTCACCTCCTTGTGCGAGAGCGGCTTGCCGGTGACGTAGGTGGGGCAGTAGGTCTGGCAGCGTCCGCACTCGGTGCAACTGTAGACGTCGAGCGCCTCCTTCCAGGAGAGGTCCTTCACCGTCGCCGTGCCGAAGCTGGCGCTCTCGCTCTCGAGGTCGAGCTTGCGCAGCGCCGCCGAGGCCGGCGGGAGCGCGCGCAGGTAGACGTTCGGCAGCGCGGTGATGATGTGGAAGTGCTTCCCGTAGGGCAGGAAGTTGCCGAAGGCGAGGATGATGGCGAGGTGCAGCCAGAAGCCGCCGAGCCCGACGAGGCGCAGCGTGTCCGGCGAGAGCCGCAGCCAGGAGAAGAGCGCCGCCGCGAGCGACCCGGCGGGCGCCCACCAGCTGAAGGCCCGGCCGGCGGCGGCCAGTTCGGCGCCGTCGAAGGCCATGTCGGTGAGCATGAGGCCGATGATGAAGCCGAGGATCAGGGTCCCTTCCCAGCTGAGGGTGATCCGGTCGGGCTTGGTCACCGTGCGCCGGTAGACGAAGGCGCTCGCGGCGACGAGCGCGCCGAGCACCATCACGTCCTTGACGAAGCCGTAGCCCCGGCCGAACGGCGACTCGGGCGCGAGGAGCGGCAGGTGGAAGCCCTCCGCGAACCCCATCCCGAAGAGGGTGATGGTCCGCGCCGCCAGCACCAGGAAGGCGGCGAAGATGATCACGTGGAGGTAGCCGGGGCGCTTCTCGCCCGGGTCGACCATCCGCTTCTGGCCGAAGCCGAAGCGGAGCAGCGAGTCGAGCCGCTCCTCGTTCCGGTCGAGGCGATTCTCACGGCGCAGCGCGAGGAGCGGCAGGAAGCGCCGCGTCATCGTGAACGCAAAGAAGGCGCCCCCGGCGAGCAGGAGGGCGGCGGTGGCGATCGGGCTCATGCGCGCGACGGTACGCGGCCCCCTTGCTGGGGCGCAAGGAACCTTCCAGGGACACGCCGCATCGCGTCACGGCGCACCAACGGTGGAGCGCGGCTGCCCGCTCGGGTCGAAAGAGCGCTTTATTCCGCCTAATTGCTTGCCAATGGAGCAAGCTTTTGCTCGTTTGTCCGTCGCACCCCTTTCAACTCTCCGTGGAGGCAGAGATGTCGCTCCGCCGATACACCCCGACCTTGGCAGCTCTCGGGCTGCTCGCCGCCTGTACGCCGGACATCGCCCAGCGGACCAATCCCCAGACGGTCACCTACGCGGCCTTCGACCCGGCCGCGAACCCGCCGGCCATCCCGCTGCCGAACGACCTCGCGCGAGCCAACGCCGCCTCCACCACCGGCGCGCAGCGCGAGCTGCTCGACGCCTTCAACCAGGCGGGCGGGTTCCCGAATGACCAGGAGCTGCCAGTCACCATCGACCTCTTCGCCGAGGCGGTGACCACCGCGCCGCGCGCCCGGTCGGCGCCGGACCTCGACCTCACCACCCTCAAGGCCGCCCCCGCCGCGGGGGCCACGCTGGCGGTGTTCCAGGTGGGCAAGAGCTGCACCCCCACCGGCGGCTGCCAGGCGATGACGCCGATCCCCATCGCCATCGGCACCACCTCCTACGCCAAGTTCGCCGATCACGGCACCCTCTCCATCTACCCCGCGGCGAACCTCCCCGGGGCGGTGGGCAGCGGCGCCCGGCGCTGGCCAGCCGGCGGCAAGTTCGTGGTCGCCCTCCGCGGCGGCGCGAGCGGCGTGAAGACCACCGACCAGCAGGCGGTGCAGCCCCAGGCCGCGATGTACCTGCTGCTGCAGGACAAGAACCTCGCCGATCCGAACAACCAGCGGCTGCTGCTCCAGCAGTATCCCGATCCCGCGGTGGCGGCAGCCTTCGGCGCCCAGCTCGAGGCCATCCGTGAGCCGCTCGTGCCCGCGTTCGGGCTCCTCGACCAGGTGGGCGTCCCGCACCGGGAGCTCGCGGTCATCACCGGCTTCACGGTGGCTCCGGTCGCCGGCACGGTGGTGCTCGCGGATCCGACCGCCGGGCAGATGCCGCTGCCGTCCGACTTCCTCATCGACCCGGCCACGAACCGCGTGGTCAACAACCCCGCCTTCGGGCCCGCCGCGGCAGGTCTCGCAACCCTGGACGGCTTCAGCACGACGGCCATGATCCTGGCTCAGGTCTCCGAGAAGGGGGTCCGCGCGAGCTCCGTCGCCGGCGGCGCGCTCCTCTACAAGGTGACGGCGACCGGGCTGCAGCTGCTCTCCGGGATCGAGACCGCCGGTGCGGGTGGCAAGTACGTCGCCAACCCGCCCCAGATCGTCGTCGACGCCGTCACCCACCAGCCGTGCGCCAGTCCGCCTTACGCGGCTACCTGCGTCTCGCCCACCATCGGCCTGCAGCCGGCCATCCCGGTGTCGCTCGGGAGCTCGGCGATCGCCCTGCCGCCGCTCGACGAGGCGACCGAGTACGCGGTGGTCGTCACCGACGGAGTGGTGGACGGCACGGGCGCGAAGCTGGTCCCGAACACCCTCGCCAAGATCCTGGCCTTCCAGAACCCGGTGTTCGTGAGCGGCAAGTCCCAGCTGCCCGGCGTCTCCGACGGGCAGGCCGCCGGCCTCGAGGCGATGCGCAACGCGCTGAAGCCCATCGTCGCCCAGGCGGCCGTCGACAGGCCGGGGGCGAACGTGGCGATGGCATACACCTTCCGGACCCAGTCGATCAGCGGGAAGGTGAACGGCGCGGGATCGCCGGGCGCGCTTCAGCTCGCGGTGCTCCCCTACTCCCCGACCCTGGCGCCGGTCCTGTCGGCGGCCTGCGCCGCGGTCGGCGTGGCGGACTGCGCCAACCCGAAGGCAGGCAGCACCGTCATCTACGACGGCGTCGGCGGCAACAAGCCGGTGAGCGCGGCCTTCGACAAGTACGGCATCGACCCGGCCTTCGTCAGCGCACACAGCGCCAGCATCGCGGCGGTGATCGAGACGCAGATCGCCACCTTCAACCTGCTCGATCCGGCGACCGGAGCCTTCAACCCCGATCCGACCCAGCTCCAGGGCGAGGTCATCAACGTCCTCATGGCCCTCCCGTCGGCGACGGCCGCCGCGGTCCCTGCCTGTGCCGGGAGCTTCGCTGCCCTCGGAACCGCGGGACTCAAGTGCCCACCGCTCGTCATCTACCACCACGGCCTCGCCGACTCGCGCGCCGAGATGCTGACCAACGCGAACACCTTCGCCTCGCAGGGCATGGTGATGGTGGCCATCGACGCCCCCAAGCACGGCGATCGGAGCTTCTGCAACACGCTCGCGTGGAAGTCGCTGGGGCTCACCACTCCCGCGCCCGACATCGAGTGCGTCCCCGGAAACTTCTGCGTCCCGGAGCCGAGCTTCGCGAACCAGGGCGACCCCGCCGGGGCCGCGCCCGGCCGCTGCCGCACCGGAACCAGCGTCACCGCGCCGCTGGGCACGCTCGTGAACAAGCCGATGCTCTGCCTCTCCGGGAGCTGCACCTTCTCGACACCGAACGCCGGCTTCCCCGCGGCCTCCGGTGAGTACTTCGTCTCCGGAAACTTCTTCCGCACCCGCGACTCGCTCCGCCAGGATCTGATCGACCACGCGCAGCTGATTCGGGTGCTCGAGCCGGTCCCCACCGGCGCGGCCATTGCTGGCGCCGACGTCTACAACGCCCTCCTCCTGCGGGGCCTGGTGCTCGCTCCCAACCCGACCGGAACCTTCTGGATGAGCAAGTCGCTCGGCTCCATTCTCGGAGCCGTCAACGTCGCGGCCAATCCGCGCATCTCCAACGCGGTCTTCAACGCGGGCGGCGGCACGGCGGTCGACGTCCTCACCAACTCCCCGGCCTACAAGGCCCAGGTGGACGCGCTCTTCCTCTCCCTCGGCGTGGACCGGTCCAAGCTCGCGACCGATCCGGTCGCCGCCGCCACCTACCTCAAGACCCTCAACGTGGCGAAGTGGATCCTCGATCCGGCCGATCCCATCAACTTCGCGAAGTACGTTCAGAGCGCTCCGCTGCCCAACCTGCTTCCGCCCTTCGGTGGCAATGCGAATGGCTCCGTCGCGCAGCCCGCGAAGCCGGTGCTGGCGCAGCACGCGCTCTGCGACCAGACCATCGCCAACCCCTTCAGCGTGAACCTGGCCGGCAACGTCGGCCTCTCGCCGCTCACCCCCACGCCCGGCACCGGCACCGGCACGGTGCAGTGGTTCGTGAACCCGATCAGCGGGCTCACCTTCCCGCCCGGCGGTCCCTACCCCCAGGGCTGCTCGAACGGCGTGCCGCACCGACTCGTCACCGACTGGGGCGCGACGCCGGGCGGTTCTCAGGATCTGAACGTCGCCTCGCTGACCGGCAAGGCACAGACGAGCGCGGCGAGCTTCCTGCTGTCGCCCGTTCCGCAGCTCTCCTTCGTCACTCCCTGAGGCGTCGAACCATGCGCAAGCACATCACCGCACTCGCCATCCTGATGTTGCCCGCCCTGGCCCTCGCCGGCGGGTACACCGTCCCCAACTACTCCCCGCGCGACCTCGCCATGTGCGGCTCGCTGGTCGCCGCCCAGAACGGCGCCGGCGCGGTCTACGTGAACCCGGCGGCCCTGGCCGGGCTCGACGGGCTCAACCTCTCGGTGGCGGAGAGCCTCATCGACCTGCGCAGCGACTGGACCGCTTCGCAGGGGCAGGTGGTGCCGGCCCAGCCCGACGGCTCGACCGGCGCCCGCAGCGCGAGCATGTACCCGAAGGCCGTCTTCCCGCCGAACATCTACCTCTCGTACAGCGGCGAGGTCTCCGGACACCGCTACGGCCTCGGCGCCGGGTTCAACATCCCCGGCGGCGGCAACGTCTTCTGGAAGAACGACTGGCCCGGCCGGTTCGACATCATCAGCGTGGACCGCAAGGTCTACGCCGGCTACCTCACCGGCGGCGTGCAGGTGGTGCCGGGGCTCAAGCTCGGCGGCGGCCTCATCTACTACCGCACCACCGAGGTGCTCGACCGCTCCATCGACTTCCTCAACGGCGAGGGCTACGGCCGGCTCGGCACCGCCGGCGACGCCTGGAGCTACGACGTCTCGGCCGAGTGGACGCCGCTCAAGGACCTGCCGCTCACCCTGGCCCTCGACTACAAGCACAAGGGCGACCAGAAGCTCACCGGCAAGGCCACCTTCCGCAACGTGCCGGCGGCGCTCTCGGGCGTCGCGGCCGACCAGAACGTCACCCACTACCTGAGCTTCCCGAACCTGCTCCAGCTCGGGGTCTCGTACCGGGTGATCCCGGAGCTGCTCATCACCGGCCACTACTCGTTCGAGCGCTTCGTGCTCTACAACTCCGACATGTTCGTCGGCGATCAGGGCACCACCATCGAGGTGAAGCGCAGCTGGGGCAACGGCCAGGTCTTCCGGCTCGGGGCGGAGTGGACCACCCCGGTCGAGGGGCTGAAGGCGCGGGTGGGCGTGCTGCGCGACCTCGCGCCGTCCGATGCCGGCCACTACTCGCCGACGCTGCCCGACGCCGACGTGTGGGGCTTCTCGGTCGGCGCGGGCTACGCCTTCCTGCCGGGCTGGACGGTCGACGCGGCCTTCTTCCGGGCCCAGTTCGACACCGTCGACGCGAGCAAGTCGGTGAGCTTCCCCGGCACCTACAAGGACTCCGCCAACGTCTACAGCATCGGCGTGAGCTGGCACGTGCCGACGGGCGCCCAGGCGTCCGCGAACCAAGGGCTGACGGCGGCCGGGCTCTTGCGGTAGGCGGCGCGGGACGGCCTGCGCGAGAACGGCGGTGGTCCTCTGGGCCGCCGCCGTTCCCTTTTCTAGTGCACCACCGGCTCCCCCCCGAGCCCGGAGCGGGTCTCGAGGTACCTCCTCAGGATCGCGAGGTACTCGCCCGCTTCGCGGGCCCCGCAGACCAGCCAGTCGTCTCCGATCACCAGCGCCGGCACCAGCTCGACGCCGTTCTCGATCGCCTCGCGGTAGTCCTCGCGCACCGCGCGCTCGGTGGCGGGGGCGTGCAGGGCGGCCACGAAGCGGTCCATCTGCAGCCCGGCGCGTGCGGCCACCTCGATGAGGACGTCGTGGCGCGACACGTTGAGGCCGGTGACGAGCGCCGCCTCGCGCAGCTTCTCCCGGAGCGTCTGCTCCCACTCCTCGCCCTGGAGCCGGGCCGCCGCCAGGGCGACCAGCGCCGGGAGCGACCAGGCCGGCGCGTCGCCGGTGGTCCAGAGGTCCGGGGAGAGGAAGGCGCCGTCGGGCTGCTTCGCCGCCTTGCGCACCTCGCGCGCGCTGGCGCGCCGCTCGGCCGGGCTGGGAGCCATGGGCTCGGGGCGCAGGGGATAGGGGGCGTGGCGGAGGGGGGCGAAGAACCCGTCGAGCAGCTTGGCCGACGCGGCGATGCGCTTCTCCGCGAGCCAGCACCACGGGCTCACGACGTCGCCGTACAGCACCAGCTCGATGGGGAATGAAATGCACGGGTCGGAGTTCACGCGAGAGGCATCTTAGCGGTCCGGGCACGCCCCCGAAAGGGACGACCAGGCGACCATTCCCCTGCTAATCGCCCGCAACCACGGTACAAATTGATGGGCGTCAACTAGATGAGCCGCCGCTTGGCCCATCCGGCCTCCCTCTTTCGGGCGAGTTCCACGGCGTGCCCTACGTAGAGCCGCGCGATGTCGACCCCGGTGACAGCCTCCAGCTCCTCGAACCCGGGAGAGCTGTTCACCTCCATGATCTTCGGCCCGGTCCGCGACTCGAGCATGTCCACCCCGGCCACCTCCAGGCCGATGACGTGCACCGCCCGCACCGCCGCCTCGGCGTAATCGGCCGGCAGATCGAGCGACTTGCCCTCGCCGCCGCGGTGGATGTTGGAGCGGAACTCGCCGGTGCGGGCCTGCCGGCGCATGGCGGCCACCACCCGGTCGCCCACCACCAGCGCCCGCACGTCGCGACCGCGCGACTCGGCGATCATCTCCTGCAGGAGGATCTCCTGGCCCATCGACCAGAGGGTGTCGAGCATCCCCTCCACCTCGACCATGGAGTTGGCGATCATGACGCCCACCCCTTGCGTACCCTGGATGAGCTTGATGATGCAGGGGAGCCCGCCCACCTCCTCCACCGCCGCCGCCACCTCCTCGCGGTAGCGGCACATCACCGTGCGCGGGATGTCGATGCCGAAGCGCGAGAGGAGCTGCAGCGCCCGCAGCTTGTCGCGCGCCCGGGCGATGGGGATGGAGTTCGCCACCACCGGCACGCCCATCATGTCGAGCTGATTCACCACCGCGAGGCCGTAGCCGGTGATCGACGCGCCGATGCGCGGGATGACCACGTCGAGCCCGGTCACCTCCTCGCCGCGGTAGGTGAGGCGGGGGGCGCCGCGCGCCAGCACCAGGTTGCAGCGCAGCGTGTCGAGGACGCGGGCCCGGTGGCCGAGCTCGCCCACCGCCTGCACCAGCCGCCGGGTGGAGTAGAGCTTCTTGTTGCGGGAGAGGAGCGCGATGTTGAGCCGCTCGCCGGCCGGCAGCTTCACCTTGGGCCCTCGCGGCGGGGGCGCGGCGGCGCGCTTCTTCCTCTTCATGGGCGGTTCACCTTAATTGATCGCTTCCGCCGCGGCTGCTAGAAAACCGAGTCTTACCAGAGGGTCACCCGTGGCCGCCGACTACAAGAGCACCGTCAACCTCCCGCGCACCGACTTCCCCATGAAGGCCAACCTGCCGCAGCGGGAGCCGGAGATCCTGCGCGGCTGGGACGAGGGCCGGGTGTACGAGAACCTGGTGGCGCGGAACGCCGCCCGCGGGGGCCCGCGCTTCGTCTTCCACGACGGCCCGCCGTACGCCAACGGCGACATCCACATGGGCCACGCGCTCAACAAGGTGCTCAAGGACGTCATCGCCAAGTACCGCAACATGAAGGGCGAGACCTGCGACTACCTGCACGGCTCCGACTGCCACGGCCTGCCCATCGAGCTCAGGGTGGACAAGGAGCTCGGCCCGAAGAAGCGCGACATGGACAAGCCGGCGATCATCGCCGCCTGCCGGGCCTACGCGAAGAAGTGGATCGCCCGCCAGAACGAGGAGTTCCAGCGGCTCGGGATCTTCGGGCGCTGGGGCGGCTACGCCACCATGAGCCCGGCGTACGAGGCGGAGATCGTCCGCACCTTCGCGCGCGCCGCCGAGAAGGGCTATCTCTTCCGAGGCAAGAAGCCGGTCTACTGGTGCATCACCGACCGCACCGCGCTCGCCGAGGCCGAGGTGGAGTACGAGGACCACACCTCGCCCTCCATCTACGTCGCCTTCGACCTGGTCACGCCGCTCCCCGATCCGAAGCTCGCCGGCAAGAAGGCGCGGCTGGTCATCTGGACCACCACGCCCTGGACCCTGCCCGCGAACCTGGCGGTCTCGGCCCACCCCGAGTTCAGCTACGTCGCCTACCAGCTCGGCGACCAGCTGCTGGTGGTGGCGAAGGACCTGCTCGCCGCCTTCCTGGCCGAGTGCGCGCCGGGCGAGCTGGCGCTCGCGGGCGCCCCCGCGCCGCACACTCCGGCGGCGCACGAGGCGGCCACCGGCGGCGGCGGCGCCGCCCCGGTCGCCGCGCTCGCCCATCCGGAGCGCGTGCTCGCCCACCTCGACGGCGCCGCGCTCGAGGGGCTGCGTTACCGCCACCCCTTCATGGACCGCGAGTGTCCGGTGATCCTGGGCGAGCACGTGACGCTCGAGGCCGGCACCGGCCTGGTCCACACCGCGCCGGGCCACGGGCAGGAGGACTACCAGGTCGGCCAGCGCTACGGGCTCGCGATCCTGAACCCGGTGGACGGCGCCGGTCGCTTCACCGCCGAGGCGGGCAAGTACGCCGGCCAGAAGATCTTCGAGGCCAACCCGGTCATCGTGGCCGACCTGCACGCCTCGGGGCACCTGCTCTCCGACCCCAAGGCCTCGCTGCGCCACAGCTACCCGCACTGCTGGCGCTGCCACCACCCGGTGGTGTTCCGCGCCACCGACCAGTGGTTCCTCTCGCTCGAGCACGACGACCTGCGCCAGAAGACCCTGGCCGAGATCGACCGGGTGCGCTGGATCCCGAGCTGGGGGCGCGAGCGCATCTACGGCATGATCCAGAACCGCCCGGACTGGTGCCTCTCGCGCCAGCGCACCTGGGGCGTGCCCATCCCGGTCTTCTACTGTGACGGCTGCGACGAGCCGCTGGTGTCGCCGCCGGTGATGCTGCGCGTGGCCGAGGCCTTCGAGGGCGAGGGCATCGAGGCCTGGTACCGCCGCCAGCCGTCCGAGTTCACGGCCGGCGCGAAGTGCGGCAAGTGCGGCGGGACCCACTTCCGCCGCGAGCAGGACATCCTCGACGTCTGGTGGGACTCGGGCGTCTCCTGGGCGGCGGTGGCGGCCAAGACCCCGACCATGGGCGTCCCGACCGACCTCTACCTCGAGGGCTCCGACCAGCACCGCGGCTGGTTTCACAGCGCGCTCCTCACCTCCATGGCGATCCGCGGCAGCGCGCCCTACAAGGCGGTGCTCACCCACGGCTTCGTGGTGGATGGCCAGGGCAAGGCGATGTCGAAGAGCCTCGGCAACGGCATCCCGCCCGAGGACATCGTCAAGAAGTACGGGGCCGACGTGCTGCGCCTCTGGGTGGCGGCCTCCGACTACCGCGACGACGTGCGGCTCTCCGACGAGATCCTGAACGGCCTCGCCGAGGGCTACCGCAAGATCCGCAACACCCTGCGCTGGGCGCTCGGCAACCTCGACGGGTTCGACCCGGCGACGCAGGCGTTGCCCGAGGCGGAGCTGCTCCCCATCGACCGCTGGGCGATGGCGCGCCTCGCCGCCTGGGTGGAGAAGGTGACGAAGGCCTACGAGGACTACGAGTTCCACCTCGCCTACCACGCCACCATCCAGTTCTGCGCGGTGGAGCTGTCGGCCTTCTACTTCGACGTCATCAAGGATCGGCTCTACACCGCCCGCAAGGACGGCCCGGCCCGCCGCAGCGGCCAGACGGCGCTCCACGCCATCGCCGGCGACCTGATGCGGCTCCTCGCCCCGGTGCTCTCGTTCACCGCCAGTGAGGCCTGGGCCCACCTGCCCGGCGAGAAGGCCGAGAACGTCTTCCTGGCCGGCCTGCCCACGCGGGCGCGCCCGGCCGGCGCCGACGCGCTCGAGGCCCGCTACGCCAAGCTCGCCGAGGTGCGGGCGGTGGTGCAGAAGGCGCTCGAGGAGGAGCGGCGGCAGAAGAAGATCGGCTCCGGGCTCGAGGCCACGGTGGCGATCAACGCCGAGGGCGAGCAGCTGGCGCTCCTGCGCGACGCGGCCGCGGAGCTGCCCACGCTCTTCATCGTCTCCCAGGTGAGGCTGGCCGAGGGGCCGTTCGCGGTGGCGGTGGCCCGGGCGCCGGGCGAGAAGTGCGCGCGCTGCTGGGTCTATGCCGAGGACGTCGGGTCCCACCCGGCGCACCCCGAGGTCTGCGGCAAGTGCGCCGCGGCGATCGAATGACGCTCGCCGGCAAGTGGAGGCTGCTGCTGGCGCTGTTCCTCGCGCTGGTGGTCGCCGATCAGCTCACCAAGTTCCTGGCGGTGGACCGGCTCACCTTCGCCTTCGCGCGGGTGGGCGCGGCCGAGCTGCCGGCGAAGGTCGCCGCCTTCTACCGGCTCCGCTACCTCGAGCCCTACGCCACCCAGCCGTACTACGTGTACGCGCCGGTCTGGCGCATGAACTACGTCGAGAACCCGGGCGCCGCCTGGGGGCTCTTCCGCGGCCTCTCGGAGGGGATCCGGAACGCCTTCTTCACCCTGATCTCGATCGGCGCGGTGGCCTTCATCCTCCGCTACTACCGGCGGCTGCGCGAGGACCAGCGTTACCTGCAGGTGGCGCTCGCGCTGGTGCTGGCCGGCGCGGTCGGCAACTTCCTCGACCGGGTGGCCCGGCGCTACGTCATCGACTTCGTCGAGTGGTACTGGTGGAACCGGCCCGACATCCGCTGGCCCACCTTCAACCTGGCCGACTCGCTCATCGTGGTGGGCGTGGCGCTCCTGATGCTGCAGCCCCCACAGCACGCCGAGCGGCCCGCGCCGCGCGGCTGATCCGACCATGCTCCCCATCCTGTTCGAGCTCGCCCTCCCCGGTCCGGCCGCGCTGGCCCTGGCGCTCGCCGCGGTCGCCGCGCTGGCGGTGGCGCGCGCGGTGAGCTTCCGCCGCGAGCTGGCGCGAGGCGGCAGGTCCCTCTCCTTCGGGGCCGCGCTCTGGGACGACAAGCTCACCGTGGGCGCCCTCCTCGTCGCGGTGGCGGTGGGCTGGCGCGCCGGCGTCTTCGCCGGCACGGTGCGGCTCCCGCTCCACAGCTACGGCCTCGCCATGGCGACCGCGTTCCTGGTGGGCATCCAGGTGGCGCAGCGCCTCGCGAAGCGCGATGGGCTCGACCCGGAGCGCGTGGGCGACCTCGCCTTCTGGATCGTGATCGCCGCGCTGGTGGGGAGCCGGCTCTACTTCATCGCCGTGAACTGGGACGATTACTTCGGCGCCGGCGCCTCGGTGGAGACGGCGCTCGGCCGGATCCCGCGGCTCGTCGCCATCTGGGAGGGCGGGCTGGTCTTCTACGGCGGCTTCCTGGGCGCGGTGGCGGTGAGCGTCTGGTACATGCGCCGCCACCGGATGCCCTTTCTGCGCTACGCCGACGCCCTCATCCCCTCGGTGGCGCTGGGCCACTTCTTCGGCCGGCTCGGCTGCTTCGGGGCGGGGTGCTGCTGGGGCGGGGTGTCGCACTCGCACCTTCCCTGGCTCACCAGGTTCCCGCCGGCGTCGCTCGCCTACCAGACCTTCGCCGCGCGACCCAACGCCGCCGAGCTCCTCGCCCCCGACCAGCTCACCACCCTGCCGGTCCACCCCACCCAGCTCTATGAGTCGTTTGGCGAGCTTGGGCTCTTCCTCGCGCTCGTGTTCCTGGTGCGCCCGCGGAGGAGCTTCCACGGGCAGGTGCTCGCCACCTGGCTCCTCTGCTACGCGGTGCTGCGCTCGCTGGTGGAGGTGTTCCGCGGCGACCTCGAGCGCGGCGTGGTGGCCGGTTTCGGGGTGGGACAGTGGACCTCGGTCGTCATCTTCGCCGCCGGCGCGGCGCTCCTCGCCTGGGGTCGGCGGCAGAGCGTCGGCGCGCGGGCGGAGCCAGCCATTTGATCCCGCGGTCGGGGCGCCGCTAGACTCGCAGCTCCGTGGCCCGACCTCCCCAGACCGGCCCCTCCGGCCGCCCGACACCGACCGGCGCCGCCGCTCCCGTGCGCGAGCACGCCAGCGAGGCGCTCACCGAGCTCTGCGACGGCATCGAGCGCGAGATGGACGAGCTGCGAGCGCGCTATGAGCTCTACTTCCTCGGCGTGGAGCGGCTCGAGCCGGTCCGCGACCGGGCCACGCTCAAGCAGAAGGTGAGCCGGCTCCTCACCACCTTCACGCGCAACGCCGGGCTCCGGTTCCGGATCCAGGCGCTGCACGCGCGCTTCATCTCCTACGAGCGGCTCTGGTCCCGGAACTCGCGAGAGCGCGAGGAAGGCACCTACCATCGCGACCTCGTCAAGGCACGGCGGCGCGGCGCGGCGGCGGCCCAGCAGGCCGGCAAGGCGGCTCCCGCGGCGACGCCAGCCGCCGGGGCGGCGCCCGCGACCGGCGCGCGCGGGGCTCCTTCACTGGAGGACGCCGGCGCAGGACCGGGTTCGCCGGGGGGCGTCGCCTCGGCTGGCCGGGCGGGGCTCGCTGGGGGAGCGCTGGTGCCGTCGCCAGCTCCCGCGCCATCGCCGGGGCCGCCGAACGCTCCCGCCGCTGCGCCCTTAAGGGCGGCGCCCGGGCCGGCCCGGGCCGCTCCGACCACGCCGCGACCTCCCTCGCTCCCTCGCGAGGGCGACCCGCAGCTCCGGGCGCTCTACGACGCCTACGTCACCGCCAAGAAGCGCTGCAACGAGGACGTGTCGCGCCTGACGTACGAGGCGGTCGCGAAGACCGTGGCGCAGCAGACCCCGCAGCTCCGCGAGAAGCTCAAGGCGAAGGAGATCGACTTCAGGGTCGTGATCCAGGGCGGGCGCGCGGTGCTGAAGGCCGTGCCGCGGGGCTGAGAGGGTGACCCGCCGGGGCGCTGCCAGGCGAGAGCCCGGTGCGCAGCCTTTTCTCGCTGGAGGCCCGGAAGCGCGGGCCCGACGAGGGGGTGTCCCGTGGGAGGGCGCTTGGCCTGGGCGGCGGCTGTCTGCCTGGTCGTCGGATGGGTGGCGACGCGAGGCGCGGCGGCGTCGCAGGCGCGACAGGTGGCGCGCGGCACGGCGTCCGCCCTGGCCGCCGGGGGCGATGCCGCTGGACCCGCGCTCACCGCGCAGGTCGAGGCGCTCGAGGAGCGGCTCCTGGCCGACCGCGCGCGGGTGCGGTTCTGGCGCGAGCTGCAGGCGCGGCACGAGGGCGTGACCGCGGTGACCTGCGCCAACCTCGCCGCCCACGCGGACGCCATGGCCCGCGCCGACGTCCGCCGCGTGCCCGCCGAGCCTCGCCGCCGCCGGCTCGCGGTCGCGAAGCTCGAGCACCACTCCAACTGACACGGCGGGCGGTGGCGGGTCCGGCGCCGGGCGCGCTCCCGGCCGCCGCCTTTCCATTTGCGTTCCGCCCCCCATCGATCGTAAAAGACCGGGCCTCGGCGGGTCCTTCGGGGCCCGCCGGCTGGTTCGCCCGGGTAGCTCAGTCGGTAGAGCAGGGGACTGAAAATCCCCGTGTCGGTGGTTCGATTCCGCCCCCGGGCACCATCTCATCTCGCTCGTACATCGGCCCGCCAGACTGCAAGGTCTGGTGGGCCTTCTGCTTTTTGGGCGACGCGACCGTCACGTCGCCGATGCCGCGCCTGCGCCCCTGCGCCGGTAGGTGAACGCGACCACGACGATCATCGCTGCCGCTATCAGGAACGACGACGTGAACCGACCCAACGCCAATCCGCCCTCCTGGTGGGACTTCGTCAGCGTGTCACCGAGCGTGGCGCCGAGCGGTCGGGTCAGGACGTAGGCCGCCCAGAACAGCAGCGCACCCGGGGCCCTGGTGAAGAAATGCGCCGCGGCCACGGCCGCGAGCAGGGCGGCGAACACCGCGGCACCGCGCTCGAAGCCGAGCCCGGTCGTCGTCGCCACGAAGTCGCCGAGCGCCGTGCCCAGCGTGTTCGAGGCGAGGATCGTCACCCAGTAGAAGACCTCGTCCTTCCGCGACGTGACGCTGTCGACTGCGATGGCGCCGGTCGTGAACCGCCAGATGGCGAGCACGACGACGACGGCGCAGAGGAGCGTCGCCGAGGACTTCACGTATCCGAGGCCGAGCGTGCGGTCGAAGTAGTCCGAGGTGGTGGTGCCGACGGTGGTCGTCGCGACCACGACGGCCCAGTAGAAGACGGGGTGGTAACGGCGCGACGCGACCTGGGCTCCGGCGGTCAGGCAGAAGAACGCCAGGAAGATGAGCGTGCTGACCGCATAGCCGAGGTCGAGCGTCATCGACAGGGCGTCGCCGCCCGTCTCGCCGACGGTGGTCGCCAGGATCTTCGCCACCCAGAACGCCAGGCTGACGCTCGGAACCTTGTTGAAGGTGCGGTGGCCGGATGCCTGGTCCATGCCGCAAGACTAGACCTTGGCGGAGGCGCGCGCGAAGTCGCCGGGCGGCGCAGGCGCGGTACGTCGTGAGCGACGGCTCCGTGCCCGGTCCATCGTCTCCTGCGCCCGGGGAGTCCGCCGGCGAGGTACCTGGCCGCGCGTAACGTCGGCTCGCCCCGGGGGTTCCATCCTTCATGAGCGAGCCAGCGAGCCCTCGGGTCATCCTGCTGGCCGGTTCCGAGCCGAACCGTCGCCGGGTGCGGAACTTACTCCGGTGGACCCGCGCTCTCGTGCCGGCCATGGTGCTGGTCACCGCGCCCGGCGAGACCCGGTTCCGCGAGGTGAGCGAGGACGTCATCGAGCTGCGCGCGGACGACGTCGCGTCCGGGCCACTGTCGCTCGCGGACGCGCTGGTCCGCGCGGCCGCCGCCTCGGGAGAGCGCGGCGGAGCGGGAGGCTGACGGCGACGCGCTACCCGCCCCGATCCGTCTCGTCGGTCCAGTGGAAGTGGTGCAGGAGCCGATGGAGCAGCGGCGCGAACAGGATGCCGACGGCGACGAGGAGGACGAGCCCGCAGTAGAGCGCGTATAGGCCGGCGAACAGCTTCCCGTCCGGAGTCTTCGGCGCGTCCACCGGGCCCATGCCGCCGAGGAGCATGGACGCGTTCAGGAAGGCGTCCCTCCAGCCGAGACGCTCGTAGCGCGAGTAGCCCGCCATCCCGGCGAGCAGCGAGACGACGACCAACCCTCCGGCTGCGGCCACGTGCGACGCGAGGCGGCGAACGAATCGCCTGGTCGGGATGGGCCTGGTACCTCGACGCTCGTACATGTGGCCGCATCCTACCGCGAGCCGCCCGCCGGCCGGGGCGCGCGTCGGCTCTCCGAGCGCGGACCGGCCCCCGCCGGCGCTCAGGCGGCGCTTCGGAACGCGATCGGTGAGTCAAATGACCGATCGCTGGGTCAAATGGCGGACGACGTATGCTGCTGTGCCCCGAAGGGGTCAGCCGCTTGTTTTCGATCCTCTTCCATACTTGCCGAAGGATTTTCGCGCGGCGCCCGGACGCGACCGGGGGGCCGACCCGGCTTGCGAGCGGAGCCCGACCGGTGCCGGAGGTGGGAACGCGCGGGGCGGTGACGTACCGGGCGGGCTCTCCGGAGCACCTCCGGCACCGTGACCGAGCGGCTTCCTAGCGCCTGTAAGTGCGCGTCGCACATGAGCCTTCTCAGGGCCAGGACCTCGGCCCCCGGCGCCGGCATCCACCTCCGGCACCGGCCAGACACGCGGCCAACACGCCAGCTCGCCTTTCCTTGACCCCAACGGGGTGACTGCGCCCCCACCTCCGGCACCACCTCGGCGCCGGCTGGACGCCAGCCCTGCTGGCCCGAAAAACCTCCCCCAAATGCCAACCTCCACCGCCCCAGTGAGGCTGGCATCCCATTAGCAAGGAGTGACCTCGTCCCGGGCCATGGAGGGGGCGGCCGCGCTTCGATTCTGGAGCGCGGCCGGCTCGGGAACCTGGAACGCACGCGTGGCCGAGCCGCACCCCGTCGCAGAGCAACGCCTGAGGGGGAACAGCGACCCTCGCGACGACGCGCACCCGGCATCTCGGCCAACCCGGAGCAGCGCGGCGCCGCTGGTGCTGGCGGTGAACCCATTCCCGGACTTCACCCGGCTCGGGCTGTTCGAGGGGGAGCGCCTGCTCCGCTCCGCCGCCGTCCGCCCGCCGGAGCAGACCCTCCGCTCCTGCCGGCGCATCTCCGAGCAGCGCGACCTCCGCGCCGACGGCATCCGCGCCTTCCTCGCCACCGCCGGCGTGGAGCGCGGCCGCCTGACGGCGGCGGTGGGTCGAGGCGGGCTCCTGCCGCGGGCGGCCCCGGGCACGTACCTCGTCGACGACTCGCTGCTGCGCGGGCTGGCGCAGCCTCCCGCCCTGGAGCACGAGTCGACGCTCGGGGCCCCGCTCGCGCACGCGGTCGCGAGCGACCACGGCTGCCCGGCCTATGTCGTGGACGCCTTCGACGCCTTCGACGCCGGCGCGCTCGACGCGCTGGCTCGCCTCGACGACACGAGCGGGCCGACGAGGACCGCGCTCACCCACGCCCTCAACATGCGGCTCGTGGCCCGGCGCCACGCCTCGGGCCTGAACCTCCCCGCGCAGACGGTGAAGTGCGTGGTGGCGCACCTGGGCGAGGGGTTCTCGCTCGCGGCGCTGCGGGGCGGCCGGATCCTCGACGCGGTCACCTCCCTGTCCCCGGTGGCGGTGGCCCGCGGCGAGAGCATCGAGGCGGCGCTGGCGGCCGCCTGCGCCCAGCCGGGCGCCGACGAGCGCTCCGTGGCGCTCGGGCTCTTCGGCGCGCGAGCGCTCCAGCCCGCGCTGGCCGAGCCGCAGGTGCGCGCCGCCCTCGACCGCGCCGAGCACGGGGAGCGGACCTCCTTCCTGCTGCTCCAGGCCGTGAGCTACCAGCTCGCGAAGGTGGTGGGCGAGCTCGCCACCGTGCTCGAGGGGGAGGTGGACGGCATCCTGCTCACCGGCGCCCTCGCCGCCGCGGGGCCGGTGGTGAGCGGGCTCTCGCGCCGGGTGGAGTGGATCGCGCCGGTGTTCGTCTACCCGGGCGAGGAGGATCTGCGCGCGCTGGCCGAAGGAGCGCTGCGCGCCCTCAGCGGCGCGGAGCAGGCGCTCCGGTACCCGGCCTGCTGACGTGCGGGGGTGGCATGAGCCGCGGCGAGTCGGCGCGCCCCTTGCGCCAGTGCAGGAACCCCCAGACGCCGAGCGCCAGCACGAAGAGCACCGCCACCCCCAGCTCCACCGCGTGCACCCGCTTCTTCACCACCTCGATCTGGGTGGCGAAGAAGTAGCCGAGCCCCACCACCAGCGGCACCGACAACAGCGCGGAGAGGCCGTCGGCGAGCAGGAACGTGCGGCTGCGCACCCCGCTGGCGCCGGCGAGGGCGAAGGTGGGCAGCCGGAAGCCGGAGGCGTGGCGCGCCGCCATGATGGTGAGGAAGTCGTGCCGCTCGAAGTGGGCCTCGAGCCAGGCGCGCCGCTTGGGCGTGAAGACCCGCGCGATCCTGGGGCTCTCGAGGACGCGGCGGCCGTGCTTGCGCGCGAGCCGGAAGAGCAGGAAGTCGCCGGTCACGATGCCGAGGTAGGTGACGACCAGCGCGGGCCAGAAGGAGACCACGCCCTCGTGCGCCAGGTAGCCGGCGCTGAGCTGCGTCAGCTCCTCGGGAAAGGGGATGCCGAGGCCCGCCGAGACCAGCACGCCGTACAGGGCGGCGTAGGTGAAGTGGGTGAGGAGCCGGAGGAGCACGGCCCTCCATGATAGACGCGCCCACGCCGGTTGGCGGCGGCCCGTGGGGGCTCGCCATCCAGCCGGGCCTCAGTCCTTCCAGCGGGTGAGGTCGATCCGGTAGTCGACGATCTTCTTCATCACCGTGGGGTAGGAGACGCCCATCCAGCGCGCCACCTGGCTACGATTGCCGTGCGCCAGCTCCAGGAGCCTCAGGAGGTAGGCGCGCTCCACCTCCTCCAGGGTGGGCGGGGCGGCCTCGGGAGCGCTCGCCTCCGGCAGCCAGCCCTCGCCGGTCCGCCCGACGCCGGCCGGCGCGGGCGCCACCTCCCGCAGCAGCGCCGCCTCCGGCTCGACCACGGCGCCGGAGGAGAGGATCACCGCCCGCTCGATGACGTTGCGCAGCTCGCGCACGTTGCCGGGGAAGGGGTACTCGAGGAGCCGCCGCTCGGTCTCCGGGGCGAGGCCGCGCAGCTCCTTGCCGGCGCGCCGGGCGTAGCGCTGCAGGAAGAAGCGCGCCAGCGGCAGGATGTCGTCGCGCCGCTCGCGCAGCGGCGGGATGTGGAGGTGGAACACGTCGAGCCGGTGGAACAGGTCGAGCCGGAAGCTCCCGTCGCGCACCGCCGCCTCGAGATCGCGGTGGGTGGCGGAGACGAAGCGCACGTCGGCGCCGATGTCGCGGGTGCCGCCGAGCCGCCGGAACTGCTGGGTCTCGAGCACCTTCAGCAGCTTGGCCTGGGTCGCGAGGGGCATGTCGCCCACCTCGTCGAGGAAGAGCGTGCCGCCCTCGGCCTGCTCGAGCAGGCCCGGCTTGGCCTTCTTCGCGTCGGTGAAGGCCCCCTTCTCGTGGCCGAAGAGCTCGCTCTCGAGGAGCGTCTCCGGGATGGCGGCGCAGTTCAGCTCGACGAAGGGCGCCTCGCAGCGCCCGGGCGTGCGCACGTGCAGCAGGTGGGCGACGATCTCCTTGCCGGTGCCGCTCTCGCCGTGGATGAGGACGGTGGTGTCGGGGGAGCTCGCCACCTTCTCCGCCAGCTCCAGGACGCGCCGCATCTGCGGGGACTCGCCGATGCAGAGGTCGCCCTCCACCTTGCGGCGCGAGGCGCCGGAGAACCCCTCGTTGCGCCGCTTGAGCCGGCGCGCCTCGGCCGCCTTGCCCACCGTGACCACCAGCTCCGGCAGCTGGATGGGCTTGGTGAGGTAGTCGAAGGCACCGGCCTTGATGGCGTGCACCGCGTTCTCCACCTCCCCGTAGGCGGTGGCCATCACCACCAGCGGCGCGTCGCCGCCGCCCTCCGCCTGCAGCGCCGAGAGCACCGAGAGCCCGTCCGCGTCGGGGAGGTTGCGGTCGAGGACCACCACCTCGGGCTGGAAGGCGCGCGCCCGGGCCAGCCCCTCGCCGGCGGAGGCGGCCAGCTGCACCTCGTAGCCCTCGGCGCCGAGCGCCGCCTCGGCCACCACGCGGAAGGTCCGCTCGTCGTCGATGACCAGCACCTTGCCTCTCACGTCGCCGTCCTCTCCCTGGTCGCCGGGGCCCCCGCCGCCGCCCCGGGCAATACCATCCTCACGCGCGTTCCGCCCCCCTCCCGATCGAACGCGGAGATCGCGCCGCCGTGCGCCTCCACCACCCGGCGCGAGATGGCGAGCCCGAGCCCGGTGCCGGTCCGCTTGGTGGTGACGAAGGGCTCGAAGAGGCGCGCCCGGACCTCGGCCGGGATGCCGGCGCCGGTGTCGCACACCTCCACCACCGCCTGGCCCCCCTCGCGCCGGGACGAGAGCGTGAGTCGCCGCTCGCGGGCCGGCGGGCGCGCGCCCAGCGGCTCGCCGAACGCGCCCGGCCCCATGGCCTCGAGGCCGTTTCGCACCACGTTGGAGATGGCGCTCACGAGCTTGTGCGGATCCGCGGAGAGGCGCGCGCCGGAGGCGAGGTCGGTCTCGATGCGCGCGCCGCAGTCGCGGGCCAGCTCGCCGCAGGAGGCGGCGGCCTGGGCGCAGAGGGCGTCGAGCTCGGCGTCGACGAGCGCCAGGCGGGGCGGCGCCGCGAAGAGGGTGAGGTCCTCCGCCACCTCGCGCAGCCGGGTCACCTCGCTGCGGGCCTGGGCGTGGACGGTGCGGGCGGCCTCCGGCGCGGCGCGCCCGGAGGCGAGCAGGTCGAGCGCCACCGAGAGGCCGTTGAGCGAGTTCTTCACCTCGTGGGCGATGGCGGCGGCGGTCTTGCCCATGGCGGCGAGCTCGCGCGACTTCTGCACCTCCACGTCGGCCCGCTCCAGCCGGTGGATCCCGAGCGCCAGCAGCACGCCGCCCAGCAGCGCCAGCGCCAGCGCGCCGCCCACGATGGCCTCGAGGGTGCGCAGCGGCGCAGCCACCTCCGCGTCCACCAGCCGCGCCGGGACCACCAGCCGCAGGGTGAGCGGGGCGCCCTCCACCGCCGCCTCGGTGACGAGGTGCAGCTCGCCGCCGCGATCCTGCAGCCAGGCCTGACCGTCCGCGCCGAGGCGCAGCTCGGCCGGCTCGGGCCGGCCGGAGGAGAAGACCACCACGTCGCCCCCCTGGACGCCCGGGGTGAGCAGGGCCAGCTCGCCCTCCTCGCGGATGGTCGCGCGGAGCGCGTCGCCGAAGAGGTCGTGGCCGCGCTCGAGCCCCACCGCGCCCAGGATGGCCCCGTGCCCGGCGATGGGCGCCGCCGCCGCCAGCTCCCCCACCGTCACCTCCAGGAAGGGCCGGTGCAGCTCGTGGGCGCGGCGCACCAGCACCGCGCCGGCCGAGCGGGGCGAGACCCCGAGCGGCTCCGACCAGAGCACCTCGCCGCGCCCGTCGAGGATGGCGATGGCCGCCGAGAAGAGCGCGGAGTCGCGGCGGGCGATGCGCAGGACCCGCTTCTCCGGCTCCATGTTGCCGTCCGCCAGATCCACCTCGGCGAGCTGCGAGAGCCGGCCCATCTCGCCGACGAGGCGCGTCAGCTCCGCAGAGAGCAGGTGGGCGCGCTGGTGCACGAGCAGCGCGTGGCGGTCGAGCACCGCTCCCACCGCGGCGGTCCGGGCGCGCGAGATGAGGAGCGCGCCGGTCCCTCCCACCGCCGCGGCGGCGAAGAGGGTGAGCGCCAGCACCAGGTGGCCGGGTCGGAGCCGGGGCAGGGCGCGGTTCATCGGAATTCCTCGTGCACGGCCCCCTCGGGGCTCGACGCAGACACCCATTGCAGGCGGTCGGCGAGGTGGCCAATATAGCGCGGCGGTCGTCGATTCTCGAATCAAGGAGCTGGCATGGCCCTCAAGATCCTGGTCGCCGCGAAACGCGTCGAGGACCCGGAGTCGAAGATCAAGGTGAAGCCGGACGGGAGCGGGATCGTGACCGACGGCGTGAACTACAAGCTGAACCCGTTCGACGAGATCGCGGTGGAGGAGGCGCTCCGGCTGAAGGAGAAGCACGGAGGCGAGGTGGTGGTGGCCTCCATCGGCGGGGAGAAGTCGGTGACCGAGATCCGGGCGGCGCTGGCGATGGGGGCCGACCGCGCGATCCTGGTGAAGCACGACGGCCCGCTCGACCCGGTGGTGGTCTCGGCGGTGTTCCAGAAGCTCTTCGAGCTGGAGAAGCCGGACCTGGTGCTGCTCGGGAAGCAGTCGATCGACGACGACCAGAACCAGGTGGGGCAGTACCTGGCGGAGCGGCTGGGGCTCGGGCAGGGCACCTTCGCGTCGAAGACCGAGAGCCTGGAGAGCGAGGCGGAGCAGAAGAAGCAGCCCGGGCTCGTGCTCTCCGCGGACGGGAAGTCGCTGGAGGTGGTGCGGGAGGTGGACGGCGGGGTGGAGACGCTGGCCCTGCAGCTGCCGGCGGTGGTGACGACCGATCTGCGGCTCAACAAGCCGCGCTTCGCGTCGCTGCCGGGGATCATGAAGGCGAAGAAGAAGGAGGTGAAGGAGCTCGCGGCCTCCTCGCTCGGCGTGGACCTCGCGCCGAAGGTGGTGGTGAAGAAGCTCTCCGAGCCGCCGAAGCGGCAGGGGGGCGTGAAGGTGGCGGACGTGAACGAGCTCTTCGAGAAGCTCCACAACGAGGCGAAGGTCCTCTAGCCATGGCGAACGTTCTCATCGTCGCGGAGCAGGCGCAGGGCGCCCTCAAGAAGGCCACCTTCCACGCGCTCGGGGCGGGGCGCGAGGTGGCGAAGCGGACCGGCGGGAAGCTCTACGTGGCGCTCCTCGGGGCCGGGGTCACGAAGGCGGCGGAGGAGCTGGCGAGCTACGGCGTCGAGGTGCGGGTGGCCGACGCGCCGGCGCTCGAGCACTACCTCGCGGAGGGGTACGCGCCGGTGGTGGCGGGGCTCGTGAAGGAGGTGGGGGCGAGCTACGTCGGGGCGGCGGCGACCGCGTTCGGCAAGGACCTGCTCCCGCGGGTGGCGGCGAAGCTCGAGGCGGCCATGGCGACGGAGGTGCTCGGCTTCGCCGGCGACGGCGGGGCGGTGACCTTCCGGCGGCCGATGTGGGCCGGGAACGTGGTCGCCGAGGTGGAGCTCGGGACGCCGGTGAAGGTCTTCACGGTCCGGGCGACGGAGTTCCAGCCGGCGCAGAAGGAAGGCCCGGGCAGCGTGGTGCCGGTGGCGGTGAGCGTCGACCTGGCGAGCCTGAAGACGCGCTTCGTCTCCTTCAAGGAGGTGAAGAGCGAGCGGCCCGAGCTGACCGAGGCGCGGGCGGTGGTGGCGGGCGGCCGCGGCACCAAGGGCGACTTCAAGGAGGTGGAGGCGCTCGCGGACGAGCTCGGCGCGGCGGTGGGGGCGAGCCGGGCGGCGGTGGACGCGGGGTGGGTGCCGAACGACTGGCAGGTGGGGCAGACCGGCAAGGTGGTGGCGCCGGACCTCTACGTGGCGGCGGGCATCTCCGGGGCCATCCAGCACCTCGCCGGCATGAAGGGGTCGAAGGTCATCGTGGCGGTCAACAAGGACCCCGAGGCCCCCATCTTCGCCCTCGCCGACTACGGCCTCGTCGCCGACCTCTTCAAGGCGCTCCCGGAGCTGCGGGCCAAGATCAAGGCCGCGAAGTGAGTCGAGGGAAGGGACGGGGCCCGGCCCGATGACCGAGGCCGACCTCGCCGGCCTCGGGATCTACCGCATCCCGGTGCCGATCCCCTTCCCGCAGGCCGGCGGGCCGGTCAACGTCTACGCCATCGAGGAGCGGGGCGGCGGCCTCTTCCTCTGGGACGCGGGGCTCGGCTCGCCGGAGGGGATCGCCGCCCTCGAGGAGGGCTTCCGCCGGCTGGGGCGCCGCCTCGACGAGGTCACCCGCATCTACCTCTCCCACGGCCACGTCGACCACTACGGCGCGGCGGTCGCGCTGATGGAGCGGCGCGGCGCCCCGGTGCCGGTGCACGTCCACCCGGCCGACCAGGGCAAGGTGGCCGCCTCCGGTCCGCGCTGGCGCGAGTCGGCGCCGCACTACCTCGCGCACCTGGCGCGCCTGGGCGTGCCGGCCGAGGCGCTGGAGGTGGCGGGGCGCGAGGTGGGCAGCGGCTTCACCCTGGCCCGCCGCATCCCGGCGGTCGAGCCGGCCCTCCCCGGCGAGCGGCTCACCTTCGCCCGCTTCGAGGCCGAGCTGCTCCACATGCCGGGTCACACGCCAGGGCTCGTCTGCCTCTGGGACGCGGCGCACGGCCTCTTCTTCTCCGCCGACCACCTGCTCGAGAAGGTCTCGCCCAACCCGCTCATCGAGCTCGGCCCGAACGGCGAGGAGGGGGTCTTCCACCCGCTGCTGCGCTACCTCGAGTCGCTGGCGCGGGCGCGCGCGCTGCCGGTGGAGCGGGTGCTGCCCGGCCACGGCCCGCCGTTCGGGGCGCACCGCGCCGTCATCGACGGCCTGGTGGGCTTCTACGCGAAGCGCCAGGCGCGCATCCTGGATCTCCTCGCCGAGGCGCCGCGCACCGGTTACGAGCTCACCCGGGCGCTCTTCCCGCGGGCGACCGCGGGCGACCTGTTCCTCACCGTCTCCGAGGCGGTCGCCAACGTGGAGGTGCTGGAGGCGCGCGGCGAGGTGGTCCGCGCGCTCGAGGGCGGGGTGTACCGCTTCCAGATCCCGCGGTAGAAGGTCGGCCCGTGGCCGACCTCGCGCTCCTCATCCTCACGCTCTTCTGGGGCACCACCTTCCTGCTGGTGCACGACCTGGTGGCGCACACGCCGCCGGGGCTCTTCCTCTTCCTGCGCTTCGGCCTGGCGGTGCTGGCGCTCGGCGCCGCAGCCCTCTGGCGCCGGGATCGCCTCACGCCCGGGCTCCTCAAGCACGGGCTCCTCCTCGGCCTCTTCCTCTACGCCGGCTTCGTCCTGCAGACCTTCGGGCTGCGCTACACCACCCCGTCCCGCGCCGGGTTCCTCACCGGCCTCGCCGTGCTGGCGGTCCCGTTCCTGGGCCGCTTCCTCCTCGGCCGCAAGGTGCTCCTCGCCTCCTGGGTGGGCGTGGGCTTCGCGGTGGCGGGGCTGCTGCTCCTCACCCGGCCCTTCGGCGCCGCGCCGAGTGGCGACGTGCGTCTCGGCGACGCCCTCACCGCGCTCTGCTCGGTCGCCTTCGCGCTGCAGATCGTCTACACGAGCGAGTGGTCGCGGCAGCACCCGGTGGCCCTACTCACCCTCGTCCAGGTGGGGGTCACCTTCCTGGGCGCCGCGGTCCTCGCCGCGCTCGAGCCCGGCCCGGCCCGCGTCGGCCCCGGGGGGTGGCCGGTCATCGCCTTCACCGGCCTCGGCATGACCGCGCTGGCCTTCTTCGCCATGAACTGGGCGCAGCGGCGCACCACCGCGATCCGCGCCGCGCTCATCTTCTCGCTCGAGCCGATGGCGGCCGCGCTCTTCAGCCACTTCTACGGGGGCGAGCCGCTCGGCCCGTTCGACTGGGCGGGCGGTGGGCTCATCGTGGCCGGCGTGGTGGCGGGCGAGGTGGGCGGGGCGATCGAGAGCGCGCGGCAGGCCCGGGCTTCGTCGCTGTCGGCCACCTGAGGTAGAAGGGGCGTCCGATGCCCCGGCTGCCCATCGAGCTCCTCGACGGTTCCCTGCACGTCCCCGGCAGCGTCCTCTATCTCGACGCCTCGCGGAAGAAGGAGTGCGCCTTCGTCTCGCACGCGCACGGCGACCACATCTCGCGGCACGAGCGGACCATCGCCACCCCCGCCACCGTGGCGCTCATGAAGCACCGGCTGGGCGAGCCGAAGAGGAAGCGGGCCGAGGCGCTGCCGGTGGGCTACCGCGAGACCTTCGGGCTCGGGGACCTCGCCATCGAGCTCTTCCCGGCCGGCCACGTCCTCGGCTCGGCGCAGATCCGGGTGCGGCGCAACGGGGTGGCGCTCGGCTACACCGGCGACTTCTGCACCGAGCCGACCCTCACCGCCGAGCCCTGCGAGGTGATGGAGTGCGACGTGCTGGTGCTGGAGAGCACCTTCGGGCTGCCGCGCTACGTCTTCCCGCCCAAGGCGGAGGTGCTGGCGGCCATCCGGCGCTTCGTGGACGACGCCCTCGCGGACGGCGACACCCCGGTGCTGCTCGCCTACGCGCTCGGGAAGGCGCAGGAGATCCTGGCGCACCTGGGCGCCGCCGGGTACCGCTGCCGCGCCCATCCCGCGGTGCACGCCGTGAACCGGGTCTACGGGGAGCACGGGGTGACGCTCCCCAACGTGGAGCCGCTCGGGCCGGAGGGGGCGGGGCCGGGCGAGGTGGTGGTGGTGCCGCCGCACCTCGCCGGCTCGGCCGCCATGCGCCAGGTCCGCCGCCGCCGCACCGCCATCCTCACCGGCTGGGCGCTCGACCAGGGCGCCCGCTTCGGCCGGCGCGGGGTGGACGCCGCCTTCCCGCTCTCGGACCACGCCGACTTCCCGAGCCTGCTGCGCTACGCCAAGGCGAGCGGGGCCACGCGCTTCCTCACCGTGCACGGCTTCGCCCACGAGCTGGCGGCGGCGCTGCGGGCCGAGGGGCTGCGGGCCGAGCCGCTGGTGGAGCGGCGGCAGCTCGAGCTGCTCTGAGCTGCCCTGCCGCCGCCCTCGGGGTCAAAACCGGCGGCGCGCGCCCAACTGCGGTAAGACTCGCCCCGTGATCGAGATCGTGGTGACCGAGGAGGCCGCTGGACAGCGGCTCGACAAGCTCCTGCGCAAGGCGCTCAAGGACGTGCCGCTCTCGCACGTCTTCAAGATGCTGCGGACGCGGAAGGTGCGCGTGAACGGGGCGCGCGGGCGGCCGGAGCAGCTCCTCGCGGCGGGCGACAAGGTGGTGGTCCGCGGCGACGAGGAGCAGCTCCGCGGCGGGGCGCCCGAGCGGCGCCCGTCGAAGCCGGCCGAGGTGCGGATCACCTTCCGCGTGCTCTACGAGGACGAGCACGTCCTCGCGGTGGACAAGCCCTCCGGCCTGGCCGCCCACCCCGGCACCGGCATCACCGGCGCCACCCTGGTGGAGGAGGCGCGCGCGTATCTGAAGGTCCCCCCCGAGCCGCCGGCCGGCGCCTTCGTCCCCTCGCCGGCCCACCGGCTCGACCGCGAGACCTCCGGCGTCGTGATCGTCGCGAAGACCCGCAAGGCGATGGTCGGCCTCACCCACATCTTCACCAGCGGCGAGGGGGTGAAGAAGACCTACCTCGCGCTCGCCAAGGGCAAGTTCGCCCGCCCCGAGGGCACCATCGACACCCCCCTCTCCGAGCACGAGCAGACCGGCAAGAGCAAGGCGCTGCGCGGCGTGAACATGCAGGAGGCGGTGACCCACTGGCGCGTGGTCTCCTCGATGAAGGAGGCCTCGCTGCTGGCGGTGCGGATCGAGACCGGCCGCACCCACCAGATCCGGCGCCACCTCGAGGCCTCGGGCCACCCGGTGGCGGGCGACAAGCGCTACGGCGACTTCCCCTTCAACCGCATCGCGAAGCAGCGCTGGGGGCTCGACCGGATGTTCCTCCACGCCTGGAAGCTCTCGCTGCCGCACCCGGTCACCGGGGCGACGCTGGCGCTGGAGGCGCCGCTCCCCGGGGAGCTCGGCGAGGTCCTCTCGAGCATGAACCTGGCGCCGCCGCCGGCGGGCGCCGCGCGCGGGCGTTGATCCCGGGGCGCGCCCGGCCTAACTTCCTCCACGATGAGCGAACGCGCCGCCCCGTCCGGCACGAGCGGCCGCCCCCGGCGGCGCCGCTGGCTCTGGCGCGCGCTGCTGGTGGTCGGCCTGCTCCTCCTCTTCGCCGTCGGCGCGGCCGGGGTCGCGGCCGCCTCGCTCTTCGCCCGCTACTCCCGGGGCCTCCCCGGCGTCCCCAGCCTCGCCGCCTGGCGCCCGCCGGTGGTGACCGCGATCGTGAGCGGCGACGGCCAGCTCGCCGGCGAGCTCTTCGTCGAGCGCCGGACGGTGGTGCCCTTCGAGCGCATCCCGCCGCAGCTGGTGCAGGCCTTCATCGCCTCCGAGGACCAGCACTTCTTCGAGCACCACGGCGTCGACTGGCAGGGGACGCTGCGCGCCGCGGTGAACACCTACCTGCTCCGGCGCGGCGTGCAGGGCGGCTCCACCCTCACCCAGCAGACGGCCAAGGCGCTCCTGATCTCGGCCGAGGGCTTCCAGGAGGGCTCGCGGCGGACGCTGGCGCGCAAGCTGAAGGAGCTCATCCTGGCGCAGCGGCTCGAGGCCGCCTTCACCAAGCAGGAGATCCTGTTCCTCTACCTGAACGGCGTCTTCCTCGGCCACCACAGCTACGGGGTGCAGGCGGCCGCCGAGAACTACTTCCACAAGGACGTCTCCGAGCTGACCCTGGCCGAGGCCTCGCTCATCGCCGGGCTGCCGCAGGCGCCGAGCCGCTACTCGCCCTTCGCCCACCCCGAGGCCGCCGCCGCGCGCCGCCGCTACGTGCTCCGCCGCATGGCCGAGGACGGCTACGTCGACGCGGCCGCGCGGGAGGCCGCCGAGCGCGACGCGGTGAAGGTCTTCCCCCTCGACGACCTCTTCCGCGAGGCCGCCCCGTTCTACTCGGAGCAGGTGCGCCGGCAGGTGGTGGAGCGCTACGGCAACGAGCGGGTGCTGAAGGACGGGCTGCGGGTCGAGGCGGCCATGGACCTCGAGGACCAGCGCGCCGCCCAGGCGGCCATGCTCCAGGGGCTCATGGAGGTGGACCACCGGCAGGGCTGGTACGGCCCGGTGGCGCACGTGGCCGGCGCGGATCGCGCTGCCCTGGCGCAGAAGCTCGCGCAGGTCTTCCCGCAGCCGCAGCTCGGCGATTACCTGGTGGGCATCGTCGCCCAGGTGGACGACGCCGCGGGGCTGGTGCAGGTGGACGTGGGCGCGGCGGCGGGGATCCTGCCCATCGCCGGCATGCGCTGGGCGCGGCCGCCCAACCCCACGGTGAGCTACCCCGGCGCCCTCATCTCCAAGCCCTCCAAGGCGCTCGCGCCCGGCGACGTGATCGTGGCCCGGGTCCGCGCGCGCAAGGAGCTGCAGGCCGGCGAGGTGGGCGCGGCGCGCGCCCGGGTGCCCGACGCCCCGCTCCTCCTCTCGCTGGAGCAGGAGCCGAAGCTGCAGGGCGCGCTCGTCTCCATCGATCCGTGGAGCGGCTACGTGCTGGCGATGGTGGGCGGCTACGACTTCGAGGCCTCGGAGTTCAACCGCGCCTTCCAGGCCTGCCGCCAGCCCGGCTCGGCCTTCAAGCCGGTGGTCTACACCGCCGCGGTGGAGAAGCTGAACTACACCCCGGCCACGCTCCTCACCGACGCGCCCATGGTGTTCCGCGACGACAGCACCGGGCAGAGCTGGAAGCCGGAGAACTACGGCTCGGACTTCAGGGGGGACGTGACCCTGCGCGACGCGCTGGTCCACTCCATGAACATCCCGGCGGTGAAGACCGCGGCCGCCCTCGGCGTCAACGTCCTGGCCGACTGGGCCAGGACCCTCGGCCTCCAGAGCCCGGTGAAGCAGGAGCTGGGGAGCGCGCTCGGGAGCTCCTGCGTGACCCCCTGGGAGCTCGCGAACGTCTACGCCCTCCTCGACCGCTACGGCGAGAAGGGGCGGAGCGCGCTGGTGAAGCGGGTGCTCGACCGCGAGGGGAGGGTGCTCGAGGACCACGCCGACTGGCGCGACCCCTGGGTGCCGCTCGGCGAACGGCTCGCCGCGGCGGTGGCCGAGGTGGAGGCGCCGCGCGAGCGGGTGATGGACGAGCGGACCGCGCACATCGTCGTGCACCTGATGCAGGAGGTGGCGACGGTGGGCACCGGCGCGCAGGCGGCGAAGCTCGGCAAGCCGGCGGCGGGCAAGACCGGCACCACCAACGACTCGTTCGACACCTGGTTCATGGGCTTCACCCGCGACGTGGTGACCGCGGTCTGGTTCGGCTTCGACCAGAACGAGCAGCCGCTCGGCCGCTACGAGACCGGCGGGCGCGCCGCGCTCCCCACCTGGCTCGCCTACATGCAGGCGGCGCTGCAGGACCGGCCGCAGCCCCCGTTCCCGGTGCCGGAGGGGATCGTGCAGGTGGCCATGGACCCGGCTTCGGGGAGGGCTTCGCCCGGCGGCGTGGTCGAGCCCTTCAAGGAGGGGACCGAGCCGAAGCCAGACGCCGCCCCTCCGCCGCGCGTCGAGGTGCAGGATCTCTTCCAGTGAAGCCAGAAGGTGGGGAAAGGTGAGGCGGCGGCTTCCTTGACCCCTGAGGGGGCGCCGCTTAGCATGGTGGGGCCAAGCCTGCGGCATGAGGCGGTTTTCCTGCTCCCAGGCCCACGACCCCCATGCTGACATCGCTCGAAAGCTTCGGCCTCAAGCGCACCCTGTACGTCACCTTCGCCATCGCCCACGTGGTGGTGGTGTCGGCGACGGCCTTCGCCATCGACCGGTCGGTGCACGACTCGTTCGACCGCGCCGCCGAGCAGCGGGTGGCCGGCGACGCGCGCCTGCTCGCCGAGGCGCTCTCCGCGCCGCTGGCACAGGGCCGGGACGACCGGGTGCAGAAGGCGGTGGAGGGCTTCCAGGAGGAGGACCTCTCCTTCGTGGTGGTGCAGCGTCCGGACCGATCGGTGATCGCGAAGCGAGGGACCGGGCAACAGCCGGAGGAGCTCTCCTCGCTGCTCGCCGACACCGCGCGGCGCGACGACGTCACCTTCCAGCAGCTCGGCGATCGCTACGCCTTCGCCATGCCGGTGCGGGCTGTGGCCGACGCGGCCGGAGACCTCAAGGTGGTGACCGCCGGCGCTCCCGGCTCGAAGCTGCTCGGCTACGTCTACCTCGGCATCAACCCCGTCGAGAGCGAGCAGCGGGTGAGCCACACCCGCTACGTCGTGCTCGGCTTCCTCGGGCTGGGCGGCCTGCTCATGGGCCTGCTCATGTACCTGCTCACCAACCGGGTGGTGCTGCGCCGCATCGAGGAGATGAGCGCGGTGGCCCGCCGGGTGTCCGACTGCGACCTGACGAGCCGCGCCGGGAAGGGCGCCGACGACGAGATCGGCATCCTCGCCGAGTCGCTCAACCGCATCGGCGAGAACCTCACCGTCACCATGTCGCGCGTGAAGGGGGTGACCGACGGGGTGGGCCTGGTGATCGAGAAGATCGCCAAGACCGGCTCCACGGTGGCCGACGGCTCGGAGACGGTGACGGCGCGGGTGGCCGAGACGGGCAGCTCGATGAGCCAGATGATCGCGAGCCTCAAGGGCATCGCCGACAACGTGGAGGTGCTGGCCCAGAGCGCCGAGGAGTCCTCCTCCTCGATCCTGCAGATGGCCGCCACCAACGACGAGGTGGCCGAGAACATCCAGTCGCTCGCCGCCAGCGTGGAGGAGACCACCGCCGCCATCGAGGAGATGACCTACTCGATCAAGGAGGTGGCGAAGAACGTCGAGGACCTCTCCGCCACCGCCGAGGAGACCAGCTCGTCCATGAACGAGATGGACGTCTCCATCAGCCAGGTGGAATCGAACGCCAACGAGACGGCGCGGCTCTCGGAGCAGGTGCAGAAGGACGCCGAGATGGGCGCCGAGGCCCTCTCGCGCACCCTCGGCGGCATCGACAAGATCAAGGAGTCCTCCAAGGAGGCGGCGGCGGTGATCGAGGCCCTGGGCCAGAAGATCGCCACCGTCGGCAACATCCTCAACGTCATCGACGACGTCGCCGAGCAGACCAACCTGCTCGCCCTCAACGCCGCCATCCTGGCCGCCCAGTCGGGCGAGCACGGCAAGGGCTTCGCGGTGGTGGCCGACGAGATCAAGGATCTCGCCGAGCGCACCGGCGCCTCCACCAAGGAGATCAGCGAGCTCATCCGCTCGGTGCAGGATCAGTCGAAGAACGCGGTCAGCGCCATGGACCGCGGCGTCAAGAATGTGGACGAGGGGGTGAAGCTGGGCCAGGAGACGCAGACCGCGCTCAACCAGATCCGCGTGTCGACCGGCAAGGCCAGCGGGATGGTGAAGGCCATCGCCCGCGCCACCATCGAGCAGGCGCGCGGCTCGAAGCAGGTCACCATGGCCATCAACCGCATCGCCGAGACGGTGCAGCAGATCGCCACCGCCACCGCCGAGCAGGCCCGGGGCTCCGAGCAGATCATGAAGAGCGCCGAGAAGATGAAGATCATCACCAAGCACGTGGAGCGCTCCAGCCAGGAGCAGGCCCGCGGCTCGAAGCAGATCACCAGGTCGATCGAGTCGATCAGCGAGATGGTGAACCACCTCAACCGGGCCCAGAAGGAGCAGACCCAGGGCTCGGAGCAGGTGATGGTGGCGGTCGAGGAGATCAAGCACGTCGCCGAGGCGCAGACCTCGAGCGTGGCGGAGCTGGAGCAGGCCATCCAGGACCTCGCCGGGCAGGCGCAGGTGCTCCGCGGCGAGGTGCAGCGGTTCAAGCTGTAGCGCGCTAGAACCGCTCCTCCGGGCCCAGCCCGCCGGTCCGCGCGATCACCTCCGCGAGCGCGTTCAGCCCGTGCCACTCGGCCGGCGAGAGCGGCACCACCGAGAGCCGCCCCTGCCGCAGCAGGACCGATCCCGCGAAGGCCGGCTCCTGCTTGAGCGCCTCGAGCGGCACCGGCGCCGGCAGGGGCGCTACCGCCTCCACGTCGACGCAGACCAGCTCCGCCGGCGCCGCGGTGGGGTCGGGGTAGGCCTCCCGGACCACTTGCGCGACCCCGACCGCCCGCTTCTCCCCCGAGTGATAGACGATCGCCCGGTCGCCGAGCTTCATGTGGCGCAGGTTGGCCTGCGCCTGCGGATTGGAGACGCCCGTCCAGGCGGTCCGTCGCTCGGTCGCCAGGTCGTCGAAGCCGTACGTCCCGGGCTCGGTCTTGAGCAGCCAGTAGGCCATGCGGCAGGTCTAAGAAGGCGAGGGGTCCACGGCAACGCCGCCCGAAGCTTCCCGCTGCGGGGCGTGTTATAGACGACGAATGTTCGGCCTCGGTTTCGGCGAAATCCTGATCGTCCTGGTCCTCGCGCTCGTGCTCCTCGGCCCGCAGAAGCTGCCCGAAGCGGCCAAGCAGCTCGGCAAGGGGATGCGGGAGTTCAAGAAGGCCACCGACGACCTGAAGCAGCAGTTCGAGAAGGAGATGTACGCCGAGGACCAGCCGGCGGCGCGTCCCACGCCCACGCTGGTGGACAACCAGCCCCCGGTGATGCACCCGCCGGTGCCGGCCGGGCCGGTGCCGGTGGCGAGCGCCGAGAACGTGCCGGGGCTCGACGTGGCGCTGGCCGACGCGCCCGCCGCCCCGTCCGCCGCTCCCGCCGCCCCGCTCGCCGCTCCCGCCGCTGAAGCCGCCGCGCAGCCCGCGGCCCCCGAGACCGCCAAGACCGCATGAGCGACACCGCACCGAAGCTCCCCGCCCCCGAGACTCCTTCCGAGCCCGAGGGCGAGGTCAAGGCGTCCTTCTTCGAGCACCTCACCGAGCTGCGCAAGCGGCTCATCCGCGCGCTCGCCGGGGTGGCGGTGGGGATGTGCCTCGTCGGCTACTGGTCGGAGGACATCTACCGCTGGGTGATGAAGCCAGTGCTGGCGGCCTTGCCGCAGAAGGACGCCACGCTCAAGTACACCAACTTCATCGAGCCGTTCATGGTGTACCTGAAGGTCGCGCTCTACGGCGGCCTCTTCGTGGCGGCGCCGTACGTGCTGTACCAGGTCTGGCAGTTCATCGCGCCCGGGCTCTACAAACGCGAGAAGAAGGTGGTGGTGCCGTTCCTCGCCTTCGGGACGCTGCTGTTCTACTCCGGCGCGGCCTTCTGCTACTTCCTCGTGATGCCGTACGCCTTCCCGGCCCTGCGCGACATCGCCGGCCCGGACATGACCCCCATCATCAAGATGGAGGAGGCGCTCTCGCTGGTGCTGGCGATGCTGCTCGGCTTCGGGGTGGTCTTCGAGGTGCCGGTGATCATCGCCTTCCTGTCGATGATCGGGCTGGTGTCGGCCGACTTCCTGGCGAAGTACCGCCGCCACGCCATCGTGGTGAACGTGCTCCTCGCCGCCATCATCACCCCCACTGGCGACCCCTTCAACCTGGCGCTGATGGCGGTCCCGATGATCCTCTTCTACGAGATCGGGATCATCCTGGCCCGCATCCTCGGGAAGAAGAAGCCGGCGCCGGCGGCGGCGTAGCCGCGCCCCTCACCCGCCGGTGATTCGATCGAACACCGCCGGCCCGTGCCGCTGCACCGCGGGCACGAGGCCGCCCTCGGACTGGAGCGCGCGCACCATCGCGGTCGCCGGCTCGGCGCGGAAGGTCCGGCCGCTCTCCACGTCGCGGACCTCGCCGCGCGCGAGGTCGACCTCGAGCTCCCGCCCCTCCGCGGCGAGCGCGTAGAAGGCCTCGTCGCGCACCACCAGGAACGGCAGCGCCTCGTTCACCAGGTTGCGCTTGTGGATGAAGGCGTAGCTCTTCGCCACCACCGCCGCCACCCCGGCGCCCTGCAGCGCCCAGACCGCCTGCTCGCGCGAGCTGCCGGTGCCCCAGCCCTCGCCGCCGACCACCACGGTGGCGCCGCCGCGGGCGCGCTCCACGAACTCCGGGCGGACGTGGTGGAAGCAGCGCTCCCCCAGCTCGGCGACGGTCTTGAGGTGGCAGAACTCGCCCGGGATGATGGCGTCGGTGTCGACCGCGTCGCCGAAGCGCTGCACCTGGCCGCGCACCACCGCGGCGCGCCCGGCGGCCGCCGGCTCGCCGCCGCGCGCCGCGCCCACCGCGACCCTCGGCTGGTCCTCGCGCACCTCCGGGAGCGGCCGCCGCCGCTCGCGCCCCAGGATCCGCTCGAGCCGCTCCGGGTCGACCCGGGCCAAGAGCGGTCGCGGGTCGGCGAGCTCGAGCTCGAGCGCGCTCGCCGCCACGGTCGCGGCGCTCGCGAGCCACGCCAGCGAGCCCTCGCCCATGCGGTTGCGGAAGTTGCGGTTCTGCGACGAGAGCCAGACCTCGCCCGGCCCGGCCTTTCGGCTCGCGATCCCGAGACACATCGAGCAGCCGGGCGGATCGACCGCGAACCCGGCCCGCTCGTAGACGGCCCAGAGCCCGGCCTCCTGGAGGTTCCGCTGGATGGCGAGGTCGCCCGGCACCACCACCCGCCGCCCCGCCGCCGCCGGCGCCGGCGCCCGTCCGCCCGCGAGCGCCGCCTCGAGCACCAGCCCCGCCATCGCCAGCTCCTCCTCGGTGGTGGTGCAGGCGCCGATGAAGACCCCGTCGAGCCGCTGCCCGGCCACCTCCTCCACCGGGAACACGTTGTCCGGGCTGAAGGGCCGCGCCACCTGCGGCGAGAGCCGGTCGAGGTCCACCGGGTAGCGGGCCGAGTAGGGGGCCTGCTCGTCGGCGCGGAAGAAGCGGGCCTCGCCCGCCGGTCCGGGGCGGTGCGAGAGCCAGGCCGCCACCGTCCCGTCCGGCTCGAAGATCCCGTTCAGGCCGCCCAGCTCGGCGGTCATGTTGCACACCGTGAAGCGCATGTCGGTGGTGAAGGCGGCCACGTCGCCGCGGTACTCCACCGTCCGCTCCATGGCCGCCGCGTTGCGCCGCAGGAGCGCCAGCGTGCGCAGCACCACGTCCTTGCCGGAGAGGCCGAAGGGGACGGCGCCGCGGAAGTCGACGGCGATCGCCTCCGGCACCTCGATCCAGCTCTCGCCGAGCACCATCGCCGCGGTCACGTCGGCGCCGCCGAGGCCGATGGCGAAGGCGCCCAGTCCGCCGTGAGAGCTGGTGTGGCTGTCGGCGCCGAGCACCACCTGCCCCGGCTCGACCAGCTCCCGGTAGAAGCGGGTGTGTAGGATGGTCTCGTTGGCGTCGTGGAAGTGGACGATCCGCTGCGAGCGGGCGAAGGATCGGGACAGCTCGGCGAGCCGCTGCGCGCGCGGGTCGTGGGCGAGGGTGACCGGGTCGACGGTGTGGTCCACGGCCAGGAAGAAGCGGGCCGGATCCCGAGGGGGCGGGCGGCCGAGGGCTGCCCAGGTCCGCTCCATGCCGTTCCAGGCCAGCTCGCTGGCGATGGTCCAGTCCACCCGCACCCGGAGCACGTCGCCGGCCTCCACCCAGGGGCGCGCCAGCCCGACCGCGTGGTCGGCCAGGATCTTCTGGGTCAGCGTCATGGGGCGGCGCCCGTCCATCGTGCCTCGCGCTCCAGGCGCGCCTTGCGCCGGGCCTCCATTTTCCTACTAAGTCCGAGGGCGCAAAGCCCGGGAGCCCCGGGTGGCGGCTCCGGAAGGGACCGGCGTGGCGCGGATCGCGGTGCTGGCGGGGGACGGCGTGGGGCCGGAGGTGATCGCGCACGGCGCGCGGCTGCTCGAGGAGCTCTCCCGCCGTCGCGGCCTCGGGCTCGCCCTCGAGCCCTGGCCCTACGGCGCGGACCACTACCTCGCCACCGGCGAGACCCTGCCGGATGAGCGCTTCCGGGCGCTCGCGCGCGGCGACTACGCGGCGGTGCTCTTCGGCGCGGTGGGCGACCCCCGCGTGCCCGACGGCCGGCACGCGCGCGAGATCCTGCTCGGCCTGCGCGCCCGGCTCGACCTCTACGTGAACCTCCGGCCGGTGCGGCTGCTCCACGAGCGGCTCACGCCGCTCAAGGGGAAGGGCCGCCGCGAGATCGACCTCGTCATCTTCCGGGAGAACACCGAGGGGCTCTACACCGGCGCGGGCGGGGCGCTGCGCCAGGGCACCGAGCACGAGCTGGCGCTGGAGGAGGACGTGAACACCTGGCGCGGGGTCACCCGCATCCTGCGCGCCGCGCTGGAGTGGGCCCGCGCGCACGGCAAGCGGCGGGTCTGCATGAGCGACAAGTCGAACGCCATGCGCCACGCCGGCGCGCTCTGGCAGCGGCGCTGGCGGGAGCTCGGCGCGGAGTACCCGGAGCTCGAGCTGCGCCACCTGTACGTCGACGCCCTGTGCCTCGAGCTGGTGCGCGCGCCGGAGCAGTTCGAGGTGATCGTGACCGGCAACCTCTTCGGCGACATCGCCAGCGACGTCGGAGCGGCCATCGCCGGCGGGATGGGGGTGGCCGCGAGCGCCAACCTCAACCCGGAGAGCGGGCTCGGCCTGTTCGAGCCGGTGCACGGCAGCGCGCCCGCCCTGGCCGGGAAGGACCTCGCCAACCCCCTCGCCACCTTCCTCACCTGCGCGCTGCTGCTCGACCACCTGGGCCACGCCGCCGAGGCGCGGCTCGTCGAGGCGGCGGTGGAGCGCGCCGCGGCCGAGGGGCGGCTCACCCCCGACTGCGGCGGCGCGCTCGGCACCCGCGCCGCGGCCGATTTCGTCGTCGCCGAGGTGCTGCGTGGGTGCTAGAGCCGGTGGATGTTCTTCAACGCGCTCGCCATCGTCCTCTCCGGGTACATGCTCGTGAAGCACGGCCGGCGGGCGCTCCTCTTCTTCCTTCCGGGGCTGGTCGAGGTGCGCGCCGATGCGGCGGCGCCGCCCCGCACGCCGGTCCAGGCCGAGCTGGGCGACGCGCTGCGGGCGCTCGGCTTTGAGCGGCTCGGCGCGCGCGAGGAGCGCGGGCCGCTGCGCGGGCTCGACCTCCAGACCGACGGCTGGGTCCACCGCGCCGCCGGCGCCTACGCCGACCTCTTCGCGCAGCGGCCGCGCGGTGGGCCGGGGCCGCTCCTCTACTTCCTCACCGGCTTCGCCGACGGCGCGGTGGTGCTCACCGCCAACCACCCGCGGCTCCCGCAGCGGAGCCTCATGGTCCAGGCGGGCGGGCTGCCGGGCGCCTCCCTGGAGGCCACCTGGAAGGCGCACCAGGTGGCGGTGGAGCGGTTCGCCCAGGCGCACGGCTCGCCCCGGGCGGGCGACCTCGCCGCCCGGTCGGAGCTGGCGCGGCGCTGGTATCGGGGCGCGGGGCGGGCCGAGCTGCGCCGGATGTTCGGGATGAGCCTGGTGAGCGCGCTGGTGGCGCTCTTGCTCTTCGCCGGCAGCGTGAACCTCCTTGTGAGGAGCCTTATGCACTAGGCCGGGGGCGGCCCGTCGCCCGCCCATCGGAGGCCGCACATGAACGCCGCCCACCCCACCGAGGTGGTCTTCCTCGCCGCCAGGCGCACGCCCTTCGGCACCTTCGGCGGGACGCTCAAGGACCTGACCGCCACCGACCTCGGCGTCCACGCCGCCAAGGCCGCGCTGGCGCAGGCCGGCGTGGCGGCGCACCACTTCGGCCACGTGGTGCTCGGCAACGTGGCCCAGACCTCCACCGACGCCATCTACTTCGCGCGCCACGTGGGGCTGCGCGCCGGGCTGCCGCAGTCCGTCCCGGCGGTGACCGTGAACCGGCTCTGCGGATCGGGCTTCGAGGCGGTGGTGCAGGGGGCGATGCACCTCCTCACCGGGCAGGCGGAGGTGGTGCTCACCGGCGGCGCCGAGTCGATGAGCCAGGCGCCGCTGGTGCTGCGCGGCACGCGGTGGGGCCACCCGCTCGGCAAGGTGCCGGAGCTCGAGGACTCCCTCTGGTCGGCCCTCACCGACACCTGGGCCGAGATGCCCATGGCGCTCACCGCCGAGAAGCTCGGCGAGCAGTACCGGATCACCCAGGACGAGGTGGACGAGTACGCGGTGCTCTCGCAGCGGCGGTTCGCGGCGGCGCAGGAGGCGGGGCGGCTGCGCGAGGAGCTGGCGCCGCTCGAGGTGACGACGCGGAAGGGGCCGGTGGCCTTCGCCAGGGACGAGCACCCGCGCCCGGGCACCACCCTCGAGCAGCTGCGCAAGCTGCCCAAGGTGTTCAAGAAGGACGGGCTCATCCACGCCGGCGCGGCGAGCGGCATCGCCGACGGCGCCGGGGCGCTGGTGCTCGCCACCCGCGACTTCGCCGATCGCCACCACCTGAAGCCGCTGGCGCGGCTGGTCAACTGGGGCTTCGCCGGGGTCGATCCGACCATCATGGGGATCGGGCCGGCGCCGGCCTTCCGCCACGCCATGGAGCGGGCCGGAGCGAAGCTCGGCGACTTCGACCTGTTCGAGGTGAACGAGGCCTTCTCGCCGCAGTACCTCGCGGTGGAGAAGGAGCTGGGGCTCCCGCGGGACCTCACCAACGTGGACGGCGGCGCCATCGCGGTGGGCCATCCGCTCGCGGCCTCGGGGGCGCGCATCGCGATGCACATGATCTACGAGCTGCGCCGTCGCGGCGGCAGGTACGCCCTGGGCGGCGCCTGCATCGGGGGCGGGCAGGGGATCGCGGTGATCTTGGAGGCGCTGTAGCGGGTGGTGTGGGAGGGGGCCGGAGGCAGCCATGAAGTCCCGGCCGAAGAAGTCCGAGGTGGTCTACGACTGGAACGCCCTCGACGCGCCGCCGGCGCTGCAGGGGCGGCGCTTCGCGCTCCTCGACGAGACCCTGCGCGACGGCTGCCAGTCGCCCTCGGTGAAGGAGCCCGCGCTCGAGGACAAGCTGCGGCTGCTCCACCTCATGGACGCGCTCGGGGTGGCCCGCCTCGACGTCGGCCTCCCGGGCGCCGGACCGCGGGCCCGGGCCGACATGGCGGAGCTGCTCAAGGAGATCGCGCGCGCCAGGCTCCGGCTCGACGCCATGGTGGCCTGCCGCACGGTGATCGACCCCGACCTCCGCGGCGCCGCCGAGCTGATGCAGCGCACCGGCGTGCCGCTCACGGTCTACGCCTTCATCGGCAGCTCGCCCATCCGGCAGTGGGCCGAGGACTGGCCGCTCGAGTTCATCGTGAAGCAGACCATCGACGCGGTCCGCTTCGCGGTGAAGGAGCAGCTGCGGGTGGTCTACGTCACCGAGGACACCACCCGCAGCCACCCGCACACCCTCGACGCCCTCTTCCGCGCCGCCATCGACGCCGGGGCCGAGGGGCTCTGCCTCTGCGACACGGTGGGCCACGCCACCCCCGACGGCCTCACCCGGCTCTACCGCTTCACCCGCGACCTCTTGCGCGGCCACGGCGCCGAGCAGGTCACGCTCGACTGGCACGGCCACAACGACCGCGGCCTGGCGCTGCCGCTGGCGCTGCGCGCCATCGAGCTCGGCTTCGACCGGATCCACGGCTGCGCGCTCGGCATCGGCGAGCGGGTGGGGAACACGGCCCTCGACCTGCTCATCCTGAACCTCAAGCTGCTCGGCGCCTGGCCGCACGACACCCGCCGGCTGGTCGAGTACGTGCGGCTCACCTCGCGCGCCACCGGCGTGCCCATCCCGGTGAACTACCCGCTGAGCGGCGCCGACGCCTTCCGCACCGCCACCGGGGTGCACGCGGCGGCGATCGTGAAGGCGCTCGCCAAGGGGGAGCACGGGCTCGCCGACCGCGTCTACTCCGGCGTGCCGGCGGGGCTCTTCGGCCGGGAGCAGCGGATCGAGGTCGGCCCGATGAGCGGCCTCTCCAACGTGCGCTTCTGGCTCACGCGGCGCCGCCTGCCGGTGGCCGACGAGCTGGTGCAAGCGGTGCTGGAGCGGGCCAAGCGCTCGGACCGCGTGCTCGCCGAGGCGGAGATCCTCGAGGTGGTGCGGGCCTGGCGCGCGGTGCAGGCGCGAGCGCGCGCCGGGTCGCCCCATCCGAGCCAGGCGGGCGCCTGAGCCGGCCGCTCCGTGCTGGCGCCGGGGCGCGGCGCCGCTTATCTTCGCGGCCATGCGCAGACGGGAGAGCCCACTCGACGAGCTGCTCACCTTCGGTGGACGGGTGCCCTCGGTGGTGGGGGCGCTCATCGCGATGCTGGTGCTGTCGAGCCTGGCCGGCGCGCTGCAACCCTGGCTGCGCTCGGCGGCGGTGCTGGTGCCGGGGGCGGTCTGGGCCGGACAGCTCTGGCGCGTGGTGAGCTACCCGTTCTTCGAGTCCGACCCGCTCTCGCTGGTGTTCGGCGCGCTGATGCTCTTCTGGTTCGGGCGCGACCTCTCCTACGCCTGGGGCGCGCGCCGCTTCCTCATCACCTTCCTGGCCTTCACCGCGGCCGCCGGCGTGGCCACCTGCCTCGTCGCTCGCCTCTGGCCGGCGGTCTGGGTCCACCCCTACCTCGGCATCTGGCCGGTGGCCGACGCCATGGTGGTGGCCTGGGCGATGATCTTTCCCGACCGCCAGATCCTGCTCTACTTCGCGCTGCCGGTCTCCGGCACCACGCTGCTCTACCTCACCCTCGGTGGCACGCTGCTCTACGCCGTCTTCGGCGGCCTGGCGGCTTTCGTGCCGCACCTCGCCGCCGAGGCGATGATGCTGGTCTTCGCGCGCGGCTACTCGCTGCGCGGGCTCTGGCAGACGGTGCGCATCCGCTCGCAGGAGCGGCGCGCCCGGCGCCGGGCGAGGCACCTCAAGGTGGTGGGCAAGGAGTCGGACCCGCCGCGCTGGATGAACTGACCGGGTAGGATCAGGCCTCGACCACCAGCTCCTTCACCGCGTCGGCGTAGACCCAGATCCGCTCGGCGGCGCTGCGCCAGTCGGCGGGGACGAGGAAGAAGCCGGCGCAGCCGGAGACGTAGTCGTCGCTCGTGCCCGCCAGCTGCCGCCCGTCGTGGAAGGTGACCTTGAGCTTCTCTCTCGCCGGGGTCGGGGGCAGCGCGCCGGGGGCGGCCATGAAGAAGATGGCCTTGACGCGGCTGCTGTCGACCGGCTCGGCGGCGGCGTCGGGAGTGGTGGCGAGCGCCAGCTCCGGGGCGAACAGGTCGGCGTCGCTCAGCACGCCGCGCTTCACGGGACCGTCGAGGACGTGAACCACCACCCGGTGCGCGCCGGCGACCACCTGGGTGAGGGCGCCCTGGAGCGGGTCCGGGGCCGCGGCGGGCGTCGCCGGGGCGGGAGGGGCGGGGCGCACCGGGGCCGCCGCCGCGGCCGCCGCGATCGCCGAGTCGAGGTCTTCCACCACCTCGACCTGGGGATCCGGGTCGTCGAGATCGGCCCAGGAGACGGCCTCCTCGAGCGACTCCGCGGGGGCCGCCTCTGCTGGTGCCGCCGCCGGAGGGGCCGCTACCGGAGGAGCCGCTGCTGCCGAAGGGACCGGAGGTGCAGCCAGCTCCTCCAGGGGCAGCGCCGCCTCGGCGGGGAGCGGCTCCGGGGAGAGCGCCACCAGCACGTCGAGCGGGATCGGCTCCAGCTCGAGGTCCATGTCCGGCGTGAGCTCCATGTTGGAAGGCGGCAGGGTGAGCAGGAGCGGTTCGGGCTCGACCTCGGCCGCCGACTCCTCCGCCTGACCGCTGGAAGGCGTCAGCGGAATGGCGATGGCGTCGAGCGGGATCGGCTCCGCCTCGCCTTCGGCTTCCCCATCGGTCCAGGCCGGCGCCGGTGCCGACTGCACCAGCAGCGTGTCGAGCAGGATCGGCTCGGCCGCAAGGGGGGTCGCCTGCTCCAGCTCGCCTCCGAGCGGCGTCGGCTCGACGGCCGCGAGCTCGAGCGGCTCGGCGGGCGCGGGCGCAGCTGCGGCCGGCTCTGGAGTGGACGGCTCCGCAACGACCGCGATCGGCTCGGGCCGTGGCGGGGCGGTCTGGGTCTCGACCGGCTCGACCGGCGGAATGGCCGCCGGCGACGCCGACTGGGAAGGCGCGGCGGCAACCGGGAGCCGCTCCAGCTCTGGCGGCACGGCCACGATCTCGAACGGCTCGACGGGCTCAGGCGCAGCTGCGGCCGGCGCTGGTCGAGGCGGCTCGGCGGCGAGGGCGATCGGTTCCGGCGCCGGCAGCACGGGCGCGACCTCCAGCGGCTCGACGGGCGCAGGCGCAGGCGCGACCGGCTCTGCTCGAGGCGGCTCCGCCGCGAGCGCGCTCGGCTCCGGCGGTGGCAGAACAGTCTCGATCTCGAATGGCTCGGCCGGCGGGGGAACCGTCGCGATCTCGAGCGGCTCCGCCGGCGCAGGCACGGCCGCGACCTCCGGCTGCCGGTCCACCTCGCCTCCCACGGAAGCGTCCGGCAACCTCGGCTCGAACGCGCCCGGCTCCTCCGGGCAGGCGGCGAGATCCTTTCCGAAGGCGGTGGCGTCGAAGACCAGCGGCGGCAGCTCCTCCGCCTTGAAGACCGGGAACGGCTCCGACGACGGGTCGGAGAAGGGGTCGGCGACGGCGGCCGCGAGGGAGGCCGGCTCTGCGTCGGCGGGAAAGCCCGGCAGCTCCCCAGCCGTTGCCGCAGGCCAGGGCTCGACGTCGAGCGGGACATCGGGCGGGAGCGGGTCGAGGACGAGCGGCGGCAGGACGGCTTCGGGCGGGAGCAGGGCGACGTCGGGCGCCGACGGGGCCGGGGCGGCTGGCTCGGTCGACGGCGCCGGCGCCGCCGCTTCTGGAGCGGCGAGCTCGGCCGCGGGCTCGAGCAGGAACTCCCCCTCGGGAAGCGGCGCCAGCGCCGCGGCCACTGGAGCGGCGACCTCGGCTGCCGGCTCGAGCAGGAACTCCCCTTCGGCAAGCGGCGCCAGGGCCGCGGCTTCGGGAGCGGCCGGCTCGAACAGGAACTCCCCCTCGGCGAGCGGCGCCAGCGTCGCGGCCTCCGGAGCGGCGACTTCGGGCTCGAGCACGACCTCGGGGTCCGGCACCAGGTCGATCTCCGGCTCCGGCTCCGGTGCTGCGGCCGAGGCCGAGGCCGAGGCCGGGACCGGGACCGGGGCCGGGGCCTGGACCGGGGCCTGGACCGGCGCAGGCGCGGCGTCCGATGGAGGAGCGAACGGCGCCTGCGGCGTCGGGACGGGCGCCTCCACCGCGGGCGCCCGCTCGATGGGCGCGAACGCCGCAGGCCGGGGCGGTGCCGGCAAGGGGGGAAGGTCGGCGTCGTACTCTCCGAGGTAGAACGCCGGGCGGGGCGGGAGTGCCGGCACGAGCGCGGCCGCCGCGGGCGCCGCCGGTGCGAGCGGTACCTCGGCCGACCCGGCGAGGGCCATGGCGCGCGCGGCCACGTCCGGGGGGAGGAACTCGGCGATGAGCCGCAGCCGCGCCACGGCGCGGAAGAGGTCGCGCTCCAGCCGGAGCGCCTCGCCCTCGAGGCCGGCCAGGATCTCCGCGCGCCGCTCCTCCCCCGCGGCGTCGAGCCCCGACGTGCCGCGCCGGATCTCGAGTGAGCGCAGCTCTTCCAGCACATCGGCTTGAGACATGGTGTGTGACCTCGATGACGACGACCGGGCCGATGATAGCGCGCGCGGGGGTGTACCCAAAGCCTACGACTCTTGATCTCGGTCGCGGGCTCGCGCATGAATGCGCCGTGGCACATCCCTCCGCGCTCAAGGTGGTCAACGGTGCGACCGCCCGGCCGCCCGCTCCCTTTCTCCCCATGACCCGCGCCGAGATGGCCGCGCGAGGCTGGGACGAGCTCGACGTGCTGCTCGTCACCGGCGACGCCTACATCGACCATCCGGCCTTCGGCGCGGCGGTTATCGGGCGGCTCCTCGAGGCGCAGGGCTACCGGGTCGGGATCGTCGCGCAGCCCGACTGGAAGCGCGGCGCCGACGTGCGGCGGCTCGGGCGTCCCCGCCTCTTCGCCGGGGTCACCGCCGGGTCGATGGACTCGATGGTGAACCACTACACCGCGCACAAGAAGCGGCGCTCGGACGACGCCTACACGCCGGGCGCGGTCGCCGGGCGTCGCCCCGACCGCGCCGTCACGGTCTACGCGCGGCTCCTGCGCGAGGCCTTCGGCGAGACGCTCTGCATCGTCGCGGGCGGGGTGGAGGCTTCGCTGCGGCGCATCGCCCACTACGATTACTGGGAAGACCGCGTGCTCCCCTCCGTCTGCGCCAGCAGCGCGGTGGACCTGGTGGTCTACGGCCAGGGCGAGAAGCCGATCCTGGAGGTGGCGCGCCGGCTCGCCTCCGGCGAGGACAAGTGCGGCCTCACCGACGTCCCCGGCACCGCGCTGGCGCTCGCCGACCTCGCCGTGGCCGACCTGCCCGCGCGCGAGCGCGGGGTGCTCGAGCTGCCGTCCTTCGAGGAGGTGGCGAAGGACAAGCGGCGCTTCGCCGAGCTCTCGCGCCTCTACCACCTCGAGCACAACGAGGAGAACGCGCGCATCCTGCTGCAGCGCCACGGGGCCGGGCCGCGCGCCCGCACCGTGCTGGTGAACCCGCCGATGCCGTCGCCCACCACCGACGAGCTCGACCGCGTGCACGAGCTGCCCTACCGGCGCGAGGCGCACGACCTCTATGGCGAGGCCCACATCCAGGCGCTGGAGCAGATCCGCTGGAGCGTGTCGATCCTGCGCGGCTGCGCCGCCGGGTGCGCCTTCTGCTGCATCACCGAGCACCAGGGGCGCGACGTGACGAGCCGCTCCGAGGCGAGCGTGGTGCGCGAGGTGGAGACGCTGGCGCGCGACCCGAAGTTCCGCGGCACGGTGAGCGACCTCGGCGGCGCCACCGCCAACATGTGGCAGATGGGCTGCACCAGCCCGAAGGCGCACGCCGCCTGCCGGCGGCTCTCCTGCACCTACCCCGCGGTCTGCCAGTTCTTCGGCACCGACCACGGCCCGCTCATCCAGCTCTACGAGAAGGCGAAGCGGGTGAAGGGGGTGAAGCACCTCTTCGTCGGCTCGGGCGTGCGCTACGACCTCGCCCACGCCGACCAGAAGAACGGGCAGCGCTACCTCGAGGCGCTCATCGGCAACCACGTCTCCGGCCAGCTCAAGGTGGCGCCCGAGCACGTGGCCTCGGGCGTGCTCGCCACCATGAAGAAGCCCGGCCCGGAGGAGTTCGAGCGCTTCCGGGGCGAGTTCGAGCGCTACTCGCGGAAGGCGGGCAAGGAGCAGTACCTCGTCCCCTACTTCGTCTCCTCGCACCCGGGCTGCACCCTGAAGGACGCGGTCGAGCTGATGGACTACCTGCAGGCGAACGGCTGGAGGCCGCAGCAGGTGCAGGACTTCATGCCGACCCCCATGACCCTCGCCTCCGACATGCACTGGTCGGGCTATCACCCCATGTCGGGCAAGCCCATCCACACCGTGAAGGAGATGCGCGAGAAGAAGATGCAGAAGGCGCTCATCCGCTGGGCCGACCCCGACAACAAGCCGCTCATCGAGGAGGCGCTGCGCCGGGTCGGGCGGCTGCGGCCGGGCGAGCGGCTGCCTTCCCGCAACGCGCCGGCGTGGAAGCGGCACCGGGGCCGGCGGCCGCGGCCGCGGTGAGGGGCCTGGCGTGCGGCGCCGGGCGGGGCGGCTTAGCTTCCCCCGTGTGTACCTACCCCTGCTCGCCTCGCTCCTCGCCGCCAGCACCGCCGCGCCCCGCCTCGCCCCGGAGCGATCCATGATCTACGTGGCCCTCGGCGACTCCACCGGCGTCGGCGTGGGCGCCGGCAACGACGGCGGCTACGTCCGCCGCACCGCCGAGCGGCTGCGCCAGAGCGGCCTCCGCGTTCAGCTCGCCAACCTCTGCGTCTCCGGCGCGCGCGTGGCCGACGTGGTGAGCGGACAGCTCCCGCACCTCGACGCCGTCGAGCCGGAGCTGGTGACGGTGGGAGTGGGGATCAACGACGTGACCAACGGCACCCCGGTGCCGGTCTTCGAGGAGCTCTACGGGCAGCTCCTCGGTCGGCTGGCGGCGACCGGGGCCCGGGTGGTGGTGCTCGAGGTGCCGGACCTCTCGCTCTCGCCGCTCGCCACCGACCAGGCCGCGCGGCTCGGCATCCGCCGCCGGGTGGAGGCGGTGAACGCCATCATCCACGCCGCCGCGGCGCGCCACCGCTACCAGGTGGTCGACCTCTTCCTCGAGAGCCGGGCCGAGCTGCCCGGGCACCCGGAGCTCCTCTGCTCCGACCGCTTCCATCCCTCGGCGGCCGGCTACGACCGGTGGGCGGCGGCGCTCTGGCCGGCGGTGGCGCGGGCGGTGGCGCAGCCGGCGGAGCCCCTTCCAAGCGAGCCGGCGCGGCAGTAGCCTCTCGGGCCCATGCCCGAAGCCCGCGCCGCGCGCCACCAGCGCCTCGTCGAAGCCGATCACCGCCACCTCTGGCACCCGTTCACGCAGATGCAGGAGTGGCTCGCGCAGGAGCCGCTGGTGATCGACGAGGGGGACGGCGTGTACCTGGTCGACACCCTCGGCCGCCGCTACCTCGACGGCGTCTCCTCGCTCTGGTGCAACGTCCACGGCCACCGCGTGCCGGAGATCGACGCCGCCATCGTGGCCCAGCTCGGAAAGCTCGGCCACTCGACGCTGCTCGGCCTCGCCTCCACCGCCTCCATCGAGAGCGCCGCCGAGCTGGCCCGCGTGCTGCCGGCCGGGCTGACCCGCATCTTCTACTCGGACGCCGGCGCCACCGCGGTCGAGATCGCCATCAAGATGGCGTACCAGCACCACCAGCTCCGGGGCGACGCGGCGCGCACCGAGTTCGTCTCCATCCGCGGCGGCTATCACGGCGACACCATCGGCTCGGTCTCGGTGGGCGGGATCGACCTCTTCCACCGCATCTTCAAGCCGCTCCTCTTCCAGGTGAACCAGGCGCCGCAGCCCTACTGCTACCGCTGCCCGCTCGGGAAGGAGCGGGCCTCGTGCAGCATGGAGTGCGCCGACGCGGTGGAGGAGGTCTTCGAGGCGCGCCGCGGCAAGGTGGCGGCGCTGGTGGTGGAGCCGCTGGTGCAGGGCGCGGACGGCATGATCACGCAGCCCCGGGGCTATCTGCGTCGCCTGCGCGAGCTCTGCGACCGCCACGGCGCGCTCCTGGTCTGCGACGAGGTCGCGACCGGCTTCGGGCGCACCGGCACCCTTTGGGCGGTGGAGCAGGAGGGCGTCACGCCCGACATCCTCACCTGCGCCAAGGGGCTCACCGGCGGCTACCTGCCGCTCGCCGCCACCTGCACCACCGAGGCGGTCTTCGAGAGCTTCCTCGGGCCCCATGAGGCGCAGAAGACCTTCTTCCACGGCCACACCTACGCCGGGAACCCGCTCGCCTGCGCCGCCGCCACCGCCAGCCTGAAGCTGCTGCGGGAGCGGAGGGTGATCGAGGGGCTCCCGGCCAAGGTGCGCGCCCTCGCCGAGGCGCTCCGGCCGCTCGCCGACCACCCGCACGTCGGCGAGATCCGGCAGCGCGGCCTCATGATCGGCATCGAGCTGGTGAAGGATCGGGCGACGAAGGAGGAGTACCCCTACGCCGCGCAGATGGGGAACCGGGTGACGGCGGCGGCGCGCCCGCTCGGCGCCATCCTCCGGCCGCTCGGCAACGTGGTGGTGCTCATGCCGCCGCTCGCCATGACCGAGGCGCAGCTCGGCGAGCTGGCCGGCATCGCCGGCGAGGCCATCGGGCAGGCCACCGCGGGGGCCTGAGCGATGCGCGGCCTCTTCGTCACCGCCACCGACACCGGCGTCGGCAAGACCGAGGTCTGCTGCGCGCTGCTGCGCGGCCACCGGCGCCGGGGGCTCGACCTGGTGGCCATGAAGCCCGCGCAGTCGGGCCACGCGCCCGGCGAGGCGAGCGACGCCGAGCGGCTCTGGGAGGCGATGGACCGCGCCGAGCCGCTCGCCGAGATCTGCCCCTACGGCTTCGCGGCGCCGCTCGCGCCGGCGGTAGCGGCGCGGCTCGAGGGCAAGGAGGTCTCCTTCGCCCGCGTGCTCGAGGGGGCGCGGACGCTCGGAGCGCGCCACCAGGCGCTGCTGGTGGAGGGCGCCGGCGGGCTCTTCACCCCGCTCACCGCCTGCGAGACCTACGCCGACCTGGCGGTGGCGCTCGGGCTGCCGGTGCTGGTGGTGGCGCGCGCCGGCCTCGGGACCGTGAACCACGCCGTGCTCACGGTGGAGGCGCTGCGCGCTCGCGGCCTCACCCTGGCCGGCGTGGTGCTCAACCGGACTTCACCCAAGGGCGATCCCTCCGAGCCGTACAACGCCGCCGAGATCGAGCGGCTCTGCGGCGCGCCGGTGATCGCGTCCCTGCCCTGGGAGAGCGATGTCGCGCGGCCCTCGCGGCTCCCCGATCTGCTCGCCGAAGTAAAGTTTTGAGCCGAACGGCAGGAAAATGGATCGGCTCGCGGATCGCAAATAGATCTGCCTGCCGTGCCCAACGTCGTCGATCTCACCTTGTGCTCGGAGGCGCGTCGCGCGCTCCACCAGGTCCTCGCGCAGCGAGGGCTCGGCTTCTTCCTCAAGCCCGGCCAGGGCCCGTGCGCGCGGCTCGACCCGCGCCGCATCGCCTGGGTGGTGAACGCCGCCCAGCGCCGCGGCGGCGGCCGGACCACCGACCCCGACGCGCTGTCGCGCACCCGCCGCATCGTGCGGCGCGAGCTGATCCGCCGCATGGCCGACACCCTCGTGTCGGCCGGCCTCTGACGCGGCCGCTACCCGCCCTTGCCGCTGCTGCGCTCGACGTAGCGCAGCCGCAGGTCGGTGAGGAGCGTCTCGAACACCTGATCCTCCTCCGGCGTGCAGTTGCCGCGGGTCTTCTCGCGCAGCAGCGCCAGCAGGTCGATGGTCTGGTGCGCCAGCGGCAGGTTCACCTCCGGCCGCCCGGTCTCCGGGTGCGGCGCGTCGCCCAGGTGCACGAAGGCCGAGGAGCCGAGCGAGACGAGGAAGGTGGTGAAGTCGATCCGCGGCGGCTGCTTCGCTTGGTCGGCCATGGGAGCTCCTGGGTCGTTCGCCCTCGCGGGCGGGTCAGTCGAGATCGAAGGCGAAGCGCTCGGCGGCGTAGCCCCGCTGGATGAGGAGCACGAGCTGGCCGCCGCGCCGTGCGCGCGAGGCGAGGCGGCGGAAGTCGGCCAGGGTGGCGACCTCGCGCGAGTTGACCTCGCGGACCAGGTCCCCCGGCTCGAGCCCCTGGCGCGCGGCGGGCGTGCCCCGCCGCACCGCGCGGACCACCAGCACCCGCGCCCGCGTCTCGGCGAGCTCGAGGCCCACCCGCCGGGCCACCAGCTGCTCCACCTTGTCGGGCGAGAGGTCCACCGCCTTCACCGGCACCGCCACCCGGCCGCCGCCGCGCTGGACCTCGAGCCGGGCGGTCTCGCCGATGGCGAGGTCGCGCACGCGGAAGCGGTACTCCTCGGCGCTCTCCAGCGGCTGGCCGTCCACCGCCTCGATGACGTCGCCCTTGCGGAGCCCGGCCGTGGCGGCCGGCGAGCCGGGCTCCACCGCCGCCACCGCCACCCCGCGCGCGGCGCGGGCGCCCTCCTTCTTGCGGAGGTCCTGCACCTCGAGCCCGAGGTAGCCCTCGCGGACCTCGCCGTGGCGGATCAGGTCGTCCGCCACCCGGCGGGCGCGGTCGATGGGGATGGCGAAGCCGATGCCGGCGTTCCGGTCGCCCAGGATGGCGGTGTTGATGCCGATGAGCTGGCCGTCGATGTTGAGCAGCGGCCCGCCCGAGTTGCCGGGGTTGATGGAGGCGTCGGTCTGGACGAAGTCGAAGAGGGTGCGGTCGCCCGCCTTGAAGTTGCGGTGCACCGCCGAGACCACGCCGGTGGTGACGGTGTGAGCGAGTCCGAAGGGGTTGCCGATGGCGATCACCGTCTCGCCGATCAGGAGGTCGTCGGAGCGCCCCGGCGCGACGAACGGCATGCGCTCCGGGGTCTCGAGCTTGAGCACCGCGAGGTCGCTCGACGGATCGGTGCCGACCACCTTGGCGGCGACCTCGCGGCCGTCGAGCAGCCCCACCCGGAAGCGGGCGCCGCGCTCGACCACGTGGTTGTTGGTGAGGACGTACCCCTCCGGCGAGACGATCACGCCGGAGCCGAGCGAGGTGACCTGGTAGCCCTTGCGGTAGCGCGGCCGCTCGAAGAGGTCGCCGAAGAGCAGGTCGGCCACGTCGCCGCCGCCCTGGCGCTGCGAGGGCACGCGGATGCGGACCAGCTCCTCCGCCGCCACGTTGACCACCGCCGCGCGCACCTTCTCCACGGCGGCGACCACCGGGGTGCGGCGGCTCTGGCTGGAGCGCCCCTCCGCGCTGGGGAGGGTGCCGCCCCCGGCGGCCCGGGCGGGCCAGGCGGCGGGGGCGGCCAGCGCGGCGAGCAGGAAGATCGCGGCGCCGTTGCGGAGCACGGCTAGGCCTTCGTCGCCTCGGCGAGCTCGTCCTCGTCGAGCTCGAAGTCGTCGAGGTCCATGGCCGCCTCCATCGGCAACACCTGATCCTCGAGGTCGGGAAGCTTCTTCAGCGACTGTTCGTAAACCTTCTCGTCGACGAGGCCCTTCTTGATGTAGCGGGCGACCACGCGCTTATCGACGAGCTTGTTCTCGTAATCGGACATTTCTTCCTCTGGTGGGGAGCCCGGAAAATAGGCGGGTGCTTGCGAGCGCGTCAAGTGCGTGTTACCGCAGGGGCTCGTGCCTGGGGAGGACGCCAGATGGGGCGAGCGTCGCGCTCGCCTGCGGGGGCTCTACGCGGTGGCCTGCGGGCCTGATCCGGTGGAGCAGGCCCGCGCGGCCATCGCCGGGGGCGCCGAGGTGGTCCAGCTGCGGCTCAAGGCCCTGCCGGCGGGCGAGATCCTGGAGGCGGCCCGCCGGATCGTCGCCGAGGCGCGCGGGCGGGCGCTGGTGATCGTGAACGACCGGCCCGACCTGGCGCTGCTGGCCGACGCCGACGGCGTCCACCTCGGCGAGGAGGACCTCCCTCCGGACGAGGCGCGCCGGCTCCTCGGCCCCTCCCGGCTCGTCGGGTGCAGCACCCGCACCCTCGAGGAGGCGCGCGCCGCCCTGGCGGCCGGAGCCGACCACGTGGGCTTCGGGCCGGTCTTCGCCACCCGCACCAAGGCCATCGCCGTCGAGCCGCGCGGCCTCGCCGCCCTGCGGGCGGTGGCGGCCGCCTTGCCGGCTCCGGTGGTGGCCATCGGCGGCATCGACGAGGGCTCCATCGGCGCGGTGGCCGCGGCGGGCGCGGCCGCGGCGGCGGTGGTGGCCGACCTCTTCGCGAACGGGGACGTCCGCGCCCGGGCGGAGCGGCTCACGGCCGCCTTCGCGCGGGGGCGAGCGCAGGGACCATGACGAGACGACCTCGGATCGGCCTCACCCTGGATCTCGACGAGCGGGCGGGCAGGTACGAGCTCAAGCGCTCCTACGCCGACGCGGTGCTGGCCGCGGGCGGGCTGCCGGTGCTCATCGCCTACGGCGACGCCTCGGCCGCAGGGGCCTACCTGGCGCTCTGCGACGGGCTGGTGGTCACCGGCGGCGACTTCGACATCGCGCCCGAGCGGTACGGCGAGGAGCCGCGGGCCGGCTGCGGGCCCTCCAAGCCGGAGCGGACCCTCTTCGAGTCGGGGCTGGTGGAGGCGGCGCTCTCGGCCCGGCTCCCGCTGCTCGGGATCTGCGCCGGGATGCAGCTCCTCAACGTGGTCCGGGGCGGCACCCTCTACCAGCACCTCCCCGACGACCTGTCCCTCTCGCACGAGCAGCCGCCTCCCAAGGACCGGCCGAGCCACGAGGTGGACGTGGCCGCCGGGACGCTGCTGGCGCGGCTGGTCGGCGCCGGGCCGCTCGACGTCAACAGCACCCACCACCAGGCGGTGCGCCGGCCGGGCACCGGGGTGCTGGTGTCGGGCCGGGCTCGCGACGGGGTGGTGGAGGCGATCGAGCTCCCCGACCTGCCCTTCGCGCTCGGCGTGCAGTGGCACCCCGAGGCCTGCGCCGCCCACGAGGCGCGCCACGGGGCCATCTTCCGGGGGCTGGTGGACGCGGCCGGGGACCTGCGCCGATGAGGGCCAGGGCGAGACCGAGGGTGCTCGTCGCCGCCGGCCTCGACCCGAGCGGCGGGGGCGGGTTCCTCGCCGACGTCCGGGCGGTGGAGGAGGCGGGCGCGGTCGCCTGGGCGGTCGCGGCGGCGGTCACCGCCCAGGGGCAGGGCGGCGCGCGCGGCTTCGTCGCCGTCACCCCGGAGCTCCTGCTGGCCCAGGTGGACGCGCTCGCGCTCGGTCCGGAGCGGATCGCGGCGGTGAAGGTCGGGATGATCGGCAGCGCCCGGAACGCCGCCGCGCTGGCCTCGCGCCTGCGCAAGCGCCCGCTCGCGCGCACGCCGCTGGTGGTCGACCCGGTCCTCGCCGCCTCGAGCGGCGCGAGCCTGTTCGACCCCGGACCGCTGACGCTGCTGCACGCCTTCGAGCCGCTCCTCGAGCGCGCCACGCTCGCCACCCCGAACCTGGCGGAGCTGGCGGCGCTCACCCGGCTGCCGGTGCGGACCGACGAGGAGGCCGTCGCCGCCGCCCGCCAGCTCGGCTGCCGCGCCGTGCTGGTGAAGGGGGGCCACCGCAAGGGCGCGCCGGTGGACCTGCTGGTGGAGGGGCGCAAGGTGGTCCGCTTCGAGGGCCGGCGCCGCAAGGGCACCGCCCGCGGCACCGGCTGCCGGCTCGCCAGCGCCATCGCCGCGCACCTGGCGCAGGGGGCCGCGCTCGAGGAGGCGGTGCGGCGCGGGAAGGCGCAGGTGGAGCGGTACCTCGACGGCGCGGGGGCGTAGGCGGTCTCGCAGCTCTCCCTCCCCACCGCGTGGGGAGGGCCGGGGAGGGGCGGCCAAGACGTGCCTTGAGGTCCGCTTCCCCCCGCCGCGCTCGTCCCCGCGGCGCCGCCGTGGGACGCCCGCTGCGCTCCTCGCTCCGGCGGCTCCGCCAGTGACCGAACCTCGATCGTCTCCGTCGGCGCAGAGCGCTCGACCCCGCTGCGGCGCCCTACTGGCGGCGCCGCTCGGCTACGGAGCCCATCTTCCACGGGGAAAAGCCGCCCCAGCGATCACGCGGTCCGATCACCGCTGGCGGCCCGCCTGCGCTGCGGTGCTCGGGGCATCCCCCGGCGGCTGGATCGAGCGGTACCGGCCCCGGAGGGCCGCCTTCCGGTAGGATGCCCGGACCATGGCGAACCCGGCTCACAACAACCCGAGCAACTTCAACAGCTTCAGCGAGATCGCCAGCTTCCTCTGGTCGATCGCCGACCTCCTGCGCGGCGCCTACAAGCAGGCCGACTACGGCAAGGTGATCCTGCCGATGACGGTCCTCCGGCGTCTCGACTGCGTGCTGGAGCCGACGAAGTCCAAGGTACTGGCCAAGGCCGCCGCGATGAAGGGCGGGAAGCTTCAGAACCTCGACCCGGTCCTGAACCGCATCACCGGCGTCAAGTTCCACAACGTCTCCAAGTTCGATTTCGAGAAGCTGAAGGGCGACTCGACCCACCTCGGCCCGAACCTGCTCCACTACATCAAGGGCTTCTCCTCCGACGCCCGCGACATCTTCCTGGAGCGGTTCGGGTTCGCGGCCCAGATCGAGAAGCTCGACCGCGACAACCTGCTCTACCTGGTCTTCCAGCGGTTCGCCGAGGTGGACCTCCACCCGGACACGGTCCCGAACCACATGATGGGGCAGGTCCTCGGTGGACGTCTGAAAACCGGCCAATGATGAACAGGTCAAAACCGGCCAACGGCCGGGACCCGGGACCAGTGCGCTTCTAGCTTGCGGCGGCCTCGTGCTGCAAGCCGACGTGGCGGGTGCGGTAGCTGCGGGGTCCG
>DASRRJ010000030.1:0-233029 GCA_035656915.1 Anaeromyxobacteraceae bacterium
TAGTTTTCAAAGACCGAGCTTGCTCCCTGCCGAGGACTGCTCCCCTCGCCAGTTCCTGACCTCGCGGCGTCTCGAAGACGACCGTCTTTCGTCAGCGGAGGTGGGCTTATACGCCGCTCCGTTTTTTCGGTCAAGGAGAAGTCACAACTTCGACTTCTTTCTTCACCGCCGGGCCACATCCTACGCGGCCCTTGCTTCGCGTCAAGAGCCCCTGACCGCTGGCTCCTTCCGTCGAAAGAGCCGGGCTTGTACACCCGGCTGCTCGACCTCGTCAACCGCCTTTTTCTCCCGAAAATCCGGGAAGGTTCCGGTCGACCCGGGCGCCCTGATGGCCGCCCGTCCCTCTGGCTCCCCGGTCCGCCGTGGCGGTCCGGTTCGTCGTCGGGAGGCAGCTTGTATAGGGGTCGCTCCGCGCCGTCAAGCATCATCCGAATGGGTGCTGCGATCCGGTCTTTCCCGATCCCGGCGAGAACTTCCGCGCTCTGGCTCTGAGCGATGCGACGCCGGAATCCGTTCCCCGCGCGAGCTCGGCCGGACCGCGCTGGACGGAAGTGCTGGGCCGCCTTGTCAGGCCCAGGCCGTGAGGTCGAGCCGCTCCAGCCGGTGCCGCTCCGCCTCGGCACGCGCCGCCGGATCTGGTGCGCCGGCGAGATCCCCTCGCGCCGCCCGCACGATCGCCTCGAGGGCCCGGTAGGCATCATCGAGCACGTCGTTCACGATCACGTAGTCGTACTGCGCGAGCCCGCGCTCCACCTCGGCCCGCGCCGCGCGCAGCCGCCGCGCGATGACCTCCTCGGCGTCGGTGCTCCGCCCGCGCAGCCGCCGCTCCAGCTCGGCCGGCGTGGGCGGGAGCACGAAGACGGTCAGCGCCTGCCTCGGCCAGAGGGCCTCGAGCTGCGCGCCTCCCTGGACGTCGATGTCGAAGACGGCGATGCGGTCCTGCGCCAGCGTCAGCTCCACGGTCTCCTTGAGGGTCCCGTAGCGCTGCCCGTGCACCTCCGCCCACTCGGCGAACGCGCCCCGCCCCACCAGCTCGGCGAAGCGGGCCGGAGAGACGAAGTGGTAGTCCACCCCGTCCCGCTCCTCGCCGCGGGGCTCCCGCGTGGTGGCGGACACCGAGAAGCTCGCGTCCCGGTGCCTCGCCACGAACTGCCGCGCCAGGGTGGTCTTACCGGAGCCGGACGGCGCGGAGAGCACGAGCAGCAGCCCGGCGCCGCGCTCACTCGACATTGGCGACCTGCTCCCGCATCCGCTCGATCTCCGCCTTGGTGGCCACCACCGCGGCCGCGATCTCGGCGCTCTGCGACTTCGAGCCGATGGTGTTCACCTCGCGGTGCAGCTCCTGGACGAGGAACTCCATCTTGCGTCCGGCCGGCTCGTGGCCCTCCATGAGGCCGCGCAGCTGCGCCACGTGGCTGCGGAGCCGGGTGACCTCCTCGGCCACGTCGATGCGATCGGCGAAGAGCGCGACCTCCTGCGCCAGCCGCGCCGGATCGACGTTGAACCCGCGGGTGAGCTCCGCGACCCGCTCCGCCAGCCGCTCGCGGTGGTGGTCCACGCTGCGCGGCGCGAGCTCCTCCACCCGGTCCGCGAAGCGCTCCACGCTGGCGATCCGGCCGGAGAGGTCCCGCGCCAGCGCCTCCCCCTCCCGCTCGCGCATGCGGCTCAAGGAGTCGAGCGCGGCCGCGAGGGCCGCACCCAGCGCCGCGCGCGCGCCCTCGAGGTCGAGGGAGCGCTCCTCCAGGGTCACCACGCCGTCCGCCCGGAGCACGTCGTCGAGCCGCACCTCACCGGGCAGCCCGAGCCGGGTCTGCACCTCGCGGAAGGCGCGCAGGTACTCGGCCGCCAGGGCGGCGTCGACCTTGGGCGCCAGGCTGGCGCGCCCGGCGCCGCGCCGCACCGAGACCTCCACCCCGCCGCGCGCGAGCCGCTCCTTCACGCCGCGGACCGCGTCGAGCTCGAGCGCAGCCAGCTCGCGTGGGACGCGCGCCTTCACCTCGCAGAACTTGTGGTTGACCGAGCGGACCTCGAGGTCGATCTCCTCGTCCCCGCTCGCGCCGTGGCCCGCCCCGAAGCCGGTCATGCTGCGAATCATCGGATGTCCTCGCTACGGCAGCGGCCGCGCTTCCTCGACCAGCATCACCGGGATGCCGTCGCGGATGGGGTAGACGAGGCGGCAGCGCTCGCAATGGATCTCGCCCCGCTCCTCGTGGAAGGCGAGCTCCCCCTTGCAGCGGGGACAGGCCAGGATTTCCTTCAGCTCGGGCGCGAGCGCCATGTCTTCCTCCGCCGCCGAACCTAACCCCGAGCGCGGGCGGGCGGCAAGGAGAGGATCTCGCGCAGGAAGCGCTCCACGGCCTCGCCCCGCGCCTCCTCGGTGAAGAGCGAGGTCATGCGCGCCCGCGCCGCCCGGCCCAGCTCCCTGGCCCGGACGGGCGCGGCGAGGAGCGCGAGGAGCGCGTCGGCCAGGGCCGGCAGATCGCCGTCCGGCACCAGCAGCCCGCTCACCCCGTCCACGATGGCGTCGGCGGGGGCGCCGAAGCGGAAGGCGACCCCGGGGCGCCCGCAGGCCATGCCTTCGAGCAGCGCCCGGCAGGTCCCGTCGTTGCCCTCGGCGAGCAGCGCCTTCACGTCGAGGGTGCGGTAGGCCGCCGGGAGCTCCGCGCCGGCGCGGTAGCCGGCGAAGATCACCTGGCGCTCGAGGTCGCGGGCGGCCACCCGGGCCTTCACCGCCTCGATCCCCTCCCCGCGCCCCACCACCACCAGCCGCGCCTCTGGCAGCCGGTCCACCACCCGCCGGAAGGCGTCCACCAGCTCGCCGTGGCGCCGGTCGGGCTTCACCCGCGAGACGATGCCCACCACCGGCTGGCCGGGCGCGAGCCCCAGCTCGGCGCGCAGGTCGGGCCCCTCCGGCGAGAAGCGCGCGGCGTCCACGGCGCCGCGGGTGACGAGCACCCGCTCCGGCGGAACCCCGAACGCCTCCACCAGGATCTGGGCGTGCGCCGGGCAGACCGCCACCAGGCCGTCGGTGCGCCGGTGCGCGAGCCGCTGCAGGGGACGCCGGGAGAGGGAGCGGGACGAGTGGACCGTGCGCACCACCCGGTGGCGGCCCTCCCCGGCCCCGGCGAGCAGGGCCAGCGCGTGATCGTGCGAGAAGTTGGCGTGGAGCACGTCCACCTCGCGCGAGGCGCGGCGCAGCGCGCGCAGGTCGCCGAGCATGCGCAGCGGGCCGGAGCGGGTGCTGAGGGTGAACCCGTCGCGAACCCGGAACCCCATGTCCCGGAGCCGGTCGCGCAGGTCACCCGGGCGGCGCCCGTCCACCGCCAGCTCCACCTCGTGCCCGCGGCGGAGGAGCTCGCGCGCGACCGAGGACATCGGCTCGGCCGGGCCGGTCCAGAACGGCGAGGAGAGGAGCTCGAGGACTCTCACTTGACCAGCTGGTAGTTCTTGTACTCGCCGATCCGCACGCCGGTGTTCGCCTCGAAGAGGTCGAGCAGGTCCTCGCGCAGGTTGTCGAGGCCGTTGAAGCGGACCAGCCGGGGGCGGGCCGCGAAGGCCCAGTCGTTCTCGGCCACGAACTCGCACATCGGCCCAGGGTGGGTCCCGGCGAAGGCGCGAACCTTCTCGCCGGGGTCGTACTCGAACCCGGCCTCGAGCCGCCGCCGCCGCGCCTCCTCGCCGTGGTAGAGCCGCTCCAGCTCCGCCAGCTTCTGCGCCTGCGCCGCCGGCGGCCGCGCCCAGCCGTAGTGAAAGACGCGCGCGCCGGAGCGCACCACCCGCAGCTTGCGCGCCGGGTCGCCCGGCTTGAGCGTCCGCGGGCGCTCGCCCTGGAAGCCCGGCGGCGGCGCCCAGACGCGGAACCCCTGCGCGTCGCGCCAGGAGCGCACCCCGATCCCGTTCTTCACCGCGCGCACCTCGCGCCGGTACCACTTGCGCGAGATCCCGGTGGTGTGGAGCGAGCCGTAGAAGTGGACGTAGTCGAAGAGCAGCCCCTCCACCGCCGGGTCGCCGGCGAGGCGCGAGAGGCCGGCCCGGATGGCGAGGTGATCGTCCTCGTGAATCGCCTCGTCCCCCTGGACGTAGAGGCAGACCTCGCCGCGGCAGCGCTCCAGCGCCAGGTCGGTCTGCTCGGCGAGCACCCGGCCGTGCTCGAGCTGGGCGTCGTCCCAGCGCGACTCGAAGATCACCAGCCTGGGATCCCCGATGCCGCGGATGAGCTCCAGGGTCCCGTCGTCGGAGACGCCGACGTTCACCACCAGCTCGTCGCAGAGCGGCAGGATGGAGCGGATGGCGGCCACCACCGGGTAGCGGAGCCGCACGGCGTTGCGGACGAAGGTGAAGCCGGAGACGGTCATCGCTGGAGCTCCATGCGGGCGACGCGGGCGAAGAGCTCCTCGAGCCGCCCCTCGCGCAGGGCGGTGAGCTCCTCCCCCCACTCGCCGCGCTCCACCTCGGCGAGGCGCCGGTACTTCTCGGCGTGGTAGCGGGAGACGCGCCAAGCCAGCGCGAGGCCGTCGAGGCCCCCGCGGAGCGCGGCGCCCTTGAGGAGCGCGTTGCGGAGGGCGTGGGCGAGCCGCTGGGGGAAGACCGGCTTGGCGCGCCGCCCTTCCAGCCGGGCGCGCAGGGCCCAGAGGAGCGCGTAGCGGTCCTCCTTCTCCTGGCGCACCTCGGGCGCCGAGACGAAGCGGTGCTCGATGCAGGCGTCGAGGTCGGCCGCCGCGGCGCGCGGGAGCGCCTCGTGCACCACCATGCACGGCTCCCAGAGCGGCGCGTCGGCGCGCACCAGCCGCACGTGCCGCTCCTGGCGGAAGAGGAAGCGGTGGCCCGGGAGCTCGGCCCAGTCACGGCGCACCAGCCGGACGTGCGGGGAGCGCGGCCCCGCCCCCTTCCAGCGGCGGATCGCCTCTGCCGCAGGGGGCTCGAGGTACTCGTCGGAGTCGAGGAAGAAGAGGTAGTCGCAGCCCCGCAGCGCCGCCGCGGCGTCGGCGCGGGCGGCGCCGTAGCCGCGCCAGGGCCGCTCGAGCCGCCGCGCCCCCCGGGCGCGCGCCAGCTCCGCCGAGCCGTCGCGGGAACCGGAGTCGACCGCCACCACCTCGTCGCAGGTGGCGGCGAGCGCCTCCAGGCAGGGGCCGAGCGTGGACGCGGCGTCGCCGTGGATGACGAACCCGCCGAGGCGCACCGGCGCGGCGCTCACTTCGAGAGCTCTGCCAGCCGCGCCAGCAGCCCGGTGGTGGAGTGGTCCTTCGGATCGCCGGCCACCGCCACCTCGCCGCCGTAGGACCGGACCTCGGCCGCCTCGGGGATGGTCTCGGGGGTGTAGTCGGTCCCCTTCACCTGCACGTCCGGGCGGAGCGCCCGGATCACCGGCACCACGTCCTTCGAGTCGAAGAGCACCACGTGGTCCACGCAGGCGAGCGCCGCCACGATCTCGGACCGCTCCGCCTCCGGCACCACCGGCCGGCCCGGGCCCTTGTTGGCGCGCGCCGAGGCGTCGGAGTTGACCGCCACCACCAGCAGATCGGCGAGGGCGCGGGCGCCCTTCAGGTAGCGCAGGTGGCCCACGTGGAAGAGGTCGAAGATGCCGTTGGCGAGCGCGACCCGGCGGCCGGCGCGGGTGGCGGCGGCGCGGAGGGCGGGGAGGTCCTCGAGCCGGACGAGCTTCGCCACTACCCCTCCAGCTCGCCCGCCAGCTCGGCGCGGGAGACGGTGGCCGTGCCGGGCTTCGCAACCACCAGCGCCCCGGCCACATTGGCGAGGCGGGCGGCGTCGAGCGGGCTCGCGCCGGCGGCGCGGGCAGCGGTGAAGGCGGCGCCCACGGTGTCGCCGGCGCCGGTGACGTCGACCGCCTCCCGGTCCCCGTGCGCCGGCAGGTGCACCGCCGGCGCCCCCTTGGCGAAGAGCGACATCCCGTTGCGGCCGCGGGTGACGAGCAGCTCGTCGCAGCCGAGCTTGCGCAGGAGCGCGCGCGCCGCCCGGTCGAGCGAGGCCGGGCCGTCGAGCTTCACCCCGCTCGCCGCCTCCAGCTCCGGCTCGTTCGGCTTGGCGGTGGTGAGGCCGGCGAAGGCCCGGAGCTGGTAGCGCGAGTCGACGCAGACCGGCACCCCCCGCCGCCGCAGCGCCCGGAGCGCCTCCACCACCGGCGCCGCCAGCGCGCCCGAGCCGTAGTCGCTCGCCAGCACCGCGCTCGAGGAGCGGGCGGCGCGCGCCAGCTCGCGGGCAAGGGCCCGCTCGGCCTTCGCCGGGAGCGGGGGCGGAGCCCGGTCGACCCGGAGCATCTGCTGGCGCCGGGTGGAGCGGCCGCCGGCCAGGATCCGGGTCTTCACCTCGGTGGCGCGCCCGGAGAGGCGCAGCACCCCATCGACGTCGACGCCGAGCCCCTCCAGCACCTCCAGCAGCGCGGCGCCGAGGGGGTCCTCGCCCACCACGCCGACCAGTCGCACCTTCACCCCCAGGGCGGCGAGGTTGGCGGCGGCGTTGCCGGCGGCGCCGGCGCGGAGCTCGCTCCGCTCGTAGCGGACGATGAGCACCGGCGCCTCGCGGCTGATGCGCTCGGTCTCGCCGTAGACGTACTCGTCGGCCACCAGATCGCCGGCGACCACCGCCTCGGCGCCGCCGAGCCGCGAGACGATGGGCGCGAGGGCGGCGAGGGTGAGCTCGGCGGGTCGGCGCATGTGGCGAGTCTCTACCGCGCCCCCAGGGATGGGTCAATCGACGCGGCGGCGCCGCTGGCGGCGGGCGGCCGGGTCTTCCACCGCCGGTGCAGCCAGTACCAGTGGGCGGGGTGCGCCCGGACGTGCCGCTCCAGCCGGTCGTTCAGGTCCTGGGTGAATGCGAGCAGGTCGCGGGCCAGGTCGCCGGTGCGCGGCACGTCCAGCGGCCCCTCGATCACCACCCGGTGGCGGCCATCCTCCAGGGGGAGGCTCAGGATGAAGATGACCGCGGCGCCGGTGCGCAGCGACAGCAGCGCCGGCGTGGGCGAGGTGGCGGCCGGGACGCCGAAGAAGGTAGGGAAGATGGCCCGGCGCGCCGGCTGGTTCTGGTCGATGACGTAGCCCAGCGTGCGGCCCGAGGCGAGGGCGCGGCGGGCGGCGCGGAGCGTCTCGCCCTTCTTCACGACCAGATCCTCCACCCCGGCGCGGGCGCGCACCCCGCGCCACAGGTCGTTGGCGCCGGAGCGGCCCATCTTGCGGCTGATCATGGTGATGGGCACGCCGCGCAGGGTGTGGGCAGCCGCGAGCACCTCGAAGTTGCCGAAGTGGGCGGTGCAGGCGATGACGCCCTTGCCCCGCGCCCGCGCCGCCTCGAACGCCTCCCAGCCCTGATACTCGAAGATGCGTCCCAGCTCGGCCGGCGGCAGCGAGGGGACGCGGAGGAAGTCGGCCGCCACGGCGCCGAGGTTGCGGAAGGTGGCGCGGGCGATGGCCCGCCGCTCGGCCTCGCTCCGGCCGGGGAAGGCCAGCCGCAGGTTCTCGAGCACCACCCGGCGGCGGACGCGCAGGGTCCAGGCGAGCCAGGCCAGCCCGCCGAAGAGGGCCAGCAGGAGCCGGCGCGGCAGCCGGCCGAGGAGGCCCGTCACGGCGCGCCCCTCCCCGCCCCCAGCGCCCGCTCCAGCGCCCCGGCGAGCTCCTCCTCCCCGGCCACCACCCGCGCCTCGATCCGCAGCGCGCGGACCCGCGGGTTCATGGCCGCCGCCGGCGAGAGACGCACCGCGTCCTTCTCGGTGAGGAGGGCGAAGTGGCAGCCCTGCGCCGCGCTGGCGGCGAGCGCCTCCTCCACCTCGGCGTCGGTGAAGAAGTGGTGGTCGCGGTAGCAGCGCTCGGCGGGGACCTCCGCGCCGAGCGCCTCCACCGTGGTCCGGAAGCGCTCCGGCCGCGCCATCGCCGAGAGGAGCAGCACGCGGCGGCCGCGCAGCACCTCCAGGTCGGCGGCATGCTCCAGCGAGGCGTCGAGCAGCGCCACCGGGGCGTGCACCGACTCGACCGGCGCGCAGCCGGTGAACCGGCGGGCGAGCTCGCGCAGCCGCGCCAGCTCGGCGGGCGTGGCGGCGTCGGTCCGGGTGAGCCAGAGCAGCCCGGCGCGCGAGAGCGCCGCCAGGGGCTCGCGGTTGGGGCCGCGCGGCAGGAGCCGGCCGTTCCCCACCGGGTTGGCGGCGTCCAGCACCACCAGGTCGAGGTCGCGGGCGAGGGCGCGGTGCTGGAATCCGTCGTCGAGCAGCAGCGCGGTGGCCCCGAGCTCCTCCACGGCGCGCCGCGCCAGCTCGAGGCGCCGCGGCCCGCAGAGCACCCGGGCGCCGGCGAGCCGGCGCGCCAGCAGCGTGGGCTCGTCGCCGGCCTCGCGCACGCCGAGGAGCAGCCGCGTGCCGTCCGAGACCGTGCGGGCGTCGGAGCGCTGCGCCCCGTAACCGCGCGAGAGCACCGCCAGCCGCTCGCCCCGGGCCAGGAGGCGCGCCCCCACGGCGAGCGCCACCGGGGTCTTGCCGGCGCCGCCCACGGCGAGGTTGCCGACCGAGATCACCGGGGCCGGGGCCCGCCGGGCGGGGAGCGTGCCGCGGTCGTAGAGCGCGCCGCGGAGCGCCGCCGCGGCCCGGAACACCGCCTCGCCGGCCGAGAGCGGCGCCAGCGCCAGCCGCCCCGGGGGCGGCCCCGCCTGCCGCCACCAGAGCTGCTCGAGCGCCTTCATCGGAGTAGCTCGCGCGCCGCGTCGAGCACCGCGCGGGGGCCGAGGTCGGCCAGGCAGCGGTGGTGGCCGCGCGGGCAGGCGTGGGCCCCGTGGTTGGAGCAGGGCGCGCAGGCGATGCCGAGCGCCACCGCGCGGCTCGGGGCCGGGGGCCCCCAGCGGACCGGTGAGGTGGGGCCGAAGACCGCCACGGTGGGGGTGCCCACCGCCGCGGCGAGGTGGACCGGGCCGGAGTCGTTGGCGATGAGCAGCCTCACTCGCCCCAGCGCGGCGGCGAGCGCATCGAGCGGCAGGGGCGAGAGGTCGGCCACCACCGGCGCGCGCATGGCGGCCCGCACGGCCTGGAGCGCCTCGCGGTCCCCGGGGCCGCCGGCGAGCACGATGCGGGCGCCGCCAGCCGCCAGCTCGTCGGCCACCTGCGCGAAGCTCAGGGCCGGCCAGCGCTTGGTGGCCCAGCGCGCCCCGGGGGCGACGGCCACCAGCGGCCCCTGCGGGCGCCCCAGCGCGTCGGCCGCGAGGCCGCGGGCCCGCGGGGAGAGGTGGAGCTGGAGCGGCCCTGGCCCCTCCACCCCGAGCGGCGCCAGCACCTCGGCGTAGAGCCGCGTCGCGTGCGCCCGCTGCAGCACCGGATCGTGGCCGAGCAGGGAGAGCAGCGCCTGGCCCGGGGTGCGCCTGCGGAAGACCAGCCGCCGCGGCGCCGCCGCCCGCGCCACCACCGCGCTCCGGACCTTGTTCTGCAGGTCGACCGCGACGTCGAAGCGGCCCCGCAGCCGCTCGCGCAGGGCGATGGCCCGCTCGGGCGCGTCGCGGTGCAGCGCGTGCACCGCCGCCAGGTCCGGCAACCCCTCGAGGAGCGGGACGAAGGCGGGATCGGTGACCCACTCGATGCGCGCCTCGGGGAAGCGCTCGCGCAGCGGTCGGAGCACGCTGGTGGCGAGCACCACGTCGCCGAGCGCGCTGTAGCGGACCACCAGGATGGCGCGGGGGCTCGAGCTCATGCGGCCGCCCTCCCCCGCCGCAGCAGCCGCAGCATGTGGTCCACGTTGCGGGCGCTGGCGCCGCGGGTGCTGGTCACGGCCGCGCGCGCAAGGCTCCCCAGCTCGGCCACGGTGTCGGGCCGGTCGAGGAGCTCCCCCGCCACCTGGAGGAGGTGGGCCGGCGACGCCACCTGGATCCCGCCCCGCCCCACCAGCGCGGTCACGCTGTCCTTGAAGTTCTCCATGTGCGGGCCGAAGAGCACCGGCTTGCCCTGCGCGGCCGGCTCGAGCACGTTCTGCCCGCCGCGGGCGACGAAGCTCCCGCCCACGAAGACCAGGGTGGCGAGCCGGTAGGCGGTGGCGAGCTCGCCGATGGTGTCGAGCACCGTCACCTGGGCCTCGCCGCCCGCCGTCCCGGCGCTGCGCAGCCGGGCGGTGAGGCCGCGCTCGTGCGCGAGCGAGAGGATGCGCCCGGCCCGCTCCACGTAGCGCGGCGCGATCACCAGCCGGAGCGCCGGGTGGCGCTTGCGGAGCCCCCGGTAGACCTCCAGCACCCGCTCCTCCTCGCCGTCGTGGGTGGAGCCGGCCATGAAGACCGCGGTGCCGGCCGGCAGCCCCATCTCCGCGCGCAGCGCCTCGTCGCGCCCGGCGCCGGCGTCGAGCACCAGGGCGTCGAACTTGGTGTTGCCGGTCACCCAGACGCGGTCGGGCGCGGCGCCGAGCTGCAGCGCCCGCAGCGCCTCCTCGTCGGAGCGCATCAGGAACAGGTCGATGGCGGCGAGCGGGTTTCCGATGGCCCGGAAGAGGGCGCGGTACTGGGGCACCTTGCGCGGGTTGAAGCGGCCGTTGGTGAGGGCGATGCGGGCCCCGCCCCGGCGCGCGGCGCGGATCAGGTTCGGCCAGATCTCGGTGTACTCGAGCACCAGCAGATCGGGCTGGAGCCGCGCCACCGCCCGCCGGGTGGCGCCGGGCAGGTCGTAGGGCGCGTAGAGCACGAGGTCGGCCTCGGCCAGCTTCTGGCGCGCCATGGCGAGCCCGCTGTTGGTCATGGTGGTGACCAGGATGCGGCACCCGGGCTCGCGCGCCTTCAGCTCCTTCATCATGGGCTGGAGGGAGAGCAGGTCCCCGGCGGAGGCGCCGTGCAGCCAGATGCGCGGTCCGCCGCGGGCGCGGCGCAGGGCGCGGCGGATCGAGCGCCGGTAGAGCCCGAGACGGAAGGGGATGCCGTGGCGCAGCTTGGGGTGGAAGAGCAGCGCCGGCAGGAGCGCCAGGAAGAGCAGGTAGCTCGCGATGGCGTAGACGAAGTGCACGTCCCCCGCTTCTACTCGATGTAGCGCGGATTGGTGAAGACCCAGGGCCGGCCGCCCCAGCGCGCCTCGACCCGGTACTCGCCCTTGGGGCAGCGCCCGCCGCAGGCGAAGCGGGCGCCGTCCGGCAGCGGCTCCGCCGCCCCGAACGGCGCGCCGTCCCGGTAGAGCTGGTAGCTCGCGCGCGAGGGCGCGGCCTGGGTCGCCGTGAAGGTGAAGGCGTCGCCGGAGGGGGCGAGCGCGAAAGCGGCGCCCCAGGCCGGGGCCACCCCGTCGAAGACGCAGGTGCCGCTCCCCTCGAGCAGCGCGGAGATCACCTGGGCGCTGTCGGCCTCGGCCTCGCCGGTGAACCGCGCCGGCAGGTGCATGCTGAAGGCGCGGAAGGCGGCGCGGTAGCTCGGGTAGCCGTGGGCGTCGGCCGAGCAGAGGAGCGGGTGGCGCTCGGCGGGGTCGAGGGCGTCGAACCGGGCCAGCTCGGCGTCGGGGCGGACGTAGAGCGCCAGCGGCGACTGCGCGTCGTCCCAGGGGAACACCAGCAGCGCCAGGGCCGCGCGCAGGAGGTCCCGCCGGTGCAGGGTGTTGCCCCAGAAGCTGTCGTTGGAGACGGCCTCGTAGCCCACCCAGTCGTGCCGGCTCCAGCGGGTGAAGGGGCGCTTGGGGTGGAGCGGGTGGGCCAGCGCGGCTGCGCCCCCCAGGGCGTGGATGGAGCCGAGCGTGTCCCTCAGCCGCTCCTCCTTGGTGAGCGCCCGCGGGAGCCCGAGCCCCACGATGTGGCCGTAGGGGGAGGAGACCTCGGTGGCCTCGATCACCAGCACCCCCCCGCGCCAGCCGGCGTCCTCGGGCGCGAGCACGTTGTGGTCGGAGATCACCACGAACTGGAGCCCCGCCTCCCGGGCGGCGGCGACCACCTCGTCGAGGGTGCCGAGGCCGTCGCTCTTGCGGGTGTGGACGTGGTAGGCGCCGCGCACCTCCCCCGGCGGGCGCGGCAGGGCGGGGGCGCGACGGGAGCGGATCCAGAGCCCGAAGGCGAGGTAGCAGAGCCCCAGCAGCGCGAGCGCCTGGAGGGCGCGCCGGCTCCTCACGGCGCGACCCGCCCCACCGGCGCGGCCTCCCCGTGCCCGCCCTCGTAGATCCGGTAGAGCCGGGCGTACTCGCCGCCGCTCTCGACGAGCTCCTCGTGGCGGCCGCTCTCCACCACCCGGCCGCCGGCGAGCACCACGATGCGGTCGGCGTCGCGGATGGTCGAGAGCCGGTGGGCGATGACCAGCGTGGTCCGCTGCCCTCCCGCCTTTCCTCCGAGCCCCATGAGCCCCTCCAGCGCCCGCTGCACCTCGCGCTCGCTCTCGGCGTCGAGGGCGCTGGTCGCCTCGTCGAGCACCAGGATGGGCGCGTCCTTGAGGAAGGCGCGGGCGATGGCGATCCGCTGCCGCTGGCCGCCGGAGAGGAGCACGCCCTTCTCGCCGATGACGGTGTCGTACCCCTTCGGCAGCGCCTGGATGAAGTCGTGGGCATGGGCCATCCGCGCCGCCCGCTCCACCTCCTCCCGCGAGATGTCGGGGCGGCCGTAGGCGATGTTGGCCCGCACGGTGTCGTTGAAGAGGACGGTGTCCTGGGTGACCAGTGCGATCTGGGCGCGCAGGCTCGCGAGCGTCGCCTCGCGCAGGTCCACCCCGTCGACGGTGACCCGCCCCTGCTCCACGTCCCAGAAGCGCGGCAGGAGGTTCGCGACGGTGGTCTTGCCTCCGCCCGAGGAGCCGACCAAAGCCACCACCTCACCCTTCCTGACCGCGAAGCTCACCCCGCGCAGCACCGGCCGGTCGCCGTAGGAGAAGCCTACCTCCTCGTAGCGGATGGCCTCTCGAAACGGCGCGAGCGTGCGGGTGCCGTCGTCGGGCACGGCGCTGCGCGCGTCGAGCACCTCGAAGATCCGCTCCGCCGCCGCCGCGCCCTGGAGGGCGATCTGCCCCACCTTGCCGATCTGCTTCACCGGCGTGTAGAGGAGCAGCACCGCGGCCACGAAGGAGAAGAACTTTCCAGGCTCCATCTCGCCGTGGAGGATGCGCCCGCCCACCCACCAGATGGCGAGCGAGAGGCCGGCGGCCGCGATCACCTCCATGAGCGGCGAGGAGAGCGCCCGCACGAAGAAGCTGCGGCGCATGATGCCGATCCAGCGCTGGTTCTGCTCCTTGAACCGGCGAGACTCCCAGGCCTCCATGCCGAAGGCCTGCACCACCCGCATCCCCGAGATGGCCTCCTGCACCAGCTCGGCGATGTGCCCGAGCGCCCCCTGCGACTGGGCGGTCACCTTCTTGAGGCGGCGCGCGAAGCGGGCGATGGGGAGCAGCGTCGCCGGGACCGCCACGAAGGCCATGAGCGAGAGGCGCCAGTCGAGGACGAAGCAGTTCACCAGCATCACCGCGATGGTGAGCCCGTCGCGGATGTAGCTCGCGAGCGCGTACGAGACCGCGGTGTCGACCGCCTGCACGTCGGCGGAGAAGCGGCTCATCAGATCGCCGGAGTGGCGGCGCGAGAAGAAGGCTGGCGAGAGGCGCAGCAGGTGGTCGAAGAGCGCGGTGCGCAGGTCGGCCACCACCCGCTGCGACACCATGCCCATGAGGTAGAACTGGCCGAAGTAGGCCGCCCCCTTGACCAGGGCCACGCCGATGATGAGCGGCGGCAGCCACCCGAGGAGCTGCTCGCGGTCGGCGCGGGACAGGAAGGCCTGGAGGTCGACCGAGCGCGGCAGGAACCGGCCCAGGCTGGCCACCGCCTGGGCCCGGCCGGTGAAGAGGAACTCCAGCACCGGGCCGAGCAGGTTGACGTAGGCGGCGGTGGCCGCGGCCAGCACCAGCATGCAGCCCAGCGCGCCGGCGAAGCGCCAGCGGTACGGGCGGGTGAAGCCGAGCAGTCGGAGGTAGGCGCTCAAGTCGGCGCCATCCTAGGACAGACCGGGGATCTTGGCACCCTCGCTGCGCGCTACTCCTCGAGCCCCTTCACCTTCCCCTCGGCGCGCCGCTTCTCGATGATCTTCTGGGCGAGCTGCGGCGGCACGGGGTCGTAGTGCGAGGGCTCCATGGTGAAGTAGCCCGCCCCCTGGGTGAGCGAGCGCAGGTCGGCGTCGTAGCTCATCGCCTCGGCGTGGGGGCAGGTGGCCCGGACCAGCACCCCGCGCGCCACCGGCTCCATGCCCTGCACCCGGGCGCGCCGGCTGTTGAGGTCGCCCATCACCGCGCCGACGTACTCCTCCGGCACCCGCACCTCGAGCTTCATGATGGGCTCGAGCAGGATGGGGCGAGCCTCCTGCATCGCCTTCTTGAAGGCCATGGAGCCCGCGACCTGGAACGCCATGTCCGAGCTGTCGACGTCGTGGTAGGTGCCAAAGGTGAGCTTGGCCTGGAAGTCCACCACCGGGTAGCCGGCCAGCGGGCCCGAGCCCATCGAGCCGCGGATGCCCTTCTCCACCGAGGGGATGAACTGGCGCGGGATGCTCCCGCCGACGATGGCGTCCTCGAACTCGAACCCCTCGCCGCGCCCCTTGGGCGAGAGCTCGACGTGGGCGTCGCCGTACTGGCCGTGGCCGCCGGTCTGCCGCTTGAACTTGCCCTGGGCCTTGGCGGTGGCGGTGATGGTCTCGAGGTAGGCCGGAGAGGGCGTGGAGAGCGTGATCTCCACCTGGTGCTTTCGCTTCAGCCGCTCGACGGTGACCTCGATGTGCGCCTGGCCCATGCCCTTGAGCAGCATCTCGCCGGTCTCGGGCGAGCGCGCCAGCTCGAGCGACGGGTCCTCCTCGAGGAGCTTGTGCAGCGCCGCAGCCGCCTTGTCGTCGCCGCCCTTGGAGTGCACCGCGTAGGCCACCGGCCGGTTGGGCGGCCGGAACTCGGGGAGCTGGAGGGGGTGGTCGCGGTCGCAGAGCGTGTCGCCGGTGCGGGCGTCCTTGAGCTTCATCAGCACCACGATGTCGCCGGGTCCGGCCTCGGTGACCTCGGAGGTCTGCGCGCCGTCGGTGCGGTAGAAGTGGCCGATGCGCTCCTCCGCCCGGGTCCGCGGGTTCATGAGCAGCGCCTCGTGCCGCAGCGTGCCCGCGAAGATGCGCGCGTAGTCCACCCGGCCGGCGAAGTGGTCGATGGAGGTGCGGAACACCTGGGCGACGAAGGGGGCGGCGGCGGTGGGCGGCACCTTCACCTCGTGCCCGCCGAGGTCGGTCCCCACCACCGCGCGCGACTCGGGGCCCGGCAGGACCTTCACCACCAGGTCGAGCAGCTCGCGGAGCCCGACGCCCAGCCTGGCGGCGGAGCAGGTGACCGGCAGGAACTTCTGCGCCGCCGCCCCGGCCGCCACGCCGCGGTAGATCTCGTCGGCGGTGAGCGGCTCGCCCTCCAGGTACTTGCCCAGGAGCGCGTCGTCGGACTCGGCGGCCGCCTCCACCAGGGAGGTGCGGAAGGCCTCGGCCTCGGCCCTGAGCTCGGGCGGGATCTCCGCCTCGCTCTCCTTGCCGAAGGACTTGTCGACGAGCTCCGCCTTCATGGTGACGAGGTCGACGAGCCCCTTCAGCCGCGCGCCCTGACCGATGGGCAGGACCAGCGGCACCGGCTTCACCTTGAGCGAGCCCTCGATGTCGGCCAGGGTCCGCTGGAAGTCGGCCTGCTCGTGATCCATCCGCCCGATGAGGCCGATGGTGGGGCGGCCCGCCTCCGCCAGCACGTCGAAGGCGCGCTCGGCGTGGTTGTGCGCGCCCTCGGCGGCGGAGAGGGCCAGCACCGCGCCGTCCGAGACCTGGAGCGCCCACTCCACCTCGGTGAGGAAGGCCGCGAAGCCCGGGCAGTCGAGGGCGTGGAAGGTGCGCCCCTCCTGCTCGAAGCTCTCCGGGTGGATGCTGAGGGTGAAGTTGCGCTTCTTCTCCTCGGGCTCGGCGTCGAGGCGAGAGGTCGAGCCCTCGCTGGAGGCCCGCTTCGGGTCGGCGAAGCGCAGCAGGTTCTCGACCAGGGCGGTCTTCCCGGACCCGTCGGCACCCACGATGGCGAAGGTTCGGATCACTCGGTCGTTCGGCATGCGCGCCCCTTGTCCGGTGGAACCTCACCTCCATTTACCACCGGAACGGGCGGGGCGGCTGCCCCTTTTCGGGACCGCCGGCCTCGCACTCGCAGGAAACCTCGCGGGTCCTAGGCGCGGTGCAGCAGCTGCGGGACCACGTCGCCGAGGCCGTCGAGCATGAACTGGATGGCGATGGCGGCGAGCAGCAGGCCGGCCACGCGCTGCAGGATGTTCATGCCGGTGTGGCCGAGCACCCGGTCCACCCGCGAGGCCCCCGCCAGGATGAGGTAGGTCGCCACCGCGGTGATCAGCACCGCGACGAGCACCGGCAGGGTGTCCCACCAGGGTCCGGTCCGCGCGCGGCTCATCAGCACCACCACCGTGGCGATGGAGCCGGGGCCGGCGAGGAGGGGCATCGCCAGCGGGACGACGGCGATGTCCTCCTTGCGCGCGCCGGCCTGCACCTCGCCCTCGGTGATGCGGGCCTCGGAGGCGCGGGTCTGCAGCATGTCGACGGCCATGATGAGGAGCAGCACGCCGCCGGCGATCTTGAAGGCCGGCAGGCTGATGCCGAGGGCGCGGAAGAGGGCGGCGCCGGCCACCGCGAAGCCGGTGAGCACGAGCCAGGTGACGTAGGCGGCGCGCCGCGCCACCAGCCGCCGCCGGGCCGGCTCGACCTCGCTGGTCATGGCGAGGAAGAAGGGCACCGCCGCCACCGGGTCGACCACCACGAAGACCGCCGAGAGGGCGATGAGCCCGCTGTAGAGGATCTGCCGCACGCCGCCCCTTCTCCGTCAGTGGAACTTGCTCGAGCGAATGGACCACACCTTGGAGATGGCTTCCAGCACGATCCGCCGCGACATCTTGGACTGGCCGACGCGGCGGTCGACGAAGGTGATCGGCACCTCCCGGACGCGAAACCCCTTCCTGATCGCGCGGTAGGTGAGCTCGATCTGGAAGGCGTAGCCCGAGCACTGCACGGAGCCGAGGTCGATCGCCTCGAGCACCTCCCGCCGGAAGCACTTGAACCCGCCGGTGAGGTCGCGCACGCGGAGGCCGAGGATGGTGCGCGCGTAGAGGCTCCCGCCCCTGGAGAGGATGCGGCGGCCGAGGCCCCAGTTGACGGTGCCGCCGCCGGCGACGTTGCGCGAGCCGAGCGCCAGGTCGGCCTCCCGGGCCGCCTGGAGCAGCGCCGGCAGGTACCTGGGGTCGTGGGAGAAGTCGGCGTCCATCTCCAGCACCAGCGCGTAGGGCCGCGCGAGCGCCCAGGCGAAGCCGGCCAGGTAGGCCTTGCCGAGCCCCTCCTTGCCGGCGCGGTGGAGCACGTGGACCCGCGGCTCGCGCGCGGCGAGGCCGTCGGCGAGCTCGCCGGTGCCGTCGGGCGAGCTGTCGTCGATGACCAGGACGTCCACCTCGGGGGTGGCCGCCAGGATGGCCTCGACGATGGGCGTGAGGTTGTCGCGCTCGTTGTAGGTGGGCAGGCAGACCAGCGCCGGCCGGGAGGAGTGGTTGTCGTTCATCCGAGTGCTCCAGCGATCTCTTCGGCCACGCGCCGCGCCGCCCCAGGTCCCCCGAGTGAGCCTCGCACCTCCGCGAGCCCGGCCACCTGGGCCGCGCGCGCCTCGGGATCGTCGAGGAGCAGCGTCACCTCGCGCGCCATCCGCTCCGGGCTGGCGTCACCCTGCAGCAGCTCCGGCACCAGCCGCCGGCCGGCGAGGATGTTCACGAGCGCGAAGTGGGCGAGGCGCACGAAGGCCTTGCCGATGAGGTAGGAGAGCCAGGAGAGCCGGTAGACCACCACCATGGGCCGCAGCATCAGCGCGGTCTCGAGGGTGGAGGTCCCGCTCTTCACCAGGGCCGCGTCGCTCGCGCCCACCACCTCGTCGGCGCGCCCGTCCACCAGCTTCACGTCGAGCCCCGCGTGGCGGGCCAGGTAGGGGGCGAGCGCCGCGGCGGCGAGCGTGGGAGCGATCGGCACGACGAACTGGGCGTCGGGGTGGCCGGCGCGGATCCGCTCGGCGGCGTCGAGCATGGGCGGGAAGATGCGCGCCAGCTCGCTCGGGCGGCTGCCCGGGACGAGGGCCACGGTCGTTCGCGCGGCGTCGAGCCCGAGCGCGGCCCGGTAGGCGGCCGGGGGGCCGGGCGCCGGGCGCTCCGCCAGCGGGTGGCCCACGAAGCGGGCCGACACGCCGGTGCCCTCGTAGAAGCGCTCCTCGAAGGGGAGGATGCAGAGCATCCGGTCCACCACCCGCGCGATCTGCTTCGCGCGGCCGCGCCGCCAGGCCCAGATCATGGGCGAGACGAAGTAGACCACCTTCACGCCCTGCCGCTTGAGCCGCTTCGCCAGCCGGAGGTTGAAGTCGGGGAGGTCGACCAGCAGCGCCACCCTGGGCCGGCGCGCCTCGGCGGCGCGGGTGAGGTCGCGCAGGATGCCGAGGATGCGCGGGATGGCGGGCAGCACCTCGGCGAAGCCCATCACCGAGATGTCTTCGGCCGGGTGGAGCGCCTCCAGCCCGGCCGCGCGCAGCCGCGGGCCGCCCACCCCGAAGGCGCGCACCTGGGGCGAGAGCAGGCGCAGCTCCTCCAGCACGCGCGCGGCGTGCAGATCGGCGCTCGCTTCGCCGGCGACGACGAGGATCTCCGGGGCTGTCACCGCGCGGCTTATAGCATGCCCCTGGACGGGTGGGAGCACGTCCAGCCCCGCATTGGGCCCGGGCCAACGGCGGGCCGGGCTGCGATGATGTGAGGGCGTCCATCGCCAACCGTGGCCCCCTCCCCGCACCCGCCCTCCGGCCTCGAAGGCCGGCTCCTCCCCACCCCGCCCCTCGCGCGCGGGGCGGCGCGGATGCGCCGCGTCAACCCGGGGCGGATCGCCGCCCTCTACCTGGTGGTCGGCGCCGCCTGGGTCCTCTTCTCCGACGAGCTGCTGGCGCGCCTCGTCCCCGACCCCGCCCAGCGCGTGCTCTTCCACACCGCCAAGGCCTGGGTCTTCGTGGCGGTGTCGGCGGCCCTGCTCTTCGCGCTCATCCGCCACGGCAGCCGCGGGCTGCAGCGCCTCGAGCAGGAGGTGCGCGCCGTCATCGACAGCATGACCGACGGGGTGCTGGTGGTGGACCAGGACCTGCGCATCGTCACCGCCAACCGGTCCGCGGCCGAGCTGCTCGGGCGCTCGCAGGAGGAGCTGCTCGTGACCCTCGGCGAGTTCGCCGCCGAGGGCCGGCTGCGCGGGCCAAACGGGCAGCCGGTACCGCTCTCGCGCTACTCGGCCCTGCAGGCGCGGGGCGCGGCGAGCCCGCGCGGCTACGAGGCGAGCTACCTGCGCCCCGACGGACGCGAGGTGTTCCTGACCGTCTCGGCGGCGCCAGTGATGCGCGAGAGCGGCGCGGGGCCAGCGCAGCTCACGGTGGCCATCCTCCGCGACCGCACCGAGGAGAAGCGCTTCGACGACCTGCGCGAGGAGTTCTTCTCCACCGCCGCCCACGAGTTCAAGACCCCGCTCGCGGTGGTGAAGGCCTACGCGCAGCTCATCGCCAAGCGGCAGGAGTCGGAGCGGCCGGCGCTCGAGACCGTCATCCGGCAGGTCGAGCGGCTCAACCGGCTGGTGCAGCACCTGCTCGAGGTCTCGCGCTTCCGGCTCGGCAACGCCGAGCTCCACCGCTCCTGCTTCGACCTCGTGCCGCTGGTGGGTGAGGTAGCGGAGCGGATGCAGGCGGTGGCGGCGGGGCACCGGCTCCGCTTCCACCCCTGCGCCGAAGCGCGGGTCGAGGCCGATCGGGAGCGGGTGGAGCAGGTGCTCGTGAACCTCATCGACAACGCCTTCCGCTTCTCTCCCGACGGCGGCGACGTGGACGCGACGGTGCGGCGGCGCGACGCGGAGGTGGTGGTGTCGATCCGCGACCGCGGCCTGGGGATCCCGGCCGACCGGCAGGGGCACATGTTCGAGCGCTTCTACCGGGCGCACGCCGGGACGCCGCAGGACTACGGCGGGCTGGGGGTGGGGCTGGAGATGAGCCGCGAGATCGTGGCCCGCCACGGCGGGCGCATCTGGTTCGAGAGCGAGCCGGGCGAGGGGTCCACCTTCTCCTTCAGCCTGCCGCTCGCGGGAGGCGCGCCATGACGGTCCGCCGCGACGTGCTGGTGGTCGAAGACGACGCCGACCTGTCGGCCCTCATGGAGATGGTGCTGCGTGACGCCGGCTTCGAGGTGAGGCGCGCCGGCGACGGCCTCGACGCGCTGGCGCGCGTGGAGGAGGCCATGCCGGGCGTCATCCTGCTCGACATGCGCATGCCCCGCATGAACGGCTGGGAGTTCGCCCAGGAGTATCGCCGCCGCTGGAGCGAGCGCGCCCCCATCCTGGTCATCACCGCCGCCGAGAACGCCCGGGCGCGCGCCGCCGAGGTGGAGGCGGACGGCTTCCTCGAGAAGCCGTTCGATCTCGACGACGTGATCCGGGCGGTGAGCCGCCACGTGCGGCCCGCCCCGGCGCAGCCGGCGCCAGGGATCTGAACGCCGGGCTTGACATACCCCCCTCCCCTATCTATCTCCTGGCCCATGGAGGGCCCGGACCACCGTCCAGGCCGACGCTCGCCGCGGGCCACCGCGAGGAGGACGGCATGGCGAAGAGGAGCTCGCGCGGGACCCCGGCGGCCGCAGCTTGCGCCTGCGGGCACGCCGACCACGTCGGCCCCGGCGGCCGGGCGGTCGCGGTCGACCCGGCCGCGGTGGACGCGAACCTGAAGCGGCTCCGGCGCATCGAGGGCCAGGTGCGCGGGCTTCAGAAGATGATCGCGGAGCAGCGCTACTGCGCCGACGTGCTCACCCAGATCGCGTCGGTCCACGAGGCGCTCCGGGCGGTCGGGCGCGAGCTCATGCGCAACCACCTGAAGCAGTGCGCCACCAGCGCCATCCGGGCCGGCGGCGAGGAGGCCGACGAGATGTACGACGAGCTGCTCGAGCTCATCTACCGGCAGGTCCGCTGACCGTGCCCCAGGAGTCACCCATGTCGGGACAGCCCTCCTCCTCCGCGCGCCTCCCGCATCACGACCCCGTCTGCGGGATGGAGGTCAACCCCAAGGCGCCGAAGGGGGGCGCGCTCGAGCACGCCGGCCGGCAGTACGGCTTCTGCAGCCCGAAGTGCCTCGCCAGGTTCGCCGCCGACCCGGAGGGCTTCCTGGCCCGCGGGCCCGGGAGCATGGCCGGCCCCGCGCCCGCCCCTCCGGCCGGCGGCGAGGTGGTGTGGGTCTGCCCCATGGACCCGGAGGTCCGCGAGAAGGAGCCGGTGCCCTGCCCGATCTGCGGCATGGCGCTCGAGCCGCTGGTGGTGGGCGGGATGCCGCTCCTGGAGGAGCGCAACCCCGAGCTCGAGAAGATGAGCCGCCGCTTCTGGTGGGGGCTCGCGCCCGCCGCGCTGCTCCTGGCGCTCGCCATGGGCGACATGCTCCTGGGGATGCCGCTCACCCACGCGCTCGGGCCCCGCGCCTTCGCCCTCCTGCAGCTGGCCCTCTCGGCCCCGGTGGTGCTCTGGGGCGGCTGGCCCTTCTTCGAGCGCTTCTGGCTCTCGATGAAGACGCTCCGCCTCAATATGTTCACCCTCATCGGGCTCGGGACCGGCGCCGCCTTTCTCTTCAGCGCGGCGGCGGCGCTCCTGCCGGCGGAGCTCTTCCCGGAGGCCTTCCGCGGGCACGGCGGGGCGGTGCCGGTCTACTTCGAGTCGGCGGCGGTGATCGTGGAGCTGGTGCTGCTCGGCCAGGTCCTGGAGCTCCGGGCCCGCAGCCGCGTCTCCGGGGCGCTCAAGGCGCTGCTCGGCCTCGCGCCCAGGAGCGCCCGGCTGGTGCGGGCGACGGGAGAGGAGCTGGACGTCCCGGTCGAGGAGGTGAAGCCGGGCGACCGGCTCCGGGTGCGCCCCGGCGAGAAGGTGCCGGTGGACGGGCGGGTGATCTCCGGGAGCTCGGCGGTGGACGAGGCGATGGTCTCGGGCGAGCCCATCCCGGTGGAGAAGCGCCCCGGCGACCGGGTCACCGGCGCCACCGTCAACGGCAACGGCGGCTTCGTCATGGAGGCGGAGCGGGTGGGCAAGGACACCCTGCTCGCGCAGATCGTCCGCATGGTCGGCGATGCCCAGCGCAGCCGCGCCCCCATCCAGCGGCTGGCGGACGTGGTGTCGGGCTGGTTCGTGCCGGCGGTGGTGGCGGCGGCGGCGCTGGCCTTCCTGGCCTGGGCGCTCGCCGGCCCGGAGCCGCGGCTCGCGCACGCGCTGGTGGCAGCGGTGGCGGTGCTGATCATCGCCTGCCCCTGCGCGCTCGGGCTCGCGACCCCCATGGCCATCATGGTCGGCACCGGCCGCGGCGCGGCGGCGGGGGTGCTGGTGAAGAACGCCGAGGCGCTGGAGCGGTTCGAGAAGGTCGACGTGCTGCTGGTGGACAAGACCGGGACGCTCACGGAGGGGAAGCCCCGCCTGGCGAAGGTGCTGGCGGCGGACGGGTTCGCGGAGGGGGAGGTGCTGGGGCTCGCCGCGGCGCTCGAGAAGGGCAGCGAGCACCCCCTCGCGGCGGCCATCCTCGCGGGGGCGAGGGAGCGGCTGGGGAGCGGGTCGCGCGTGGGCCTCGAGGCCCACGGCTTCGAGGCCGTTCCGGGCAAGGGCATCCGCGCCGAGGTGGACGGCCACCCGGCCGCCCTGGGCAGCGCCGCCTTCCTCGCCGAGCTGGGCGCCGACCCCTCCCCGCTCCTCCCAGGCGCCGAGTCGCTCCGCGCCCGCGGCGCCACCGTGGTCTTCCTCGCCGTGGGCGGGCGCGCCGCCGGCCTGCTCGCGGTGGAGGATCCGGTGAAGCCGTCGGCGGCGGCGGCGGTGAAGGCGCTCAGGGCCGAGGGGATCCGGGTGGTGATGGTGACCGGCGACAGCCGCGCCACGGCGCAGGCGGTCGCCGCCGCGGTGGGCATCGACGAGGTGGAGGCGGAGGTCCTGCCGCAGGAGAAGGCCGCGGTGGTGGCGCGGCACAAGGCGGCCGGGCAGCGGGTGGCCATGGCCGGCGACGGCATCAACGACGCCCCGGCCCTCGCCGCCGCCGACGTGGGCGTGGCCATGGGCACCGGGACCGACGTGGCCATGGAGAGCGCCGGGCTCACCCTCGTGAAGGGAGACCTCGGCGGCATCGTGCGCGCGCGGCGGCTCTCGCGCGCGGTGATGCGGAACATCCGGCAGAACCTCTTCTGGGCGTTCGCCTACAACGCGGCCGGCGTGCCGCTCGCGGCCGGGGTGCTCTACCCCTGGTTCGGGGTGCTCCTCAGCCCGATGATCGCCAGCGCCGCGATGAGCTTCTCGAGCGTGACGGTCATCGGGAACGCGCTGCGGTTGAGGAGGGTGCGGCTCGGGTGAGCCCGCCCGCTACCGGGCCTCGGCCTTGGCCGCCTTCTTCGGCGTGGCGTTCACCAGGGCGCCCACCGCCGCTCCGGCCGCGGCGCCGCCGACGGCGAAGAGCGCGCCGACGCCGAGCACGCCCAGGGCGGTGCTGAAGTAGATGAGGGCGCGGACGAGGAAGGTGGGGTGCAGGGGAGTACCGAAGATGCCACCGGCCAGGAGCACGCCAGCGAACCCGCCGTAGTACATCGCGGGGAGCAGCCCGGCGAAGAGGAAGAGAGCGAGGCCGATGCCGGCGCCAGCGAGGGTCGAGGTCTTGCGGGTCATGGCGTTCTCCTTCGGGTGCTGCGTGGGTTCACGCAGGGAAGGATTGCATCCGCTCTGCCAGGATCGCGGACCAGGGATCACGGGCGCTTGCGAGGCTTGGCGTCGGTTTATTTGGACGCGCCGACGTGGGGGCCGACAGCCGGGCCGCGCAGGGGGCCCCTCCAAGCGCGGAGCGTGAAGGGGCCGGCGGCGTCAGGGCGTCAGGGCGCGGACCGCGCCGTTCGCCCCGTCGGTCAGGTAGAGCGTCCCGTCGGGAGCTGCCGCGACGCTCACAGGCATCCCGAGGAGCGCGGTGGCGCCCGTCCCGTCGAGGTCGCCCATCCGCGTCTGCCCCGCGACCGTCTGCACCTTGCCCTCGTCCACGCCCAGGAGCACCTGCCGCAGCCGGTAGTTCGGCCCGGCGGTGAAGTAGAGCCTCCCGTTCGCCGCCGCGAGCTGACCGTAGGCGGCGATCATGGCGTCGGCGCCCGGGCCGTCGCGGTAGCCCTGGATGCCGTTGCCGGCGAGGGTCGTCACGCTGCCGCCGGCGATGGCGCGCACCCGCAAGGCGGAGAGCACGAACACCCGCCCCCCAGCGACCGCCACGCCGGTGGGGTAGTAGAAGGAGGCCTGCGCCGCCGGGCCGTCCACGTCCACGGCGTTTCCGTTCCCCGCCAGCGTGGAGACGGTCCCGTCGGTGCTCACCGCCCGGATGCGCTGGTTGCCCGAGTCGGCCACGTAGATCCGCGAGGCCGCGGGATCCCAGGCGAGCCCCATCACCACGTCGAAGAGCGCGCGCGTGCCCGGGCCGTCCTGATAACCGTGCTGCCGGTCGGGCGCGCCGCTCGCGGTCAAGCCGCCGCCCGCGAGGTGCGTCACCTTGCCGGCCGCGACGTCGATCCTGCGCAGCGCGTAGCTCTGGCCGTCGGCGACCACCAAGCTGCCGTCCGGCAGCTGGAGCACCGCCGTGGGGGCGCGGAACAGGGCCGAGCCGAGGTCGCCGTCCACCTGGCCGGGATCGCCCTTGCCGGCGAGCACCGCGGAGGCCCCGGTCGCCGGGTCCACCTTCAGGATCTGGTTCTGGCGCGGCGAGGCCACCAGCAGCGTGCCGGGCGGGAGCGCGGCGATCCCCGGAACGGTCGCCACCGCCACGCCCGCCGGCGACTGCAGCCCGCGCGCGACGGCGCGGACCGAGGACACCGGCGCGAGGTCGGTCTGCGGCGGCGGCGGCAGGGGCGCGAAGGGTCCGGCCGGCATCGGCACCCCGATCGCCTCCTGGATCACGTTGGCGGTCATCCGCTCCACCCGCGGGTCGGGGCCGTACGCCATCATGTCGTCGGGAGGGGTGTCCATGCCGAGCCCGTAGGCCCACTGGATGGTGCCGGCGCCGAAGACCAGGGCGCCGCTCGGCGCGCGGTAGCTCACGCTCTCGCCGTAGCCGGGGACCCCGAGCGCGTCCACCACCGGAGACTTCGCGTGCTGCTGCACGCCGGCCGGCTCGGCGCTCGCGAAGAGCGGGTTCCGGTAGTCGTACTCGTGCCCGAGCAGCCCGGGGAAGGCGTCGCCGTTCTGCAGCCCGGTGCCACGGAAGAGCCAGCTCGAGGCGTCCGCCACCACGAGCGGGTAGTAGGCCACCTGCCAGGACTCGTACATCACCCCGACGAGCGCGTTCTCGGGGTGGTTCACCACCGCATCCCGCCAGCGGCCGGTGGGATCGGCCTGGTTCGGATCGTTCTCCGGGTGCGCCTTGTAGACCACGATGGTGCGCGGGCTGCGCGCATCGGCGTAGTCCTCCATCCGCACCTTCCAGTAGAGCGGGTTGCCGGAGAAGAACGCGAGCGGCACGCCGGCGTCGCGCGCCTGGTCGAGCGCGTAGCGGAGCGGTCCTGGGGTGTACTCGTCGTGGCCGACCTGCAGGTACATGCCGGCGCGGGCGACGGCCGGGCAGCCGCCCAGGGCGACGTCGAAGGTGGTGGCGTAGGTCACGTCGTAGCCCATCCGCTCCGCCCAGCGGGCGAAGGGCAGCTCGTAGCGGATGAGCCGGCTCGGGAGGCCAGTCCCGAGGTAGGGGCGGTCGTAGCTCACCTTGACCGCGAGGTAGCCCTGCGCGGCGAGCGTGTGGGAGCCGTCGTAGTAGAGCGACTCGCCGCCGTAGCGGTTGTAGGCCTGCCAGGTGTTGGTCCCCGCCTGCACGAGGAGGTCCCCCGGCCGGTCGTCGAGCAGGATCACCGGGGCGTGGGTGGACCAGGTGCCGCCGGCGTCGGTGCGCTGGACCTGGAACACGTAGTAGCCGGAGACCAGGTCCGAGCCGAAGGTGTACGAGAAGGTCGGGGTCCAGGCGCAGCGCACGAGGCCGGTCCCGGCCTCCATCGGACAGGCGGGCTGCGGTCCCACCGGAGCGGGTCCGCCCGAGGCGACGCGCCGCGCTCCGGCGCCCCCGTACCAGCCGATGCGATACAGCGCCCAGCTCACCTGCGCCTGGGTGGTGGAGCGTACCATCACGTCCACCTGGTCGCCGGCGCGCGCCGAGGCGCGGCTCGCGTAGGCCTCGAGCTGGATCACGCCGGACGCGTCCGCGCTCTTGCCGTAGGAGAGACGCGCCCCCGGCTTGGCGTTCTCCTCGGCGATGGGGCTGTGGTAGGCCGGATCGCGCCCGGCCGGCCACGGCGCCGTCCGCGCCGAGGTGCAGGCGGCGGATCCGCCGCACGCGGCGCCGGTGCACCCCTGCGACTGGGTGCCGCCGTGGCCGCCCCCGCAGCCGAGCTGTCCGAGGAAGCAAACCAGCCCGACCGCCCCCATCACCCATCCGGCGAGCTTCATGCACGGGAACGCTGGGCACGGGCGCCGGTCCTCCCCACCCACGTAAAGGGGCGGTTCCCCTCCAAGTCCCTCACTGCCGGGTTGCCAGGCCGCGCCGAGCCGAGGCGAGCGGGCGAGCGCTCCCGGCCCCTGTCACCCGCGCCAGCTCCGCCAGTCCCTTCAGCGCGGCGCGGCGCTCCGGCGTCAATGGGTTGCCGGCGTTGATCCGGACGCAGCCACGCGCCGCGGGGTCCGTCGAGAAGATCTCGCCGGGCGCCACGACCGTCCCCTGAGCCACCGCCAGGCGGAACAGCTGCGAGGCGTCGGTCCCCTCGGGGAGTTGCAGCCACAGGAGGCAGCCGCCTGCCGGTCGCACGAGCGAGCAGCCTTCCGGCAATGTTCGGGAGAGGAGCTCGATGTGCTCGGCCACCCGGGCCTGGAGCCCGTTCCGCAGCGACGCGAGCTTCCTGCTCAGCGAAGGCGACTCCAGGACCTCCGCCACGGCGGCCTGGGCGTGCAGGCCCGTCGGCCCCGAGGCGCGACGCTTGATCGCCCCCAGCCGCTCGACGTGGAGCGGCGATCGGAGCCATCCCACCCGCAGCCCTGGGTCGAGCCACTTCGACGCCGACCCGAGGACGAACACTCCGGGCGCGTCGCCCCATGTGCTCAGGTTGGCCGGCCGCCGCTGGGCGTAGGCCAGGTCGCCGAAGGTGTCGTCCTGGACCAGCAGGAAGCCGGCCCTCCTGGACAGCTCGACCAGCCGCCGCTTCTCGTCGTCCGGCAGGATCGTTCCCAGCGGGTTGTGCACGTTGGGCTGGCAGATCACCATCGCGACGCGACGCGCCTCCGCCGCTCGTTCCAGCGCCCCGACGTCGAGGCCGGTCCGCGGCTGGCACGGCACGCTCACCACCACGGCGCCCGCGGCGGCGAGCGGCGCGAAGTAGTCGAAGTAGGTCGGGGACTCGACGGCCACGGCGTCGCCGGGCTTCAGGAACGCGCTGAACAGCAGGAACAGCGACTCGGTCGTCCCGCTGGTGACGAGGAGGTGCTCCGGCTCGGTGGGGCCGTTGACGCTCCAGTAGCGGCGGACCAGCGCCGACCGCAGCGCCTCGAGGCCCAGGTCGGAGCCCGGCTCAACGAGGTGGGGACGCCACCGCGCGAGAGCGCGCCGGACCGCGCCGGTCGGCCTGAGATCGGCGCCCGGGAGCGCGACGGCGAGCCCCGGCCCGCGCGACGCCAGCTGCCGGTACTGCTCGGCGAGGTGCAGCCGCGGGTCGGTCGGGGCGACCGCCTCGGTCGCGGCGCAGAGCGTGGGAGGCTCACGAAGTCGTCGGCTGCGGACCCGGGTGGCGCTCCGTGGAGAGATCCGGACCAGGCCCTCCCGTTCCAACAGGTAGAGCGCGCTCCGGACGGTGATGACGCTCAGGCGCCTCTCGCTCGCGAGCGCGCGGACGGACGGGAGCGGGTCTCCGGGCCGGTAACGCCCGGCCAGGATCATCGAGCGCAGATCCGCCGCCAGCTCGGCCACCTTGGTCACCACGCCAGTATTCTGTGCCGATCCCGGAACGTCAATCTGATGCTGGTTCCATCGGCCGCGATCGCTCACCTTGCCACCATGAGCGACCCCGTGAGCCGGAAGCCCTGGGCGGCCTTCGGCGTGATGTGCGCCGTCTTCGCGACCACGTTCCTGGCCATCCGGATCGGGGTCCGGGACGGGGCCTCGCCGTTCCTGTTCGCGGGGCTCCGCTTCACCGTCGCGGGGGCGCTGCTGCTCGGAGTCCTGGCGCTCCGGGGGCGGGTCGCGTGGAGCGACGTGAAGCGGCTGTCGCCCAGGGCCTTCGCGGTGAGCCTCCCGCTCACGAGCCTCACCTTCGGTGCCATGTACTGGGCCGAGGCCCGGATCGACTCGGGGCTCATGTCGCGGCTCGAGGCGCTCGGTCCCGTGGTGACGGCCCTCCTGGCGCGCGCCCTGCTCGGCTCGCGGCTCCCCAGGATCGCGTGGCTGGGGTTGGGCCTGGGCGTCGCGGGAGGAGTGCTGCTCGCGGGGACGGCGCAGGGCGGGCTGGTGGCGCCCGCGGGCCTGGGGCTGGCGCTCGTGAGCGTGGTGGCGTACGCCGCCGGGCTCGTCCTCTACGACCGCCTCTTCGGCCCCGAGGACGACCCGGTGACCGTGAGCGCCCTCCAGAGCCTGCTCGGCGGCCTCGCGCTCCTCGCCGCGGCGCCGCTCCTGGAGCGCACGGTCTGGCCGCCGACCGCCGCCGCCTGGTGGGCGCTGGCCTACCTGACGCTCGCCGGGTCGATCCTGGGACACTCGCTGAGCCTCGTCGTCGTGCGCGACGCCGGCTCGGTGTTCGCCTCCTCGTGGCTCTACGTCTCGCCGCCCATCGCCACCGTGCTGGGCGCGGTGATCCTCAGCGAGCGCTTCGGGACGGCGGAGCTCCTGGGCACCGGGCTCGCCCTCTCCGGCGTGTACCTCGTCACCCGCCGGCTCCGGCGTGTGCCGGAGGCGAGCCTCACGGCCGAGACGTCCGGGCGACGACGCGCGTCAGTCGAGCCCATCCTCACCGCGCAAGTCGCCCGAGGTGATGGACGCAGCGCGCGAACCAGGCCGCGGCATCAGGAGCGTCGCTGAGGTCCATCGACCACGTCGACCAGGCGGCGTCGTCAGAGCTCCGGGCGGCCCTGATCGGCCCTCGCGGCCTGGCGAGCCTCCCTGGACCGGCCGGAGGCCCGCGTGGCGCTCTTTCCGCGCCGCCCGCGAGGAGCGCCGGCGGCCGGCTTCGAGACCCGCCGCGCGCGCCGGCGCGAGAGGACGTGCTGCATCGCCTCTCCGATCCCGGCCGGGCTCTGGCTCACCACCACGCCCGCCTCGAGGAGCGCGGCGATCTTCGCGTCGGCGGTCCCGCTCGAGCCGGAGATGACCGCCCCGGCGTGACCCATCCGCCGGCCAGGGGGAGCGCTCCGCCCGGCGATGAAGCCGACCACCGGCTTGGTCACGTTCTTCTCGATGAACCGCGCCGCCCACTCCTCCCCCGAGCCGCCGATCTCGCCGATGAGCACGATGGCCTCGGTCTCGGGGTCGGCCTCGAACCGCGAGAGGCAGTCGACGAAGTCGGTGCCGTTCACCGGGTCGCCGCCGATGCCCACGGCGGTCGACTGCCCGAGCCCGAGCGCGGAGAGCTGGTTCACCGCCTCGTAGGTGAGCGTCCCCGAGCGAGAGACGATCCCGATCGGCCCGGGCCGGTGGATGTGGCCGGGCATGATCCCGATCTTGCACTGCCCGGGCGTGATCACCCCGGGACAGTTGGGCCCGATGAGCCGGACCCCGGGCCGATCCTCGAGGAACCGCTTCACCTTGACCATGTCGAGGACCGGGATGCCCTCGGTGATGGCCACGATCAGCGGCACCCCCGCCCCGGCCGCCTCCAGGATGGCGTCGGCGGCGAAGGGCGGCGGGACGAAGATGGCGCTGGCGTTGGCCCCGGTCTCGCGCACCGCGTCGGCCACGGTGTCGAAGATGGGCGTGCCCTGCACGAAGCGCGTGCCGCCGCGGCCGGGCGTCACCCCCGCCACCACGCGGGTGCCGTAGGCGAGCATCTGCTCGGCGTGGAAGCTGCCGGCCGAGCCGGTGATCCCCTGCACCAGGACCTTGGTGTTCCGATCGACGAAGATGCTCACGACGCCTCCTGCAGGGTGAGAGAGAGGGAAAGCCTCAGGCGGCCCGCGCCGCCTCGCGCGCCGCCGCGACCACCTTGCGCGCGGCGTCGGCCAGGTCGTCGGCGGGGGTGATCTCGAGCTCGCTCTGCGCGAGGATCTCCTTGCCGAGCTCGACGTTGGTCCCCTCGAGCCGCACCACCAGCGGCACCTGGAGCTCGACCTGCCGGGCCGCGGCGACGATGCCCTTGGCGATGACGTCGCACTTCATGATCCCGCCGAAGATGTTGACCAGCACTGCCCGGACCCCGGGATCGGAGAGCAGGATCTTGAAGGCCGCCGCGACCTTCGCCTCGCTGGCCCCGCCGCCGACGTCGAGGAAGTTCGCCGGCCGGCCGCCGGCCAGCTGGATGATGTCCATGGTCCCCATCGCCAGCCCGGCGCCGTTCACCATGCAGGCGATGTCGCCGTCGAGCGCCACGTAGGAGAGGTCGTGCTCCTTGGCGGCGGTCTCGCGCGCCTGCTCCTCGTCCGGATCGCGCAGCGCCGCGAGCTCCGGGTGCCGCCCGAGCGCGTTGTCGTCGAGCTCCAGCTTGGCGTCGAGGGCGACGAGCCCGCCCTCGGCGGTCACCACCAGCGGGTTCACCTCGACGAGCGAGGCGTCGGTCGCGGCGTAGGCGGTGTAGAGGGCGGTGGCCAGGCGGACGAACCGGTCCACCGGCTCGCCGCGGAGCCCCAGCCCGAAGGCGAGGCGGCGCGCCTGGTTCGCCTGCAGGCCGGTGAGGGGGTCCACCACCGCGCGCAGGATGAGCTCGGGGCGCCGGGCCGCGACCTCCTCGATGTCGACGCCGCCCTCGGTCGAGGCCATCACGGTGACGCGCCCGGTCTCGCGGTCGAGCGTCATGCCGAGGTAGAGCTCGCGCTCGATGCGGCAGCCCTCCTCGACGTAGAGCTTGCCGACGCGCTGGCCGGCCGGGCCGGTCTGGGCAGTGCGCAGCGTCGCCCCGAGCAGCGCCTCGGCGTGGTCGCGCGCCTCCTCGGGAGAGCGCGCCAGCCGGACTCCGCCGGCCTTGCCGCGGCCCCCGGCGTGGATCTGCGCCTTGACCGCGCAGATCTGGGTGCCGAGCGCCGCCGCGGCCTCCTCCGCCTCGGCCGGCGTGACGGCGAGCCGCCCGCGGGGCACCGCGACGCCGTACCTCCGCAGCAGCTCCTTGGCCTGATACTCGTGAATTCTCACCGTCGGGCTCCTCTCGCCTGCGCCACCCGTGGTGAAAAGCAACCGCCGGGCCAAGAGGGTGACCGCGGGCCTTGCGCCGGCCAAGCAGCCGGGAACCCTTTTGATTCGCCGATGGACGCCGACAGCGCTGGCGCTCGCTCGTGGGAGCCGAGTACCATTATCGGCACACCGCGTCCCGGATCCGGCTCACGCCGGGACCGCCCCGGGACGGCGGCCGCGCGGCTCTCCCGGAGGCGGCATGCCCTTTCGCAGCGATCGCAAGCCGATCATCTGGGCCTTCAGCGCGAGCCGGCTGCGCAAGGTGCTCGAGACCGCCGCCCCCCTCTACGCCGACCGCGCCGAGGTGCGGGTCTTCGACCGAAGCTTCGAGGACGCGCTCGAGACGGCGCGCTCGCTCACCGCGGCCGAGGAGCGGGTCGACGCCTTCGTGGCGGCCGGCTCGAACGGGACCTACCTGCGCGACCACGCCCCGGTGCCGGTGGCGCTGGTGGACGTGTCGACCGCCGACGCGCTGCAGGCGCTGGCGCTGGCGCGCACGCTGGGGCGCCGCATCGGGGTGGTGAACTTCAAGCAGGTGCTGCCGGGGCTGGAGCGCTGGCGGGTCCTCCTGCACGGGGTGCAGATCGAGCAGCGCACCTACGTCACCCTGGAGGAGGCGCGGGCGGCGGTCACCGAGCTGGCGGCGCGGGGCTACGAGGTGGTGGTGGGCCCGGGGCCGGCCTGCGAGCTGGCCGAGGCGGCCGGCCTGCAGTCGGTGCTCCTCTACTCGTTCGAGTGCGTCTGCGAGACCATCGAGCGCGCCATCGAGATGGCGCAGCTGCTGCAGGCCGAGCGCGAGCGGCGCGAGCAGCTCGCGAGCGTCATCGACCACGTGGACGAGGCGGTGGTCGCGGTGGACGCGAGCGAGCGGATCTCGGTGGTGAACCCCGGGACCGAGCGGCTGCTGGGGATGAAGAGCGCCGACCTGCTCGGCAAGCGGCTCTCCAGCGTCGCCCCGGAGCTCGGGCTCTCGCGGGTGCTCGAGACCGGCGCCGCGGAGCTGCGCACTTTCCAGAAGCTGGGCGGGCGCAGCCTGGTGGTGAGCCGCATCCCGGTGCGGCAGCACGGGGTCCTCACCGGCGCGGTGCTCACCTGCCAGGACTCGCGCACCCTCCTGCGCGTGGACCGCGACCTCCGCTCCGAGCTGCGCCCGCGGCGCTTCATCGCGCGCTACGAGCTCGCCGGGATCGTGGGCGACTCCGCCGCCATCCGGACGGTGCGGACCCTGGCCGAGCGGTACGCCGCCACCGAGGGCACGGTGCTCATCACCGGCGAGAGCGGCACCGGCAAGGAGATGGTGGCGCAGGGCATCCACAGCGCCAGCCGCCGCCGCGACCGGCCCTTCGTGGCCATCAACTGCGCCGCCTTCCCGGAGGCGCTCCTCGAGTCGGAGCTGTTCGGCTACGAGGAGGGCGCCTTCACCGGCTCGCGCCGCGGTGGCCGGGCCGGGCTCTTCGAGGCCGCCCACACCGGCACCATCTTCCTCGACGAGGTCGGGGACGTCCCGGTCACCCTCCAGACCCGGCTCCTGCGGGTGCTGCAGGAGCGGCAGGTGCTCAGGCTCGGGAGCAACGACCCCACTCCCATCGACGTGCGCGTCGTCGCCGCCACCAACCGCGACCTCAAGAAGGAGATCGCCCGCGGGGCCTTCCGCGAGGACCTCTACTATCGGCTCGCCATCCTGCCCATCCTGGTCCCGCCGCTGCGCGCCCGACGCGAGGACGTGGCGCCCATCGCCGAGGCGCTGCTCCGGGACGCGCTCTCCCGCCACGGCGCGCCCGACGTGCTCCCGCCGGCCCTCGGGCTGGTGCTGCCCTGGCTCGAGGGGTACGCCTGGCCGGGCAACGTGCGCGAGCTCGAGAACGTGCTCGAGCGGGTGGCGGTGCTCTACTCGCACCACGCCGCCGCGCCGGAGCGGGTCGAGTCGGACGAGCTCCGCGCGGTGCTCCCCGAGCTGTTCCAGCCGCCCGCGACGGCGCCGGAGGGCGACCTCCGCAGCGCCCGGGGCGCCGAGGAGGCGGCGGTCATCCGCCGCGCCCTGGGCGAGTGCGGCGGGAACGTCAGCGAGGCGGCGAAGCGGCTCGGGGTGGGACGCTCGACGCTCTACCGGAAGCTCAGGGCGCCGGGCTGAGCGAGCCAAGGTCGCGCCGCTCGTTCGGCTGGCGCGCCAGCCCTCGGTGGGGTGCTGGCGCTCGCGGGCGTGGTGGTGGCGCCGGCGGAGTGAGAAGGTAGTGGGTGGAACGGCGGGAAGAGCCCGGAGGAACCAGTGACGCCAAGACACCTCCTCGTGCACCTCGACTCGAGCGAGCGGACCGCCGAGCGGCTCCGCCTGGCGGTGGGGATGGCGACGCGCTTCGGCGCGCGGCTCGCCGGGCTCTTCGCGGAGGGCGCCTCGATGGGCGCCAGCGCCGTGGGGCGGCGCTCGCCGCAGAACATGGCGCGCGCCGCGGAGGAGGCCCGGACGCTCTTCGAGGAGCGCACCCGGGAGGCGGGGCTGACCACCGACTGGTGGCAGCTCGAGCAGGGCGACTACGCCCACGTGGTCGGTTGGACCGTGGTCTGCTGCCGGTACGTCGACCTCGCGCTGTTCGGCCAGCACGACCCCGAGCACGAGGCGGCGCTCCCGTCGGACATGGTGGACCAGGTGCTGCTCGAGAGCGGTCGCCCGACCCTGGTCGTCCCGTACATCGGGAGCTACGCCGGCGTGGGCAGGCGCGTGCTGGTGGCCTGGACCGGCAGCCGCGAGTCGGCGCGGGCGATCAACGACGCCATCCCGTTCATGGAGGGGGCCGAGGAGGTCACGGTCCTCTCGCTGCAGCAGGCCCCGGGCGCCGACGGCGGCGCGCCGGTGCCCCGCCTCGACATCACCGAGCACCTGCGCGCGCACGGGATCGAGGCGGCCTACGAGCGCGTCATCACCGGCGAGGCCTCCGCCGTCGACCTGGTGCTCAACCGCGCCGCCGACGCCGGCGCCGATCTGACCGTCATGGGCGCCTACGCGCAGTCCGGCTTCCCGTTCCTCCCGAGGAGCACCACCACCCGCGACATCCTGCGGACGATGACCACCCCGGTGCTGCTCTCGCGGTGAAGGATCCGGTTGCGCCCCGCGGCCCGTTTGTCCATGCTGGGCGGCCATGACCCCCGCCACCGAAGTCCAGCGCCGGCTCGACGCCCTCGGCGAGACGCTCCGCGCCCAGGGGCTCGACGGCGCGGTCCTGGTCCACGCCACCGACGTCCTCTACCTCGCGGGCACGCGCCAGAACGCCGCGCTGTGGGTGCCGGCGCGGGGCGAGGCGGTCCTGCTCGTTCGCAAGAGCCTCGAGCGCGCCCGGGCAGAGAGCCCGCTCGCCGACGTCCGCCCCTTCCCCTCCTCCAAGGAGCTGGCCGCGGCCCTGGGCGCGCCCCGGCGGGTGGGCTTCACCTTCGACGTCGCCCCGGGGGCGGTGGAGCGCTTCTGGGCCCGCGCCCTCGGGGCGGAGCTCGCCGACGTGTCGGCGGCGCTCCGCCTGCAGCGCAGCGTGAAGTCGCCCTGGGAGCTGGCGCGCATGCGCGAGACCGCGGCGCTGCTCTGCGGCGTGTACCGCGAGCTCCCCTCCTTCCTCCGCCCCGGCATGCGCGAGGTCGACCTCGCCGCGGAGATCGAGTACCGCATGCGCAAGGCCGGGAACGAGGGGAGCCCCCGGCTGCGCGGGTTCAACCAGGAGTTCTTCATGGGGCTCGCGCTCTCCGCCGGCTCCGCCACCGCCCCGAGCTACTTCGACGGCCCGGTCACCGGCCGCGGGCTCTCGCCGTCCTCGCCGCTCGGCGCCTCGCTGGAGCCCATCCCGCGCGACGCGCCGATCCTGCTCGACTACACCGCGATGAAGGCGGGCTACGTGACCGATCTGACCCGCATCGCGGTCTGCGGCCGGCTCGCGCCCGAGGTCGCGCGGGCCTTCGAGGTGGCGCTGGCGATCCAGGCCGAGGTCGTGCGCGGACTCGTGCCCGGCGCCATCCCCTCCGAGCTCTGGGCGCGCGCCAAGGCGCTGGCCGAGCGGGAGGGGCTGGGCGACCGCTTCATGGGCCCCCCGGGCGCGCAGGCCCGCTTCGTCGGGCACGGCGTCGGCCTCGAGCTCGACGAGCTGCCGGTGCTGGCGCCCGGGCTCGACGCGCCGCTGGTGGCCGGCCAGGCCCTGGCCGTCGAGCCCAAGTTCGTGCTCCCGGGGCTCGGGGCCATCGGGATCGAGAACACCTGGGCCGTCGCCGAGGGGGGCGGCGAGCGGATCACCGAGCTGCCCGACGAGGTGGTGGCGCTCTAGCGCCGGCGCGCGGGACGGGGGGTGACCGCGGGCGCCGCCCCTGCTCCTCTCACGCCTGAGCCGCACGACGTCGAGCGCCGGCGGGCTCCGGCTCACGGGAGTGCGGGAGGGCGCCCCGCGGAGCCGCGAACCTTCACGGGCTTCAGGTCTCGTCCGGCTTGATCCAGGTTGGCCCGGCCGTGGGCGGCGCGCTCCGCGCCAGCAGCGCCAGCATCTCCGATGGCTCCGCGGCGACCACCACGCGGTCGCGCTGCGACTTCCCGACGAAGCCCTCCTCCACCGCGTGATCGAAGAACGCCGTGAGCGGAGCGTAGTACCCCTCCACGTCGAGCAGCCCGAAGGGCTTCTGGTGCAGCCCGAGCTGGGCCCAGGTGAGGATCTCGGCGAACTCCTCGAGGGTCCCGAACCCCCCCGGCATGGCCACGAAGGCGTCGGCGAGCTCGGCCATGCGCGCCTTGCGGGCGTGCATCGAGGCGACCACCTCGAGCCGGGTCAATCCGCGGTGACCAATCTCCCGGTCCTGCAGCGCGGCAGGAATGACGCCGATCACTTTTCCATCCCGCGACAATGCGGAGTCGGCGATGGCGCGCATGAGCCCGACCGCCGACCCCCCATAGACCAGCGTCATCCCACGCTCTGCCAGCAGGATCCCGAATCGACGCGCCGCGTCGAGGTAGGCGGGGCGGCGCCCGTCGGCGGAGCCGCAGAAGACGCAGATCGATCGCAGTTGCATTGTTTTCTCTCTTGGTGCGGGTGGAGCGTGTAGGATGCAGCGCCCTCAGATGTAAAAGGCCGTGGATGCCCCGATTGAGGCACTCGACGGCCACGGTAGTCTCTGGTGAGGTACGCGGGCCGTTTTTCTTCCCTCTCACGTGGAGTTGGCGATGAGCGTGGCTGGCACAAAGGGCATCGAGACGGAGGCGCCGAAGGCGCCCGGAGCGATGCTCGCCTTCTGGAACAACCCCATCGGCAAGAAAGCGCTGATGTCGCTGACGGGGATCATCCTTTCCCTGTATGTGTTCGCCCACCTGCTGGGCAACATGCAGATCTACATGGGCTCCGAGGTCATCAACGGGTACGCCCACCTGCTCCACAAGAACGCCGGGCTGCTCTGGACCGCGCGGGTGGTGCTGCTCGCGGCGGTGGGCGTCCACGCCCTCGCCGGCGTCCAGCTCTACCTGAACAAGGCCAACACCCGGCCGATCCAGTACGCGCAGCGGGTGAACATCGTCTCCACCGCCGCCTCGCGGACCATGATCTGGAGCGGCGTCCTGATCTTCGCCTTCGTCGTCTACCACGTGCTCGACCTCACCGTCGGCGCCGCCCACGCCGGCCAGTACCAGGAGGTCATGCCGTACCAGAACGTGGTGAGCGGCTTCACCTTCGTGCCGGCCGTCATCGCCTACGTGATCGCGATGGTCGGCATCGGCTTCCACCTCTGGCACGGCCTCTACAGCCTCTTCCAGTCCCTCGGCATGTCGCACCCCCGCTACACGCCGGTGATCCAGAAGGGCGCGGCGGTCGTCGGCACGCTGGTGGCCCTCGCCAACATCTCCGTCCCGGTCGCGGTGCTGACCGGCCTGCTCCACGGGTGAGGACGACATGAGCGAACTCAACTCCAAGATCCCCGCCGGCCCGCTCGAGAAGAAGTGGGACGAGCACAAGGCCCACCTCAAGCTCGTCAACCCGGCCAACAAGCGCAAGCACACCGTGATCGTGGTCGGCACCGGCCTCGCCGGCGCCTCCGCGGCCGCCTCGCTCGGTGAGATGGGCTACAAGGTCCTGTCCTTCTGCTTCCAGGACAGCCCGCGCCGCGCCCACTCCATCGCCGCGCAGGGCGGCATCAACGCCGCCAAGAATTACCAGAACGACGGCGACAGCGTTTACCGGCTGTTCTACGACACCGTGAAGGGCGGCGACTTCCGCGCCCGCGAGGCCAACGTCTACCGGCTCGCGCAGGTGTCGGTGAACATCATCGACCAGTGCGTCGCCCAGGGCGTCCCGTTCGGCCGCGAGTACGGCGGCACCCTCGGCAACCGCTCCTTCGGCGGCGCCCAGGTGTCCCGCACCTTCTACGCACGCGGCCAGACCGGCCAGCAGCTGCTCCTCGGCGCCTACCAGGCGCTCATGAAGCAGGTCCAGGCGGGCACGGTGGTCCACCACTCGCGCCGCGAGATGCTGGAGCTGGTGGTGATCGACGGCCGCGCCCGCGGCATCGTCACCCGCAACCTGGTCACCGGCAAGGTCGAGTCGCACGTGGCCGACGCGGTGGTGCTCTGCACCGGCGGTTACGGCAACACCTTCTACCTCTCCACCAACGCCAAGGGCTGCAACGCCACGGCGATCTGGCGGGCCCACCGCAAGGGCGCGTTCTTCGCGAACCCCTGCTACACGCAGATCCACCCGACCTGCATCCCGAAGTCGGGTGAGTACCAGTCGAAGCTCACCCTGATGAGCGAGTCGCTCCGCAACGACGGGCGCGTCTGGGTGCCGAAGAAGAAGGGCGACCACCGCCCGCCCAACGAGATCCCCGAGGACGAGCGCGACTACTACCTGGAGCGCGTCTACCCGTCCTTCGGCAACCTCGCTCCGCGCGACGTCTCCAGCCGCCAGGCCAAGTACGCCTGCGACGAGGGGCGCGGCGTGGGCCCGGGCGGCCTCGGCGTCTATCTCGACTTCGCCGACGGCATCAAGCGGCTCGGCAAGAAGGTGATCGACGAGCGGTACGGCAACCTGTTCGAGATGTACGAGCGCATCACCGGTGAGGACCCGCACGTCGTCCCGATGCGCATCTACCCGGCGGTCCACTACACGATGGGCGGCCTCTGGGTGGACTACAACCTCCAGAGCTCGATCCCCGGGCTCTTCGTGGGCGGCGAGGCCAACTTCTCCGACCACGGCGCCAACCGGCTCGGCGCGAGCGCGCTCATGCAGGGGCTCGCCGACGGCTACTTCGTCCTCCCCTTCACGGTGAGCGACTACCTGGCCTCCGGCGGCTACGCCAAGGTCGACACCAACCACGCCGCGGTGAAGGACGCCGAGCGCGAGGTCCAGGCCCGGATGGACAGGTTCCTCTCCATCAACGGCAAGCACAGCGTCGACTACTTCCACAAGCGCCTCGGCGAGGTCATGTGGGAGGACTGCGGCATGGCGCGCAGCAAGGAGAGCCTCGAGCGCGCGCTCGAGGAGATCCCCAAGATCGAGAAGGAGTTCTGGAGCGACCTGCGCATCACCGGCACGGGCGCGGAGCTGAACCAGGAGCTGGAGAAGGCCGGCCGCGTGGCCGACTTCTTCGAGCTGGCCCAGCTCATGTGCTTCGACGCGCTCAAGCGCGAGGAGTCCTGCGGCGGCCACTTCCGCGTCGAGCATCAGACGCCGGACGGTGAGGCCAAGCGCAACGACGCGGAGTTCGCCTACGTCGCCGCGTGGGAATGGAAGGGAGCCGACGAGACTCCGGAGCTTCACAAGGAGCCCCTCGTCTACGAGAACATCCAGCTCGCCACCCGGAGCTACAAGTGAAACTGAACCTCGAGATCTGGCGTCAGAAGAACGGGTCCGACCCCGGCCGCTTCGTCCGTTACGAGGTCGAGGCCAACGAGCACATGTCCTTCCTGGAGATGCTCGACGTCCTCAACCAGGGGCTCATCGCCAAGGGCGAGGAGCCGGTCGCCTTCGACAACGACTGCCGCGAGGGCATCTGCGGCATGTGCGGCTTCCTGATCGACGGCTCCGCCCACGGCCCCAACCACCCCAGCACCGTGTGTCAGCTGCACATGCGGTTCTTCCATGACGGTCAGACGCTGCGGCTCGAGCCGTGGCGCGCGGCCGCCTTCCCCATCGTGAAGGACCTGGTGGTGAACCGCAGCGCCCTCGACCGCGTCATCGCGGCCGGCGGCTACGTCTCGGTCCGCACCGGCAGCGCCGCCGAGGCCAACTCCATCCTGGTCAACAAGGTCGACTCCGACCGGGCCATGGAGGCGGCCGCCTGCATCGGCTGCGGCGCCTGCGTCGCCGCCTGCCCCAACGCCGCGGCGGCGCTCTTCACCGGCGCCAAGGTGGCGCAGCTCGGGCTCCTGCCCCAGGGCCAGCCGGAGCGTTACATCCGCGTCATCAACATGGCCGGACAGCTCGAGTCCGAGGGCTTCGGCCACTGCACCAGCATCGGCGAGTGCGAGGCGGTCTGTCCGGCCGGCGTCAAGCTCGAGGTGATCGCCCTGATGAACAAGGACTTCATCCGGGCGAGCTTCAAGCGCCGTGAGAACAGCCCGCCGGTCACCATCTCCAAGGCCGGCTCGCCTTACGCCTGAGCGCCGTCTCCGGCGTCGAGCTCCACCACGCCCGGGCCAGTCGGCCCGGGCGTCTTCGTTTCGGGTGGGCCCAGGGCGGGCCCGACGGGGAGGCGCGGCCCTCGCGGCACCACCCAGCGCGAAGGAGGCGCCGCCTCGGCGCCCGCCAGCTCGCAGTAGAGCGCGTCGTAGGCCTCCCGCATCTCCTCCACCCCGTACTCCCGGGCCACCAGCCGGCGGGCCGCCTCCCCCGCCCGCCGCGCGGCGAGCGGATCGCGCAGCGCGGCGCAGATCCTCCCGGCGAGCGCGGCCGGCGCGCCCGGCGGGACCAGCCAGCCGGTGACCCCGTCGCGGATCAGCTCCGGCGTCCCGCCCGCCGCGGTCGCCACCACCGGGCGGCGCGCCGCCATCGCCTCCAGGATCGAGTTGGAGATCCCCTCGGCGTAGCTCGAGGAGACCGCCAGCGTGGCGCGCGCCAGCAGCGACGGTACGTCACGGCGGTGCCCGAGGAAGAGCACCCTGTCCTCGATGTGGAAGCTGCGCGCCTGCGCCTCCAGGAGCGGCCGGCGCACGCCGTCGCCCACCAGCGCCAACCGGACGTGGGGGAGCTCGCGCAGGACGAGCCGCATGGCCGCGAGCAGGTCCTGCTGTCCCTTCACCCGGTGGTGCATGTTGGCGACGCAGAGGATGGTGGGCTGCTCGAAGCCCGGCGCCCCGGCACCGGGCGGCGCGGCCGCCTCGGCGTCGAAGGCGGCGAGGTCGAGGCCGTTGCGGAGCACCACCATCTTGGAGGGATCGACCCCGTCGGCCAGGCAGAGGTCGCGGATGCAGAGCGCGTTCACCAGCACCCGGGTGGCGAGGTGGGAGACGCCCCGCAGGAGCTGGTAGCGCAGCGCGTCGAGCGCGTGCGCCAGGTCCACGCGGGTGACGATCGAGGGCACGCCGGCGAGACGGGCGGCGAGCGTGCCCACCACGTTGGTGAAGAAGTCCTGGCTGTGGACGATGGCGATCTGCTCGCGCCGGATCCGGTCCGCGAGCCGATGGATGATCCAGGCGGTGCGCGGCGCCACCAGGGAGCGGACCGGCACCACGTCCACCGGCACCTCCAGCGCGCGCAGATCGGCCATGTGCTCGCCCTCGGCCCTGAAGCAGGCCACCACCGGGTGCCAGCGGCTCCGGTCGAGGGTGCGCAGGTGCAGCACGGTCTGGCGCTCCTGCCCTCCCAGCAGGAAGCGGTTCTGGAAGACGAGCACCTTGAGCGGGCCGGTCACGCCAGGCCTCCGTCCGCCGACATGCGGGCGTGCAGGCGCGACAGGCGCGCCAGCGCGAGGCCGGCGGCGAAGAGCAGGTACAGCGTGTACGAGTAGGAGTACCCGTTCACGAGCTCGCAGACGAGGTAGCCCGCCAGCGCCGCGAAGACGGCGCGGGCCTCCCGCCCCACCACTGGATCGCCGCCGGCGCGCCAGGTGCGCCAGAGCGCCGCCGCGGCGAAGCCGAAGAAGGCGAGCAGCGCCAGCAGCCCGAGCTCGCCCAGGATCTCCATGAACACGTTGTGGGCCACGAGGTGATGGCCTCCCGCGGAGAGCGGGGCGTAGCGGTCCCAGGCGTGCACGAAGCCGCCCGCGCCCACGCCGGTGAAGGGCCGCTGCTCGAAGATCGCCCCCAGCACCCTCCAGGCGTTCTGGCGCCCCTCCACCGAGGCGTCGGCGGAGAGATCGGCGATGGTGCTGGAGCGCTGCCAGAAGGTGCGCGGGGCGAAGGCCGCCACCCCGGCCACCAGCACCGCGGCCACCACCAGCCCCTTGAGCACCGCGGAGCGGCGCCCGCGCAGCAGGACCAGGGCCAGCGCCAGGGCCGTGGCGACGATGCCCGAGCGGGAGCCGGTGAGGACGATGGCCGCGAGCTGCGCCGGCACCGCGAGCGCGAGGAGCGCCCGCAGCCATGGGCGCCTGGTGGCGGCGAGCGCGCTGATGGCGAAGGGCAGCGCCACCACCAGCCCCATGGCGAGCCGGTTCGGATCGGCGTAGATGCCGGCCCAGTGGGTGCGGGTGCCGTCCACCAGGTGGTCGTTCGCGAGCCAGACCCGGATGCCGCCCAGCGCCGGAGCCAGCGAGGCCACCGCCCCCACCGCCACGAAGGCGCGCAGGCGCCGGGGCGTGTCGAGCGCGTTCAGCAGCGCCAGGTAGATCACCAGCAGCTTGGCGATCTCGGCGACCGCGGCCACGGTGGCGGGCCGCTGGATCGACCAGAGCACCGAGAGCCCGGCAATGGCGGCGTAGCCGAAGAGGAGCAGCGCCGGCGGGCCGCCCAGCCTGAGGCGCTCGCCGGTGAGCACCCGCCGCGCCAGGACCGCGCCGGCGCAGACCACCGCCGCGAGGAGCCCGAGCCGCAGCGCCTCCACGCTCGGGAACCAGTAGGCCGGGCTGGCGTAGAGCTGCGCCATGAAGAGCAGCGCGCCGGCGAAGGCCAGCGCGCCCCAGCGCGCGCCGGCGCGCGACGCCAGCCGCTCCCCGCCGGGGGCGAAGGCCAGCCCGGCCGCTTCCACCTGCGCAAAGGGCATCCCCGCCTCGCTCTCCGGCGGCCGCCGTCAGGCGGCGCGCCGCCCATCCAGCAGCGCCGCCACGTGTGCGCGCATCTCGTCCACCTTCGACTCCCAGCTCTCGCCGCGCATCCGCTCCGACTGCGCGGCGCGGGATCCCCCCTCGGAGAGGACGCGCGCCACCGCCCCCAGGAACTCGCCGTGGTCGCGCGCCACCGTGCAGCCGGGGATGGCGCGCAGCTCCGGGAGATCGGTGCAGACGTTGGGCAGCCCGGCCGCGACGTACTCACGCGCCTTGAGCGGGTTGGCGTGGCGCGCCAGCTCGTTCAGCCGGAAGGGGGTGAGCGCCACGTCCATGCCCTTGCAGTACCCGGGGAGCTCAGCGTAGGGGCGCGGCCCGAGCAGGTGGACGTTGCGCGCGCCCTCGAGCGGAGCGGTCGAGGCGACGCTGCGGCCGATGAGCGCCACCGAGGCCCGGGGGAAGGCGTCGGCCACCCGCCGCACCAGCTCGAGGTCGATCCAGTCGGCGATCAGGCCGTGGAACCCGATCACCGGGCGCGGCAGCCGCGCCAGGTCCTCCGGCACGCGGGTCTCCGGCAGGAGCGCCCGGCGGAAGTGCTCGAAGTCGACGCCGTGGCGCACCAGCACCGTGCGCGGGTTCACCCGGGCCTTGGCCTCGCGCAGCGGCTCGGCGCTGGCGAAGACCAGGTCGGCGCGGCGGAGCAGGCGCTCCTCGAGCTCGGCGATCGCCCCCGAGGCGTCGCTGAAGGCCGAGAACTGATCGACCACGTGGTAGATCACCAGCTCCTCGCCGAGCGTCCCGGCCACCGCCGCCGCGGTGGGCAGGTAGGACCAGCTGATGGGGCGCCGCATGCGCAGGCGGCGCATCGCCGCCAGCACCTGGATCCGCAGCGCCACCCGGTTGAAGGCCCGGACCGCCTCGGAGCCGTAGGCCGGCACGTAGAGCGGCGGCAGGACGTGGATGTTCGCCTCCACCTCCCGCACCCCGCGGGCCACGTCGCGCAGCTTCTTCCAGGCGCGGCGAGCGTCGTGAGCGCTGGCGCGCGGCGCGCGGTTGCCGAGCGAGTTCACCCAGAGCACCCGGTTGTCGCGCGCCAGGATCCGCATGATGTGGGTCTTCGAGAGCGGGTCGCCGTCCCAGTCGTTCGAGAAGCAGACGATGTCCCGGCCGCGTAGTGCTTGCACGGCTACAAGGTGGGCGCTCGGGCTCCCACGCGGCCACCGCTCGGAAGGGGAGCCCCGCCCTGCAGGGCCGCGTAGATGGCCCACAGGTCGTCGACCGGATCGCGCAGCGGAGAGATGGAGGCCCGTCGCGGCGGGGCGCGCCCCGCCTCCAGCATGCGCTCGGAGAGGGCGGTCCCGTCACCAACGGGGAAGAGCAGGCAGCCGGGCGGACGCAGGCCCACGTCGCTCGCCACCACCTGCCGCCCCACCGCCAGCGCCTCGCGCACGCTGACCGAGTCGCCGTCGGTCCGGCTCGGGCGCACGAAGACGTCGCAGCCGCGCATGGTCGCCACCGCCACCGGGTGGGCCAGCTCGCCGAGCGCGTAGATGCCGCTCCCCGCGCCGGCGCGCGCGGCGAGGCCGCGGCGCGTGCCGGGCCCGAACACCACCAGCCCGGCTCGGGGCGCCTGCGCCCGAACCCGCGCGAAGGCCGGCACCAGCAGGTCCTCGCCGTAGGTGGACCCGGGCGCGAGCGCGGCGCAGTAGAGCGGCGCGTGGCGCGCCCGGATCGCCGCGAGCGGCGCCGGGGCGGCGCCCGGCTCTGCCAGCGCCGGCGAGAACGGCGAGAGCACCGTGAGGAGCCGCCGGGGCACGCCGGCCGCCGCCAGCGCCGCCGCGATGGGCTCGTTCACCGCCACCACCTTTCCGAAGCCGGCGCAGGCGGTCCTTGCCAGCAGGCGGCGGTCGGACGAGCCGGCGAGCCAGGGGGGACAGTGGCCGGAGTGGATGGAGAGCACGCCGCGAGGGCCGAAGGGTCGCCGGGCGCGGCCGGCGGCGAGGGCCACGACCCAGCTCTTCACGTTGGCGCCGTTGGTGTGGACGTGGAGCAGCCACCCCTCGAGCGCCGCCGTCGCCAGGGCCGCGCCGTAGGCCGTGGGGCCGCGCGCCGGCACCAGGTCGGGGGCGACGTGCTCCCCCTCGCCGATGTCGAGCACCCGCACCCGCGCTCCGCGGTCGCGGAGCGCCCGCGCGAGCCCCGCCACGTGGACCGAGATCCCGCCGTGCGGCGGCGGCCAGTTGCCCACCAGCGCGACCTTCAAGAGACGGCCCTCCCCTCCTCGCCCGGCGCGTCCTCGAGCGCCGCGGCGTCCCCCGGGTCTTCGACCGCGTCCGGCGCCTCCTCCGCCCCGTCGGGCCGCTCCCCGAGCACCGGCGGCTGCAGCCCCATGGCACCGAAGACGCCGTCGAGGTTGCAGGCCGCCAGGGCCCGGCTGTACCCGGCGGCGCCGAGCGTGCTGTTCTCCCAGAGCACCTTGCGCCTCAGGGCGAAGGGGTCGCCGCCGCGGCGGTTCTCCAGGTCCTCGGTGGTGACCGCCGCGAGGTAGCCGGCTTCGGCCACCATCCGGCGCACGGCGGGCGTGTGGTAACCGTTCGGGTAGGCGAAGTGGAGCGGCGGGTGCCCGAGCCGCTCCTCGATCTGCCTGTGCGACCCCTCGATCTCTGCCCGCGCCCGCGCCTGCGGCAGGTTGGCCAGCACCGCGTGATTGACGGTGTGGCCGCCGATGCGAACTCCGGCGGCGTCGAGCGCCCGCGCCTCCTCCCAGCCCATGAGCCGCGTCCCGGGCTCGAGGTCCTCCTCGCGCAGCCCCAGGCGCGCCTCGAGCGCGTCGGCCACCGCCAGCAGCACGTCGTGCGGCTCGCCGGCGATGAGCCGCTCGAGCGTGGTGGCTGGGCCGGGGCCGGCGCAGCGGTCGAGGGCCGCCTGGGGCGCGGGCGCCAGCTCGGCCTCGCGCGGCCGCCGCCCGCGCCGCCACAACTCGCTCAGCGCGGCGTAGATCCGGTCGTGCGGCAGCCGGTGCTCGGTGCCGAGGTAGCCGGTGGGCACGAACATGGTGGCCGGCGCATGCAGCGCCTGGAGCACCGGGAGGCCGAAGTCGTGGCACCCCTGGTAGCCGTCGTCGAAGGTGACGGCCACCGCGTCACGGGCCTGCCGGCGGGGAGGTCGCTCCGCCAGGAGCCGGCAGGCGTCCTCGAGCGACACCAGGTCCCGCTCCCGGGCGAGCTGCTCCAGCTGGATCTTCAGCGTCTCCGCCGAGATGAGCAGCGAGGCCAGCGACTGCTGCGCGTCGCCGCGGAAGTCGAGGGTGACGCGGTGGTATGAGAGCAGGATCACGCGCCCGCCGCCGGCGAGCCGCCGGCGCCAGACGTTCACCGCCCAGCGCGCCCCGGCGGCGCAGAGGGCGCCAGCCAGGGCCGCCTTCGCGGTCCGCTGCAGGATCCACCGGAGGCTGTCGTCCGCCCGCTCCGCCACGGCCCCTCCTACTGCCCCTCGATCCCACCCATGGCGCCCAGCAACAGATTCCGCCTGGCTCGCCGGAGCGCCAGCCAGAGCCGCTCCGGCGCCACCGCCCGAGCCGCCCCGCGGGCCGCCCGGAAGGCGCCCTCGGCCGCCTGCAGCGCCTCGGCCCGGAGCCCCGGGCTCCGCAGTCGGAGCGCCACCGTCTCGCGCCCCTCGGCCGCCCACTCGAGCTTGTAGGGCTCGGTGCCGCGCAGGAAGTCGTAGAAGGAGAGGCCGCGCGCGTAGGCGTCCTCGACGGTCCGGCCGGTGAGCACCATCCCCGGGCTGCGGGCCGCCCACTCCGGATCCATGCCGGACTGGTAGTAGTAGAAGCGCCCGCCCAGCTCGAGCCCGTACACCGCCGCCACCGACCGACCTCCGACGAAGAGCCGGTAGAGCCGCATGAACCCGCGCGCCGCCAGGAGTGGCGCCACCGCGCGGTGGAAGTCCTCCACCCGGCCGGGCGGGATACCGTAGGAGCCGCCCTCCGGCGCCCAGCGCAGCCGGTGCAGCCGGAGGAAGTCCTCGATGGCCTCGGCCATCTCACCCACCGCGGTCGCCACCTCGATCCGGAAGCCCCGCTGCCGCGCCAGCCAGCGGCAGCGCCGACCGAAGGTCTCCCGGCGGGCGATGCGGCGCAGGTGCTCCGCGAAGGTGCCGCGCGGGACGAAGCCCGGGCAGGTGAAGCGCGGCGTGAGCTCGACCTCCACGCCGAGCGGGGCGAGGGCGCGGGCGAGCGCGGCGGCGGTGGCGCTTCCGGACGGGAGATCCTCGAGGTCGAGCACGTCCCAGGCCGGCAGGGTGCGGGCGAGGTGCGAGGCCACCGCGGAACGGACCTGCGCCTCGGTCCCGGGCCGGGCCAGCACGTCGAGCCCGTCGGCGCCGGCGACGCCGTTGCCAAGGAGGGTGTAATGCCGCGGCCCGATCACCGCGCGTCGCCCCTGGAGCACCAGCACGCCGTCGAGGCGCGCTCCCGGCCCCCGGGCCTCGAGGATCCGCAGGCGCCGCCGCTGGCCGAAGGCGCGCCAGAAGCTGAAGAGCCACTCCCAGGAGAGGAACGGGTTGGGCTGCCCGGCGGCGTCGAAGAGCTCCCCCCACTCGCTCCGCAGCGCCGCCAGCCGGCCCGGGTCCTCGCTCTCGGCGACGCGCAGGTAGAGGCTCATGTCAGGCTCTCCTCCACCGCGTCGCAGAGGTAGGAGACGTCGGCCGGCGAGAGATCCTGGTGCAGCGGCAGCTCCAGCACCCGGCGGCGCAGCATGGCCACCTCGGGGAACCGCTCCAGCGGGCAGGCCGGGTGGCCGGAGCGCCAGAAGTCGACGGTCTCCACGCCGCGCGCCGCCAGCCGCCGCTTCACCCGGTCCTTGTCCTCGCAGAGCAGCGGGTAGAAGAGCGGGCAGACCCCGGGAGCGAGCTCGCCGTGCACCGAGGGGGCGAGCCCCTCCAGCCGGGCGAGCATGAGCCCATAGTTGCGCCGCCGCGCCGCCACGATCTCGCGGTGGTCGAGCCCCTCGGCGATCCGCGCCGAGAGCCGGCTCATGCCGAGGTCCACCATCTCCTCGTCGAAGGACATGGTGCCGGTCGGGACGTGGCGCACCCCGGCCGCGCGGACCAGGCGCGCGGCGCGGCGGCCCGCGGCGCGCAGCGCCTGCCCGGCGTCGCCCAGGCGGTAGGCGGCGTTGGCCGCCAGCGCCCCGCCGGCGTGCGAGAGCGTGCTCGCGAGCGGCGGCGCCTGGGTGGGGGGCGGCTCGGCGGCCACCTCGCCATTGACCACCAGCAGCCCGCCGTTCGGCACCGGGATGGTCTTGTAGAGGCAGAAGACGGACAGGTCGCCGCGCACGCCCAGCGGCACCGCCCCCTCCGCCGAGAAGAGCGCCAGCGCGCAGTCCTCGATGACGGGCAGGCCGGCGCGCCGGGCGATGGCCGCGATCTCTCGCATGGGCTGGGGGAAGCCGGCGTAGTGGATGACGTACACGGCGCGGGTGCGCGGGCCGACGCGCGCCTCCAGGTCCTCGAGATCGAGCTCCATGCGCGCGTTCACCCGCACGAACTCCGGGCGGCAGCCCGCCGCCTCGAGGGCCTCCACCTCGACGCCGTGGTGGTACGCCGGCACCAGCACCTCGGCGCCCCCCAGGCCGAGCAGCCGCGCCCCGTGGTAGATGGCGTTGCGCGCGAAGTAGTAGCCGTGCGAGCGACCGGCGGTGAACGGGAACGGCGGGGCCGCGGCGCGCCGCCGCGGCAGCAGCATCTCCGGCCAGAGCGTGGGAAGACACGGGAGGAAGCGCCGCCCCTGGGGAAGCGCCGCCGTCCGCGGCGGCGTCGTCGCCACCTGCTCCGCGACCGTCATCGCCACCACCCGAGCACCTCCTTCGCGAGCGGCTTCACCCGATGCTTCACCGCATGAAGGGTGCGTCCGGCGAGGCCCGGCCGGTAGACGTAGACCCAGTCGTGCGGCCGGTGGTGCGGCTCCCAATCGCGCTTCCAGGGCATGTCGGGGCCGAGGAGGTCGAGCGCCCCGAGGCCGCGCGCCTCGCACTCCCCCACCACCTCGCGGAAGAGGAGCTGCCCCGGCGAGCAGGCGCCGAGCGCCTCGTCGTAGGCCGGCTTGGGCAGGTAGTAGGTGCCGCGGTAGACGAGGCCGAGGTGCATCGCCACCGGCCGGCCGTCGAGCTCGAGCGCCCGCAGCGCCAGCCAGCCGCGCGCGGCCGCCACCTCGACCAGCCGCTCGTAGAAGGCGCGCGTGCGCTCATCGGCCGCGATGGCCGTGCCGCGCGCCCCCTTCCAGCCCGCCGCCTCGAGCTCGAGGAACTGCGCGAGCATCGCGCGCGCCTCCGGGCCCTCCGCGGCCCGCCGCACCGACACCGCCCCGAGCTCGCCGAGCCGGCGCAGGCGCCGCCGGAGGTTGGCGCGGAACTTCGCCGAGGCCCGCTCCTCGACCGGCTGGCCGCCGAGCGTCAGCCATGGGCTGCGCATCGACTCCCAGCTCCCGGTGAGGTGGCCGTCGGCGGCGGCGAGGGCAGGGAGGACCGCGGCCGTGGGGCCGTCGCGGGGCAGGTCGCGCAGGAGGAGGACGTCCCAGCGCAGCCGGGTCCTGAGGTGGTGCCAGAGCGCGGCCGCCGCGCCGGTGGCGTCCTCCCCGAGCGCCCACTCGAACCGGCAGGAGTGGTCGTTCGCCGGCGCCACCAGCCGGGTCACGCCGAGACGCCGCTCGCGCAGGAAGGGCGCCGCGCCCACCAGCCGGCCGCTGCCGTCGCGCGCCGTCACCACCAGCAGGTTCTCGCCGGGCGCGAAGGCGTCGAGCCAGGCCGAGAGCCACTCGTGGCGGACGAAGGGGAGATCGCAGGGCCCGCGCGCCAGCAGCTCGTTCCACTCGTCCGCCAGCCAGTCGAAGGCGGCGCGGCCGCGCAGGTGCTGGGTGGCGTAGGTGGCGGGCCCCGACGCGGGCCGCCAGGCAGCATGGGCGACGAGCGCCGTGGGCGCGGCCGGGGCGCTCACCGCGCCCCTCGCCCAGAGAGCACCGTCTTCGCGGTGTGGAACAGGCAGACCAGGTCGAGGAAGAGCGAGGTGTTCTTGATGTAGTAGAGGTCGTACTCGAGCTTCCGGCCCATCTCGGCGATGGTCGCGCCGTAACCGTAGCGGAGCTGCGCCCACCCGGTGAGCCCCGGCTTCACCAGCTCGCGCATGGCGAAGAGCGGGTAGTGGCGCTTCAGCTCGGCCAGGAAGACCGGCCGCTCCGGGCGTGGGCCGACCAGGCTCATCTCGCCGCGGAGCACGTTCCAGAGCTGCGGCAGCTCGTCCAGCCGGCTGCGGCGCAGGAAGCGCCCGATGGAGAGGACGCGAGGGTCGCGATCGGTGGCCCACGCGGCCCCCAGCTCCTCGGCGTCGCGGCGCATGGTGCGGAACTTCCAGATGCGGTAGGTGCGGCCGAGGGCGCCGGTGCGCTCCTGCGAGTAGAAGAGCGGGCGGCCGTCGGAGAGCAGTATGGCCGCGGCGGTGGCGAGCATGGCGGGCGCGCCCAGCACGAGCAGCGCCGTCGCGGCGGCGAGGTCCAGGGCCCGCTTCACCGCGCGCTTGGAGCGGCTCACCCGGAAGCCCTCGTCGAAGATCAGGGCGGAGGGGCGCACCAACTCGAGCGGGATCCGCTTGAGGGTGGCCTCTGCGAAGCTGACGTCGTTCGTCACCTGCACGCCGCGGGTGCGGCAGGCCAGGAGCTCGTCGACCGGCAGCCGGGCCCGCCGGTCCTCGACCGCCACCACGACGATCTGGGCCCGGGTGCGCGCGATGACCGGCGCGAGCGGGCCGATGAAGACCAGCGGCGAGGTGGCGCCCTCCCCCGGCCCGCTGGCGAGGAAGCCGACCACCTCGAACAGCTGATCCGCCTCCTCTTCCACGGCATGCGCCAGCCGCCGGGCTCGCTCGCCGGCACCGAGCAGCAGCACGCGTACCGGCGCGCCGACCACCGCCGGCATGGCCGCGCGGACGGCGATCACCGCCAGCGCGCCTCCCGCGGCCGCCAGGGTGAGCGAGCCACGCGGCAACCAGCCCATGGGCAGCACGTGCGGCAGGACCAGGTACGCCGCCGCCAGCGCCGCCACCGCCGCGCCGAGGGCGCGCAGGAGGCGCCGGCCCTCCGCGCGATCCTTCGAGGCCACGTGGAGGTCGTAGAGGTCTCCGAAGTAGAGCGAGCCGGCGAAGGCCAGCGCCGCCAGGGTGGCGCGGAGCAGCGCCGGCGCCACGTCCGGGCGCGCCTCGAGGGGGTGCGGCGCGGCGACCGGGCCGAGCGCAGCCCCGGCGAGGAGCGCCAGGACGAGGACCGTCTCCTCGGCGACGAAGAACGCCGCCTTGCGCGGAGACATCCAGTGGCTGAAGACCCTGACCACGGCGGCTCGGCCTCTCTCCCTCAAGCCGCCGTCGGGTCGGCGTACAGGTACTTCCCGTGCACCGTGGTCCGCGCGTTCACGTGGTTGAGGACGATGCCGACCGCCCGGTCGCCCAGGGCGTCGAGCGCCAGCCGCACCACCTCGCGCGGCGTCTCGTGGGCGCGCACCACCAGCACCGCGCCGTCCGCCGCCGAGGCCAGCCGCTCCGCGTCGGCGAAGGCCAGCGCCGGCGGCGCGTCGAGCACCACCAGGGCGAAGCTGGACCGCAGCGCCTCCACGATCCCGGGCAGGCGCGGGCTGCGCAGCACCGCCGAGGGGTCCTTCACCTCGCCGGCGCAGAGCACCGAGAGCCGTCCCACCCGGCAGAGCGCCTGCGAGAGCTCGGCGGTCCCCAGGGCCACCTCCGCCAGGCCGGCGCGCGGGGCCAGGTCGAGCCGCTGCGCCAGGCAGGGCTTGCGCACGTCGCACTCCACCAGCGCCACCTCGCGACCATCCTCCGCGGCGGTGAGCGCCAGGTTGAGCGCCGTGGTGCTGCGCCCCTCTCCCCTGGCGGAGGAGGTGATGGCCACCACGCGCATGGGCCGGCGGGCCGCCAGCCGCTCCAGGCGCTGCTGCAACACCCGGTACTGCTCGGCGGCGGCGGAGTCGGGCGGAGCCAGGGTGACCTCGCTCCCGCTGGCGGCGGGGTGGATGACGGGGGAGACCCCCAGGGTCTCGGCAGGAACGGACATGTGGCTTTCCTTTCTGCTGCTTGCTCCGGGTGAGGTCAGGCGGTCTTGCGCGGGCCGATGCGCGGGATGGAGGCGAGGACGGGCACGCCGAAGGCCGCGGCGTCCTCCGGGCCCCGCAGCGAGCTGTCGAGGAGCTCGGCGGCGCCGGCGGCCCCGAGCCCCAGGGCGATCGCGCCGAGCAGCGCCAGGAGCAGCAGCGCGAGCCGGGCCGGGCCGGCCGGGCGCTGCTGCGCCACCGCCGGCTGCACCATGCGGAAGAGGCTCGAGAGCCCGTCGGCCTGCAGCAGGTTCTGCGCGGCGGCGGCGTCGGCCGCCTTGGCGACGGTGGTGGTGTACTTGGCTCGCAGCACCTCGTAGTCGCGCGCGAGGTTGGCGAGCTCGGCGCCCCAGCGCGGGGCCAGGTCGAGCCGCTGCTGGAAGCGCGCCTGCTCGATCCGGAGCTGCTCCACCGCGGCGTGGTTCTCCGCGATCTCCGCGTCGATGCGGGCGAGCTGCCCCTGCACGCGCTCCTTCTGGAAGCGCCCCAGCTCGTCGAAGCCGCGCTGCTTCGCCTCCGCGTACTGGCGGGTGAGCCGCTTCACCTCGGGGTTCTCGTCGCCGTAGGTGGCCCGCGAAGTCTGCAGTCGCCGCAGCACCTCCTCGGCGCCGATCTGGGCCCGGCCGGTGTCGCTCTCGGCCTCCGGGATGGCGGCCAGCACCGCCAGGCGGCGCCGCTGGGCGTCGGCGACGTTCGAGAGCCGCTGCTCGATCTGCGACTCGGTCCGGGCGGCCGCGCGCATGTTGGCTTCGGCCGACTCCGGCAGCTCGGGGGCGTGCGCCGCCTTGAAGGCGAGCAGCTTCGACTCCTGCCCCGTGAGCTGGCGGCCCATGTCGGCGGCCTGCTGCTCCAGCGTGCGGTGCAGCGCGCGCGACTGATCGGCGAGCACCTGGAAGGTCATCTCGGCGTAGTAGCGGGGGAGGAGCTCGGCGGCCTTGGCCACCTTGTCGCGGTCCTTGCCTCGCACCTCCACGACGAAGAGCAGCGCCGGCGGCCCGGCGGCGACCTCGCCCTCGAGCCGCACCTCGACGTGCTTGCGCAGCTGCTCCACCGCCTCGTCCATGTCGCCGGCGAGCTTGGGGTAGAAGTCGGTCTCGCGGATCACCCGCTCCAGCACCGGCCGCGCCAGGATGCCGTGCTTCAGGGTGCGCATCCGGTCGTCGAACCCGGTGGCCGGGTTGGCCGGGAAGTACTCCGGGGCGAGGCGGTGCGGCTCGACCTGCACCACCGACTCGGAGCGGTACTCGCTCGGGAGCAGGAGGATGATCGCCGCCGCGACCGCGAAGGTCGCGACGCCGACCGCCAGCGCGAGCCAGCCCCGCCGCTTCAGCGCGGCCAGCAGCTCTTGGAGCGTGTAGGTGCGTTCCATGGAGTCCTCACGTGTCATCTGGGCTTCACTTCCCAACCGACGCGCAGGCCGACGAGGTTGCGCGCGTGCGCCGGAGAGGGGTCGTCGAACCGCGCGAAGCGGCTGGCGGCGACCCCCACCGACGCGCCACCGCCGAACAGATACGAGAGCTCGCCGCCCACCAGGTAGCCGGTGACGGAGTTGTCGCCGGTCGGGACCTCGCCGCCGCGCCAGATGCCGCCATCGGCGAGCAGCCGCCAGGACCGCCCGGCGTGCCAGGCGGCTCCAGCCTCCAGGGCGTCATAGAGCCCGGGGCGGGCCAGCGCGCCGAGGGCGAGGCCGTGCTGCGCGGTGAACCGGAGGTCGATGACCCGGTGCCCGTACAGCAACGTGGCCGCCGCCTCGGGCACGAGCGAGGTGCTGCCGGTCCCGACCCAGAGCGCCGGCCCCGCCTCGACCTCGAGCGAGTAGCGGCGATCGAGCTTGCGCCGCCAGATCGCCTTCGCCTCGTGCGCCGCCGCTCCCCGGAAGCTGGTCGCCCCGAGCGGCCGGAACAGGTCGAGCCGGTAGGCGACAGCGACCTCGTCGCGCGCGGAGAGGAGCCAGGCCGCCTCGACCCCGGGGACGTGGGCGGCGGCGCCGGTGCCGTCGTCGAAGCGCACCGCGCGCTCGCTGAAGGTGAGCGAGAGCCGGGCCAGCCGCTCCGCCCGCCAGGAGACCCGAGCGGCCCCTCGCAGGAGGAGCGCCTGGCCGCCCTTCGCGATCACGCCGACCTGGGCCAGGCCGACGGGATCGAAGGCGTAGGTGGCCCGCCCATCGAGGTCCGCCTCCCAGCGGCGCGCCGGCCGCCACTTGAGCCCCAGCTCACCGCGCTGGTTCACCACCGCGTGGCCCACCAGCGTGGGGTACAGGAGGAAGTCGGCACCGTAGGCCGCCTGGAGCCGGTACAGGTGGTCCTTGAGCACCAGGCCGAGGTCGGGCGAGACGCGGCCCATGCGATCCCCGCCGCGGCCATCGAGGTAGACGTTGGAGTCGTAGCCGCCCTCGAGGGTGAGGCGGGCGAAGGGCTCGGTCACGGTGGAGGCCCGGGCCGGCCCCGCCGCCGCCAGCCACGCGGCGGCCAGCACCGCGCCGGGGCGAAGCCGCGCTCCCATCGTCCGCCTTCCGCTCAAGGGGCTCCCCTCCATCGCCAGGCCGTTCGCTCGCTCAGGGGACGTAGATGACGTCCCCGGGAGAGAGCCACAGCGAGCCCCCCGCCTCCCCATGCACCAGCTCGCGGTAGGAGAGCTTCACCTTGTCCACGCCGCCAGCGCCCTTCTGCCTGAGCCAGACCACGTCGTTGCCGGCGAACTCGCCCGTACCGCCGGCGAGCGCGATGGCCTGCACGACCGAGGTCGAGCCGCGCAGCGGGAAGCCGCCCGGGTGGTTCACCTCTCCCATCACGAAGAACTTGGGGCCGTTGACCTCCCGCACCAGCACCGACACCGCCGCGTCGCGGACGTACGGGCCGAGGGCGCGCGTGAGGTCGGCCTTGAGCTCCGTCGTGGTCTTGCCGGCCGCCTCGACCTCTCCCGCGAGGGGCACGGCGATCTTGCCGTCGGGCCGCACCGGCATCACCCGGGAGAGCTCCGGCTCGTGGTAGACGACGATCTCGAGCACGTCCTCGCGCCCGATCCGGTACTCCGCCTCCTGGCGGGGTGCGGCCACCTCACCGCTCCGCGAGGTGGCGCAGGCCGCGCTCCCCAGGAGCGCCAGAAGGAACAGGGCTTGTCTCCGCATCGATGATCCTCCCCTGCTGCTCGCCGGGGGCGTACCTGCAGCCCGGCTGCGCGGCACTGGAGCACGCCGCGTGCCACCGACCCCTGCGCGCGGTCGGGGAGTGCGCGCTTCAAGGATCAAGGCCTCGGTGAGCGTCCGCCCGGATCCTCGCAGGCGGGGCGTTCGCGCGTTTCCTGCGGAACGGTGGTTCCCACCGAGGGGACGAGTTTTCCCCACTCGGCCCAGCGCCTCGGCCGTTGCGCGGAGATCGAGCGCGGCTCACGTTGTGAGGCGAGCGAAGTGGCCGGTTCGCCTGGGACGGCGGGGACGGGGATCTCATCGATGATGCGAGCGACGGCGTGGACGGGCGGACTCTTCGCGCTGGGGAGCGTGGTCTGCCACCTCTTCCGTGCGCCCTGGGTGGAGCCGATGGTGCTCCTGGGGCTCGGGATCACCTTGCTGCTGGTGAGCGGCCGCGGCGCGAGCGCCGCCAAGCCCGCCGCAGCGCACGCCGACGACGCGACGCCAGCGGCCCCGGCGCTCGAGCCGGCGTCCGGCGATCGCGCGGCGCGCTGAGCGCTGAGCGCCCGTGAAGAGGTCCCCTCCCGGAGATCTCCTCACCGGCTCGAGCGCTTCAGCTGAGCTGATCGAGCCGGTCCTGCTCGAGCGATGCGGCGGCGCGCGGATCCACGATCTCGCAGTCCTTGATCTTGTAGAGCAGCGCCTTGTAGCTGATCTGGAGCCGCTGCGCGGCGCGCCGCTTGTTCCAGCCGGTGCGCATGAGCGCGCGCAGGATGGCCTCCCGCTCCGCCAGCCGGGCGGCGCGGCGGCCCACCTCCTTGAGCGGCACCTCCTCGAGCGCCGGCCGCGCCTCGCGTCGCGCGCCGTCCTGCTCCGGCTGCGGCGGGGTGGCGATCGGCGTGGGGGCCGGGCCCAGCTCGCCCAGGACCATGGCGGGATCCCTCAGCACCACCAGCCGGCGCACCAGGTTCTCGAGCTCGCGCACGTTCCCGGGCCAGTCGTGCGACTGGAAGCGCTCCATCACCTCCGGCGGCACCTCCTGCAGGCCGCCCTGGTAACGCCGCCGGTACTTCTCGACGAAGTGGCGCACCAGCGGGGCGACGTCCTCCTTGCGCTCGCGCAGCGGAGGCACGCGGATGGTCACCACGTTGAGCCGGTAGAAGAGGTCCTCACGGAAGGCCCCCGCCTCGATGGCGGCCTCGAGGTCGCGGTTGGTGGCGACCACCACGCGCGCGTCCACGCGGATGGGCCGTTTGCCGCCCACCCGGTAGTACTCCTCGTCCTGCAGGACCTGCAGCAGCTTCGCCTGCAGCCGGGGGTCCATGTCGCCGATCTCGTCGAGGAAGATGGTGCCCTGGTGCGCCAGCTCGAACTTGCCCGGCTTCTCGGCGTGCGCGCCGGTGAAGGCGCCCTTCTCGTGGCCGAACAGCTCGCTCTCCAGGAGCTCGGCCGGCAGCGCCGCGCAGTTGATCTTCACGAAGGTGTGGCTGGCCCGGTGACTGGCGGCGTGGATCCGGCGGGCCACCACGTCCTTGCCCACCCCGCTCTCGCCGACCAGGAGCACCGGGACGTCGGTGTCGGCCACGCGCCGCACCAGCTCCCAAACCCGGTACATCGCGGCGGAGACCGAGACGTGCCCGAGCCCGCCGTCGGCGTCCGAGGGAGCCACCGCGGAGCCGGCGGCTGCCTGGCGGACCGCTCCGGCGCGCCCCTCCAGCGCGCGCCGCAGCACGAGGTCGAGCTCGTTCACGTCGAAGGGCTTCGGCAGGTAGTCGGTGGCTCCGAACTTCATCGCCTTGACCACGTCCTCGGCGTCCGAGAGCGCCGAGAGCACCACCACCGGCGCCGCACCGCCCTGCTCGCGGTAGCGGCGGAGCACCTCGAAGCCGTCGAGCCCCGGCATCACCAGGTCGAGGAGCACCGCGCCGATCGGCCCGGGCGATTGCAGCGCCTCGATGGCCTCTGCGCCGCTGCTGGCCACGCGGGTGCGGTAGCCGGCGAGCCCCAGGTACTCGCACAAGGCGCCGCGCGCCGCCTCGTCGTCGTCGATGACCAGGACGGTGCACTCCGTATCCATCGAGCCCATCTCCGTTCTCAGCGGCGCCCCACGAATTCCCGACACGGCGAAATTGCGTTCTCCGGATCTCCCCGGCACCGGCCCGATCAAGTGCTCCCGCCCCCGCTGGGCAACCAAGCAGGCGCTCCGGCCGCGGCCGTCCAGCGAGCGGTCTTGCGGCACCGCCAACTGGCGCGGCATGGGGCCCGCGTGCAATAAGGCGCGCATGCGGATGTCCATCCAGCGCGTGATGCTCCGGGTGGCGCTGCTCGCGGTCGGCGGCGCCTTCATGCTCTGGCGCGCCGGCGAGGCGCGCCGCGCCGCGCGGAACATGGGAGGGGCCGAGGCGGTGTTGCTCGGGCGCATCGCGCTGGTGGAGGCGCTGGTAGGGCTGCTCGCGCTCCTCACCGCCGCGACGCTGACCCTCTCGCTGCGCCGGCGCAGGCGGCAGCGGCTCCTGACGCTGGGCGGCGAAGGCCCGCCCCCCGACCGACGCGCTCAGTAGATGCGCGCCACCTCGGCGCCCGAGTAGTAGGCGCGCAGGATCTCCCGATACCCCTGCCCCGCCTCGGCGCGCCCCACCGCGCCCCACTGGCACATGCCGGCGCCGTGACCCCAGCCACCGCCCCTTAAGACCCACTCGCCGCCGGCCCACTCCACCGTGAACATGGCGCTCGAGAGGTTCCCGAGGAGCCTCCGGATCCGGAGCTCCCCGTGGATGGTCGCGTCGCCCTCCTCCCCCTGGACCCGCAGCGACAGGGCACGGCCGGAGGCCCCGCGCGAGGTGACCTGCAGCGCGCGCACCGGGCCCACCCCGAGCGGCGACGCCAGCCGGTCCAGCTCCGCACGGGAGAAGCGCCGCTCCCAGCGGTAGCGCCTGGGGGGCACTCCCCTGGCGCGCGCGCACCAGCCCCTGGGGGCCTCGTCGAGGAAGCTCCGCAGCCGGGCCTCGCTCCGGAGGCCACCCTCCCAGGCCGACGCTTCACCCGGCGGGAGATCGGGGCCGCCGCGCAAGCTCTCGCTCGGTCGGACGGCCCACACGGCGTCGTTGTCCTCGCCGTGGCCGCCGCACACGGCCGAGTAGACCGCGTCGACCAGGGCGTGATCACCGCCCCCGAAGAGCGCCTCGCCGTGGGTGGCGCGCACCGCCTGATCGGTGCGCCCCGCCTGCGCCGCCTCGCCGCGATACGCCTGGCAGTGCACCTCGCTGCAGAGGACGTACGGATCGGTGAGGTGGCGGGTGCCGATCTGGGCGAGCACGTTGGAGCGGGCGGTCACGGCCTGCGCCTTGAGCGCCTCGAGCGGCGCGCCCGCCGGCATCTCCGACGGGACGAGGCCGCGCAGCAGCTCCTCCAGCGCCACCCCGTGCACCGCCGCCAGCTTGCCGGCGGCGTCCACGGTGACGAAGAGCCGGCCCCGGTAGGCGCGGTCCTCGCGGCCGTGCGCCCGGGCGCCGCGGTCGTGCTCCACCCGCGAGAGCAGGAAGCCCCGGTCGCCCTCCACCTCGAGCTCCACCAGTTGATCGGCGAGCGCGAGCCGCTGCCCCGCCTCGTCGAGGACCTCGAGCTTGCCGCTGGGCCGGGTCACCAGCTCGTCGAGGACCGCCGGGCGGGTGCCGTGCTCGGCGAAGGCGCGCTCCGCGAAGGTCCGGGCCCACTCCTCGCTCCCGTCGCCGTCGGCCAGCAGGAGCGCGCGCCGGTTGTCGATGACGCGGCCGAGGATTCCGAACACCGCGCCCACCACCCGCTCGCGGACCTTCACCCCGCGCGCCTCCCAGGTGGCGCGGGCCTGATCGATGGTGGTCCGCTCCCCGATCACCTCCTCCGCCAGCAGCGGATGGTGCACCACCGCCGCCGGGAGCGCCTCCACCAGCCGCACCTCGAAGCGGTGGCCGGCGGCGAGCACCAGCGGCGGGCCGCCGCGGACCGAGAGCCGGGCGTTGGCGCGCGGGCGGAACTCCACCCGCTCCTGCCCCTCCATGAGTCGGATGGTGACGAGGGGCTTCCCGTCAGCGGCGAAGTTGAGCCGGTGCGCCCACAGGAGGTCGAGCGGGTCGTCCCCCGGCCCCAGGGGCGGCAGCACCGCATTGGGCGGCGGGAGGGGCGGCGGCAAGGGCGGCGGCAAGGGCGGCGGGAGCGGCGCGGGCGCACCCGTCGCGGCGTCGAGCGTGGGCACCGTCGCGTCGGGCACCGGCGCCGAACCGGTCGCAGGCGCTGGGGCTGGCGCGTCCGTCGGTGCGGACGCGTCCATCGGAGCGGGCGTGGGCACCGGCACCGGGTCGGCGGCGCGCGCCGTGAGCGAGAGGCAGAGGACGGCTGCGAGGGCGTGCGGGCGAGCGCGGCGGGCGTTCATCGGGCGGCCGGCAGCTTATCCCGCGCCGGCGCGGCGGGCGAGCCCGCCAGCCGATGACGCGTCACTCCCCGCGGGCGAAGGCCTCGGCGCGGGCGCGGAACAGGGCGTGCAGCCGGCCGGTCACCGGGCCCGGAGCTCCGCCGCCCACCGGCGCGGCGCCGAGCCGCGTCGCGGGCAGGATCTCGCGGGCGGTGGAGGTGATGAAGAGCTCGTCGGCGGCGGCGAGGTCCTCCGGGCGGAGCCGCACCTCCCGCACCTCCAGCCCCGCGCCCCGCGCGATCCCCAGCACCACCGCCCGGGTGACGCCGGGAAGGATGCCGGCCTGCAGGGGAGGCGTCGAGAGCGCGCCCTCCTTCACCAGAAAGAGGTTGGAGGAGGCGCCCTCGGTGACGAAGCCGTCGCGATCAAGAGCCAACGCCTCATGGGCGCCGGCGGCGCGCGCCTCCCGCAGCGCCAGCACGTGGGCCAGGTGGGCGCCGGTCTTGGCGCTCGGCTCGCGGGGCCGGCCCACCGGCGTCTCGCCCACCAGCGCCAGGGTGACCCCCGCGTCGTACGCCGAGAGCGGCGGCGCCTGGAGCGGCAGCGCCAGCAGGATCACCTTGGGCTCGGTGGCCAGCGCCGGGTCCAGCCCCAGCTCGCCGCCGCCGCGGGTGACGATGAGCCGGACCGTGAGCTCGCCCGCGTTCCAGGGGGCCGCCGCCGGGTCCGGCGCCTCTCGAACGGCGGAGGCGGCGGCGAGGACGCGACCGATCTCGGCCGCGAAGCGCGCGCCGGGCCAGGGCAGCTCGAGGCCGATGCGCTCCGCCGAGCGCTCCAGCCGGGCGAGGTGCGCCTCGCGCTCGAAGGGGCGACCACCGTAGGTCCGGATCACCTCGTAGACGCTGTCGCCGTAGAGGAAGCCGCGGTCGAAGACCGAGACCACCGCCCGCGCCGGCGGCACCAGCTCGCCGTCGATGCTCACCATGGCCGGCCTCACCGCGCGCCCCTCTCCAGCGCTCCCGCGGCGAAGATGGGGAGCGGCTGCCCGTGGATTAGCAGCTTTCTTGACCCGCCACCACGCCGGCGATATCGGTCGAACCACCATGGAGCTCGCCACCGAGTGCACCCACTGCCGCGTCGCGATGAGCAGCTGGACGGCGCCCGGCAGCACTGTCCGCTACTGGAAGTGCCACCTCTGCCGCCGCACCTACTCGTCGCTCCAGCACGAGGCGCAGCCCTCGGACGAGGAGGTCCGCTGGTCGCAGCTCAAGCGGCGCGCCGCGAGCTGGTTCGAGCGGCTGGAGCGCGAGGGGCGGACGGCGCCCGCCAGTCCCCGCCGACTCTCGGTCGAGGCGGTGGCGGCCGCGGCGGCGCGAAGTCGCTGAGCGCCGCGGCGCGCCGGCGCGCCGCCCGCGAGGGTTCGGCCAGGCTCCCTAAGGCGAGAGCGCGCCGCCCGCGCGCAGGAGCCTGCAGCGCGCCTGGAACTCGTCTCGCTCCCGGAGCAGCGCGCTGGTGTGGGGGCCGCCATCGGAGGGGCGCGGCGCGGGCGGCGGCTGGGCCGCCATCATCGCGGTGCCGGCCTGGAAGCTCTCGTTGGCGCGGCTGGCGTCCCCCTCCCGCCGGTCGAGGCGCGCGGCGTCGCTCAGGGCCGCGTCGTCCATCCAGTACGGAAGCCCGCTGCGCCAGCACGCGGCCGCCTCGGCCCGCTGGCGCTCCCGCCCGTCGAAGGGAGGCGCCACCTGCATCACGTCGTGGACGCAGGCCGTGGAGAGCGCCAGGGCGGCGAGGAGCGCGTGTCGCTTCTTCATGCCGCGCACCTTACTACGGCCCGTCGCCGGGACGGGCGCGAGGGGCTCCCGCTCGCCGCGCAGGAGGATGACGCGCTCCCCGTGACGCTGGTAGTGTGCGTGCCCCGAAGGGCGGCAGCTCGGGGCGCTAGCTCAATGGTAGAGCATCGGCCTTTTAAGCCGGTGGTTCTGGGTTCGAGTCCCAGGCGCCTCACTCTGACCTGCCCACGCCCATCCCCACCCGCAGCAGCCGGCAGGCGCGCGCCGCCGCCGCCTCGATGAGCTCCGGGCCGCGCGCCACGCACTCCTCGAGCGACATGGGCTGCGGGACGATGCTGGCGAGCGCGTCGATCCCCTTCGCGAGGACCTCGTCCGCGCCGTCGCCCAGCCCGCCGGAGAGGCAGACCACCGGCACGCCGTGCCGCCGGGCCACCGCGGCGACCCCCACCGGCGCCTTCCCCATGGCGGTCTGGAAGTCGGTGCGCCCCTCGCCGGTGAAGACCAGGTCGGCCTCCTTCACCAGCTCCTCGAAGCCGGTGGCCTCGAGCACGATCTCCACCCCCGGCCGCAGCCGCGCCGGCGTGAAGAAGAGCAGCCCGGCCCCGAGCCCGCCAGCGGCCCCCGCGCCCGGCAGCCCGGCTACGTCGCGGCCGGTGGCGGCCTTCGCCACGCCGGCGTAGCGGCCGAGCGCCGCGTCCAGCTCGCGGACCACCTCCGGCGTGGCCCCCTTCTGCGGCCCGTAGACGGCCGAGGCGCCCCGGGGGCCGGTGAGCGGGTTGTCCACGTCGCAGGCGACCAGGATCTCCGCCCCGGCGAGTCGCGGGTCGAGGCCGGACAGGTCGAGCCGCTCCAGGCGCGCCAACGCGGCGCCCCCCTCGGGCAGCTCCGCTCCGCCCGCGTCGAGGAACCGCGCCCCGAGCGCGCGCGCCATCCCCGCGCCACCGTCGTTGGTGGCGCTGCCGCCGATTCCGACCACGAGCTTGCGCAGCCCGGCGTCGAGCGCCGCCTTCATGAGCTCGCCGGTGCCGAAGGTGGTGGTCATCCGGGGGTCGCGCCGATCCTCGGGAACGAGCGGCAGCCCGGAGGCGGCCGCCATCTCGACCACCGCGGTCTGCCCGTCGCCCAGCACGCCCCAGCGCGCCCGCACCGGCGCGCCGAGGGGCCCGCGCACCTCGGCCTCGAGCAGCCGGCCGCGGGTGGCGACCACCAGCGCCTCCACGGTCCCCTCGCCGCCGTCGGCGATGGGCACCTTGCGCACCTCGGCCCGCGGGAAGACCGCGCGCACGCCGCGCTCCACCGCCTCCGCCACCGCCAGCGCGGAGGCGCTGCCCTTGAACGAGTCGGGCGCCACGACGACGCGCATGTGAGCCCCTCCTTCGACCGCGCTACGGGACGAGGTGCGGGAACAGGAAGGCGTAGCCCCACACCATCAGCCCGAGGATGACCAGGTAAGGGATGGTGTACTTGATGGTCTGCCGCATGATGCGCCCCTCCTGGTTGAGGAGGCCCACCGCGGCCGCGGCGATGACGATGCTCTGCGGCGAGATCATCTTGCCCGCCGGGCTGCCGGCGTTCCCGCTCGAGGCCATGAGGATGTCCGACAGGCCGAGCCCGTGCGCCGTCAGCTTCTGGAGGTTCCCGAAGAGCGCGTTCGAGGAGGTGTTGGAGCCGGTGAGGAACACGCCGATGGTGCCGAACACCGGGGAGAGCAGCGGGTAGACGTGCGCGCTCACCAGGCTCACGACGCTGTTCGCCAGCGTGTTCACCATCGAGATCTGCTTCACCCCCACCGTGCCCCAGACCGCGAGCCTGGTCCTGGGATCGAGGATGGGCAGCGCCAGGTTCATCACCTCCGAGATGGAGAGGATGGACGCCACCGCGATGAAGGACGGGACCATCTGCCGCGCCGTCTTCCCGAACTGCTCGCCGAAGGTGCGCAGCCGGACGCCCAGGAACGGGAAGGCGATGAGCCCGGCGATGAGCATGATGGTGCCCGGGCTCTGCAGCCAGGTGAACTTGTAGAGCTTGCCCGGGTTGTAGACCTGGAACTGGACGAGCATCCACTCCCAGCCCTTGGCGCTGCCGTTGAAGATGCGCTTGGTGCCCTCGAGGTTCACCGCGATGACGAGGACCGCCAGTAGCAGATAAGGCAGCCAGGAGAGGAACAGCTCGCGGGGGTGGAACTCCCTGGGCTTGGCCGCCACCGCGCTCTCGCCCGGGAAGAGCCAGGGGTCGGCGCGCCGCACCCGCGAGAGGTAGAGCGCGGTGGCGGTGAGGCAGACCAGCGAGGCGATGACGTCGGTGAGCTCGGCCCCGACGTAGTTCGAGACCAGGAACTGCGTCCCGGCGAAGCTGGCGCCGGTGACCAGGATGGCCGGCAGCGCCCCCTTGACCCCCTTCGCCTTCGACATGGCGAACACGGTGGCGAAGGCCATCAGGAAGGCGAGCGGCGCCATGAGGCGGCCCGACATCCTCGAGAGCCGCATGAGGTCGAGCTGGGTGGTCCCAGCCAAGGTCACGGTGGGGATGGCGAGCGAGCCGTACGGCACCGGGCCGGTGTTGGCGACCAGGCAGACGAGCGCGGCCATCATCGGCTCGTAGCCGAGCCCCACCAGGATGCTGGCCGGGATGGCCACCGGCGCGCCGAACCCGCAGATGCCCTCGAGGAAGGCGCCGAAGCCGAAGCCGATGAGCAGCGCCTGGGCGCGGCGGTCGATGGTCAGGTTGGCCATCGCCCCCTGCATCTTGTCCATCCAGCCGGTGGCCTTGAGGGTGTTGTAGACCACCAGCGCACCGAACGGGATGTACATGATCGGGAAGATCCCGAAGAGCGCCCCCTGGAGCGCAGCGAGCAGCGTCACCTTCACCGGCAGCCCGAAGTAGCCCACCGCCAGGAGCACGGTGACCGCCCACGCCAGCGGCGCGACCTTCACGGCCGGCTTCATCATGAGGGGGAGTCCGACGAGGAGGACCAGGAGCGGCAGGGCTGCAACCATCGCGGAGAGCATCGGTGAATCCTCTCTGGGTGGGGCGGGGGTCCTGCGGCGCCGTCGCGGGTGTCCCGGACGGCGTGACCGTGTTGGGGCAGGAGCGTATCAGGTCGAAGCCGGCGCCGGCCGAGGAAGTTATGAGCGGTTCCACCCCCCGGAGGATCCCGATGACCCAGCCGCACCCCCATCCACACTGGGAAGAGAGGCTCGCGCTCGACAACGAGCCCATCGACGGGGAGCACCAGCTCCAGATCGACCTCGTGAACGCCCTCGAGGACGCGCTGGAGCGCGGCCGGACCCGCGAGGAGTCGGAGGACCTCCTCCGCCAGCTCGACGACTTCACCAACATGCACTTCATGAGCGAGGAGCTCATGATGCGCTTCCACTCCTACCCGGAGATGCACGCCCACGCCGACGAGCACCGGCAGCTGCTGGAGCACCTGCGCGCGCTCCGCGAGCGCTTCGCCCGCGACGATCTGCCGCTGACGCTCGAGACCATCCGCTCCCTGCGCCGCTGGCTCGGCGTGCACATCCGCACCATGGACCGCCGGCTCGCCCAGCACATCAACCAGGGCAAGGTGGGGCCGGACCCGCGCTGACGGCGACCGACGGCTGCGGCGGCACCGTCAGCTCGATCACCACCGGACGGTGATCCGAGGCGGCGTCCACGTCGGCGCCGCCCACCACCTCCAGGTCGGAGAGCCAGTCGAGCGCGTTGCGCGAGACGAGCAGGTAGTCGAGCCGGCCGCGGTACCGCGGGGGCGAGTAGGTGTAGGAGAGGGAGGCGGGGAGCGCGGCGGCCGGGTCGGCCAGCCGGGGATCTCCCAGCAGCGGCCACAGCGGGACCGCGGCCGGGCCGTCGTTGAGATCGCCCGCCACCAGGACCAGCGCTCCCGGGGATGCATCGAGGAGCGCGCCGGCGATCTCGGCCACCCGCCCGGCCTGCGCCGCCCGGAGCGCGTCCTGCGGCTCGCGCCGCGAGGCGAGGTGCGCGCCGAGCAGCGCCACCTCGCGCCCGGCCACCGAGAGGTGGACCTCGGCGAGGTCGCGCGCGAAGAGGTGGCCGCCGGAGGCGTCGCGATCGGCGAGGTGGCTCACGAGGCGGGTGAAGGGGAGCCGCGACAGGACGCCCACGTCGATGCCGCGTGGATCCCTCCCCTCGACCAGGTGGAGGTGGGCGTAGCCGAGCGGCGCCAGCGGACCGCGCGCGAGCCGCTCCAGCAGCCCGAGGTGCTCCACCTCCTGCAGCACCACCACGTCGGCGTCGAGCCGCGCCAGGACCGCTCCCACCCGCGCCAGCTTCCGTTCCACCGTGGCGTGGCGCGGCACGGGGTCCTCCGTGAGCGGGTCGTCCGACTCGTCGAAGAGATCGTGGACGTTCCAGGTCGCGACCCGGAGCCGGACCGAGCCGGGCGCGGGCGCCGCCGGTTCGGGGGGACCGCAGCCGGCGCAGAGGAGGAGGAAGACGAGCGCGGACGCACAGGCCGGGCGCGCGGCCCGGGGGCGCAGCGAACGGAGCACGGGACGGTGAAGGGACATGCCTCGGCCGACTGCAAGCTCGCAGCCAGCGCCGGTATCCCCCGGCGGCGCCTGCCAGCCGACTCCGGCGTGGTCGTCTGAAAAGCGGGAGGGCCGTCCCGCGACACGCCGTCCGCCGCCCGGCCCCCGGGCCGGCCTAGATCCGCAGCGCCCTCCACCCGGCGCCGAGCCCCAGCGCCGTCAAGGCCGCCGCCGCGACAGGGTGGGTCCGCAGCCAGAGCTCCAGGCTGAAGCCGCGCGCCTCCGCGTCGAACCGCCCGTGGGCCCCGCGGTCTCCGGGGAGCGGCGCGTCCACGTTGTCCGGCCGGCCCGGCGGTTCCAGCTCGGCGGTCTGCTGCGCGTCGTAGCCGTGCCTCGCCAGGTACCGGTCGGCGTAACCGGGGACGAGCTTCTGGCCCAGGATGGCCTTGATGGCGCTGCCGCCGACCCAGAGCTCGCGAGCCGGACGACGCACGGCGTAGAGCGCGGCGCGCGCGATCACCTCCGGCTGGTAGATGGGCGGAACCGGCTGAGGTCGCCGCGGCAGGCGCGTGCGGACCACGTCGAACTGCGGCGTGTTCACGGCGGGCTGCTGCAGCATCACCACCTTGATCCGGCTCCCCTCGTGCAGGAGCTCGGAGCGGAGCGAGTCGGTGAAGCCGCGGATGGCCGCCTTGCTGGCGCAGTAGGCGCTCTGCAGCGGGATGGAGCGGTAGACCAGCGCCGAGCCGATCTGCAGGATGGTCCCCGCTCCCCGCCGGCGCATGTGGCGGAGCGCGGCGAGCGTCCCGTGCACGGTGCCGAGGTAGTTCACCTCGGTGACGCGCCGGTACTCGGCCGCGGTCATCTCCCGGACGGGCGAGAAGACCGAGACCATGGCGTCGTTCACCCACACGTCGAGCCCGCCGAGGCGCTCCGCCACCTCGTCGGCGGCCCGGTCCACCGCCGCCGCATCGGCGACGTCGAGCGGCAGCGGCAGCGCCTCGCTCCCGAACGACCGGATCTCCGCCGCCGCGGCCTCGAGCCCGTCCCGGCCTCTGGCCAGGAGCGCCACCCGTGCGCCCTCGGCGCCGAAGGCCCTGGCGATGGCCCGCCCGATCCCGCTCGACGCCCCCGTGACGACCGCCACCTTGCCTACCAGTGCCCCGGCCATGTCCCCCTCCCGATCGGAATCTAGGGCGGGTGCCGCAGGGACTCCCCTTGCGGGCCGGTGCCGTGTAGAATGCAACGCGGGTCGGCCGAGCAATCGGTCGGCCCCGACCCCATCGTCTAGAGGCCCAGGACTCGGCCTTTCTCGAGGTCGCAACCGGGGTTCGAATCCCCGTGGGGTCACTCCGAGGCCCGGGACGGTGTCGCCGTCCTGGGCCTCTTTGCGTTCGCCATGGCGAACGCGACCATGGGTCCCCGTCGTAGAGGGGCCCAGGACTCGGCAGCCGGAATCCCCCTTTGACACCTCCGGCCGCCTTCGCTAGTTTCCCCCGCCCTGTTGGACCCCATCGTCTAGAGGCCCAGGACACGGCCCTTTCAAGGCTGTAACCGGGGTTCGAATCCCCGTGGGGTCACTCGAGGCCCGGGACGGTTTCCGCCGTCCTGGGCCTCTTTGCGTCCGCTTGCGCGGACGCGACGATGGTTCCCGTCGTCGAGGTGGCCCAGGACACGGCCCTTTCAAGGCTGTAACCGGGGTTCGAATCCCCGTGGGGTCACAAACCAAAGGCCCGGGGCGGCAGTCGCCACCCCGGGCCTCGTATCGCCGGCCGCCCTGCCCGCGAACCTAGCGCGCGACCGGCACGATGACGCTCACGGCGCCGCGCAGCTCGCCCTCCCGGTAGCCCTCCTTCGCCCGGCCGGCCACGTCCAGCTCGCCCTTGGGGTCGCCGTGGCAGCTCAGGCAGGCCTTTCCGATGTAGAGCGGCTGGAGGAAGCGGACCACCTTCCTGCCCTTGAGCTCGACGATCTCGGAGTACCCCTTGCCCTTCTCCCACCCCGAGCCCGCGAACTTCGTGAGCACCGCCTTCTCGAAGGCGTCGGGCTTGTTCAGCGGGTTGCGGTACTTGTCGCTCGTCTGCTTGATCGAGAGCCCGGCCGTGGCCGCGAACTTCTCGGCGGTGTGAAGGCCGAACACCGCCGGGGTGAAGCCCTTGAACCCCATGCCGGCGAGGTTGATGATCGGCTGGGCCTCGGCGACCACCTTGCGCTCGGCGTCGAAGAGTTCCTTCAGCCGAGCCTGGTCCTTCCGCGCGTGATCCAGCTTGCCGAGGTCGATGCCGGTCCTGGTCTTGAGCTCGGCCGCGACCGCCGCCCCGAAGACCTCGGGCGTGAACCCCTTGTCGCCCTTGGCGGCGTCGTTGATGAGCGGCTGGTTCTGCGCCACCACCGTCCGGCCGGCGATGAGGAGCGCCGCGAGGTTCCGCGCCTGGCCCTCCTCGCCGACGTCCGCCGCGCGGCCGATCCCTGCCACCCCGACCACCCCGACCACTGCCATCAGCTTCATCCAGTTCATGTCGCTCCCTTTCAAGCTTCGGATCGGTTCCTCTGCCTCGTCATGGTGTCCTGCAGCTCCGGAGCCCTGCCGGTGAGGAAGAGCGCGTCCCGGGCTCGCCGGGAGGGCTGGTCCGGGCCGGCTCGGCGGGCCGGGGCGGCGTCGGACTGCGCCGGGCCGTCGCCGACGCGGAAGAACGCCACCATGTGCTGCAGCGACTCGGCCTGCGCGGCCATCGACGCCGCGGTGGAGGAGAGCTCCTCCGCCGCGGCGGCGTTTCGCTGGGTGACCTGGTCCACCACGCCCATCGCCCTCGACACCTGCTGCACCCCGGACGCCTGCTCCTGGCTGGCCGCCGAGACCTCGCGCACCAGCTCCGAGGTGCGCTGGATGGCTGGCACCAGCTCGCCGATCAGCCGGCCCGACTGATCCGCCACCCCGACCGAGCTCTCCGCCAGGCCGGCGATCTCGCCGGCGGCGCTGCGCGACCGCTCGGCCAGCTTCCGCACCTCCGCCGCCACCACCGCGAACCCCTTGCCGTGATCCCCGGCGCGCGCCGCCTCGATGGCCGCGTTCAAGGCGAGGAGGTTGGTCTGGTAGGAGATCTCCTCGACGATCGAGATCTTCTCGGCGATGGCCCTCATGGCGGTCACCGTCTCGCCCACCGCCCGGCCGCCGTTGGCGGCGCTCTTCGCGCCGGCGGCCGCCATCTGCTCCGTCTCCCGGCTGTTCTCGGCGTTCTGGGTGATGGAGGCGCTCATCTGCTCGAGGCTCGAGGTGGTCTCCTCCACCGAGGCGGCCTGCTCGCCGGTCCCTCGCGACAGCGTCTGCGCCGTCGCCGACACCTGGGTGGACGCGCCGCTCACGGCGTCGGCGCTCGCCCGGACCTCCCGGATGACCTGGGACAGCCGCTCGACCATCTTGGCCAGCGCGGTCTGGAGGAGGCCGATCTCGTCGCGCCGGGCCGCCTCGAAGCGAACCTCCAGGTCACCCTCGGCGATCCGCTGGACCTGCGCCGCCGAGGACGCCAGCGGGCGCAGCAGCGCGCGCAGCCAGAACCCGAGCCCCAGGGCGACCGCGAAGGCCAGGGCGATGGCGACGTTCATCTGCAGGCCGGCGCTCCTGGCGAGCGCGGCGTTCCCCTCCGAGGTCCGGCGCGCGTCCTCGACCTTGAGCTGGATGAGCTGCTTCAGCGCGGCGCCCTCGACCTCGAAGGCCTTGGCCGCGGGGCTCCCCGCGCCGGTGAAGGCGAAGGCCTCGGTGTCCCGGTTCTCGACCACGAACGGCCGGAGGATGGCGAGGAGCTTCTCGAGCTCCGCCGCGTTCCGCTCCAGGTCGGCGAACGCGGCGCGCTCCCGGTCGGAGGCGAGGCGCGGGCGGAGCAGCCCGGCCAGCCGCGTTCCCTCGGCGCGCAGCCGATCGAGGCGGGCGAGCCGCGACTCGATGTCCGCCGTGGTCGTCTGGTAGATCGCCTCGCGCAAGGCCTCCCAGCTCCCCTCGTGGCTCGCGTTGAGCTCGATGAGGACCGAGAGCGGGACGCTCGTCTCCTCGTACATGCGCGTGTCGGCGCTCCCGATGGTCTGGAGCGCCCGGCTGCCCACGAGCCCCACGATCAGCGCGAGCAGCGCGACGAGCAGGAATCCCGCAGTAACCTTGGTGCCCATCCGGACGTCGTCGAGCATCCCCTCTCCCTCCCGTGCAGCGATCGCCGGCCCTCACCGCCTCCAGGCGAGCCGACAGTCACCGATTGTCGCACGCGGAGCGGCCGCGGCTGAAGCGTCGTGTGACGTGAAATGGCACGGATGAGGGCCCGTTCACGACGCCCCCCTACACCGACCGCGAAGCGCTCCGGCACGCGCCGCCTACCCCGCCTACCCGCCCTGCCACGGCGCGCTCGCGCGCAGCGCGGCCACGATGGCGCGGGAGGAGGGGGAGCGGTTCAGGGTGTAGAAGTGGATGCCCGGCACGCCGCGCCGCAGGAGCTCGGCGCACTGCAGGCTGGCGTAGGCCACGCCGAGCTGGAGCGCGCCGTCGGGGTCATCGCGCCGCGACGCCATCGCCGCCCGGAGCGGCTGCGGGATGACCGCGCCGCACAGCGCGGTGAAGCGCTCGGCCTGATCCACGTTGGTGAAGGGCATGATGCCGGGCAGGATGGGCACCGCGATGCCGGCTGCCCGCGCTCGGTCCAGGAAGCGGAAGTGGGCCTGGTTGTCGAAGAAGAGCTGGGTGACGAGGAAGTCCGCCCCGGCGTCCACCTTCCGCTTCAAATGGACCAGGTCCTGCCCCAGGTCGCGCGTCTCGGGGTGCCCCTCGGGATAGGCGGCGCCGCCGAGGCAGAACTTCCAGCGCTCGGGCTGGGAGCGGATGAAGGCCACCAGCTCGCTCGCGAAGCGGAAGCCGTCGGGGTGTGGCTGGAAGCCCACCGCTCCGCGGGGCGGATCGCCGCGCAGCGCGAGCACGTTCTGGATCCCGGCGGCCGCCACCTCGTCGAGCACCGCCGCGATCTCGTCGCGCGAGGCGCCCACGCAGGTGACGTGCGCCATCGCCTCCACCTCGGACTCGCGCTTGAGCCGGGTCACGAGCTCGAGGGTCCGCTGCCGGGTGGAGCCGCCCGCCCCGTAGGTCACCGAGACGAAGGCCGGGCCGAGCGGGCGCAGCGCCTCGATGGTCTCGTAGAGCTGGCGCACGCCCTCGTCGGTCTTGGGCGGGAAGAACTCGAAGGAGAAGATGGGTTCGCCGCGTTCGTGAGCGAAGCGCAGCAGCTCGGTGACCTTCACCCGCCACAGCCTAGCTTCTCGCCCGCCGGCCTGCCAAGATCCGAAGCGATGAGCACCGCACGAAGACCGCGCTACATCACGCCCGACGGGTTCAAGCGGCTCTCCGCCGAGCAGCACGAGATCTGGACCGTGCTGCGCCCGCGCATCGTGGCCGAGGTCGAGGCCGCCGCGGCCCATGGCGACCGGAGCGAGAACGCCGAGTACAAGTACGGCAAGCAGAAGCTGCGCGAGCTCGACCGCCGGCTGCGCTTCCTGGCCCTGCGCCTGGACGAGCTCACGGTGATCGAGCCGGCCCCGCACCCCGGCGGGCGCGCCTACTTCGGCGCCTGGGTCACGGTGGAGGACGAGGACGGCGAGGAGCGCACCTGGCGCCTCGTCGGGCCCGACGAGTTCGACGTGGAGCGCGGCTACCTGAGCGTCGACGCGCCGCTCGGCCGCGCCCTCCTCGGCAAGCGGGAAGGCGACGCGGTGCGCTTCCAGCCGCCGGGCGGCGAGGTGGAGCTCACGGTGCTGGAGGTGCGCTGGTCGCCTCCGGGAGGCGCGGGGTAGCGGGCGGGCGGGCCCGTCCCCAGCCTTTCCGCGAGGAGGGCGCCGTGGGCCGCCCCTGGATGGCGAAGCCAGGCCGGGTGCTGGCCGGCTCGGTCGCGCCGCTGATGCGAGACGTGCTGCGGCCCATCGCGGCCCGCGGCGGCGTGCGCCCCGGCCCGCTCGAGGGGGGCCGGCGCCTCCTCCTCGTCCAGCTCGACGGGGTCTCGCACGGCCGGCTGCGGCACGCGGTCGAGCAGGGCCGGATGCCCTTCCTGGCCAGCCGCCTCGCGCTCGGGACCCACCGCCTCTCGCCCAGCCGCAGCGGCGCCCCGGCGTCGACCCCCGCCTTCCAGGCCGGGCTGCTGTACGGTCAGGCGCCGAGCGTGCCGGGCTTCGTCTGGTACGACCGCCGCGCCGGGCGGGAGGTGCGGATGGACCGCGCCGCCGACGCCGCAGCCGTCGAGCTCGAGCTCTCGGCCCGCGCGCCCGGGCTGCTGCGCGGCGGCACCTCCTACTTCTCCATCTTCTCCGGCGGCGCCGCCCTGCCCCACTTCTGCCTCTCGGGCCTCGCGGGCGAGCTCTCCTTCGACTACTACCGGGATCACTTCAACGGCTGGGACACCCTCGCGAGCGGAGTGGTCCACTCCCTCACCGCGGCGCGCGTCGCCGGACGGCTCGCCTGGGAGGGCGCGCTCGGCCTGTGGGACGCGGCGCGCTGGTCGGCCGGCCTGGGCCGCTGGAAGCACGAGCCGCGGTTCCTGCTCCACCGGCTCATGGTCGGCGCCATCATGCGCGAGCTGGCGGTGCAGGGGATCATGGTCGACGTGGCCCGCGGGGTGCCGGTGGTGTTCTGTGACTTCCTCGGCTTCGACGAGTTCGCCCACCGTCGCGGGCCCGACTCGGCGGCGGCCCTGGCCAACCTCTCGTCCATCGACGCCGCGCTGGAGGCGATCTTCGCCGCGGCCGAGGCGGTCCCAGACCTCGGCTACGACCTCTTCGTCTTCTCCGACCACGGGCACGTGGCCACCCGCCCCTTCGAGTCGTACACGGGCCTCTCGCTGCCGGAGTACCTCGCCCTCGCCGGCGGAGGGATCCACGTGCCGCGGGCCCTCGGCGACGGCGAGGCGGTGCGGCTCGCCCAGACGCGCTCGCTGCGGCGCTGGCTCAGCCAGCTCCCCGGGGGCCAGCGGCTGCTGGCGAAGCGCCTGGATCGGATGGAGCGCGGCCTCGTCGGGCACGCCCTCGGCTTTGCCCGCACCGACCGCGTGGTGACCGCCGAGGCCGGGGACCTGGCCCACGTCTACTTCGTCGGGGAGCGCGCGCCGCTCGACTTCCAGGCGGTACAGGCCCGCCACCCGGACATCCTTTCCGCCCTGCGGGAGTGTCGGGCGGTGGGGCTGGTGGCGGTGCGCAACGGGGGGGCGGGGCTGGTGCTCTCGCGCGGCGCGGAGCTCGATCTCGACGACCCGGCCGACGTCGCCCGGCTGCCTCACCCCGACCCGGGGCTCCTCGCCGACTACGTGGCCGGGCTGCTGCGGCTTCACGCGTCCGGCGACCTGGTGGTGCTGGGCTGGCGAGGCGAGGGGGCGTCGGTGGTGGCGTACGCCTGGGAGTTCGGCTCGCACGGCGGCGTCGCGCCAGAGGAGATCGAGACCTTCGTGCTGCACCCGCGTGACTGTGCCTTCGACTTCGCCGCGGTGCGCCGTCCGGACGCGCTCTACCGCTACCTCCACGCCACCTACCGCATCCCGGCCGTCTCCGATCGCCGGCCGCCGCCACCTTTCGCCGAAGACCGGGCGGTGCCGTGACCGGCCCGCTCGTGCGGGTGATGACCTGGAACGTCCACGGCATGGTGGGCGTCCGCGGTGACTGGGACCCGGAGCGGGTGGCGTCGGTCATCTCGGCCGCGGACGCCGACGTGGTGGGCCTGCAGGAGGTGGGCGCGCTCGGGCTGGGCTCGGGGGACCACCTGCCCGACCCCGCCGGCGAGCTCGCCGCGCTCACCGGGCTGACCGCGGTGTACGGCCCCACCCTCCTCCGCCGCGGCTTCCCCTACGGCAACTGCATCCTCTCGCGGCTGCCGGTCGCGTCGACCCGCAGCTACGACCTCTCCGTCCGAGGGCGGGAGCCGCGCGGCTGCCTGCGCGCCGACGTCCGGCTGGGCGCGGCCGGGTTCCACCTCTTCAGCTGCCATCTCGGGCTCGACCGGCGCGAGCGGCGGCGGCAGGCGGCGATGCTGCTCTCGGCCGACATCCTGCGCGACACCGCGCTCCACCACCCGCTGGTGGTCCTCGGCGACTTCAACGCCTGGTCGAGCCGCTCCGCGGTGCCGCGCTGGCTCCGCCGGCAGCTCACCGACTGCTCCCTGGGGCAGCGTGGCGCCGGGGCCACCTTCCCCTCCTCGTTCCCCCTTCTCCGGCTCGACCGCGTCTACGTCGACCGCTCCTTCCACGTGGTGGCGAGCAGGGTGGTCGACACCCGGCAGGCGCGCGCGGCGAGCGACCACCTGCCGTTGCTGGTGGAGCTGCGCCTCGACCCCTCGGCGCGGCGGCCCGCGCCGGCGCGGCGCATCGAGGCCGCGGGCGTGCACACCACGCTCGTGGACGAACCGGCTGCGACGCAGGGACGCGATGCGCACGATTGAGGGGACGCCGCAGTGCGGCGCGCTTTCGAGGAGAGAGGAGGAGGCGGTGAGGATGGATATGGGGAACCTCAAGAAGCTGAGGAACATGGACCGCGACGACCTGCTGGAGATGATGGGGCTCGAGCGGAGCACGCCGACCGGCGACTTCTTCACCGGCCTGGGGCTCTTCGCAGTGGGGTTGCTGGTCGGCGCGGGGCTCGGCCTGCTGTTCGCGCCGAAGCGCGGCGAGGAGATCCGCAACCAGATGAGCGAGGCCTGGCGCAACCGGCGCGAGGTGGCGGACGACTTCGCGCACCAGATCGGGATGGAGACCAGCCCCGCGCCCGCCGGGAAGGTGCAGTAGCCCGCCTACCCGCGCGCCAGCTCGACGATCCGCGCCCAGAGCGCGTCGGTCCCGGTGCCCTCCACGGCGCTGAAGGGCACCGCGCACCCCTCCGGGAGCTCTAGCGCGCGCTCCACCGCCCGCACCGCCGCCAGCCGGCGGTTGCGGGCGAGCTTGTCGAGCTTGGTCGCGGCCACCAGGACCGAGCGGCCGCTGTCCTGCAGGAACCTCAGGGCGTCGTGGTCGCTCTCGGAAGGCGGGTGGCGGCCGTCCACGATGAGCACCACCGCCCGCAGGGGCTCCCGCACCCGGAGATAGTCCTCGATCATGCGCGCCCAGCGGTCGCGCTCGGACTTCGCGACCTTGGCGTAGCCGTAGCCGGGGAGGTCGCAGAAGCGGATGACCTCCTTGGCCGCCGCCTTCGACGGGACCTCGGTGACCAGGAAGAACTGGAGCGCCTGGGTTCGCCCGGGGGTGTTGGAGACGCGCGCCAGCTTCTTCTGCCGGGCGAGCGCGTTGAGCATCGACGACTTGCCCACGTTGCTGCGCCCCACGAAGGCGAACTCGGGCAAGGGCGGCTCGGGCCACTCCTCGCGGCGGGTGGCCGTCTTCTCGAACTTCGCCTCGATGACCTGGACTGGCACGCTTCACCTTCGCGACGGGGGGACCGGAGAGCGCGCGATGGTAGCAGCCATGCCGCGGCGGCGGCGGAGTATAATGGCGCATGCCCTCGCGCGCCGTCCCCCTCTGCCTCGCGCTCCTCGCCGCCGCGCCGCTCCCGGCGGCCGCCCGCCCCTGGAACGGAATCACCCCGGGCACCACCACCTCCGCCGAGGTCGCGCAGCGCTTCGGCGAGCCCTCCACCAAGGGCAAGCTGGGGGGCCGCAGCGCCCTGGTCTACAAGGGAGATCAGGCCATCGACGGCACCCGCCAGGCCCAGTTCTTCACCCGCGACGACGGCCGGGTGACGGAGGTCACCGTCTTCCCGTCGGCCCAGCTCGACAAGGAGGCGGTGGAGGGCACCTACGGCAAGGGGGCCCAGAAGACCTTCACCGACGACTTCCGGCCGGTGTGGGTCTACCGGGCGGCCGGGGTGACCGTCTTCTTCACGCGCGAGGGGGTCGTCGAGGCCATCACCTTCAAGCAGGGCGACGCCGCGCCGGCGCCGCGCGCCTCCGCCCACACCGGCGAGAGCCCGGCCCCGTGAGGCTGGTGGGGCTCACCGGCGGCATCGCCACCGGCAAGAGCACCTTCGCCGAGGCGCTCCGCCGGCTCGGCGCCCCGGTCGTCGACGCCGACGAGCTGGCCCGCCGGGTGGTGGCGAAGGGGAGCCCCGGCCTCGCCGCGGTGGTGGCGGCCTTCGGCCCGGAGGTGCTGACCGCCGGCGGGGAGCTCGACCGCAAGAAGCTGGGCAGCCGGGTCTTCGCCGATGCCGGCGCCAGGGCGCGCCTGGAGGCCATCACCCACCCCGCCATCCGGGCGGCCCTGGCCGACGAGCTCGGCCGGCTCGAAGAGGCCGGCGCCGGGCTCGCCTTCTACGACGTGCCGCTCCTCTACGAGGTCGGGATGGAGGGGCTCGTGGACTGCGTGGTGGTGGTCTACGCGCCGCCCGCCTCGCAGCTCCTGCGGCTGGAGCGGCGGGACGGGCTCACCCACGAGGAGGCGCGGGCGCGGCTGCGGGCCCAGCTGCCCATCGACGACAAGGCGGCGCGCGCCGACGTGCTCGTCACCAACGAGGCCGACCCGGCGGCGCTCCGGGCCAAGGCCGGGCCCCTCCTGCGCGACCTCGCCGCAGGCCTCTCCCGGAAGCTTCCCAACGCTCCGCCGAAGCGTTATTGACCGGTCCATGGGCGGGATCGCTGCGCGCGAGGTGGTGTTCGTCACCGGCTATCCGGGCTTCATCGCCCGGCGGCTGGTTCAGCGGCTCGCGGCGGGGCTGCCCGAGGGGGCCAAGCTGTCGCTGCTGGTGGAGCCCTCGCAGCTCGCGGCGGCGCGCCGCCTCTCGGCCGACCTGCCGGTCCGGCCCGAGCTGCTCGAGGGCGACGTCTCGCGCATGCACCTCGGCCTCTCCGGGCCCGAGTTCAAGCGGCTCGCCGCCGAGGTCACCGGGATCTGGCACCTCGCCGCCGTGAAGGACGTCGCCGCCGGGCGGGATCGCCTCCGCCGCGTGAACGTGGAGGGGACCCGCAACGTGCTCGACCTCGCCCGCAGCGCGCCCGGGCTGCGCCGGTTCCACCACTTCTCGAGCGCCTGGGTCTCCGGCGATCGGCAGGGCGTGATCCTCGAGGACGAGCTCGAGCGCGGGCAGCGCTTCCACGACGCCTACGAGGAGTCGAAGTACCGGGCCGAGGTGCTGGTGAAGAAGGCCATCGCCGACGGCCTGCCGGCCACGGTCTACCGTCCCGCCATCGTCGTGGGCGACTCGCGCACCGGCGAGATCGATCGCTTCGAGGGCCCCTACACCCTCGCCATCCTGCTGCTCGCCTCCCCGCTCACGCTGCCGCTGCCCCTGCCGGACGACGGGGTGGCGCCGCTCAACCTGGTGCCGGTGGACTTCGCCGTGGACGCCGCCGTCGCCATCTCCAGGCACCCGGCCGCCGTGGGCCGCACCGTGCACCTCGTCGACCCGGCGCCGCTCTCGGCCCGGCGGGTGTACGAGCTGGTGGCGGCGCGCGAGCACAAGCGGCTGCCCCCGATGTCGCTGCCGCACCGGGCCGTGGAGGCGCTGCTCCGGCTGCCCTTGCTGGAGCGGCTCACCCGCGCCCAGCGCTCGGCCATCGAGGCCGTGAACCACGTGGCCATCTACAACTGCCGCGCCACCCTGGAGCTGCTCGAAGGCACCGGCATCCGCTGCCCGCCGCTCACCACCTACGTCGACCGGCTCACCGACTTCGTGAAGCAGCAGTACGCCCGCAAGCGGCTGGCGCGGGAGGTCGAGGACCCGCTCGACGACGCGCCGGCCCCGCCGGGCCCATAGTGGCGCTGGCGGGGGGCCGGGCGGTGCGGCATCCTGAGTCCCATGAAGCAGCTCGCGGACTTCCGCCCCGGCGACACCTTCGGCCTCACCCGCACCTGCGACCGATACCGCCCGGTCTACTACGCGGCCGTCTCCGGCGACTTCAACCCCATCCACATCGACCCCGAGGTAGGGAAGAGGGCCGGCTTCCCCGGCGCGATCCTCCAGGGGATGTGCACCCTGGCCTGGGCGGCGGACGCCTGCGTCGCCTACTTCGACGACCCGGCACGCATCCGGCGGCTGCGGGCCCGCTTCTCGCGGCCGGTGAACGTCGGCGACACCGTCACGGTCTCCGGGCGGTGCGTGGCGGTGGAGGGCGGGACGGTGCGGGTGGAGCTCTCGGCGGTGAACCAGCACGGCGTCGAGGTGCTCAAGGGGGCCGTCGCGGAGGGCTCCTTCGGGGAGGACCGCTGATGCCCATCGATCGGCGACACCTCGGCAGGCGCTACGGCCCGTACCGGTACGCGGTGGGCCTCGAGAAGCTGCGCGACTTTGCGGTGGCGGTGGCGGGAGGGATCCCGGGCGCGGCCTTTCCGAGCGCTCCGCCGGCGCCCCCGCACCCGTGGCTGGTGGACGAGGAGGCCGGCGCCGCCTCGCCCTACGGCAGCCTGGTCGGCGCCCCCACCTTCTGCGCCACCTTCGCCATGCGCCCCTTCGCAGACGCCTGCGTCGACCCGGCCCTGGGCATCGACCTGGTGCGGCTGGTCCACGCCGAGCAGGAGTTCGAGTACGGCGCGCCGGTGCGTCCGGGGGACGTCATCGAGACCGCCGGCGAGGTGACCGGGATCGAGCAGAAGTCGCGCCTCGACTTCCTCACCGTCACCACCACCTCGCGGAACCAGCGCGGTGAGCTGGTGGTGCGGGGCACCTGGACGGCGATCATCCGCGGCTAGCCGATCACCCTCTGCTCCACCAGCCGGGCGAGGATGCGCGCGGTCTCGAGCCGCGGGAGCCCGGAGAGGGCGAAGAGGTCCTCGTAGCTCACCGTGCCGTCCACCTGGGCGAGGAGGAACCCGGCCCGGTGGTCGAGGTTGAGCCAGAGCACCTGGGCGGGCCGCACCTGCACCGCGGGGACGCGCTGCATCGACCCGAGCTTCGACTCGTACATCGCGGTGAGCGCCGCCTCGTTCCGCGCCAGGTAGGCGCGCGCCTCTGCGTGGGCCGGATCGGCGGCCAGCACCCGCTCCACCAGCTCGAGCGCGCCGGTGAAGTCGTCGAGCGCCATCCGCTGGCGCGCGGCCGACATCCACCCCTCCACCCCCGCGGCCGGCTCGCCCGCGCGCGCAGGCGGCGGGACCGGGGGCGCATCGGCGAGCGCCATGAGGTCGAGCCCGCCCCCTGACTCGAGCACGATGGGCGGCTCGCGCGAGGGCTCCTCGTCCCAGGCCGAGCTGGGGCCCGCGGGGCGCCCGGGACCGGTCGGGCTCACGGCTCCTCCTCCTGCACCGGCGCCGCGGGAAGCGGCGCGTCCCGCTGCTTCACGATGGCCTCGAGCTCGTCATGGGAGAGGCCGGAGGTGGCGGTCACGTTGATCGACTGCCGCTGGCCGGTCTCCCGGTCGTGCGCCGCGACCCCCAGGATGCCGTCGGCGGTGATGTCGAAGGTGACGTCGATCTCCACCGCGCCTCGCGGGGCGGCGCGGATCCCGGAGAGCACGAACTCGCCGAGGAGCTCGTTCTCCACCGCGCGCTCGCTCGCGCCCTGCAGGACCGCGATGCGCACCGCCGTCTGGTTCTCCTGGACGGTCGTGAACACGTGTGTCTGGCTGGTGGGAACGGTGGTGTTGCGCGGGATGACGGTTCGGAAGTAGCCGCCCGCCACCATGATGCCGAGGTGCTGCGGGGTGACGTCGAGGAGCAGCGGCTCGGCGGCGAGCTGCTCGGGGTGCACCAGCGCCTGTGCCTGGATGGCGGCGCCGAGCGCCACCACCTCCTCCGGATGGACGCCGCGCGAGGGCTCTCGGCCGAAGTAGGTCCGCACGGCCGCCTGGACGCGCGGCATCCGGGTCATGCCGCCGACCAGGAGCACCTCGGCGACCTCGGCGCGGCGCACCCCGGCGTCCCGGAGGGTCTTGTCGGTCACCTCGATGCAGCGGTCCACCAGGTCCTTGGTGAGCCGCTCCAGCTCCTCGCGGGTCAGCTGGCGCTCGAGGTGGAGCGCCTTGCCCTCGGGCCCGGCCACCAGGAACGGCAGCGAGAGCGCCGCCGCGGGCAGCTCCGAGAGGTCGCACTTGGCCTTCTCGCAGGCGTCCTTCAGCCGCTGCAGCGCCATCTTGTCCTTGCGGGGGTCGATCCCGCCGTGCTCGGCGGCGAAGGCGCCGGCCACGAAGTCCACCAGCCGGCGGTCGAAGTCCTCGCCGCCGAGGTACGTGTCGCCGCCCACCCCGACGACGTCGTAGACGTCCTTGCCGATGTCGAGGATGGAGACGTCGAGGGTGCCGCCGCCGAGGTCGAAGACCACCACCTTCTTCTCGAGCTGGCGGCCGAAGCCGTAGGCCAGCGCGGCGCTGGTGGGCTCGTTGACGATCCGCAGCACCTCCAGCCCGGCGATGACGCCGGCGTCCTTGGTGGCCTGCCGCTGGCCGTCGTTGAAGTAGGCCGGGACGGTGATCACCGCCTTCTTCACCGGCTCCCCGAGGAAGGCCTCCGCGTCGGCCTTGAGCTCGGCGAGCACCAGCGCCGAGATCTCCTGGACCGGGTAGAGCCGGCCGCCCATGCGCACCCGCACGTCGTGGCCGTCGGGGCCCGGGGCGAGCTCGTAGGGCAACACCTCGCGGGCGTCCTCCACCTCGCGCGAGCCCCAGCGCCGCCCGATGAGCCGCTTGGCGGCGTGGACGGTGTTCTCGGCGTTGGTGATGGCCTGGCGCTTGGCGATCCCGCCCACCAGCCGCTTGCCGTTCCGGGAGACCGCCACGATGGACGGGGTGAGCAGCAGGCCGGCGCGGTTGGGGATGACCCGTGGCTGCCCGTCCACCACCGCCGCCACCGCCGAGTTGCTGGTGCCGAGGTCGATGCCGATCACCGGCTCCCGCGTCTCGCTCATCCGAAGAACCTCCAGCGCAACCTGCGGAGCTGCTCGCGCGCCTCCTCGAGCGAGCCGTCGGCGCGGAGCGCGCGGCGCAGCGCCCGCTTCGCCTCGAGGGCGCGGCCCTCCGCGGCCAGCGCCAGGCCGAGCGCCTCCTGCGCCCGGGCGTCGGCGGGGGCGAGCTGCGCGGCCGTCTCCGCCCGTCGCCGCGCCTCCTCGAGATCACCGTGCCGCCGGGCCAGCCGCGCGCACTCGACCTGGTAGCGCAGCTCCGCCGGGCAGAGCCGCGCCGCCTCGGACCAGCGCTCACGGGCGGCCCCGAGCTGCCCCAGCTTCTCGAGCTTCTCCGCCTCCTCGGCGTTGGCGCGGCCCTGCTGGGCGGCCTGCTTCTCCCTGGCCTGGCGCGCCAGCTGGCGCACCTCGGCGTTGCGCGGGTCGAGGCTGGCGGCGGTGAGGAAGTCGTTGGCGGCCTCGCCGTGGCGCCCCTCCTCGAGCGCCGCGCGCCCCCGCCGCACCAGCTCGCCGGCGCGGGTGGCCGTCCCGACCAGGGACGCCGACCGGGCCAGCCGGGCGCGCCGCTCCTCCGAGCGCAGCGCCTCGTCGAGCCGCCGCGCCTCGAGCCTCGCGAGCTCCTCCGGCGCCGCGGTCTCGCGGGCGTAGGCCTCGCGCCGCCGCTCGTCGGTGAGCAGGTCGCGCGCCTCGGTGAGCCGCTGCACGATCCGGTCGAGCCGGCCCTTGAAGGAGCCCAGCCGCCGGCCCCCGTAGCGGTCGGGGTGGAATTGGCGGATCCGGTCGAGGTACGCCGCCCGGGCCTGGGTGGCGGACGCATTCCAGGGCAGCCCCAGCACCTCCCACATGGTCTCGGGCAGCCGCGCCTCGAGCGCCAGGATCTCCCGGCGCAGGTCGAGCGGGAGATCCACCTCCTCGCGGAGGTCGGCCTCTTCGAGTGGGAGCGGTGGCAGCGGAGTGGCGTTCACGGGGGCGCGGCCCCCCGAGACCTCGGGCGGCCCCGGGAGCTTATCGATCGCCCCTCCGAGGGTCAAACCCGCTGCGCGAGTCGAGCCCGGCGCCGGCGCGTCACCCGGCGAGCAGCAGCTCGAGCAGCGCCTTCTGGGCGTGAAGCCGGTTCTCGGCCTCGTCGAAGACCACCGAGCGCGGCCCCTCGAGGACCGCCTCCGAGATCTCCTCGCCGCGGTGGGCCGGGAGGCAGTGCAGCACGATGGCGCGCGAGTCGGCGCCTTCGAGGAGCGCGTCGTCGAGGATGTAGCCGGCGAAGCGCCGGGCGCGCTCCGCCGCCTCGGCCTCCTGGCCCATGCTGGCCCAGACGTCGGTGTTGACCACCATCGCGCCCTGCACCGCCTCCGCCGGGGTCCGGAACACGCGGGCGCGCCGGCCGGCCTGGGCCACCAGCTGCGGATCCGGATCGTACCCCGCCGGGCAGGCGAGCCGCAGCGTGAAGCCGAGGCGGACGCAGGCCTCGAGCCAGCTGTTGGCCATGTTGTTGCCGTCGCCCACCCAGGCCACCGTCAGCGCCTCGTGGGCGATGGCGTCCTGGCCGAAGCGCTCGGCCACGGTGAGCAGGTCGGCCACGATCTGGCACGGGTGCGAGGCGTCGGTGAGCGCGTTCACCACCGGCACGTCGGCCTGCGCCGCCAGCTCCTCGAGCTTGGCGTGCTCGAACGTGCGCACCACCAGCGCGTCGAGGTAGCGCGACAGCACGCGGGCGGTGTCCTTGATGGGCTCGCCGCGGCCGAGCTGGGTGTCGCGCGGCGAGAGGAACATGGCGTTCCCGCCGAGCTGGTAGGCCGCCACCTCGAAGGAGACCCGGGTGCGGGTGGAGGCCTTCTCGAAGATGAGCCCGAGCGTCATGCGGTCGAGCGGCCGCGGCCCGCCCTTGCCGAGCAGCTTCCACTCGGCGGCGCGCTCGACGAGCCCGGTGAGCTCCTCGCGGGAGAGGTCGGTGAGGCGGAGGAAATCGCGCTTCTTGCGGGGGAGGCGGGCCATGTCGTTATCCCTTGGCCGGCGCGGCCTGGATCGCGGCGCCGAGCCGCTCGGCGGCCAGGTCGGCCTCGGCGGCGGTGAGGGTGAGGGCGGGGGCGAAGCGGACCACCGCGTCGCCGATGGCGTTCACGAGCAGGCCGCGCGCGCGGGCGAGCTCGACCACGTCGCCGGCGGCCACGCCTTGCAGCAGCACGCCCTGGAGCATGCCGCGGCCGCGCACGCCGGCCACGCGGCCGGTGGAGCGGAGCGCCTCGAGCCGCTCGACGAGCCGGGCCGAGACGGCGCGCGACGCCTCGAGGACGCCGCCGCGCAGGAGCTTCAGGGTCGCGAGGGCCACGGCGCAGCCGAGGGCGTTGCCGCCGAAGGTGCTGGCGTGGCTGCCGGGCGTGAGGTGGGATCCCACCTCCTCCGAGGCGAGCAGCGCGCCCATGGGGAAGCCGTTGGCGAGGGCCTTGGCGGCGCTCATGAGGTCGGGGGCGACGCCGTCCCACTCGTGCGCCCACATCCGGCCGGTGCGGCCGACGCCGGTCTGGACCTCGTCGAAGCAGAGCAGCGCGCCGACCTTGCGGGTGAGCTCGCGCGCGGCGGCGAGGTACCCCGCCGGCGCCGGCATCACCCCCGCCTCGCCCTGGATGGGCTCGACCAGGAAGGCGGCGGTGCGCGACCCGAGCGCCTGCTCCAGCGCGGCCAGGTCGCCGTAGGGGACGTGGCGCACGCCGGGGACCAGCGGCTCGAAGCCGTGGTGGTACTTGGGCTGACCGGTGCAGGTGAGCGCGAACATCGTGCGGCCGTGGAAGGAGTTCACGCAGGCCACGATCTCGTTCCGCTCCGGGTGGCCGCGGTCGGCCTGGTACTTGCGGGCGAGCTTGAGCATCGCCTCGTTGGCCTCGGCGCCGCTGTTGCAGAAGAAGACGCGCTTCGCGAACAGGGAGCCCTCGAGCAGCGCCTCGGCGAGCTCCACCGCGCGCGGGTTGAAGAACAGGTTCGAGACGTGCCAGAGCTCGCGCCCCTGCGCCTCCAGGGCGGCCACCAGCGCCGGATGGCAGTGTCCGAGCGCGTTCACGGCGATGCCGCAGATGCAGTCGAGGTATTCCTTGCCGTCGGCGTCCCACACGCGCGACCCCTCCCCGCGCACCAGCGCCAGGGGCGCCTGCCGGTAGTTGGGGGTGAGGACCGCCTTGCCGCGCGCCACGAGCTGTTCGTTCTTCATGCACCGGCCTGCATACCACAGGGTGGCTAGAGGATGTAGCGGGAGAGATCCTCGTCGCCGGCCACGCCTGCGAGCCGCTCGCGCACGTAGGCCGCGTCCACGGCGATGCGCCGCCCGGCCAGGGCCGGGGCGTCGAAGGAGACCTCCTCGAGGAGCTTCTCCATGACCGTGTGCAGCCGGCGCGCGCCGATGTCCTCGTGCCGCTCGTTCACCTCGGCCGCCAGCCGCGCCAGCTCCTCCACGGCGTCGTCGCCGATCTGCAGGTCCACCCCCTCGGTGGCGAGGAGCGCGACGTACTGCCGGGTGAGGGAGTTCCTGGGCTCCTTGAGGATGCGCACCAGCTCCTCGCGCCCGAGCGGGGCGAGCTCCACGCGGATGGGGAAGCGGCCCTGCAGCTCGGGGATGAGGTCCGAGACCTTGGCCACGTGGAAGGCGCCGGCGGCGATGAAGAGGACGTGGTCGGTCTTCACCACGCCGTACTTGGTGTTGACGTTCGAGCCCTCCACGATGGGCAGCAGGTCGCGCTGCACCCCGCCGCGGGAGACGTCGGGGCCCGAGCCGCCCTCGGTCCGCGAGGCGATCTTGTCCACCTCGTCGATGAAGATGATCCCGTGGTTCTGCGCGCGGTCGAGCGCCTCGCGCGTCACCCGCTCCATGTCGACCAGGCGCGCGGCCTCGTCCTGGGTGAGGAGGTCGAGCGCCTCCTTCACGGGGAGCTTGCGCTTGCGCTTCTTGGCGCCGCCGCCCAGCATCGACACCAGCGGGTTGTTGCCCAGGTTCTGGAACATGTCGTTCAGCCCCTGGGCCATGTCCTCCATCCCCGGACCGGCCATCATGGGCATGAAGGGGGCCGCCTTCTCCGCCACCTCCACCTCCACCAGGTCCTCGTCGAGCGTGCCCGCCTGCAGCTGGGCCCGCGCCTTCTCGCGGGAGGTCATCGCCCCCTCCTCGCCCTCCCCCGCCACCCGGCGCACCGCGCTGCGGAAGCCCACGCCGAGCCCGCCGTGGCCGAGCGCGTCGAGCACCTTCTCCTCGGCCGCCTCACGGGCGCGGCCGCGGAGCTTCTCGACCTCCTCCTCCTTCACCAGCTTCACCGCCGCCTCGACGAGGTCGCGCACCATGGAGTCGACGTCGCGCCCCACGTAGCCCACCTCGGTGAACTTGGAGGCCTCCACCTTGACGAACGGCGAGCCGGCGAGCCGCGCCAGCCGGCGGGCGATCTCGGTCTTCCCCACGCCGGTCGGGCCGATCATGATGATGTTCTTGGGGAGGATCTCGTCCTTCAGCTCCGGCGCCACCCGCTGCCGGCGCCAGCGGTTGCGCAGGGCGATGGCCACGGCCTTCTTGGCGTTGGCCTGGCCGACGATGTAGCGGTCGAGCTCGGCCACGATCTCCTTGGGAGAGAGGTCCCGCGGCTCGGCCATGGCTACAGCTCCTCGAAGCTGAGGTGGGTGTTGGTGTAGATGCAGATCTCGGCGGCGAGCGCGAGCGCCTCCTCGGCCACCCGCCGCGCCGGGAGCGGGGAGTGCGCGAGCAGCGCCCGCGCGGCGGCGAGGGCGTAGGGCGCGCCCGAGCCGACCGCGGCCACCCCTCCGCCCGGCACCTCGTCCGGCTCGATGACGTCCCCGGCGCCCGACAGCACCAGCGTGTGCTCCCGGTCGGCCACGATGAGCAGCGCCTCGAGCCGGCGCAGGAAGCGGTCGGTGCGCCACTGCTTGGCGAGCTCCACCGCGGCGCGCGGCAGCGAGCGGGAGTGCTCCTTGAGCTTCTTCTCGAAGAGCTCGAAGAGCTGGAACGCGTCGGCGGTGGCCCCGGCGAAGCCCGCCACCACCTGCCCCTCGGCCAGCCGCCGCACCTTCTTGGCGGTCGACTTCATCACCGTCTTGTCGAGCGTGACCTGGCCGTCGCCGGCCATCACCACCCGCCCCTCGCGGCGGACGCAGAGCACCGTGGTCCCGTGGAACATCGGGTACACCTAGCGCGGAGGCCCCGCCGGGGCAATCGGTCCTTCCGAAGCTTGCGGGCGGCGGAGCGCGCGCGAATGAAACGCGGATGCGCGCGGCGACCTCCTCCTGGCGTCATCGGCCGAAAGCCCGCGCGGTGGCCGCGGTCCTGGCGGGGCTCCTCGCCTGGACCCCGGCCACGGCGCAGGACCGCTCGGTGGTCCCGGGCCGGATGGGCTACAACGCCCTGCCCACGGTCCGGAACGCCGATCCGGTGGTCGGGGACGAGGTCCTGCTCGAGGTCCAGCTCGCCGCGCAGCTCTCCGACCTGGGCGCGGCGCGCGACGCTTCGCTCACGCCCTACGGGCGGCTGGTGGTGCCGTTCCGGGGCCTGGTGGCGCTCGAGCTCGACGCGGTCCCGGTGGAGCTGTGGCGCGTCTCGCCCGAGACGCAGCAGCGCCTCCACGCCGTCGCCGGCCGAGGGGTGGACCTGGGCGACGTGCGCTTCGGGGCGCGGTTCCTGCTCCTCTCCGAGCAGGGCGCGCTGCCTGCCCTGGGCCTGCGCTTCCTCACGAAGACCGCCAGCGGCAAGGGGGCCGAGAGCCGCCGCTTCACCGCCTCGCCGGGCTACCTCGCCGACGCGCTCGCGGGGAAGGACCTCGTCACCTGGTCGGGCGGGGACGGGCGGCTGCGCGTCCTCGGAAAGCTAGGCTTCCTCTCCTGGCAGCAGGGCGACGGCTGGCAGGACGACGGCTGGGACTTTGGCGCCACCCTGCAGCTGCGGACGCGCGGCGGCGGCCGGCTGGAGCTGGAGTGGCGCGGCTACTCCGGCTACGAGGCGCGGGATCGGCCGCGCGTCGCCGAGCTCACCGCCGCCTACCCAACCGGCGCCGTCGAGTGGGTGGCGACGGCGAACCGCGGCATCGGCCCTGACGCGCCACCGTGGGAGGCGCGCCTGGGGGCCATCGTGCACCTGCCGTCGCCGTGGAGGTGAGGGGGCGGCCGGGAACTTCCCCTCCCCCCCGGCGTCTGCTACCGCTTCCCCATGGCCGACGCCGCCAGCGCTGCCCCGCTCCCTCCCGAGCTCGAGCGCTTCCTCGCGCACCTCGAGACGGAGCGGCGCTCCTCGCTGCACACGCTCAAGGCCTACCGGGTGGACCTGGGGCAGTTCGCCGAGTACCTGGGTTCGATCGGGGTCGCGGCCGCGCAGGCCACCCCGGCGCTGGTGCGCGGGTTCCTGGCCCGCATCTCCGGGGGCTGCGGCCCGGTGAGCGTCGCCCGCAAGCTCTCGGCGCTGCGCAGCCTCTACCGCTACCTGGTCCGGGAGGGCCTCGCGGAGGCCAACCCGGCGCGGGCCGTCTCCTCGCCGAAGCGCCCCAAGCACCTCCCCACGGTCCTGCCGGAGGAGGAGGTGGCGGCGCTGGTCGAGACGCCCACCCGGCCGACCGCCCCGGACGTGGAGCCGGTCAGCGAGCCGCTCGCTCTGCGCGATCGGGCCTTCCTCGAGCTCCTCTACTCCTCCGGCCTGCGCGTCGCCGAGCTGTGCGGCCTCGACCTCCCGGACCTGGATCTCTCCACCGGCCTGGTGCGGGTGCTCGGCAAGCGGCGCAAGGAGCGGATCGTGCCGGTGGGGCGCGAGGCGCGGGAGGCGGTGCGGCGCTACCTCGACGACGCCCGACCGCTCCTCGCGACCGGCAAGGACCACGCCCGCGCCGGCGCGGCGCTCCTCCTCAACTACCGGGGCGGCAGGCTCACCACCCGCTCGGTGGCGCGCCGCCTCGACCAGTGGGTGCTCGCGAGCGGGCTGCCGCGGCACGTCCACCCCCACGTGCTCCGCCACTGCTTCGCCACCCACCTGCTCGGGAACGGCGCCGACCTGCGCGCCATCCAGGAGCTCCTGGGCCACGCCTCGCTCTCGACCACGCAGCGCTACACCCACCTCGACTGGAAGCGGCTCGCCGCCGTTTACGACGCGGCGCACCCGCGGGCCAAGGGCTAGGGCAATCAGGAAGAGCCGAGCGCCGTCTCCCCCCTCACAGCCACCGCGCCAGCGCCTCCCGGGCCCGCGCCGCGTGCCCCTCCTTCCGCGCCGCCTTCCCGCGGAACTTCCCGACCAGCGGTGGGAAGAGCGCGAAGATGACGTTGGTCGGCTGGTAGGGCGTCCCTTCCGGATGCGCGTCCCCGGTCAGGTGCCGGTGGAGCGCGCCGATGGCGGTCTCGGGCGGCGGCGCGCGGAACGGCCGGCCCTCGAGCCGGTCGAGCATGGCGCGCGCCGCGAGGTGGCCGCAGGCCGCCGACTCGACGTAGCCCTCCACCCCGGTCATCTGTCCGGCGAAGAAGAGGTGCGGCCGCGCGCGCAGCGAGAGGTCGGGCGCGAGCAGCCGCGGAGCGTCGAGGAAGGTGTTGCGGTGCACCTGGCCGAGGCGCAGGAACTCCGCCCGCGCCAGGCCTGGCAGGTGCTCGCGGAAGATGCGCTGCTGCGCCGGCCAGGTGAGGCGCGTCTGGAAGCCGACCAGGTTCCAGGCGGTGCCGGCCTCGTCCTCGCGGCGCAGCTGCACCACCGCGTGGGGTCGCCGGCCCGTGCGCGGGTCCTCGAGGCCGACCGGCTTCATGGGGCCGTAGGCGAGCACCTCCGGGCCGCGCTCCGCCATGACCTCGATCGGCAGGCAACCCTCGAAGTACCGCGGCTCCTCGAAGGCGTGGGGCACCACCTTCTCCCCGGCGAGCAGCGCCGCCACGAAGGCCCGGTACTGCGCCTCGTCGAGCGGCAGGTTGAGGTAGTCGGCGCCCGCGCCCTTGTCGTAGCGGCTCTTGGCGTAGGCGATCCCCAGGTCGATCGACTCGGCGGAGACGATGGGCGCGATGGCGTCGTAGAAGGCGAGCCCGCCGCCGCAGACGCGGGCGATGTCCGCCGCCAGCGCGTCGGCGGTGAGCGGCCCGGTGGCGAGGAGCGCGAGCTCCGGGCCCTCGGGCAGCGCCGTCACCTCCGCCTCCCGCACCGCGACCCCCGGCGTGGCGCGCAGCGCCCCGGTCACCCGCCCGCTGAAGCGCTCGCGATCCACCGCCAGGGCGTCCCCGGCGGGCACCCGGGTCTCGTCGGCGCAGCGGAGCACCAGGCTCCCGAGCCGTCGCAGCTCCTCGTGCAGCAGCCCGACGGCGTTCTGGGGGTTGTCGGAGCGGAGCGAGTTGGAGCAGACCAGCTCCGCCAGCCCGGGCAGGTGGTGCGCCGGCGAGCGGTGGGACGGCTTCATCTCCAGGAGCTCCACCTCCACTCCGCCTGCCGCCAGCACCGCCGCGGCCTCGCTGCCGGCCAGCCCTCCGCCCACCACCGTGACTCGCCTGCCTGCCATGCGACCGCCCTCCTGCTCGCGTCGAGACTCGCCGGCCACCCGGCGAGAGCCGCCCACCTTGCTGTACCCGCGGGCAGGTGTCCATGTTGCAGACGAGCACGCGCGGGCGACCCTGGGGTCCCGGTAGCAGGGGGTATACGGGGGGACGGCCGCGCGCGCTCTCCACCACCGCGGGCCCACCCGGCGTCCGAGAGAGGAACGACCGCTTGCGCGCACAGGAACTCGACAGGATGAAGCGACACCTCCAGCGGCGCCGCGGGCAGATCCTGGAGACGAGCCGGCGCGCCCACGAGGAGCTCCTCGCGCTCCGGAGCGCCGAGCGCGACCCGGAGTTCGAGGAGGGCGCGCAGAGCGAGCACGCCCAGTACACGCTCACCGCGCTCGCCGACGTGCACCGGCGCGAGATCGCCGCCATCGACGCGGCGTTCGACCGCATCCAGACCGGGGAGTACGGCGTCTGCCTCGACTGCGAGAGCGAGATCGACCCGAAGCGGCTCCAGGCGCTCCCCTACGCGCTGCGCTGCGCCGACTGCGCGACGCGACGCGAGCGGGGGCTGGTGCCCGACGCGGTGGGACCGACGCTCTAGGGCGTCCCACGTTCGAGGTACAGCAAGGGGTGCGGCGCCCCCGCAGACGCCGCACCCCCTCCCCCGCAGCCCCGCGAGGGGCCTCAGGCGTGCTCCTGGCCCGTAGCTGCTTGCCCCCCGGCAGGGCGGGCACCGCCTGCAGCAGTTCAGAGCCGGGGCGGAGGTGGTTCGTGACCGAAAGCTCGCCGCGCGCAGCCATCGGGGGTGACCGCTGCCGGGCGCCAGCGTAGGATCCGCGCCGTGGAAAATCTCGAGACTCGGGTGCGCCAGCGGCTCTCCGCCGGAGATCCGGACACCGCCGCCACCCTGGCCATTCGCGAGATGGGGCCAGAGGTCCTGGGCTACCTGCGCGCGGTGCTCCGCGACGAGACCGACGCCAGCGACGCCTTCTCCCTCTTCGCGGAGTCGACCTGGCGCGGGCTGCCGGGCTTTCGCAGCGAGGCCTCGCTGCGCACCTGGCTGTACCGGGTCGCCTGGAGCGCCGCGCTCCGGCTGGTGCGCGATCCGTACCGGGCCCGCCGCGAGCTGCTCCCCACCTCAGCCGCCTCCCGGCTCGCCGCCAGCGTGTTCGCCAGCACCGCGCAGCGGGCGGAGGAGGAGCGCACCGCCGTGCAGGAGCTCCGCGCCCGGCTCACCCCCGAGGAGCAGAGCCTGCTCGTGCTGCGGCTCGATCGCGAGCTCTCCTGGCGCGAGGTGGCCGAGGTGCTCGCGGAGGAGGACGCGCCGAAGCTCGACGAGGCGGCGCTCCGCAAGCGCTTCGAGCGGGTGAAGGAGAAGCTCGGAAGACTCGCCCGCGAGGCCGGGCTCCTCAGCTAAGATGCCGGGGCCTTGGCGCCCCCGCCCGACCCCAGCACCGAGCTCCTCCCCGGCGCCCTGAGCGCGCTGCTCGAGGAGATCGCCCGCGCACCGCCGGTCGAGCTCGAGGGCGGCTGGGATCGGCTGCTCAGGCCGGGCGCCGTCATCGGCCGCTTCCGGCTGTTGCGCGAGATCGGCCGCGGCGGTTTCGGCGTGGTCTACGAGGCCGAGGACCAGGAGCTGAACCGGCGGATCGCCTTCAAGGCCATCCGGCCCGGGACCGCCGCTTCCGGCGACCGGCCGGAGTGGCTGCACCGCGAGGCCGAGGCGGTCGCGCGGCTCAACCACCCGTCGGTGGTGACGCTGCACGACGTGGGGCTCTGCGACAGCGGCCCGTACCTCATCCTCGAGCTGCTCAAGGGCGAGCCGCTGCAGGCGCGGCTCGCCCGCGGCCCGCTCCCCGCCCCGGAGGCGCTCCGGATCGCGCTGGCGGTGGCCCAGGGGCTCGCGCACGCCCACCGCGAGGGCGTGGTCCACTGCGACCTCACCCCCGGCAACGTCTTCCTGACCGAGGACGGCGGGGTGAAGATCCTCGACTTCGGGCTCTCGCGGATGCTCGGGCGCGGCTCGATCGTGGGCGGCACCCGCGGCTTCATGGCCCCCGAGCAGTGGCGCGGCGAGGCCCCGGACGCGCGGACCGACGTCTTCTCCGCCGGGGCGCTCCTCGCGTGCATGCTCACGGGGGCTCCGCCCTTCCCCTCCGCGCCCGGCGGAGCGCCGCCGAGCTACGCCGGCGCGCCGCCCACCGGCGCCCCCGAGCCCATCCGCGCCGCGCTGGCGAAGGTCCTGGTCGTCGATCCGGCCGGGCGGCCCCAGGACGGCGCCGCCCTGCTCGCCCTCCTCTCCGAGGCCGAGGCGGCGCTGCGCCGCCGGGCGGGCCGCAGCCGGCGCCTCCTCGCGGCGGCGGCGCTGGCCGCGCTGGGCGCGTTCGCCGGCGCGCTCCTCTTCCGCGCCCCTCCGCAGCGGCTCCGGGTGGCGGTGGCGGTGGCCGACGCCGAGAACCGGACCGGTGACCCCCGGCTCGACGGCCTCGGCGGCCTCCTCGCCGCCGCCCTGGAGCAGTCGCCTCGACTGCGGGTGATCTCCCGTTCCCAGCTCGCCGACCGGCTCGGCGCCGACCGGCCGGCGCGCATCGATGGGGCGGTGGCCCGGGCCGCGGCCGCGCGCGCGGAGGCGCAGGTGCTGCTGCTCACGGTGGTCCGGCCCGCGGGCGCCGGCTACAAGCTCGAGCTGCACGGCGCCGACCCCGCCTCGGGCGAGGAGCTCTTCGACGGCGCGGGCGAGGCGGCCGACGCCGCCGCGGTCCCGGCCGCGCTCGATGCGCTCGCCGCCCGCGCGCGCCAGGCCCTCCACGAGAGCGAGGAGGAGGTGCGGGCGAACGGCGTCCCGGTGGCGCGCGCGGTGACCGGCAACCTCGAGGCCTACCAGCACTACGCGCTCGGCCAGGAGTGCCTCGACCGCCCGACCAGCGCGCGCAGCTGGCTCTACCCGCCGGTGGCCGAGTGCGCGGCGGAGTTCGAGCGCGCCCTGGCCGCCGACCCCGACTTCCCTCTCGCCCACTTCGCCCTGGCGCTCATCGAGGAGATCGCCGCCGGCGACCCGCGCCCGCACGTCGAGGCGGCGCTGCGCCACCTCGACCGCATCCCGGCGCGCGAGCGCGAGCTGCTGCGGGCCTCCGAGGCGCGGCTGGGCGGCCGCGTCGGCGAGGCCCTGGCGCGCTATGGCGCCGTCATCGACGCCCGCCCGGAGGACAAGCAGGCGGTCTTCCTGGCCGGCGATCTGCTGCAGCACCGGAGCGAGTTCGCCTCCGCCCTTCCCTTCCTGGAGCGCGCCGTCGAGCTCGACCCTACGCTGGAGTGGCCCCTCGAGCACATCGCCTTCGATCTCGGCGTGCTGGGGCGGCGCGAGCAGCTCCGCGGGTGGGTGCGCCGCTGGTCGCAGGGCCGGCCCGGTCCGGCCGCGCTCCACGCGCTCTCCGAAGCGCACGGCTGGCTCGGCGAGCCGGGCGCGGCGGCGGCCGACGCGCGGCGCGCCGCGGCGGCCGGCATCCTCGGCGCGGACGCCGACCTCTCCCGGGCACTCCTCGCCGACGACCGGCTCGCGGAGGCCACCGCGCTCCTCGAGCAGGTGGTGGCCCGGGCCTCCGACCCGTCGGCCCGCTGGGCCCACTACCAGCTCGCCGCCGCGCTGCGCGCCCAGGGTCGCCCGCGCGCCGCCCGCGCGGTCCTCGAGGCCTTGCCGCAGCGCTTCCCCGACCTGCGGCCGGACGTGGTCGCCGGGAGGATCGCGGAGCTGCTGGTGGGCGAGCGAGACCCGGCGGCCGTGCGCGACGCCTGCGCGCGGGCGAACCCCGTCTCCGCCAACGTCTGCGCCATCGGGCTCGCCTACCTGGGTGACGTGGCCGGCGCCGCCCCGTACGGCGCCAGGCTCGAGCGCGGCTCCACCGCCGCCGAGCTCTATCAGGCCCTGGCGCAGTGGCGCGCCGGGGACGCGGAGGGGGCGCTCGCGCGCCTGCGGGCCGTGGAGCGGCGCCAGCCCGCCCCCTGGCCGCTGTCGCTCCTCGCCCCCTCCTTCCTGCGCGGGGAGATCTGCGCCGCCGAGGGGCGAGACGCCGAGGCCGTCGCCGCGCTCCGCGCCTTCGAGGCGCTCTACGTGTCGCCGCTGTGGCGGGGCTGGGCCATCCCCCGAGCCCGCCTGCTGGCCGCGAGGTCGGCGGAGCGACTCGGGCGCCCCGCCGAGGCCCGGGCCCAGGCGCGCCGCCTCGTCGCCGCCTTCGCGCGCGCCGAGCCGGGCCAGCCCGAGGTGGCCGAGGCGCGCGCCATCGCCGCGCGCCTCCTCGCCCCCTCCGTCCCTGATTCCGGTCACGCCGAGCCTTCGCCGTAGCTCCACCCCTAGCAGTCCACCCGAGGAGGTCCTCATGGCGACCAGGAAGCAGCGCGGCGGTTCCCCCACTCGCAAGGCGGCCCCGAAGCGAAAGGCGATCCCCGCCGGCTTCGGCCCCGGCGGCAAGCAGCCCGACCCGCAGGCGCTGCTGGATGCGCTCGCGCGCCAGCTCGAGGCGGTGCAGCAGGCCACCGCCCAGGCGGTGGAGGCGCTGGCGGCCTTGCGCGCGGCGCTGGCCCCGCAGGGCAAGAAGATGATGATGGGGCCCACCGGCAGCGGCGATCAGGAGTAGGCCCGGCCGTGATCCTGGCGGTCTGCTCGCCGTCCGACCCGCACGCGCGGGCGGTGCTGGGCGCCCTGCGCCGCCTCGGCCGGGAGGTCGTGCCCTGCGACCTCTCCCGGTTCCCGCGCCGCGCGGCCCTGGCGCTCGGCTACGACGGCTCGACCTCGCGGCTCCGGCTCGGCCTGGGCGACCGGACCGAGGTGGAGCTCGAGCGAGTCCGCGCGGTCTGGTGGTACTGCCCGCCGCCGTTCGCGCCCGACCCGGCGCTCTCCCCGGAGCACCGCGAGTTCGCCGAGGCGCAGTGCCGGGAGGCCTTCGGCGGGCTCGCCGGGCTCCTCCCGGCGGCCTGGGTGAACCACCCGCGGGCGGCGGAGGCGGCCGGGCTCAAGACCTTCCAGCTCTCCGCCGCGGCGGCGGCGGGCTTCGAGGTCCCGCGCACGCTCGTCACCAACGACCCCCGGGCGGCGCGCGCCTTCGTGGAGGAGCTGGGCGGGCCGGGCCGCGCGGTCCACAAGTCGCTGCGCGGGACCCGGCGGGTCTGGCGCGAGACGCGCCTCGTGGACCGGGCGGAGCTGCGCGCCCTCTCCCGCGTGCGCTACGCCCCGGTGATCCTCCAGGAGTACGTGCCGGGCGAGGACCTGCGGGTCACCGTGGTGGGGCCCCGGATCTTCACCGCCGCCATCGACGCCAGCGCCAGCGCCTACCCGCTCGACTGGCGCCAGGACCTCGCCGGCTCGCGGCTCGCCCCCGCGTCGCTGCCGGCCGGGGTGGCGGGGGCGGTGCGGCGGCTCATGCGCCGGCTCGGCCTCGCCTACGGCGCCTTCGACCTCCGGCGCACCCCGGAGGGGCGCTGCCTGTTCCTGGAGGTGAACCCGTCGGGCCGCTGGCTCTTCGCCGAGCAGCGCGCCGGGCTCCCCATCAGCGCCGCGCTCGCCGACCTGCTGGGAGCGGCGGCTACTCGCTCTTCATCACCATGAACTTGTACTCCCCCAGCTCGGCCTGGCCGGCGGTGTAGAGCACCTCCATCACCGTGCGGTAGGGGATGCGCCGGTCGGCGATCACGTTGACCCGCCCGGTGAAAGGCGCCTTGGGGTTGTACTTCGCGATGTACTTCTGCTTCTCCACCTCGCGCTTCAGCGCCTGGTACACCGACGGCACCAGGTAGCCCTGGGCCTTGCCGTCCCTGGCGCCGGCCGGGATGACGCCGTTCTCCACCTTCACCGCCGGCTTGTCGTTCACCGCCACCTCGTCGAGCGAGATGGTGACGTTGACGTTGTCCTGCGGGGCGAGCTGGGTGGTGGACTGCGCCAGCTTGAGGGCCTCGGTCTGGTTCACGTTGAGCGCCGAGGCCGAGTAGCTCTTGAGGAGGAACACCAGGATGATGGTCATCATGTCCATCATCGCGGTGATGTTGAGCTCCTTGATCTCGCCGGCGCGCTCCCGCGCCTTGCGCCGCTCGCGGCGCTGGCGAGCGCGCTCCTTGACGCGGGGGTCCTTCGGGGCGGAGGCGAGGGCGCTGGGCATCGGTCAGCCGAGGAGCGAGAGCGAGACGTCGGGGAAGAGCTTGCGATCGGGCGCGCCGTCCGCGCTCGCGCCGCGCAGCTCGCGGCAGGCGTCCATGGTCTGCACCAGCACCTCGTAGGCGATGTCGGCGTCGGCCGACAGGATGAGGTTGGTCTCCTTGGGGAAGCGGGCCTTGATCCGCTTCATGTGCTCGGCGAGCGCGTCGAAGTCGTACTTGCCGTCGGCCTTGAGCGGGACCGTGGGGGCGTGGGCGGCGTCCACCGCCTTCTCGAGCCCGTCGAGCGCCCCGCCCGCGCTGGCGATGTAGAAGCCCTTCTTGGAGATGGCGACCGTGAGCAGCAGCTTCGGCTGCTCCGCACCCTGCGACAGGGCGGCGCTGTCGCCGCCGAGCTTCGGCGCCGAGACGTTGAGCACGCCGAGGCTGATGAGCCCGGTCATGCTCAGCAGCATGAACATGACGAGGTTGGTGACGATGTCGAGGTACGGGACGATGTTCAGCTCGCCCGTGTCCTCCTGCTCGTGGATCCGCCGGCGCATCGCCGCTCTCCTCGCCGGCTAGGCGCTGCGGGCCTGGGAGGATGGGGCCGCGGCGATGGCGTTCTCGAGCTTGAGCGCCGACGACTCGATCTCCTCGACCATCGCCTTCGACTTCGAGGTGAGCATGAGGTGGGCCACGATGCAGGTCACCGCGATGCCGAGGCCAAAGGCGGTGTTGTTCATGGCCTCCGAGATGCCGCGCGACAGCATGAGCTGCTTCATCTCCGGGCTGGCGGCGCCGAGCGACTTGAAGGTGCCGATGAGGCCGGTGATGGTGCCGATGAGGCCGAGCAGCGTGGCGATGTTGGCGAGCGACCAGAGCGAGGCGATCCGCTTCGAGACCAGCGGGGTGGCGTCGAGCACCGCCTCCTCGAGCGCGCTCGGGACGTCCTCGCCGCGCTGGCGGGCCGAGAGGCCCGCCCGGATCACGGCGGCGAGCGGCGCCTGCTGCGCCGAGGCCGCGTACTTCTCCGCGCTCGCGAACCGCCCGGCCCGGACGTCCTCGATCACCTTCCGCATGAAGGGGCCGGCGTCCACGTTGAGCTTGAACCCGAGCGCCACCAGGCGCTCCACGATGATGGCCACGGCGACGGCCGAGGCGACCAGGTTCACGAACATGAACGGTCCGCCCTCGCGGAAGAAATCGGCCAGGTGCTGGATCATCGGACTCGGCTCCTTCGGGTATGCGGGGCCGCGAGCGGCCAAAAACCCGCTGAAATCAGGCGTTTTTTTGTAGCAGCCCCTTGTGGAGCCTGTCAAGCGGGCTAGCTGCCAGCCGTCTTCTGCGGGGCGGAGTCGTCCTTCGCCCGCCGATAATCGCACTCCTTGTTCGGGCAGGCGATGTAGGGGCCGTCCTTCTTCGAGTACTTCTCGAGGAGGTAGCCGCTGCCGCAGGTCGGGCAGGGCTCGTTGCGCGGCCGATCCCAGGAGACGAAGTCGCAGGACGGGTAGGACGAGCAGCCGTAGAAGGTGCGGCCGCGCTTGGAGCGGCGCTCGCTGATGTAGCCGCCGCAGCCCTTGGGGCAGGAGACCCCGATGCTGATGGGGCGCGAGGTCTTGCACTCCGGGTACTTGGAGCAGGCGAGGAAGCGGCCGAAGCGGCCCTTCTTCACCACCATGGGAGCGCCACAGGTCGGGCACTTCTCGTCGGTGGTGACCTCCTCCTCCTTCTCCGGGACGATCTGCTCGCCGTCCCGCTTGAAGTTCATGGTGTTGCGGCACTCGGGGTAGCCGGAGCAGGCGAGGAACTCGCCCATGCGGCCCCACTTGATGACCATGGGCTTGCCACACTTCTCGCAGGCGAGCTCGGTCGCGATCTCCTGCCGCTTCACGTCGCGCATCTGGACCTCGGCCTTGGCGAGGTCCTCCTTGAAGCCCACGTAGAAGTCGCCCAGGACCGCCTGCCACTGCAGGTTGCCCTCCTCGATCTCGTCGAGCTTCTCCTCCATCCCGGCGGTGAAGGTGACCTCCATCTCGCGCGGGAAGGCGCGCACCAGCTCGTCGGTGACCACGTTGCCGAGCTCGGTGGGCTTGAAGGTCTTCTCCACCTTCTCCACGTACTGCTTCTCCTGGATGGTGGAGAGGATGGCGGCGTAGGTGGAGGGGCGGCCGATGCCCCGCTCCTCGAGCTCCTTGATGAGCGAGGACTCGTTGAAGCGCGGCGGCGGCTGGGTGAAGTGCTGCTCGGGCAGCAGCTGGCGAAGCGTGAGCGGCTGCCCGGCCTCGAGCGGCGGCAGGAGCTTCTCGGCGTTCTTGTCCTTCTCCTCGCCCTCCGCGCCGGGCTCCTCCGCCACCGCGCCGGCCTCGTCCTCGGGGCGCTGCGCGCCGTAGACTGCGAGGTAGCCGGGGTTCTTGAGCACCGAGCCGGTGGCGCGGAAGATGGCCCGGCCGGCCGAGATGTCGGCGGCGGTCTGGTCGTAGACCGCCGGGATCATCTGGCAGGCGACGAAGCGATTCCAGATGAGCTCGTAGAGCCGGAACATGTCCCGCTCGCCCATCTCGTCGAAGAACGGCGCGGTCCGCTCCGGGGTCCAGTCGAGCGTGGTCGGGCGCACCGCCTCGTGCGCCTCCTGGGCCGACTTCTGCTTGGTCTTGTAGACGTTCGCCTCGGCGGGGAGGAGGTCCTTCCCGTAGCGCTCGCCGATGTGGACGCGGACCGCGTCCACCGCCTCGGTCGAGAGCCGCACCGAGTCGGTGCGCATGTAGGTGATGAGGCCGACCGCGCCCTCGTCGCCCAGCTCCACGCCCTCGTAGAGCCGCTGCGCCAGGGTCATGGTCTTCTTGGCGGTGAAGCCGAGCCGGTTGGCCGCCTCCTGCTGCAGCTTGGCGGTGGTGAACGGCGGGGGCGGGTTGCGGCGTCGCTCCTTCTTCTCCACCGTCGCGACCTGGAAGGCGGCCCCGCGGAGCTCCTCCACCAGCGCCCGGGTGGTCTCGCCCTCCTTCAGCTCGGCCTTCTTGCCATCGAGCTTCGCGATCCGGGCCCGGAACTCGGGCGGCAGCGACGCGGCGAGATCGGCCTCGAGGCTCCAGTACTCCTCGGGCACGAAGGCCTGGATCTCGCGCTCGCGCTCCACCACCAGCCGCACCGCCACCGACTGCACCCGCCCGGCCGAGAGACCGCGGCGCACCTTCTTCCAGAGGATGGGGCTGATCTGGTACCCGACCAGCCGGTCGAGGATGCGGCGCGCCTGCTGCGAGTCGAACTTCTTGCGGTCGAGGTCGATGGGAGCCTGGATCGCCTTCTGGATCGCGTTCTTGGTGATCTCGTTGAAGAGCACCCGGCGGATGCGGGCGTCGCCGCCCTCGGCGCCCAGCTCCTCCGAGATGTGCCAGGCGATCGCCTCCCCCTCGCGGTCGGGGTCGGTCGCGATGAAGACCCGCTCGGCGTTCTTGGCGGCCCGCTTGATGTCGGAGAGGACCTTGGCCTTGCCCTTGATGACGTCGTACTCGGGCAGGAAGCCGTTCTCCACGTCCACGCCGATCTTCGACTTGGGCAGGTCCTTCACGTGTCCCACCGACGCCTTCACGTCGTAGGAGCGGCCCAGGTACTTCTTGATGGTCTTGGCCTTGGCGGGCGACTCCACGATCACCAGGCTCGGCCCTCCGAGCGCCGCGGGCGCCTTCTTGGCCCGGGGCGCGGCCTTCTTCTTCTTCGGAGCTGCGGCGGTGGTGTCGGTCTTCGTCGTCATCTCGTCCTTTTCCAGCTCTAGGCGCTGCCGGTTTCGCGGCGCAGAAAGTAATTTCCGGGCCGCTGCTCGCACAGCCCCTGCATCTCGAGCGAGAGGAGGCCCGCCAGGGCATCTCCCGGGCGCAACCCCGCCTCGCGCCCCACCTCCTCGGCGTGCCGCGGCGAGCGCCCCAGGGCGGCGAACAGCGCCGCCTCCCCGGCCGGCAGCGCGGCGGCGCCGCGCTCCACGGAGGGGAGCGGGAGCTGCTCGCCCAGGCCGAGCGCGAGGAGCACGTCGCGGGCGCCGGTCGCCAGCCGCGCCCCGCCGCGCAGGAGGCCAAGCGGCCCCTCGGAGAGCGGATCGCCGGCCTCTCCGGGGACCGCGAACACCGGCACCCCCTGGCGCCGGGCGGAGCCGGCGGTGAGGAGCGCGCCGCTCTTCGCTCCGCAGCGAACCACCACCACCGCCTCGCTCATCCCGCTCACGATCCGGTTGCGCCTGGGGAAGCTGAAGGTCGTGGGCCGGGTCCCGTCCTCGTACTCGGCGCAGAGCGCGCCGCCAGCGGCCAGGATGCGGGCGAAGAGCCGGTCGTGGTGCGCCGGGTAGACCACGTCCACCCCGCACCCGAGCACCGCCACCGTGTGGCCGCCGGCCGCCAGGGCGCCCTCGTGCGCCGCGGCGTCCACCCCATCGGCGCCGCCGGAGACGACGCTCACTCCCGCCCGGGCCAGGTCGCGGCCCAGGGCGCGGGCCATGGCGAGGCCGTAATCGTCCGAGTGGCGCGAACCGACCACCGCCACCCGCCGCGCTCCGGCCTCGCCGAGATCGCCCCTCACCCTGAGGAACGCCGGAGGATCCCGGACCAGGCGCAGGCGCGCCGGGAAGCCGGGATCCTCGCGCAGGATGGTGCGGGGAGCCCCCATGAGGTCGGGCCATATACTCGCGGGATCTGACAGCGTCAAGCTGCGGCCGCGGTCCAAGGCCGGAGCCGAGCGCTCTCCCACCGGAGTCGCGCCGGCGAAGAAAACGCTGCAACGGAGGGCGCTTCGGTCAGTTGGAGCCGGCGCCGGCCGAGGCCGTGGCGACGACCCGCATCTCCACCCGGTCGCCCACCACCAGCTCGAGGTTGGCGCGGGTGACGAGGACCGTGGAGGAGTGCTCGCGGGCGTCGACCACCACCAGCGAGCCGACCGTCTCCTCGGGGAGGGGCTTCGAATCGACCTCCTTCACCGTGCGGGGGTCGATCGGGTCCCCCCGGCGGAGCACGCTGAAGACGTTCCCGTCCTCCACGCCGTCGGAGGTGCCCTTGTCGACGAAGACCAGCTGGTTGTTGCCGATCTGGCTCTCGTCGAGCTGCCCGGCGACGATGATGCCCTTCACCGCGCTGCGGTTCGGCTTCTCCTCGATCCGGCCGCTGAGCCGGTCGGCATAGGGAGCGATCAGCGCGCCGCGCTCGATGGGCGCGTAGGCGCCGGTGATGCGGACGGTGGCGACCCCGCCCTCCACCGAGAGCACCTGGGCGGCGCCGATGATGGTGGTGCGGAACCCGAAGGGCTGGTGGGTGACCGGGTGCAGCACCTCGCTCGCCGGCTCGAAGACGACGTAGCGCTGGCCAGGCTGCACCGTCACCTCGCGCCCGAAGCGCACGTAGGCCCGGTCGTCGGTCGAGAGCAGGAGCTTCTCCTCGAAGGAGGCGGTGATCCGTCCAGCCTGCTCGAGCTCCTTGCGGGTGATGAAGGTGTCGCGGCGCACCGCGCGGCCGCGGGCCGGGACGAACCCGACCTTGTACGGGCCGACCACCTTGACGTCGTCGGCTTCCATGGCGGGACGCTCGAGGCCGGCGTCGGCCGCCTCCTCGACGGGCGCCTGCTGCTCCTCCACCGGCGCGGCGGCCTTGCCCGGGCCGAGGCGAACCTCCTGGCCGGGGCTGATGTGGTGTGGGTTCGGGAGCTCGGGGTTGTAGGACCAGACCTTCGGCCAGGCGTAAGGGTTCTGCAGGTACTTGCCGGTGATGTCCCAGAGGGTGTCGCCCTTCTGGACCGTGTGGCGCTCGGGGGCCGTCGCCTGCTGGGCCGCCGCTCCGGCATCCGCCGGATCGCCCGACTCGAGCTTCTCGGCGGCGCGACCGAGATCGACGCTGCCGTCCGAAGGAGGCTTCGCCTGTGCGCCAGCGCCGTCGGCGAGGGCGGCGTCGGCCGCCTTCGTGTGCCGCGCCGTCGCGGCGGCCTGCACCGCGCCCGCCTGGCGGGCCGAGTCGAGGGCGGCCGTCTGACCGAGCGCCACGGCCGGTACGAGGGCGAGGAGTGCGAACGTGCGGCTCGGGCTCATGGGTGCGGCTCCTTCGAGGGTACGCTCCAGAAAATCCCAGGAATCTTCAAGCCAAATGGGTGCCGAGTCAAGGAAGGGGGGCGATGAAGCCGACCTGGCGCCCGGTTCGCCCCGCGTCGCGGCGGTGCGAGAAGAAGCGCCTTTCGTCGCAGGCGGTGCAGAGCCCTAGAACCTCGACGTTTTCCAGCTGGAGCCCGGCGGCGACGAGCGCGCGTGCGTTCGCCTGCCACAGGTCGAGGTGGGGCCTTTCGTCCGAGGAGACCACCTCGCCGCCAAAGGCGTCGCGGAACCGCCCGGCCAGTTCCGGGGACACCTCGTAGCAGCAGCGACCGATCGACGGGCCGACCGCCGCGAGGAGTTGCGCGGGGGGCGTCCCCGAGAGGCGGGACAGCGCGCCGGCCGCCCCCGCGGCGATGCGGGCCAGGGTCCCCCGCCAGCCGGCGTGGACCGCGGCGACCGCCCCGGTGACCGGATCGGCGACCAGCACCGGGACGCAGTCGGCGACCGACACGCAGGCGGCGAGCCCGCGCGTCCGGGAGAGGACCGCGTCCGCCTCCTCGCGCGGCGCGTCCGGCTCGGGCTCGAGCACGACCCGGGCGCCGTGCACCTGCTTCACCCGGGCGAAGGCGAGGCCGGTGTGGCGCCGCAGCCGCTCCCAGTTCTCGGCCACCCGCGCCGGGTCGTCGCCGACCGCGCCGCCGAGGTCGAGCGTAGCGAAGGGCGGCGCCGAGACCCCGCCGGCCCGGGTGGTGAAGCCGTGCGGGAAGGCGGCCAGCAGACGGCTCTTCACGATCTCCATCGCCAGAGCCTAGCGCGCCCGCGCGCCGCCCGCGAAGTCCGCGCGCCTTGTCCCGCCCGAAAGCCCGGTGGTACGCTCGCGACCCGCGCCCATGACGCCCTTCATCGACAAGTCCCTGGGGAGGAAGCTCCTCCTGGCGGTCGGCCTGCCTTCCCTGGTGATCGCCGCGGCCGGGATCCTCTGGCTGCGCGCCGAGACCGCCACCCTGGCCCCCCACCTCCACGAGGCGGTGCTGGGCGCGGTGGTGGTGCTGGCCCTGGCGATGTCGGCGGCGCACCTGCTGGCGGTGCGGCTGCTCGTGGAGAAGCCGCTCCAGCGGCTCGAGGCCGGCATGCGCCGGGCCGAGGAGGGCGACTTCCTGTACCGGGTGCCGGTCGAGAGCGCCGACGAGCTCGGCCAGCTGGCCCAGCGCTACAACTCCACCCTGGCGGCCATCACCGACCTGCACGCGCTCAGGCTCGAGGACGCGCAGTCGCTCGAGTCCCTGCAGCGCGAGCTCGGGCTGAAGCGCGAGCTGGAGGCCCAGCACCGGCTGGTGGACGAGGCCAACCGGCGGCTGAAGGCGCGCCTCCAGGAGCTCACGCTGCTCCACGACCTCGGCCGCACCCTGGCCTCGACCCTGCATCTCGACGAGCTCCTGCGCTACGTGGTCGAGCACCTGGGCCAGGAGCTCGGCTACGAGCGCTTCGTGATCTTCCTCGCCGACGAGACCACCGGCGACCTGGTCGCGCACGGCAGCTATGGAATCCGGGCCGAGCTCACCGGCAGCCGCCTGCCGCCCGGAGAGGGCGTGGCCCAGGGGGCGGCGGCGGCGCGGGAGGCCATCCTGGTCCGGGACACCAGCGTGGAGCCGCGGCTGGAGGGTTCGCGGGTCGCCGACTCCCAGGGCACGCTCGTCGCCATCCCCATGCTCTACAAGGGCGAGTGCGTGGGCGTGCTCGACCTGTTCCGGCCGGCTGTGGACGCCTTCTCCGAGGAGGAGCTGCGGCTGCTGCAGTCGGTCGCGAGCCAGGCCGCCATGGCCATCGCCAACGCCCGGATGCACGCCAAGGCGCTCGGCGTGGAGCCGGCGATCGAGGCGGCGGGCTAGCTCCTGGCCCTCGCGAGGGCGGCTCCCTCAGGGGGCTCCGGTCACCACGTTGCCGCCGCTCCCGAGGGGCTCCTGGCGCCGCGCCCGCTCCAGCTCCAGCTCCGCCAGGCGCAGCCGCCGGGCCTTCTCCTGCAGCGCTGCCTGAAGCCGCTCCACCTCCTCGGCGCGGGCGGCGTCGCGGCGCCCCAGCTCCTCTCGCGCGCGCTGCCGCGCCTCTTCCAGCGCCGCCCGCGTCCGCTCGAGCGCCTCCTCTCCCGCCCGCGCCGCCAGCGCCGCGCGCCGCTCACCCTCCGCCGCGCGCGCCTCGGCGGCGGCCGCCCGCGCCGCCGCCTCCCGCTCCGCCTGCTCGCGCCGGGCGCGCTCGGACTGCAGGAGGCCCTCGATCTCGCGCTCGCGTCCGTCGAGGGCGGACCGGACCTTCGCCAGCTCGCGCGAGAGCGCCCCGACCTGCTCCTCCGCCTCCCGCGAGGTGCCCTCGGCGCGCGCGAGCCGCTCGGAGAGCTCCGCCGCCTCGCGGTCGCGCGCCGCCAGGAGCCCCGCCTCGCGCTGCGCCAGCGCGCCGGCGCGGGCCTCCGCCGCCTGCGCGGCCCGGGCGAGCTCGGCGCGCTCGGCCTCGCGCGCGCCCTCCGCCGCGGCCACGCGCGCCTGCAGGGACGCCAGCCGCTCCTCCAGCCCTGCGCGCGCCCGGGCGGCGTCGGCGAGCGCCCGCGCCAGCCGCTCGCCATCCGCGCGCTCCCGGGCGGACGCGCCAGCCGCGAGCTCCTCGGCTCGCCGTTCGGCCGCAGCCCCGGCCTGCAGCGCGGCCGCCAGCTCTCGCCGCAGCCCATCCTCGCGTCGCGCCCGCACCGCCGCCTCGCCACGGAAGGCGCGGTCGAGCTCCGCCGCGGCGTCGGTCTTGGCGGCGAGCTCGGCGAGCAGCTCCTCCTCGCGCTCCGACTCCGCGAGGGCGGCCGCCTCGGCCCGGCTCCGCGCCGCGGCGTCCTCCTCGCGCCTCGCGCGCGCCTCGTCCTCCAGGGCCGCGGCCAGCCGGGCCCGCTCCTTGGCGGCCGCGGCCAGCCGGCCCTCCAGCTCCCTCGCCCGCTGCGCCGCGGTCGCCGCCGCGTCGCGCGACTCCTCCAGGGCGCTCGAGAGCGAGAGCGCCGCGGCGCGCTGCTCCTCGACCTCGCGCCCCGCCGCCGCGAGCGCCTCCTCGAAGCCGCCCCGCGCGCGCTCCGCCTCCACCGACGCCGCCTCGAGCGCCGCCTTCACGTCGGCGAGCTCCGCCTCGAGGTCGCCGGCTCGCGCCGCCGCGGGCAGCAGGCCCTGCGAGCGCTCCCGCTCCGCCGCGAGCGCGACCTCGGCGTCCGAGAGCTTCGCCCGCAGCCCCGCCGCCTCGGCCTCTCGGGCGGCGGCCGCGGCCCGAGCCTCCTCGGCGTGGCGGGTGAGCGCCGTGAGCTGCCCGCCGGCCGCCTCCACCCGCTCCTCCAGCGTGCGCCGCCGCCGCTCCGCCGCGGCGAGGCGGGCGGCGAGCTGCTCGGCCCGGTCTCGCTCCGCCGCCGCGGCCTGCCGCAACGCTCGCTCCCGGCCCGCCTGCGCCGCGCGCTCGTCCTCGAGCGCGCAGGCCGCGGCTGCGGCCTCCTCCCGCTCCCGGCCGAGCTCCTCGGCCCGCACCCGCTCGGCCTCGAGCGCGGTGGAGGTGGCGGCGGCCCGGGCGGCGGCCTCGGCGAGCTGCCGGCCGGCCTCCGCCCGGTCCCGGACCAGCTCCGCCTCGAGCTCCCGCTCCCGCGCGGCCAGGGCCGACGCCCGCGCCTCGAGGGCCTCCCGGGCCCGCGCCCCCTCGCCGCGCTCCCGAGCCACCTCCACCGCGGCGGCCGCGAGCCCCGAGCGCAGCTCCACCTCGGCCCGGTGCCGCTCGCGCTGGGCCTCTTCCACCTCGGCCTGGAGCGCGCCCACCTCCTCCGCCCGCCGCTCCAGCGAGCGCGCCAGCCCGGCCGCCCGCGCCTCCAGCTCCTCGCGAGCCCGAACCAGCTCGGCCTCGGCCGCCGCCGCTCGCCCCTGGCCCTCGCGGAGCCCCGCCTCCGCCCTGGCCACCTGCTCCGCCGCCTGCGCGGCCGCCGCGGCGTCCTCGGCCCGCGCGGCCGCGGCGGCGGCCCTCGCCTCCTCCGCCTCGCGCAGCCGGGCGAGCAGCTGCTCCTCGCGGGCCGCGCGCTCCTCCAGCGCGCGGCGGAGCGCCTCCGCGGCAGCGGCGGCCCGGCCCTCGAGCGCCGCCGCCCGGCCCTTCGCCTCCTCTCGCGCCTGGTCCGCGTCGCGGCGCGCCTGCGCCAGGGCGGCCTCCGCCTCCCGGCGCCCCCGCTCGGCCTCGAGCGCCCGCGCCTCCAGGGCCGCGGTCTCCGCCGGTCGCGCCCGCGCGGCCTCATCGGCCCGCCGCGTCACCTCGGCGAGCGCCCTCCCCCGCTCCTCCAGCGCTCGCGCCAGCGCCTCGACCCTCTCCTCCGCCGCCGCGCGGGCGGCGCGGGACTCCTCCCGCGCGCGCTCGGCGGCCGCGCTGCCCGCCGCGAGCCCGCGGCGCGCCTCCGCGAGCGCGTCCTCCAGCCCCCGCCGCTCCTCCGCCGCCTGTGCCGCCTCGCGGGCGCGGCGCGCCTCCGCCTCGCCGAGCGCCTGCTCACCAGCGAGCTTCTCGAGGAGCAGCCGCTCGAGCGCGGCCCCGTGCTCGCGCTCGCGCGCGGCGAAGCGGGCGCGCTCCTCGGAGAGCCGCTGCAGCGCCTCGCGCAGCTCCGCGCCGGGCGCGTCGTCGCCGGGCGGGGCGGGGCCGAGGAGCCGCCTCAGCAGCTGGGACAAGGCGGCTGCATCGAGCGGCAAGCCCAGGTAGCCGTCGGCCGCGCCCGGCCCCTGGGAGTGGGCGGCGAGCGCCTGCGGCGCGCTCTCGGACGAGAGGAGCACCACCGGGAGCCCGGCCGTGTGGGGCGCTCGCCGGAGGCCGGTGCAGAGCGCGAACCCGCTCCGATCGGGGAGCTCGGCCCTGACGAGGAGCAGCTCGGGGAGCGCCCTCGAGAGGGCCCGCTCCGCCTCGGCGGCGCTGCGCGCCCGCTGCGCCTCACAGCCCTCCGCCGCCGCGATCGAGGCGAGCTGGCTCGCCGTCGCCCCGTCCGGCTCCACGATGAGAACGCGTCTGGAGTTCATCGCGACGCCCAGCCCCTCCGCGGGACCAGAGCCCTCCTGCCGTGCCAGCCGGCAATCTAGGCACGGCGATGCGGAGAGGCGTCTGCCCCTCGTCGTGGGGGCGACCGGGCGAGCGACCGGCGTGGGCCGGCCCCAGGATCAGCCCTCGACGACCTTCCGGAGCTGGCCCCGCACCCGCTCGGCGTCGACCTCGTGCTTCACCAGCAGGTCGAGCGCCTCGGACGCGAGCTGCGGATCGAGCGACTCGGCCCCGAGCAGGACCAGCCCTCGTATCCAGTCGAGCGTCTCGGCGACCGAGGGCGGCTTCTTGAGCTCGAGCGCGCGCACCCGGGCCACGGCGGCCACCACCTGCCGCGCCAGCGCCTCGCGGGCCTCCGGCACCTTCGCCCGCACGATGGCCAGCTCTCGCTCCTGCGTGGGGTAGTCGAGGTGCAGGTGCAGGCAGCGCCGCGCCAGCGCGTCGGAGAGGTCCCGCGCGGCGTTGGAGGTGAGGACCACCCGCGGCACGTGCCGGGCCTGGAAGGTGCCGAGCTCGGGCACGGTCACCGCCCAGTCGGAGAGCACCTCGAGGAGGAACGCCTCGAACTCCGGGTCGGCCTTGTCGATCTCGTCCACCAGGAGGAGCGCCGGCTCGTCGCTCGTCACCGCCTGGAGGATGGGCCGGGGCAGCAGGAAGCGCTCGCTGAAGAAGACGTTCCCCTGGGCCGCGATGCGGTCGGCCGCCTCGGTGAGGCTCGCCGCGCCGCCGAGCGCCTCGCCGAGGCGGTCGCGCAGGAGCTGCGTGTAGAGGAGCTGTTTTCCGTACTCCCATTCGTAGAGCGCCTTCGCCTCGTCGAGCCCCTCGTAGCACTGGAGCCGCAGGTAGCGCCGGCCGGTGGCCGCCGCGAAGGCGCGGGCGAGCTCGGTCTTGCCGACCCCGGCCGGCCCCTCCACCAGGAGCGGCTTCTCGAGCCGGTCGGCCAGGAAGACGGCGGTCGCGATCTCGCGCGAGGGGAGGTAGCCCCACCGCTCCAGCTCCCGCGCCGCCTCGCTTGCGCTCGCCAGCATGGCCTCTGTTCTAAGGCGCCCCGGCGATTCGCGCCACGGCGCGCTCGGCCTCAGCGCCGCAGATCGATGTGCACGTGGAGCGGGCCGCCCTCCACGTCGGTGACGGCGACGAAGGTGCCGCCGCCGGAGCGCCGGAAGCGCAGGTTGGCCCGCGCGCTCCCGATCCGCAGCCCCTCGAGCGTGAGCTCGTCGAGCCAGGCCGGCAGCTGCGGCGAGGCGACGTTGAGGGTGTGGCGGGGGGCGTCCGGGAAGAGCCCGAGCGCGGCGCGGAGCAGCAGGAAGAAGGCGCCGCTCGCCCAGGCCTGCGGAGAGCAGGCCACCGGGTAGTGCACCGGGAAGTTCCCGCCCGCGCGATCGAGCCCGCAGAAGAGCTCGGGCAGCCGCAGGTGCCGGAAGTGCTGCGCCGCCGCCCAGAGCCCGTCGAGCACCCGGACCGCCGCGCGCGTCTGCCCGTAGTAGCTCATGCCCATGGCGGCCATCGAGTTGTCGTGCGGCCAGACCGTGCCGTTGTGGTAGCTGAGCGGGTTGTAGGCCCGCTGCCCGCGCCCCAGCGTGCGGATCCCCCAGCCGCTCCACATCTCCCTGGAGAGGAGCGACTCGATCACCTCGCGGGCGCGCCCCTCGGGGATGGCGCGCGAGAAGAGCAGGTGGCCGGGGTTGCTGGTGACCGCGTCGACCTGCCGCTTCTCGCGGTCGAGGGCGATGGCGTAGGTGTGCCGCGCCGGCATCCAGAAGCGCTCCTCGATGCGCTGCGCGTGCTGGCGGGCCGCGGCGGCCAGGGCCGAGGCCTCCTCCTGCCGCCCCAGCTGCCGGAAGAGCCGCGCCATGCGGCGGCGGGCGTCGGCCGCGTAGCCCTGCACCTCCACCAGCGCGATGGGGGGCTCCGCCGGCGTGCCGTCGGCGAAGGGCACGCCGTCCGAGCTGTCCTTCCACCCCTGGTTGCGCAGGCCGCGGGGGGCGCGGCGCGCGTACTCCACCAGCCCGTCGCCGTCGAGGTCGGCGTGGCGGTCGAGCCAGCCCAGCGCCGCCTCGGCGGCCGGCAGCAGCTCCTGCACCGTCTTCCGGTCGTCGGTCCACAGGTGATACTCCGAGAGCAGCACCAGGAAGAGCGGCGTCGCGTCGACCGAGCCGTAGTAGGGGGTGTGCGGCACCTCGCCGGCGCCGGCCATCTCGCCGAAGCGGATCTCGTGCGGGATCTTTCCCGGCTCCTCGTCGCGCGACGGGTCGTCGCGGGTGCCCTGCAGGCGGGCCAGGAACTGCAGCGCGTGGCGAGCCACGTCGGGCGTGGCGAGCAGCGCCTGGAAGCCGGTGATGAGCGCGTCCCGGCCGAAGGGGCAGGTGTACCAGGGGATGCCGGCCGAGATGACGGGCTGGCCGAAGTGGTACACCTTCAGCGCCTTGAGGTCGGCCACCGCCTGCGCCAGCGCCAGGTCGAAGACGTCGTGGGAGGAGCGGAAGCGGGTGCAGCCCTCGGCCCAGCGCGCGTAGTCCTCCCGCGAGGCCCGGGCGCGGTCCCGGTATGGGACGGAGGGGCGCGGGCGCGGCTCGCCCACCTCGGCCACCACCGTGAACGTGACCTCGGTGTCCTCGCCGGGCTCGAGGTGGAAGGCCACCCGCGCCCCGTCGCCGCCGAGCCGCGCCAGCCTGACCGGCCGCTCCTCTCCATCGCCGGCGGGTGACGCTCCCCCCACGCCGATCTCCGTGACGTAGGTGCGGCGGTCGGTCCCCAGATAGCGGAGCCGCACCTTGTCGCCGCCCACCAGCTCGGGGGGCATGTAGGTGCCGCGCCGCAGCCGGCGCGCGCCGCGGATCTCGAAGACGTCGGCGAAGTCGGCCGCCCAGGCGAGCTCGATCCAGTAGTCGATGGGCCGGTCGAGGAAGTTGGTGAGCACGAAGCGATCGATGAAGGCGTCGTCGATGAGCTGATCGCGGCGCAGGTGGACGTAGTTGACAGGGTCGGCGCCGAGCAGATCGCCCTGGTGGAGGCTGGTGACGGTGAAGTCGACCTGCGCCACGTAGTCGAGGGAGACCTGGGTGGAGAGGCAGAGCGGCGGCCCGCCCTTCACGGAGAGCTTCCAGCCCGAGAGGTGCCGGGTGTCGGTGAGGAAGAGCCCGAGGTCGCGGGCGCCCGCCGGCGCGAGGTCTCCGAGCCGGTTCGCCACCAGGAACAGGTTCCCGCGCTTCAGCACCAGCTTCTCGACGCCGGTGGCCTCGGGCTGACCGGAGGGGTCCGAGTAACCGAAGAGCTCCACCGGATCGGTGCGCGCTGGCTCGACCATCCCCGCGTCTCCCCTAGACCGCCTCGTTCTGCTCGGCGCCGGGAGCCTCGCGCTCCGCCTCGGCGGTGAGCCCCCGCGCGGCCCGCTCGTAGACCGCGAGGTAGTCGCGCGTCATCCGCTCGGACGAGAAGCGCTCCACGGCCCTCCGCCGGCAGGCGGCGCGGTCGAAGCGCTCCAGGCGCACGAGGGCGGCGGCCATCTCCCGCGCGTCCTCGACCAGCAGCCCGGTGACGCCGTCCTCGACCAGCTCCGGCGCCGAGCCGCGCGGGAACGCCACCACCGGACAGCCCGCCAGCATGGCCTCGATGAGCACCAGGCCGAAGGGCTCCTCCCAGCGGATGGGCACGAGGAGCGCCCGCGCGCCGGAGAAGGCGCGCCGCTTGGCGGCGAGATCGGCCTCCCCCACCCAGTGGACGCCGGGCGAGGCGAGGGCCGGCCGCAGCACCTGCTCCTCCCAGTTCGGCGGGCTGTCGCCGCCGTGGGGCTTCCCCGCCACCAGCAGCTCCAGCCCGGCGCGCGAGGCCGCCTCGACGGCCAATTCGGGCCCCTTGCACCAGCTGAGCCTGCCGAGGAAGAAGGCGTACGGGCGCGCGGAGGCGTGGACCGCGAGCGGCAGGTAGCGGGCGGGGTCGAGCCCGTGGTGGACCACCTCAGAGGCGAGCCCCGGCTCGAGCTCGGCCTGCCGGCGGGAGATGGCGACGAAGCGGACCGACGGGCGCTCCGCGTAGAAGCGGGAGAGCCGCTCGTCGCGGGCGTGGTGCAGCGTGTAGACCAGCGGGGCCCCGAGCTCCTCCGCGAACGCCAGCATGGCGGGGGAGTGGGCGTGGATCACGTCGAAGGACCCGGCGCGGATCGAGCGCGCGGCGTGCGCGCAGTGGAGGAGCTCGAGGTACGGGTCCGGAGGCCAGATCGCCCGCCTGAAGAGGAAGCGCAGGTCCTCGGCGGCGGAGTCGCCGGTGGCGAAGAGCGTCACCTCGTGGCCGGCTCGGGCGAGGCCGTGCGCCAGCTCGTGGACCACCAGCTCGGTCCCTCCGTAGGTGCGGGGAGGGACGGCGACGAAGGGGGTCGACACGAGGGCGATGCGCACCCCTCCAAACTAGGAACAGCCAGGCCAAGATGTCGTTGGCCGAGCGCCCGCTCGCCGGGGTAGACTCGGGGCGCCATGGACGGACAGACGCAGGGGCCACTCAGCCAGGAGATGTTCCACTCCTTCCTGCAGCTGGCGGTGAAGCGGCAGGCGAGCGACGTCCACTTCGAGGTGGGCTATCCGCCGACCTACCGCGTGTTCGGCGACCTGCTGGCCGCCAAGTACCCGCCCCTCACCGAGGCGGACACCGAGGCCATCGCCGGCTACGTGCTGGCGGCGCCGGGCGCGGGCTTCACCCCGCTCGACTTCCGGGAGGTGGACCGCAGCTACGCCATCCCCGGCGTGTCGCGCTTCCGCGCCAGCCTGTTCAAGCAGCGCGGCAGCTGGGGCGCCATCCTGCGCACCATTCCCTTCAGCATCCCCGACTTCGGCAGCCTCAACCTGCCGCCGGTGGTGCGCACCATCGCCGACGCCCGCCGCGGCCTGGTGCTCGTCACCGGCGCGACCGGGAACGGCAAGTCCACCACCATCGCCGCCATCATCAGCCACATCATCCAGCAGGAGCGGCTGCACGTGGTGACGGTGGAGGACCCCATCGAGTTCGTCTTCAGCTCGGCCAAGGGGCTCGTCATCCAGCGCGAGGTGGGCAGCGACACCGCCAGCTACTCCGACGCCCTCAAGGCGGCGCTGCGGCAGGACCCCGACGTCATCATGGTGGGTGAGCTGCGCGACCGGGAGGCGGTGGACATCTGCCTCAAGGCGGCCGAGACCGGGCACCTCGTCATCAGCTCGCTCCACACCCCCGACGTGCCCCGCGCCATCGGGCGCGTGGTGGGGCTCTTCCCGTCCGAGGAGCAGGAGACGGTGCGGGGCCGGCTCGCCGAGAACCTGCAGGCGGTGATGGCGCTGCGGCTGCTGCTCCGCTCCGACGCCGCCGGCCTCATCCCCGCCGTCGAGGCGCTGCTCGCGACCAGCACCGTGCGCGAGGCCATCCGCAACGGCGCCAAGATGGAGGAGATCCGCCACTACATGGAGACCGCCGGGGCCGACCTCGGCATGCACTCCTTCGATCAGCACCTCTACAAGCTGCACGAGTCGAAGCGCATCTCCCTCGACACCGCCCTCTCCAACGCCACCGTGCGCGCCGATCTGGAGCGCCGGCTGCTCATCGAGACCGGAGGCCGCGGCGCCTGATGTTCGGCCTTCCGTCCAGCCTGCGGGTGCTCGTGGTCGGCGCCGATCCGGAGCTGACGGCCGCCTTCCACCTGCACCTGTCGCGCGCCGGGCACGCGGTCTACGCGGTGCCGGCAGCGAGCGAGCTCGACGTGTTCCTGCGCGCCGCGGCGCCGCACCTGGTGGCGCTGCTGCTGCCGGCGACGCCCGACGCCAGCTGGGGCGGCGCCCTCACCACCGCCGCCAGCGCGGCCCGGGTGGGCGTGCGCATCGTGCTGGTGGCCCCCTCGCGCGAGGTGGTGGAGCCGCTCGCGGCGGTGGCCGGCGCCGAGCGTGCCTGGTCGCGGGCGGAGCTCCTGGCCCGCCCGCTGGCGCTCCTCGACGGCGGCGGCGCTCCTCGCCCCGGGCCGCGCTTCCCGCCCCCCGCGGCGCCCGTCCCCGCCCCCCTCGCGGCCGCCGTTCCGACGCCGGTCCCTCCGCCCCCGGCGGCGCCCCCGCCTCCGGCCGGCGCCGCGCCCTGGGAACCGGGCGCCCTGACCCTGGACGAGCCGGGGGCGCCGCTCCCCCAGCGCCCGGCCGCAAGGCGCGCCGTGGACCTCTCCGCGCTGATCGACGAGGAGCTGGTCGACGAGCCCCGGAACCGGCCCCGCGTCACCCGCGTCGAGGTGAACGTGAGCCTGGTCTCGGACCACAACTTCTACGTGGGCACCACGCGCCGGGTCGACTCGGGGGGCGTCTTCATCGCGACCCAGCTCCCGCCGCCGGTGGGGACGCGGCTGCAGGTCCGGCTCGGCCTGGCCGACGGGCGCAAGCTCGAGCTCGACGGCGAGGTCACCTTCATCCGGGAGCGCGGCGCCACCACCGGCCGCCAGCCGGCCGGCTGCGGGGTGCGCCTCGTCGGCCTTCCGGGCTGGGCGGCCGAGGCCATCGACCGCTTCACGCTCGCCCGCCAGCCCATCTTCATGGGCGGCAGCTGAGCGGGATCGGCGACCGAGCGCGCGCCCGCCTCACGGGGCGGTCAACCTCTCAGTCGTCGACGCTGCGGTCGGTGCGCCGGACGCCGAGCAGGTAAGGGTAGACGAACTGATCGAGGTCGCCGTCGAGGACGTCGTCCACCTTGCCGGTCTCGACGCCGCTGCGCAGGTCCTTCACCAGCCGGTAGGGGGCGAGGACGTAGCTGCGGATCTGCGAGCCGAAGTTGATGTCCTTCTTCTGCGCCTCGGCCTGATCGAGCACCACCTGCCGCTTCTTCTCCTCGTAGTCGTAGAGGCGGGAGCGGAGGATCTTCCAGGCCATCGAGCGGTTCTTCTGCTGGCTGCGCTCGTTCTGCATGGCCACCACGATGCCGGTGGGCAGGTGGGTCATGCGGACGGCCGAGTCGGTCTTGTTCACCTTCTGTCCGCCGGCGCCGGAGGAGCGGTAGGTGTCGATGCGGACGTCGGCCTCCTTGATGTCGATGACGATGTCGTCCTCGATCTCCGGGGTCACGTCCACCGCGGCGAAGCTGGTCTGGCGCCGGGCGGCAGAGTCGAAGGGGCTGATGCGCACCAGCCGGTGCACGCCCTTCTCCGCCTTGAGGAAGCCGTAGGCGTGGTCGCCGCGCGCGATGAAGGAGGCGGAGGAGATGCCCGCCTCCTCGCCGGCCACCAGGTCCGCCGGCTCCACCTCCCAGCCCCTGCGCTCGCAGTAGCGGAAGTACATGCGGTAGAGCATCGCCGCCCAGTCCATGGCCTCCACGCCGCCGGCGCCGCTCTTCACCTCGACGATGGCCCCGGCGCGGTCGTGCGGGCCGGAGAGCATCTTCTCGAACTCGAGGGTCTCGACGAGCTTCACCGTGGACGCGGCGGCCTGGGCGGTCTCGGCGCGGGTGGCCTCGTCGTCGGCCTCCTCGGCCAGCTCGTGCAGGGCGCGGGCGTCGTCGAGGGCGCGGGCCGCGCGGTCGAAGCCGCCCACCCCTGCCTCGAGCTGCGCCTTCTCCTTGAGCAGCGCCTGCGCCTTGGCGTTGTCCGCCCAGAGGGCCGGATCCTCGGAGAGGCGGGCTATCTCGGCGACGCGCTCCCGTTTCCTGTCGACGTCAAAGGGACCCCCGGAGCCCGTCGAGGCGGCGGGCGAGGTCCTGCAGGAGCTCGATGGTGGGTGCGGCCATGGTGCGACCTCAATACCCTCGACGCCGTCGGGTGGCAAGGCGCGCGACGCGCGGCGGCGCTACCCGGCGGCCCGCCCGGCGAAGCGCGCCACCTCCCGCCAGACCGCCTCGAACTGCGGCCGGTCGAAGCCGGTGCCCGAGGCCACCCAGTCGAAGTGCGGCGGCACGTGGGTGGGGCGATCGAAGTGGCCGATGATGTCGTGGTGGTCCGCCCATGCCGCGCCCACCACCTCTCCCCGCACCTGCGAGAGGGTGGGCACGATGCCGTCGTTGGCGCGGACGTCGGGGATCCGGCCGTAGGCCTGGCGCAGCATGGCCGCCTGGGCCCGGTCGAGCCGGGGGACGCGCCCGGGATCGCTCCCGGAGGCCAGCCGGTAGAGCCCCACGTAGAGGGCGTGGGTGGCCTGGGCGTAGCCGTCGAGCCCGGCCTTCACCGCCGAGCCGATCCCGGGCTTGCGGCCGCGGGTCACCACGCAGCCGTAGCGCACGCCGGGGCGATCCTCGGTGGAGGCGTTGAAGAGGTCCATCCCGGCCGGCGAGATCTGGGCCACCAGGTCCTGGTCCTTGCCGACGTTGCGGAAGAACTCCTCGATGGCCTCGCGGCGGTCGAGCGAGAAGTCGGCGAGGAGCTGCACCCGCAGCTGGTCGATGACGCCCGAGGGGCGGACGCCGCGGCCGCGCAGGAGGGCCGCGAACTTGAGCGCCACCCGCAGGGGCAGCCGGCCCGCGCGCAGGCTGTAGATGGTGCTGAGCGAGAGCAGGTGCAGGAGCTGCTGCCCGAGGAGGCTGGTGAAGAGGTGGGCGAGCGGCGTGCCGTAGTGCGGCGTGGAGACGGTGACCACGGCCCGCACGGCGCGCGCGCACCGCTCCACGTCGACGGGGGTGGGGAGCGACACCCGCGGCGTCACCACCAGCCGCGCGTCGAGCCCGCCGCTCGAGTGGCCGATGACGGTCACGTCGCCGTCGGCGAGGTCGAGCAGGGCGTCGATGGCCTCGGCCACCAGCGCCGCCCGCTTGCGCAGCGAGGCGGTGGGGACGGTGGCCACCACCCGCAGCTCGCCGGTGAGCCCGGCGCGCGGGCCGATCTCGGCGAGGTAGTCGCGGACGTGCGCGAAGTAGGCGAAGTCGCCGAGGTTGGCGAAGCCGAAGAAGCCGGGGACGAGCAGGACGTGGTGCGGGCGCGGCACCGGGTGAGTGTAACGCCCCGGTGGAGGCGAGCGAAGAAGGCGTCCTTCCTTTGCCGCTGGAAAGCGGCTCGGCTCGCAGGATCTCCCCGCCCTACCCCACCCTGCGCCGGCCCGCCACCGCCGCGGCCACCAGCGCGGCCGCGGTGGCCAGCGCGCACGCGTAGGCGAACAGGTCACCCACGCGCACGTAGACCGTCTCGCCGCTCATCCGCGGCAGCTCGCCGACGAGGAGCCGCGCCGGCTCCTCCGGATCGGGCGCCAGCTCCGGATCGACCGGCCCGAGGTCGATCGCGCCCGGCGCGACCTCCCCGGTGGGGAGCACGATGGCGGTCACGCCGGCGTAGGCCGGCCGCGCCACCGCGCGCATGGCCTCGATGGCGCGCAACCGCACGATGGCCAGGAACTGGTAGGGGCCGGAGGAGTAGCCGTACCAGGCGTCGTTGGTGGGGTTGACCAGGAGCTCCGGCCGCTGCGCCGCGAGGGCGACGTTGACCTCGGGGAAGATGGCGTCGAAGCAGATCATGGGCGCGAGCCGCACCTCCCCGCCGGCGGTCGGGAACGAGAGCACCTGCAGCCGCGCCCCCGGCACCTGCGGCACCATGGCCGGGACCACCTGGCGGATGAAGGGCAGGTACTCCTGGAGCGGCACGTACTCGCCGAAGGGGACGAGGTGGTGCTTCTGGTAGCGCGCCAGCACGGCGAGGTCGGGGGCGGCGAGGAACAGGCTGTTGCCGCCCACGATCTCGCGGCGCCCGTCCTTCACCACCGTGCCGCTGGTCACCGCGCCGAGCAGCAGGTGGGCGCGCTGGAGCTTCGGGATCCCCACCCGCGGCAGGTCGAAGCTCCGGAGCCCCGGCGGGACCAGCCACGGGAAGCTCGCCTCCGGCCAGACCACCAGCTCGGCGCCGCGGCGGTCGGCCTCCTGCGTGAGCGGCAGGTAGCGCGAGAGGATGTACTCTCCGTGCAGCCGCATCTCGTTCTTCACCGACTGGTTCACGTTCCCCTGCACCAGCCCGACCCGCAGCTTGGGCGCCCGGGCCATGCGGGCGCGCACCTCGCGCAGGTGGACGGCGCCGTAGCCGAGGGTGAGCGCCACCGCCGCCGCGCCCAGCCCGACCACTCGCCACGGCGTGGGCCGCCCGCCCAGCCGGGCCTCGAGCAGCGCGTGGAGCACGGCGTTCACCAGCACCACCAGCGCGGCCACCAGGTAGACGCCGCCCAGCGCGGCGAGCTGGGAGGGCAGCGGGTGGCGGGCCTGCAGGTAGCCCAGGTTCGCCCAGGGGAAGCCGGTGAAGAGGTAGTTGCGCGAGAGCTCGGTCGCGGTCCACACGGGCGGCAGCACCAGCCAGAGCGGCCAGCGCAGCCGGGCGCCGATCGTCCGAGCCAGCGCGAAGGCCAGGCCCCAGTGGAAGGCCATGAAAAGGACCAGCAGCGACAGCCCGGCCAGCGCGGTGGGGAGCGGCACGCCGCCGAAGGCGGTCATGGCGTGATTCACCCACCAGATGGCGGCGTAGAAGTAGGCGAGCCCGGCGACGAGCCCGAGGGCGAAGGCGCTCTTCCATCCGGCGGCGCGCTGCAGCGCGAGGAGCGCCGGGACGAGGCCGATCCAGGCGAGCCACTCGAGGTGGCCGGCGGGATCGAGCTCGTGGAGCGAGAGGAAGGGGAGCGCCAGGGGGAGCGCCAGGGCCATGAGGAGGCCCGAGAGGACGCAGAGCGCGAGGGAGCGGGGCCAGCTCATCGGGCGGGGCTCCGGGGGGCCCGGGGACCCGAGCCCCGCGGCCGAGCCTCCCCCTCCGCCGCCCCCACCATCCCCTCCCCGCGCAGCAGCCCCTCCTCGGCCGCGGACATCCGCGCCGCGTCCCGGGGCCGCTCGTGGTCGTGTCCGAGGAGGTGCAGCAGGCCGTGGGCGAGGTACCGGTCCAGCTCCGCGCCGAGCGCCCGCCCCTCCTGCCGCGCCCGCCGCTCCGCCGTATCGAGCGACACCACCACGTCTCCCAGCCAGGGCCCGGCGCCGGCCGGCTCGGTGAGCGGGAAGCTGAGCACGTCGGTGGCCCGGTCCTTCCCGCGCCACTCGCGGTTGAGCCGGCGGATGACGGCGTCGGAGCAGACCAGGATCGAGAGCTCGGCGCCCTCCCGACCGAGCGCGGCGAGGTAGCGCCGGGCCTTGCGGCCTAGGCGGCGCGCCGCGGCCTCGCCGCGGCGGTGATCGTTGCGGACGCGGACCGTCACGGGGCCCAGGTTACCCGGAACCGAGCCTGGCGAGGGAGCTTCGCACAGCGCGCCGAGGCGAGCGGGCGCGCTCGGCGCGGCGGCGGGACCAGCGCCCCGCTCACGGCTGGACCTTGCCGGCCACCAGCGAGAGCTGCGCCGGTTCCCGGCCGTTCCGGCCCGGGTACTCGGGGCGGCTGTGGTAGACGGCCTCGAGCCCGCGCACCATGGCGGCGGCGATGTCGGAGAGGTCCTTCATGGTGAGGCTGCACTCGTCGAGCTGGGCGTCGCCGGAGATCTCGTCGATCCGCTTCTTCACCAGCGCCCGCAGGGCCTCCGGCGTGGGCTCGGCCAGCGCGCGCGCCGAGGCCTCGCAGGCGTCGGCGATCATCACCAGCGCGGCCTCGCGGCTCTGGGGCCGCGGCCCGCCATAGCGGAAGAGGCTCTCCTCCTCCCAGCCGGCCCGGGCGCCCTCCGGCCGGTCCTCCTCGGCCCGCGCCAGCTGCTGCTGGCGCGCCCAGAAGTAGCTGATGAGGCGCGTGCCGTGGTGCTGGGGGATGACGTCGGCCACCACCCGCGGCAGCCGGTACTGCTTCACCAGCTCGAGGCCGTCGAGCACGTGGCGCTTCACGATGAGCGCGCTCATGGTGGGCGCGAGCCCCTCGTGCTTGTTCTCGCTGCGCTGGTTCTCGGCGAAGTAGAGCGGGTTCCGGATCTTGCCGAGGTCGTGGTAGTAGGCGCACACCCTGGCGAGCAGGGGGTTGGCGCCGATGGCCTGCGCCGCGGCCTCCACCAGCGCCCCCATCACCACCGAGTGGTGGTAGGTGCCCGGCGCCTGCACGATCAGCTCCTTGAGCGCCGGGTGGTTGAGGTTGGCGAGCTCGAGCAGCCGCGCGTCGGTGACGTAGCCGAACACCGACTCCAGCGCCGGCGCCAGCACCAGCACCAGCACCGGCAGCACCAGGGCGCCGCCGAGGAGCGCCGCGCCGGCCGGCGCCGCCGCCTCGGCGAGGGTGCGCCCGGCGAGCAGCCGGAAGCCGATCGCCAGCAGCGCGCCGACCACCCCCACCGCCAGGCCGGCCCGCACCAGGGCGCCGCGCCGCGCCACCTGCGGGGCCAGGGTGCAGGCGGCCAGCGCGCCGAGGAGCGTCTTGAGGGCGAAGTAGAGCGAGTTCCCCGCCCCGAGCCCCGCCACCACCGCCGCCGCCACCGCGAAGAGCAGCGCGGCCTCCGCCGGCAGCACCGCCCGGACCAGCAGCGCGCCCGCCGCGAGCGGCACGAACTCGTAGAGGGTGGCGACCGCCACGCCGGGGAACCGGTCGTGCAGCGCCTCGGCCAGCGCGAAGCCGCCGCTGGTCAAGGCCACCGTGCCGGCGAGCATCGCCGCCAGCAGCAGCGCGTCCCGGCGGTTCGGGCGGAAGCCGGGCAGCGCGGCGCGGCCGAAGAGCCAGAGGAGCAGCCCCACCAGCGCCGTGACCGCCGCTCCGCCGGAGCGGCCGCGGAGCACGTCCAGCTTGCGGGTCTGCGCGCGGATGCCGTCGAGCAGCACCAGGTGGCGCGGCTCGATCCGCTCTCCCTCGCCCAGGATCCGCTCCCCGCGCCTGACCGTGACGATCACCGGCTTCACGCGGGCCGCGGCGTCGCGCTGGCGGGCCAGGGTCTCGGCGTGGTCGAAGGCCAGCGTGGGGCGCACCGACTCCGCCGCCAGCCGCAGCAGCGCCGCCCGCACCGGGGCGGGCTGGTGCCGCGGCAGGGCCGCCCCGGCCCGCTCCACGTCGGCGCGCGCCTGCGAGAGGTCGCGCACCAGGCCGACGTCGGAGATGACGTGCTCGCCCTCGGTCACCCCGCCGCGCAGCGAGCGCACCACGATGCCCTGCTGCCGGCCGGCGATGGACCGCTCGGCGTCGGCGAGCACCATCCCGGAGAGCCCGCGGGCGACCAGCCCCACCACCTCGCGCTCCAGCGACTCGGCGAAGCGGGCGTTCCACAGGGTCTCGAAGTCGTCCGGGCGCAGCGGCGTGCCGAGCCGCGCCTCGAAGAGGCTGCGCGCCGCGGCCAGGGCGATGGAGCCGGGCTTTCCGGGCGCCTCCGCCTGCGCGGCGCGCATCAGCCGGAAGGCGGCGCGGACCCGCGCGGCGCTGGCCTCGAGCGCCCCCTCGTCGAGGTCGAAGACCGCCCGCGAGCTCTCGGCGGCTTCGGCCCGCAGCGTGGCGGTCGCCTCGGGGTCGGGGATGTCGTAGTCGCGGGCGGCGCGCACGGTGGCGGTCGCGATCCCGCCGAGCGCCTCGCGCCCGGGGAGCCGCGTGACGCCGGTCCCGGGCGCCAGGAACCAGCCGGCCGTGAGGGCCACGGCTGCCAGGAGCAGGGCGCCCCAGGCGCGGCCGGTCCAGTCGCGCGCGGTGCGCTGCGGCTCCTGTGCCGGGTCGGCGGTGCTCAGGGGATCCTCACGGGAGCGCAGGGTTGCACCCGCGCAACCGAAACGCAACGTCCACGACGCGCCGCGGGGCGCTCGCCGCGGCACGGGAGGCGACGGCTCCCGCGAGCCCTAGGCCGGCGCCGCCGCCTTGCGCCGCTCCGCGTCGAAGGCGTCGTAGGCCTTCACCACCTCCTGGACCAGCGGGTGGCGCACCACGTCCACCTCCGTGAAGGCGCAGAAGCCGATGCCTTCCACCCCCTTGAGCACCCGCTGCACCTCCAGGAGGCCGCTGGCGCGCCCGGTCGGCAGGTCCACCTGGGTCACGTCGCCCGTGACCACCGCCTTGGAGCCGTACCCGAGCCGGGTGAGGAACATCTTCATCTGCTCGCTGGTGGTGTTCTGGGCCTCGTCGAGGATGATGAACGAGTCGTTGAGGGTGCGGCCGCGCATGAAGGCCAGCGGCGCCACCTCGACCGTGCCGCGCTCGATGAAGGCGGAGGCCTTCTCGTAGTCGACCATGTCGAAGAGCGCGTCGTAGAGCGGGCGCAGGTAGGGGTTCACCTTCTCGGCGATGTCGCCCGGCAGGAACCCGAGCTTCTCGCCGGCCTCGACCGCCGGCCGGCAGAGCACGATGCGCTTCACCTTCCGCTCCACCAGGAACGACACCGCCATGGCCATGGCGAGGTAGGTCTTGCCGGTGCCGGCGGGGCCGATGCCGAAGACGATGTCGTCGTCGCGGATGGCCTGGATGTAGCGCTTCTGCCCGAGCCCCTTGGGCGTGATGATGCGGTGGCGCGCCGAGACGTAGACCGTGTCCCCGAAGATCTCCTTCAGCGGCACGTTCTGGCCGGCGAGCTTGGTCGCCTGGTCCACGTCCTCCGGGTAGAGCGGATAACCGCTCACGGCGAGCTCGTAGAGCTCCCCCAGGAGCCGCTCCGCGGTCGCGACTTTCTCCGCGTCCTGGCCCGCCACCACCAGCTGACCGCCGCGCGACCCGACCTGGACCCCGAGCCGCTTCTCGATGAGCTTGAGGTGCTCGTTGTGCGCGCCGCACAGCACGCGCACCTTGTCGTTGTCTGGGAACTCGATGCGACGGGTCTCGAGGGACGGCGCGGCGCTCGGACTCAATGTGGACGACCTCCGGTCGGGCTACTCGGCGGGCGGGAGGAGGACGAAGCCGCCCCCCTCCTTACGCCGATAATAGTAATCCTCCGCCCAGGGGTACTTCAGGTCCGCCGGGGTGGCGAGCCCGGTCTCCACCAGGGCGGAGAGCCCGCCAGGGTACTCGCCCTTCTCCAGGCGATAGATCTCGAGCGCGCCGCGTAGCCGGGAGAGCTCCGCCCGCGAGACGAAGCGGCGCACGCCATCGTCGCGCAGCGCGCGCCCGCCGCCCGGGTCGGCGAAGGAGAGCCCGCGGTCGTTCAGGTGGAAGGCGAGGAAGGCGAGCACCGCGGCGATGGCGGCGGTGGCCAGCACGCGCGCCACCCCCTCCTTGATGCGCTCCTTCCAGTCGCGGGTGTAGGCGCCCACGCTCGCGGCGGCCGAGCGGCGAGGCGGCGCGACCGGCCGGAGGAGGCCCTGGGTGACGAGGTTGAGGAGCGCCTTGCAGGTCTCGAACTCGCCCAGGCGCGACAGGTCGACGATCTTCTCGACGCTGCGGCCGGGGACGGCGAGGCCGTACACCTTGCGATCGCTCCGGGTGAGCGCCTGGTCGCGCCCGCCTCCGCTGCCCCCGCCGGCGGCGCCGCCGCCGAAGCCGTCGAAGGCCGTGTCCACGTCGTCCTCTGCCGGCTCCGCGCGGGCGGCGGGGGGCGGCTCGGGCGCGAGCTCCTCCAGCCGCTCGAAGGTCATCGCGGCGGAGGTGATCTTCTTGCGGACCAGCGGCCACTCGTCGACCTGGCGGAAGCCCTCCATGAGCACCGACTCGGCGCGCATGGGGGTCATGGTCTCGGGATCGTACTCGACGTCCCCGGGCTCGAAGGCATAGGTGCCCGAGCGCCAGTGGAAGAGCTTGAAGACGGTCTCGGTGGTCTGCAGCGTGGTCATCTGGCGCAGGTCGTCCCGGCTGACCGCGCCCATCTCCATCAGGATGTCCCCGAGCCGCCGCAGGCTGCGCTTCTGCGCCTCGAGCGCCTCGCGCAGCTGGCCCTGGGTGATGATCTCGGCCCGCACCAGCAGGTTGCCGAGCCGCTCCCGGGCCTTGCGACCGGCGTACTCGGCCGAGACCACGTTCCCCTCGGACATGACGATGTGGATCTCGTCTTCCTTGGAGCGCAGGTGCAGCACGCCGCTCTTGGCCTGCTGGCCGATGAGCTGGAGGATCTCGGAGATCCCGAAGTCCTTGAGGGTTCCCTTGAGCGCCATCTCTCAGCGCCTCCCCTTGCGGAGGGCGTCGCGCACGGCGGCGAGGTGGACCAGCGCCGCCAGCGGCAGGGCCACCGCCAGCTTGAGCGGCGGGGCGTAGGGCGAGGGGACCGCCGGCGGCAGCACCCCACGCCAGCTCAGGGCCGCCACCGCGAGCACCCCGAAGGCGGCGAGGTAGAGCGCTCCGCGGACCGACCGGCCGGCGTAGACGTGGCCGGCGCCCCCGCCGACGACCGCCAGGGCGCGCGCGGTCCAGGCGCGCACGCGGGCGTGCCACCTCACCTGCGCCTCCTTGCGGAGCCGGTCGCGGACGTCCACCACGCCCTTCTGAACGAAGACGTTGACGCACTGGCCGCAGAGCGCGGCCTGGCGGTCGTCGCAGCGCCGGCACGCCGGCCGACCGCACTTCTCGCAGGTGTGGCACGGCGCCAGGCGGCGGCCCGCCAGCGCGAGAGCCCAGAGCAGCGCGACGAAGCCGGCCGGCGCCCACGGCCAGAGCTCCCCGGGGATCCAGCGCGCCAGCCGGGCGCGGACCGCGTCGCGCAGCGCCGGCTGCGGGCCTGGATCGGCCAGCGCGTCGACGTCGCCCGGCGAGAGCGGCACGTCCACGAGGTAGCGGTTGGCGTGGAAGTCGTCGTCCGAGCCGTAGCGATCGATGAGGGCGTGGTCCTCGAGCACCGCCCGCTTGCGCGCCTCCTGCGCCTGCTCCAGCGCGAGCTGACGCACGTACAGCTTGGAGAGGTCGTAGTGCGCCGCGGCGAGGGTGGTGACATCGGGGCCGGCGCGGTCGGCGGCGGCGAGGTAGGCGGCCTTGGCGGCCTCGAGGTCGCCCTCGAGGAAGGAGACGTTGCCGAGGTTCACCTGCACCGCGGCGGAGCGGGGGTCGGCCGCGGCGGCCTTGTCGTACCAGGCGCGGGCGCGGCCGAGATCGCCGCGCCGCTTCTCCCAGCGCCCCAGGGCCAGCAGCGCCGGGGCCGGCAGCGACTCGGCCTCCGAGCGGGCGGCCAGCCGCGCCGCGGCCTCCTCCGCCCCGCCGCCGTGCTCGAGCTCCCACACCTCCTCGGCGAGGGTCCCGGCGAAGGCGGTGGCGCGCGCCGCCAGGGCGGTCAGCGACGGCAGCGCGATCACCAGCGCCAGGGCGGCGGTGGCGAGGAGCCGCTCCACCAGCGAGAGGTACAGGAAGGCGGCGAGGGCGCAGGTGGCGAGGAGCGCGAGCGGGCCGAGGCGGAAGACCACCGGCAGCGAGAGCAGCACCAGGGCGAGGAAGCTCGCCTGGATGGCGGCGCCGCCCCGCACCACCGGCAGGTGGTGGAAGTCGTGGAGGAAGAGCCGCAGCGTGCGCGCGAAGAGCACCAGCAGCAGGAGCGAGGCCGCGGCGACGAGCCCCACGAGCGCCGCGCCGAGGAGGTCCGCGAAGAGCGCCCGCCGCGAGTGGGGCTCGCGCAGGGCCGCCGCGGCGGCGCCCCGCAGGGCCTCCAGCGCGGCCAGCGGCTGGCCCGGATCGCGCACCAGGCGCGCGTGCGCCAGCGCGAGCCAGGCGTCGGTGAGGTCGGGGGCGAGCTGGGTGGCGAGCTCGGCGTGCGCCACCGCGTCGGCCGGCGCGCGGGACGCGAGCGAGCGCTCGGCCTCGCGCGCCTCGGCCGCCGCCTCGGGCAGCAGGTTCTCGATCCCGAGCTCGCGCAGGGCGGCCAGGATGCCCTTCTGCGCCGCGTTGGCCGTGGGGAGGTCCTGCTCCCGCAGGGCCCGGCGCCGCTCCAGCCAGCGCGCCTCGACGTCGGCCAGCCGGGCGCGAACCGGCTCGATGGCCCGCACCTCGACCGCCGGCGGCTCAGGACGGGCCGCCTTGGGCGACACGGCGGCGGTCGGGGCCGGCGCTACCGCCGCCGACGGCTGCGGCTGCGGCTGCGCGCCGCTCTCCGGGTTGGGAGGAGCGGCGCGGTCGCGGGGGGCCTCGCCGGGCGCGCGCTCTTCCGGGGGCGGCCTGGCAGGCTCGTCCTGCTGCAGATCCTCGACCACCATGGAGGGGGCCGCCACCTGGGCGAGGGCGGGCGCGGCCTGGAGGCTGGCGGCGAGCAGGAGGCTGATCGTGAACGGTCTCACGGGCGGTCGGGATGCTAGCACGGGCCCGTTTGGGCTAGATAACTCAGAACATGAATCGATCCGCCGAAGCGATGGAGAAGCTCCTCGGGATCATGGCGCGCCTCCGCGGGCCCGACGGCTGCCCCTGGGACCGCGAGCAGACCCTCGAGACGTTGCGCCCCTACGTGCTCGAGGAGACCTACGAGGTGCTCGAGGCGATGCAGTCTGGCGACCCCCGCGCACATTGCGAGGAGCTCGGCGACCTGCTCCTCCAGATCGTGTTCCAGGCGCAGCTCGCGAGCGAGCAGGGCCAGTTCGCGTTCGCCGACGTGGCCGAGGCGATCTCGGAGAAGCTCGTCTACCGGCACCCACACGTCTTCGCCGGCGCGGAGGTGAAGGACTCCGAGGCGGTGCTCCAGCAGTGGGCGGCGCTGAAGCGCAAGGAGAAGCAGGCCAAGGGCGGCGGCAAGAGCGTCCTCGAGGGCGTGCCGCGCGAGCTGCCGGCGCTGGCGCGGGCGGAGCGGCTCACCGAGAAGGCGAGCCGGATCGGCTTCGATTGGCCGGAGGTTCAGGGCGCGCGCGACAAGGTGGCGGAGGAGCTGGCCGAGCTCGACGAGGCGATCGCCGGCGGGGACCGGAGCCGGATCGAGGCGGAGCTCGGGGATGCGCTCTTCGCCCTGGCCAACGTCGGCCGCAAGCTCTCCATCCCTCCGGAGGAGGCGCTGCGGGGGGCGGTGAACCGCTTTGTCCTGCGTTTCAGGTACATCGAGGAGGAGCTGGAGCGGCGCGGAGTCCCCCACGCGGGGGCCTCGCTGGAGGAGATGGAAGCGCTCTGGCAGGAGTCGAAGCGGCACTTTCCCTAGGGGGGAAGGGAGGGTAGCCAGATCGAGCTCTTCGGCGCTTTTCCGCTTGACTCCCCGCATTGTGGAAAACTCGTGGACAACTCGCCGGTCACCCCTGCGTCCCTCGGTCGTCTCCGACCCGTCACATCCGGATAGAGGGCCATTCGATGACGCAAGCCACAATGATTTCCGCCGCTTGGAGCGATAGCGCCCGCCTGCACGGCTGCATGTCCTACCCTGCCGGGACAACGCTCCCCCCCATTTATGTCGAGGGTGGAAAACTCCCGGTGATGCCTCCTGAACCCGGTGCGCGCATGTGGTCCACGCGCCCACCCGAGCGACTGATCCTTGACTCCCAAGCACTCGGGCGCCCTCTGCGCCGCTCCCCCGCCCGGCTCTAGGGCGAGCGGAACGGACGCACCGCGCGACCGCTTGGCTCTAGGCTCCGCGCGGCTTCCACTCAGGGAGAACCGCGCCAGAGCGGTCAAGCGTCCTCATACCTGCTTGACGTAGGACGCGACGGGAGATAGATAGCGCGGCTCTCTATCTATCCGATTCTCGGAGAAACCTTTGGCCAACACCCGCTCGGCTGAGAAGCGCAACCGTCAGGCGCAGAAGCGCCGCACCCGCAACGTCCACGTCCGCACGAGCGTGAAGGGCGCCGTCAAGAAGGCCCGCGAGGCCGTCGCCCAGGGCGGCGACGCCGTGAAGCAGGCCGTCGTCGATGCCTCCCGCTCGCTCTCGAAGGCCGCCTCCAAGGGCGTCCTGCACAAGAACGCCGCCTCGCGCCGCATCTCGCGGCTCGCCAAGGCCGCGGCCAAGGCCGCGAAGCCTCAGGCCTGAGCGACCCCGCGCCACACCTTCGAGCGGCCGCTGACCGGCGAGGTCACGGCCGCTCGAATCTTTCCACCACGTCCCGCGCCATGGACTCGGCCGCGCGCCTCAGCGCGAGCCGCCGGCGCCCCTCCGTCTCCAGCGGATCTTGCCCGGCGACGTAGTCCTCCTGCCGCACGAAGGGCTGGTCGCCCACGAGCTTGCCGTCCACCACCAGCCGCGCCCGGGCCGCCACCGTGAGCTGGAAGGTGGTCCCGCTGGTGGGCAGGAAGCGGATCACCTCCACCTCTCCCTCGATGCGGCCCCGGTCCCCTGCCCGGCCGGCCGCGCCGCGCCGCGCCAGCTCCTGCCGCAGCGCCCCCGCGATCCAGGCGCCCGCCTCCGGCTCCGCGGTGCGGTTGTCGAACGGGGGCACGAAGACCTTCTCCGCCCCGGGCGGCAGCCGGGCGGCGCCGGCGGTGAAGCCGTAACCGCAGCCGGAGAGGGCGAACAGCGCCGCCGCGAGCAGGACCGGCCGGCTCATGACACCACGAAGTTCACGAGCCGCTTCGGCACGAAGACCACCTTGCGCAGCGTCTTGCCGGCGAGGTGGGCCTGTACCTTGTCGAGCGCCTCGGCGAGCGCGCGCACCTCGGCCTCCCCCGCAGCCACCGGCGCCTGCACCTCGCCGCGCAGCTTCCCGTTCACCTGCACCGCGACCGTGACCACGTCGGCGGCGCAGAGGGCCTCGTCGAACGCCGGCCAGGGCTCCTCCGCGAGCAGCCGGCCCTCGGCCGGCGATCCGAGGACGGAGTGCCAGAGCTCCTCGGCGGCGTGGGGCGCGAAGGGCGCGAGCAGCGCCGCCACCGCCACCAGGGCCTCGCGGACCGCGGCGCGATCGGCCTCGGTCGCGGGGTCGAAGGCGTAGAGCGCGTTGACGAGCTCCATGAGGGCGGCGATGCCGGTGTTGAACTTGAGCTCGCCCTCCAGCCCCTCCGTCACCCGCTTGACGGTGCGGTGGGTCTTGCGGCGCAGCTCGAGCGCCTCGCCCCCCGCCTGCACCAGCGCCGCCTCCGGGGCCCCGAAGCAGCCCTCGCGCGCCACGAAGATGCGCCAGACGCGGGCGAGGAAGCGGAAGAGCCCCTCCACCTGCTCGTCGGACCAGTCGATGTCCTTCTCCGGCGGGGCGGCGAAGAGCATGAACAGGCGCACGGTGTCGGCGCCGAAGCGGTCCACCATCGGGCCTGGCGCCACCACGTTGCCCCAGCGCTTCGACATCTTGCGGCCGTCGGGGCCGTTGACGATGCCCTGGGTGACGAGCCGCTTCACCGGCTCGGCGGTGGGGACGAGCCCGAGCTGCTGCATCACCCGGTTCCAGAACCGGAAGTAGAGCAGGTGCATCACCGCGTGCTCCGGGCCGCCGACGTAGACGTCGACCGGGAGCCAGCGCTTCGCCATCTCCGGGTCGAAGGGCCGGGTGTCGTCCTTGGGGGAGAGGTAGCGGGCGTAGTACCAGGACGAGTCGACGAAGGTGTCCATGGTCTCCGTCTCGCGCTTCGCCGGCTTGCCGCAGACGGGACAGGTGGTGTTCACGAAGGACGGCACCTTCGCGAGCGGCGGCTCGCCGGTGCCGGTGATGATCGCCTCGTCGGGCAGCACCACCGGGAGCTGATCCAGCGGCACCGGGACCGCGCCGTGCTCCGGGCAGTAGACGATGGGGATGGGGGTGCCCCAGTAGCGCTGGCGCGAGAAGCCCCAATCGCGCAGGTGCCAGCGCACGGTGGGGGCGCCGAAGCCCCGCTCCTTGGCCTCCGCCGAGAGCCGCCGGCGGGCCTCGGCGCTGGTGAGCCCGGTGGCGAGGCCGCTGTTCACGAGCCGCCCGTCGAGGGTGAAGGCCGTCTCCAGCCGGGCCTCGTCCAGGAGCTCGCCCTGGGCCGGCTGGATCACCACCCGGATCGGCAGCCCGTACTTGCGCGCGAACTCGAAGTCGCGCTGGTCGTGGGCCGGCACGCTCATCACCGCGCCGGTGCCGTACTCGGCGAGCACGAAGTTGGCGACCCAGATCGGCACCTGCTCGCCGGTGAACGGGTTCACCGCGTGGGCGCCGGTGAAGACCCCTTCCTTGGGCGCGCCCTCCCCGGCGCGCTCCTGGGCGTCGGTCTTGCGCATCCGCTCCACGAAGGCCCGCACCTCGTCGCGCTGCGCCGGGGTGGTGAGCTCGGCGGTGAGCGGGTGCTCGGGCGCCAGCACCACGTAGGTGCAGCCGTGGATGGTGTCGACGCGGGTGGTGAAGACCTTGACCGTGCGCTCCGAGCCGGCCACCGCGAAGTCGACCTCGGCGCCCTCGCTCTTGCCGATCCAGTTGCGCTGCATGGTGGTGACGCGCTCGGGCCACTCGGTGAGCCCGTCGAGGCCGTCGAGCAGGTCCTGGGCGTAGGCGGTGATGCGGAAGGCCCACTCCGGGATCTGCTTCTCGACCACCTTCGAACCGCAGCGCTCGCAGGTCTCGTCCACCACCTGCTCGTTGGCGATGACGGTGTTGCAGCCGGTGCACCAGTTGGCCTTGCCGGTGCGGCGGTAGACGATGCCCTTCTCGAGCATCTTCAGGAAGAACCACTGGTTCCAGCGGTAGTAGGAGGGATCGGCGGTGACGATCTCGCGGTCCCAGTCGAAGGCGTAGCCGAGGCTCTTCATCTCCGCCCGGAAGCTGACGATGTTCTCCTCGGTGCGGGCGCGCGGGTGCTTGCCGTCCTTGATGGCGGCGTTCTCGGCCGGCAGCCCCAGGGCGTCGAAGCCGATGGGGTGGAGGACGTCGAACCCCTTCATGCGGAGGTAGCGGGCCAGCGCGTCACCGATGGTGTAGACGCGGGCGTGGCCCATGTGCATGGCGCCGGAGGGGTACGGGAACATCTCGAGGACGTACCTCTCCTCGGCGGCGGGGCGGCGGCCGGCCTGGAACACGCCGGCTTCGCGCCAGCGCCCCTGCCAGCGGGACTCGATCGACTGCGGCTCGTAGCGCTCGTTCATGGACATGTCGGTTCTCGGAGGGGGGCGGATATTAGTATATTGCCGTCCCCATGAGACCGACCATCTACGTCGCCGACATCGCGCAGCACGAAGGCCAGGAGGTGGTCCTCCACGGGTGGCTCCACAACCGCCGCTCCTCCGGCAAGCTCCACTTCCTCCAGCTCCGCGACGGCACCGGCTTCATCCAGTGCGTGGTGTTCAAGGGGAACGTCACCCCCGAGGTCTTCCACGAGGCCGACCACCTCCCGCAGGAGACGAGCCTCACCGTCACCGGCACGGTGAAGAAGGACCCGCGCTCGCCCATCGGCTACGAGCTCGACGTCAAGGACCTGGCCGCGGCGGCCCGCCCGGCGCGCGAGTTCCCCCTCGGGCACAAGGAGCACGGCGTCGCCTTCCTCATGGAGCAGCGCCACCTCTGGCTCCGCTCCCAGCGGCAGCAGGTGATCCTCCGGGTGCGCCACACGGTGGAGAAGGCCATCCGCGACTTCTTCGACGGCAACGGCTTCACCCTGGTCGACGCCCCCATCTTCACGCCGAGCGCCTGCGAGGGGACGAGCACGCTCTTCGAGGTGCCCTACTTCGACCTCGGCAAGGCCTTCCTCACCCAGTCCGGCCAGCTCTACATGGAGGCGGCCGCCATGGCGCTCGGGAAGGCCTACTGCTTCGGGCCCACCTTCCGCGCCGAGAAGTCGAAGACCCGCCGGCACCTCACCGAGTTCTGGATGGTGGAGCCGGAGGTGGCCTGGATGGACCTCGACGGCGACATGCAGCTCATGGAGGAGTTCGTCTCCTCGGTGGTCCAGACCGCGCTCGCGAAGCACGGCCGCGAGCTCAAGGACGTGCTCGAGCGCGACGTCGCGAAGCTCGAGAACGTGAAGGCGCCCTTCCCGCGCATCACCTACACCGAGGCGGTGGAGGTGATCCAGAAGGCGGGCCATCCCATGAAGTGGGGCGACGACATCGGCGGCGACGAGGAGACGGTGGTCGCCTCGGCCTACGACCGCCCGGTGATGGTCCACCGCTACCCCGCGGAGATGAAGGCCTTCTACTTCAAGAAGGACCCGAACGACCCGCGCGTCGCGCTCGGCTGCGACGTGCTCGCCCCCGAGGGCTACGGCGAGATCATCGGCGGCGGCCAGCGCGAGGACGACCTGGCGGTGCTGGAGGCGGCCATCGCCCACCACCAGCTCCCCAAGGAAGCGTTCGAGTGGTACCTCGACCTGCGCCGCTACGGCACCGTGCCGCACGCCGGCTTCGGCGCCGGGGTGGAGCGCATGGTGGCCTGGATCTGCGGCCTGCACCACGTGCGCGAGACCATCCCGTTCGCGCGCATGATGGAGAGAATCACGCCCTAGGGTCGAGCGGACCGCCCGCTCATTCCCGGAACGGACGCTGGCCCCCGCGAGACCTGCCTCGCGGGGGCCGCGCCGTTTTTGGGGGCCACGCACCTTGCCCGCCGCCGGCCGCTGCGCAGATCTCCCCCGCCGCCAACACCCGCGCGGCGAAGGAGAGAGCCATGGCCGTTGACATCAAGCAGGCGCAGCGCCGGTTGATCGAGGAGGCGTTCGGCAACGGGAACTTCGACGTCTACGACGAGGTCTGCGACCCGACCTACCGGACCCACGACCCGGTCGCCGGCGACGCCGATCTGAAGCAGGAGAAGGAGAACTGCCGCATGTACAAGACCGCCTTCCCGGATCTGAAGCCGACCATCCTGCGCTCCTGGGTGGACGCCGACGGCGACACCTGCATCGCCCATTGGCGCATGACCGGGCGGCACCAGGGAGCGCTCATGGGCGTGGCGCCTACCGGCCGGACCTGCACGGTCGAGGGGATCTCGATCTCTCACTTCCGCGGCGGGCGGATCGTCGAGGAGTGGGTGCAGTGGGACGCGCTCGGGCTCATGAAGCAGCTCGGCGCGGGGGCAGAGGCGGGCGCACAGGCCGGCCGGGGAACCGGCGCCCAGCCGGAAGTGCGGCACTGAGGGCCGCGAAACGGCGCCTTCCGTCAACGGGCCGAGGTAGCATCCCCGCGTGCGCCTCTTCCAGTTCTCCTATAGCCCGTTCGCCGCGAAGGTCCGCAAGTGCCTCGAGCTCAAGGGGCTCGCCTTCGAGGCGGTCGAGGTGCCCTATCTCGACCGCCGCGAGCTGGTGGCCCTCACCGGCGGCTACGTGCACGTGCCGGTCCTCGAGGATGGCGGCGCGGTGATCACCGACAGCGCCCCGATCACCGCCTGGCTCGACGAGCGCTACCCTCCCTCCCTCCGCGGCGGTCCCCACGGCCCGCTCGCGGAGGTGGTGGAGCAGTGGGCGGATCAGGTGCTCGAGGACGTCGCCTTCCGCCTGGCGGTGCCGCCGCTCGACGCGCGCTACGCCGCCCTCCAGGGCGGGCGGGAGGACGCGCGCGCCCTGTTCCGGCTCGTCAAGGAGCGCAAGTTCGGGGCGGGGTGCATCGAGGCCTGGGATCGCGACGCCGCCGGTCTCTCCTCCCAGCTCGCCGCGCTGCTGGCTCCCCTCGTCAGGCAGGTGGGCCGGAGCCCGTTCCTGCTCGGCGACGCGGCGTCGCTCGCGGATGCCGCCGTCTGGGGCCAGCTCTTCTTCGTGGAGCAGAGCCGGCCCGGCTGGATCGCCCGCGAGGTCCCGGGGCTCTCCGCCTGGTACGAGCGGGTCGCCGCGACGTAGGCGGGTCCGGACCACGCTTGGCCCGGCGCTGTCGTTTCCAGCGACCTTGATTCGGCGGATGTTCAGCGACGTTGGGCGTCGGGATCGCCGGCCTACGCCGCCGCGTACGCCGCCTCGGGCTCTCGGGCCGTGTGGTCAGCCGGGACGCCCTCCCCGGCGCCGCTGGGCGCGATGGCGCCGCCCGCCCTCCGCCAGCCCGCCCTCAGCAGCCACGTCCGCGGCGCTGCCGTGACCGCTTCGGCGTCGCCAGACCGGGCGGGAGCGCCTCTCCTTGGCCCAGCCCTCGAACGTCGCCGCGGACGAGCACGGGTCGAGCCACCCCGCGGGCACCCGTTCGCCGCTCCGTCCGCGTGCGAAGCGAAGTTGCCGAGCACGTAGGCCCAGGGCGCGCCGCGTCTCGCACGAGATGCGGAACGGATGTTCAGTTTCATGGGTCCGACAGAGGACGGCGCAGCTGCGCGCGGCTCTTCCCGGCCGGCGGCCGGGCCGCGCCGCCGGCGCGGGTCGCCGCGAGCCCCGCGCTGCTTCCGCCGCGCGCACCTACGCCGTCGGCGCCAGACTCTCCTCGATCCAGCGCAGGTAGGCGGCGCTCCCCTCCTCCACCGGCAGCGCGAGCACCTCGGGCACGTCGTACGGGTGGAGCGCCAGCAGGCGATCGCGCAGTCGCGGGAAGAGCTCGCGGCTGGTCTTGAGGACCAGCAGCACCTCTGGCTCGTCCACCACCTTTCCTTCCCAGCGGTAGATGGAGCGGACGCCGGGGAGGACGTTGCCACAGGCGGCGAGCCGCTCCTCCACCACCGTCCGCGCGAGCTCGGCCGCCTTGTCGAAGGTGGGCGCGGTCACCAGCACTGCCAGCGCGTCGGTCATCGTCTCCCCTCCCTGGCGGCGATCTACCACCCCTCCGCCCGCGAGACGATCTCGCGCATGATCTCGCTCGTCCCTCCGGCGATGGTGAGCAGTCGCAGGTCGCGCCAGGCGCGGGCCACGTCGCTCTCCAGCACGTAGCCCATGCCGCCGTGGAGCTGCATGCAGTCGTAGGCGACGCGCTGCGCCAGCTCGCAGGCGAAGAGCTTGGCCATGGAGATCTCGCGCTGCGCCGGCTGCCCGCGGTCGAAGAGGTCGCAGGCTCGGTAGGTGAGCCAGCGCGCCGCCTCCACCTCGGTCGAGAGCTGCGCCAGCCGGTGGCGCCACGCCTGCATCTTCGAGAGCGGCCGCCCGAAGGCCTGTCGCTCCTCGCCGTAGCGCCGGGCGTCCTCGAGGAGCAGCCGCGCCCCGGCCACCGCGATCACCGCCGCCACCAGCCGCTCGCCCTGGAAGTTCTCCACGAGGTAGGCGAAGCCGCGGCCCGCCTCGCCGAGCAGGAAGCGCGCCGGCACCCGGCAGTCCTCGAAGAAGAGGAGCGCGGTGTCCGAGGCGTGGTTCCCCACCTTCTCGAGCCTGCGCGAGACCTCGAAGCCCTCCACGTCGGTGGGGAAGGTGAGGAGCGAGATCCCGCCGGGGCCAGCCTCGCCGGTCCGCACCGCCAGCGTGAGGAAGTCGGCGCGGGTGCCGTTGGTGATCCAGGTCTTGGCGCCGTTCACCACCAGGTCCGCGCCGTCGCGCCGCGCGGTGGTCCGGATGGCGGCCACGTCCGAGCCGGCGTCGGGCTCGGAGATCGCGAGCGCGGCCACCTTCTCCCCGCGGATGGCCGGCGCCAGGAACTCGCGCTTCTGCTCGTCGGTGCCGAGCGCGTCGATGACCGGCGTGGCCATCTCGCCCTGCACCAGCATCGACATGTCGAGCCCGGCGTTCCTCGAGCGGCAGAGCTCCTCGGCGTAGGCCACCACGTACCAGTAGTCGAGCCCCGCGCCGCCCCAGGCGACGGGGTGGCGGATGCCGAACAGGCCGAGCTCGCCGAAGCGCCGGAAGAGCTCGCGGGGGAAGCCGCCGGCCTCGTCCCACTCGCGGGCGTGCGGCCGGAGCTCCGCCTCGACGAAGGCGCGGACGGTGCGCCGGAACGCCTGGTGCTCCTCGCTGAACGGCTCGAAGGAGGCGGCCATGCAGAGCCTCGGGGGACCGGTCTCACTTAACCGCCCCCTCCGGCATCGCGCCAACCGGATCGCGCGCCCCCATCGAGCCTGGCCAGGATGGTCGTCCGGTGGTTCACTCCCCGGTATGGATGCGAACATGTCCGCCCACCCCACCCTGGCCCTCCTCGCGGTCGCCCTCGCAGCCTGCTCCGGCGCCTCCTGCGCCTCCGACCCGCGGCGTCCGGACGGCGGCGCGGCGAGCGCGGCCGGCGATTCGGTGACGCCGCGCTTCGCCTGGCCGGACGACTTCCACGCGCAGGTGGCGCTCGACCACCGCACCGTCCGCGAGGGCGACAGCTCCACCCGAGCGGTGGTGCGCCACCAGCTCACGACCGAGCGGAAGGACGGCGAGATCTGGGTCCGGGTGAGCGGCATCGAGGGCCAGGGCGACGAGCCGGGCCTGCAGCTCAACCTCGCCATCGGCGAGAAGCTGGTGCAGGTGGTGGGCCGGGACGGCGCCTACAAGCGGGCCGAGGGGCTCGACGAGGCGATCGCCATCCTGCGCCGCGCCGCCGGCCGCGAGACCGACGGCGACAAGGCGCGGGAGAGCATCCGGCGCCAGGTGCGCGACGACTGGGAGCAGACGGTGGGCGCCTGGCGCGGTCGCCGGCTCTCCGCCGGGCAGGTGGTGAAGGCCGAGCAGGAGGGGGCGCTCGCGCTCCTCCCCTCGGTGGTGGGCACCATGGAGGTGGAGTACCTCTTCCGCGGCCGGGTGCCCTGCGAGGAGGGTCAGGCGGAGGCGCGCTGCGTGGAGCTGGCTCGCAGCGTGCGCCCGGCGAAGAAGAGCGCGCGGGAGATCCTGGCGCAGGTGGCGGCGGGGCTCCCCGCCCAGCAGGCCTCGACGCTGCGCGCGGTGGAGGCGAGCTCCGAGACGGTCCTCGTCACCGAGCCCGACACGCTGGTGCCCCACCGGCTCCTCGTGCGGGATCAGCTCAGCCTGACGGTGGAGGCGGCGGAGGGCGCGCAGCGCTCGGTGACCGAGCGCAGCGAGGACTCGTACCACTTCGCGGCCGAGACCGCGCTGTGAGGGCCCGGGGGGCCCGGCCCGCTCAGCGGAAGAACATCGCCGAGAGCTCCCCCTCGTAGGCGAGCGGCGTCTTGCGCCAGGCGAGCGCGAGCGAGACCGGCCCGAGGTGGAGCCGGCTCTCGGCGCCGAGCGCGTAGCCCAGGTTCGAGCGCGCGAACGGCAGGAAGCGCAGGCCGGCGCTGGCCTGGGTGGAGAGCCGCGCGCCGCCCATGAGCCGCAGCGTGGCGGTGGGGCCGACCCCGAGCCGCAGCCCCGAGCCGAAGGCGCCCTGCAGCTCGGGTGAGGCGGCGAGCTCGCTGTCGGCCGCGACCTGAGCCGTCACCGCGCCACCCGCGGCCACCAGCGCCGGTCCACCGCCGAGCTCGAAGATCCCGGCCAGGCAACCCCGGCAGCCGCCGTCGCGCAGGGTGGCGGCCCCGGCGCGCATGTGCCAGGAGGCGCGCCGGTCGAAGCGATCCACGGGGTTGGTGGAGACCACCTCCACCAGCGAGAAGTCTTCGAGGCGGAGCCGCTCGCGCCTGGTCTCCCAGCGCAGCCGCGTCACCAGGAACTCGAGCTGGCTGCCCGGCGAGAAGCCGGCGGGCGGGTCGAGGAGGTCGTGGAGAGCGGCGCGGTAGCTCAGGGAGAGGTACGGCCCGCCGTCGCTGGAGGCGCCGGTCCCCAGGCCGAGGCGCGCCGAGCCGTGGCCCCGCTCCGGCCCGCCCTGGGGCGGCGGCGGGACCTCGAGGGGCGCGCTCTGCACCGGCACCGCGCTGCGCCGCGCCAGCAGCCCCTGTCGCGCCTCGGCCACGCCGGCCTTGCCGTCGACCAGGGCGCGGGCGTTGCGCACGTCGAAGAGGTCGAGCGCGGCGTCGAGCACCGCCGCCTGCGCGGTCGGGGAGAGGTCCGGCGGCAGCGGGCGCGCGGGCTCCGCCGCCACGGCGTCCACCGCGTCGAGCGAGGCCGGGTCGAGCGCCGCCGCCCGGCGCGCGAACTGCGAGCGCACGGAGGGGCGGAAGCGCGCCCGCGAGACGAGGCCGGGGTTGTCGTAGAGGGCCTGCACGGTCTCCGCCGGCAGGACCACCGGGCCGAGCCGGGAGAGCAGCTCCAGCCGCGGGCTCGCCGCCTCGAGCACGCCGAGGATGTGGTACGAGCAGTTCTCCGACAGGTAGTAGTAGTCGAACCAGGTGGAGCCGAGCTCCCAGACGTGGGCGACCAGCATCGCCACCTCGTCGGGCCGGAGCGCGAGGTCGTACTCCCAGATGTCGCGCGACTCGTAGTCGGCGTACTCGCGCACCTTGTAGAAGTACGGCAGCGCGGTGAACTCCCCCTTGAAGAGGCCGGTGAGCCCCTTCACCGCGTAGAGGATGGCGTTGCCGCTGTCGGCCGTGGCCGCGTAGTTCACCCCCTGGTCGAGCAGCTCCGCCCGCTCGCCGCTCCCGCGCTCCCCGCCCTTGTCGAGCCGCAGGAAGGTGTGGCCGAAGGCCGAGGCGGGGTTGTCGAGGAAGTAGGAGGAGAAGACCAGCGTGACCCCGCGGGCCTCCGTCCGCGCCCAGAACTTCTCGAGCTTCTCGCAGCGGCGCACCGGCAGCTTCGCCGCGTCGATGCCGAGCCGCCTCGCCAGGAAGGCGAAGCGCGCCGGGAACTGGCACTGGGGGTGCTGCCGCTCGGGATCCTCGGGCTCCGGGGCGAAGAGGCCGCGCAGGGTGGCGGCGAGCTCGGCCTCCGGATCGGTCTTGCCGCGGGGCGAGAGGAAGAAGGCCGGCCCGTCCGCCTCGCTCTCCCACCCGCCCACGGCCCGCTCGCGCCAGTGGCCGAGCCGCAGCCATTGCCGGTCGCGCGCCACCCCCTCCGCGCGCGCCGTCGCCACCAGCTCCTCCGGGTAGGAGAGCTCGACCGCGCCCGCCGGGCCGGGGAGCGCGGCGGCGAGGAGCAGGGCGAGGAGCGGGCGCATCGATCCGGCGCGAGAAAAGAGAAGAGCCCCGCGGGCGGGGCTCCTCGTCGATCGCTGGGCGTCGAGCGGGATCTTCTACCCGAGCTCGTTGCAGGAGAGCGCCTTCTCGGCCTTGAGGGTCGAGATGACGTTGCTGGAGACCGCCTCGTCGGAGAGCGACTGCTCCGGGAAGACGGCCTGGAAGCGCTGCTGTAGCTTGGCGCCCACGGCCTTCGCGTCGGCGCAGCCGGCCAGCCGGGAGAGGGCGGAGATGGTCTCGCCGGAGCCGCGCGACATGTCCTTCGCCAGCGCGTCGCGGTTGGCCTCGATGAAGGTCTTGGTGCCCGAGAGCCCCACCGCCGACTCACCGCAGTTGGAGGTGCCGGAGGTGATGCCGAAGGTCTGGGTGCCGAAGAGGCCGTTGGTGGTGGCCGCCAGGATCTGGACGGCGCCCTTCTGGTTCCCGAACGCCATCGAGCCGAGGCCGCAGCCGGCGGTGCCGTAGGGGCCGTTGCCCTTGATGCCATTCGCCGAGGCGCTGCCGGCCATCGCCAGGATCGTCAACGCCACCATCGTCTTGCGCATAGTGAATGCCTCCCTGTGGAGTTCGTGGATGGGCGGGTCTCCCCGCCGCGGGCTCTCATGCTGCATCAACGGGCGGCCGAACGCCAGCCTGCCCGGCCGGTACGTGACCGAGCACCGAGGCGTAGGCCACGCCGGCGACGCCGACGACCACCCCGGTGAGGCCGAGGGCGGTGGGGCGCTCGCCCAGGAGCGGCACCGCGAGCAGATAGGTGGCGAGCGGGGTGAGCTGGAGCCAGACCGCCGCCTCGGCGACGCTGAGCGTCCCGTAGGCCTCGGTCATGAGCACCTGCGCCGCCATGGAGACCGCCCCCAGCGCCGCCGCGGCCAGCCACGCGGGGAGCCCGACCGGCCAGGCGGACAGGGCGAACGGGAGCGCCACCGGCATCCCGCCCAGGCAGAACCAGAAGAAGATGGTGGGGGCGTTGTCGGTGGCGCGCATCGCCCGGATGACCACCGCCGAGGTGGCGGCGAAGAACGCCGCCCCGAGCGCCAGCAGCTCGCCAAGGCCGCGCCCGAGGCGCGCCGCGCCCGGGTCGCCGGACAGGACCAGCCCGACGCCGGCGGTCGCCACCCCCAGCGCGACCAGCAGGTGCGCGGTGGGCCGCTCGCCGAAGGCGAAGAAGCTCATCACCGTGGCGACGACCGGGAACAGGTTGTAGAGCAGGCTCGCCTCGCCGGCGGGGATGCGGGCCAGGGCGCTGAAGTAGAGCACCACCACCAAGCCCCCGGAGAGGCCGCGCGAGAAGAGCAGGCGCCGGTTGACGGGGCGGTAGGTGCCGGGGCGGAGCCGGAAGTAGGCGAGGCTCGCCGCCGCGCCGAAGACGAAGCGGACCACCGTGAGCTGGCCGGCGGTGAAGTGGGCCGGGCCGTGCGAGAGCAGCCGCGCCAGCACCGCCATCAGGCCGAAGCAGGCGCCGGAGCCGACCATGGCCAGCCGGGCCAGCGGCCGCGACCCTCCTCGCCCGGCGCGCGCGTCCATCGGGCGGTGTTACCGCGTCCCGCTCCCGCTGGCCAGCGAGTCGCCCATGCATTAAGAGAGGCGGACCGTGAGCGAACCCGACCACATCATCGTGAAGGGCGCCCGCGAGCACAACCTCAAGTCGGTCAGCCTCGAGATCCCCAAGAAGCAGCTGGTGGTCTTCACCGGGGTCTCCGGTTCGGGCAAGAGCTCGCTCGCCTTCGACACCCTCTACGCCGAGGGGCAGCGCCGGTACGTGGAGTCCCTCTCCTCCTACGCCCGCCAGTTCCTCGGGCAGATGGAGAAGCCCAGGTACGACACCATCCGCGGGCTCTCGCCCACCATCTCCATCGAGCAGAAGGCCGCCTCCAACAACCCGCGCTCGACGGTGGGGACCATCACCGAGGTCCACGACTACCTGCGCGTGCTCTACGCCTCCATCGGCATGCAGCACTGCCCCTCCTGCGGGCGGCAGGTGGGCAAGCAGACGGCGCAGCAGATCGTCGAGGCCATCCTGGCGCTGCCGGAGGGGTCCCGCATCCTGGTGCTCGCCCCGCTGGTGCAGAACCGCAAGGGCGAGTACCGCGAGCTCCTCGGCGACGTCGCCCGGCGCGGCTTCTCGCGGGTCCGGGTGGACGGGATGATCCACGCCCTCACCGACCGGCTGGCGCTCGACAAGAAGCTCAAGCACGACATCGAGCTGGTGGTCGACCGGCTGGTGGTGAAGGAGGGCGTGGAGGGCCGGCTCACCGACTCGGTGGAGACGGCGCTGCGCGAGGGCAAGGGCACGCTCATCGTGGCCGACGCCGACAAGGAGCAGAAGGTCGGGCCGGGGATCGATCCGGAGGAGTACAAGCGGCACGACCGCTTCTTCTCCGAGACCAACGCCTGCCACACCTGCGGCCTCAGCTTCTCGGAGCTCGCGCCGCAGAACTTCTCCTTCAACAGCCCGCTCGGCAGCTGCACCGAGTGCCAGGGGCTCGGCACCCGCGCCGAGATGGACCCGGACCTCATCATCCCCGACCCGTCGCTCACCATCCGCGAGGGCGCGGTGGAGCCCTGGGCCAGCGGCATGGAGAAGGGCGAGGGCTGGACCTTCGAGTTCGTGGAGCACCTCTCCCGCTCGCTCGGCCTCGACCTCGACACGCCCTGGGCGAAGCTGTCGAAGCGGGACCGCGAGGTGGTCCTCAACGGCAACGAGGGCCAGCCGCGCACCCGCATCGTCTGGGAGGGCGTGCTCAACCAGCTCTACCGGCGCTTCAAGTCCACCGGCTCGGAGGCGATGCGCCGCTACTACATGCGCTACTTCTCCGACAAGCCCTGCCCGGCCTGCGAGGGGGAGCGGCTCAAGCCGGAGAGCCGGGCGGTGAAGGTGCGCGGCCGCGGCATCGTCGACCTCTCGCGGCTCACCATCGTGGACGCCCACCGCTGGCTGGCGGAGCTGTCCCTCGGCGGCAACGAGGCCCGCATCGCCGACGAGCTCCTCAAGGAGATCAAGAACCGCCTCAAGTTCCTGCTCGACGTGGGGCTCGGCTACCTGACCCTCGACCGGCCCGGCCCGTCGCTCTCCGGCGGCGAGAGCCAGCGCATCCGGCTCGCCTCGCAGATGGGCTCGGAGCTCACCGGGGTCATCTACATCCTCGACGAGCCCTCCATCGGCCTGCACCAGCGCGACAACGGCAAGCTCCTCGCCACCCTCAAGCGGCTGCGCGACATCGGCAACTCGGTGATCGTGGTCGAGCACGACGAGGAGACCATGGAGGAGGCCGATTGGCTGGTCGACTTCGGCCCCGGCGCCGGCGCCCACGGCGGCGAGGTGGTGTCTCAGGGCACGCCGGCCGAGGTGAAGGCCGACCCGCGCTCGCTCACCGGCGCCTACCTGTCCGGCCGGGCCGAGATCCCGGTGCCGCCCCGGCGCCGGCCGCGCAGCCACGGGGCCATCACCGTGAGCGGCGCCACCGAGAACAACCTCAAGGACGTCACCGTGGAGCTCCCGCTCGGCACCTTCACGGCGGTGACCGGCGTCTCCGGCGCGGGCAAGTCGACGCTCGTCAACGCGGTGCTGCGCCCGGCGCTGATGCGGCTGCTCTACGGCACCCGCGAGGTGCCGGGGAAGCACAAGGCCCTGCGCGGCCACGAGGCCATCGACAAGGTCATCGACATCAACCAGCAGCCCATCGGCCGCACCCCGCGCTCCAACCCGGCCACCTACACCAAGGTGTTCGACTTCGTCCGCGAGGTGTTCGCGCAGACCCCCGAGGCGCGCGCCTTCGGCTACCAGCCCGGCCGATTCAGCTTCAACGTCAAGGGCGGCCGCTGCGAGGCCTGCCAGGGCGACGGCATGAAGCTCGTCGAGATGCACTTCCTCGCCGACGTGCTCGTGCCCTGCGAGGTCTGCGGCGGCAAGCGCTTCAACGACGCCACCCTGCGGGTCCAGTTCAAGGGGAAGAACGTCGCCGAGGTGCTCGACCTCTCGGTGAAGGAGGCCATCGAGCACTTCGCCCACCACCGCGAGATCGTCCGCATCCTGCAGACGCTCGACGACGTGGGGCTCGGCTACATCAAGCTCGGCCAGCCCTCCCCCACCCTCTCCGGGGGCGAGGCGCAGCGCATCAAGCTCTCGCGCGAGCTGGCCCGGGTGGGCACCGGCAAGACGCTCTACATCCTCGACGAGCCGACCACCGGCCTGCACTTCGAGGACGTGAAGAAGCTCCTCACCGTGCTCGATCGGCTGGTGGACGCCGGCAACACCGTGGTGGTGATCGAGCACAACCTCGACGTGATCAAGTACGCCGACTGGCTGGTGGACCTCGGGCCGGAGGGCGGCGACGGCGGGGGCCTGGTGATCGCGGAGGGGACGCCGGAGGAGGTGGCGCGGGTCAAGGCCAGCCACACCGGCCACTACCTCGCGAAGGTGCTCGCCCACCACCAGGCGCGCGGCGGGGCGATCCGCGGGCGGGCCGAGGTGCTGGCCGGGACCTGACCCTTCCCAGCCGCGGAGGCGCTTGGTAGAGGAGGAGCCCTCATGCGCTCCGCCTCCACCGCCGCCGCGCTGGGCCTCGCGCTGCTCCTCGCGCCGGCCGCCCGGGCCGACCTGCCCGGCGAGACCATCACGCTCCCGGCCCGCGTGGGCGACGTCACCTTCACGCACAAGGCCCACTTCAAGCGCGCCCGCGAGGGCTGCCGCACCTGCCACGGCCCCGGCCGGGCGCAGAAGATCGAGGGCTTCCTCCTCGCCAACGCGCACCGGCTCTGCCTCGGGTGCCACCGCGAGCAGGCCGCGGGTCCCACCGGCTGCCGCGGCTGCCACCAGCCCAGACCGGCGCCGGCCGAGGCCGGGCCCGGGTAGGCGCGGCCCGCCCCCTCGTCTCGACCCACCGCCGGCCGGAAATGCGGTAAGCGTTCCTTCCAAACTTCACACCGAGGAGCGCATGCCCACCACCGCCGAGAACCTCGACGTCGCCTTCGCCGGCGAGAGCCAGGCCAACCGCAAGTACCTCGCCTTCTCCAGGAAGGCCGAGAAGGAGGGGCTGCCGGCCATCGCCCGCCTCTTCCGCGCCGCGGCCGAGGCCGAGACCATCCACGCGCTGGCGCACCTCGCCAACAACGGCCACGTGGGCTCCACCCTCGAGAACCTGAAGGCCGCCGTCGCCGGCGAGACCTACGAGTTCAGCCAGATGTACCCGCCGATGGTCGAGCAAGCGAAGAAGGAGGGCCACCGCGGCCAGAAGATGCTCGCCTACGCCAACGACGTGGAGAAGGTCCACGCGCGGCTCTTCCAGCAGGCGCTCGCCGCGCTCGAGGCCGGCCAGGACCTCTCGCAGATGGAGGTCTTCCTCTGCCCGGTCTGCGGCGACCTCGAGTTCGGCATCCCGGAGAAGTGCCCGGTCTGCGGCCTCCCCGGCGACAAGTTCCAGAAGATCGGTTAGCGGCGCGCCGCCGCGAAATCATTGAGGGGCGGGGCGGCGGCGGCTAGAGTCCGCTCCACATGTCGATTCCAGATCCCGACGCCATCCTGGCGCTGCTCAAGGACCCGAACGTCGAGAGCCAGCAGATCGCCGCCGCCACCGGGGCCCCCCGCGAGGAGGCGGGCCGCGCGTGCCGGCTGGTGATGGCGATCTCCCGCGCCAAGGCGGAGGAGGTGCAGACCCTCCCCGTCCCGCTCGCCCTCGCGGTGCTCCGCGCCGCGCTCCAGGCCGGCCGCGCCGACCTGCTCGCCGCCGCCGCCGCCCACCCCTCCAAGGACGTCGCCAAGGAGGGCAAGCGCTGCCTGCACGTGCTCAAGACCCGAGGGGTGGCGGTGCCCGAGCCGGCCAGGCCGGCGCCGCCCACCCCGGTCGCCCCCGCCGAGCCCTCCTTCCCGAGCTACGCCTCGGTGGTGGACGGGCACGGCGAGCGGGCGGTCTGGGTGACGCGCAACGTGGCGGGTCGCGGCGTGGAGGTGGCGCAGGTCATCCTCTCCGACGAGCACGGCATCATCGAGTTCCAGGTCGGGGTGCTGGGGCGCAAGGAGTTCCGGGCCTTCGCCCACGACCTCGAGGAGCGGGGCCGGGTGCTCGGCATCGCGGAGGTGGAGCGCGCCGTGGCCCAGGCTTTGGTGGCCGCCGCCCGCCGGCTCAACGGCGAGGCGACGCCGGCACCGAGCGGCACCGACCTGTGGCTCTCGCGCCTCGGTCCCGCCGGCGCGGCGCCCGACCTGGCGGCCCGCTTCCCGGCCCTGCCGGAGGCGGAGGAGCGCGCCGCCCTCGAGGCCTCGGGCGACCTGCACGCGCTGCCGCTCATGCGCAGCTGGCTGGCCGACGAGGACTCCCTGCGGTCCCTCGCCGCCCGGCTCGACGAGATCGCGGTCTCGCCGCTCTACCTCGACGAGCAGCAGCGCGGGGAGCAGTCGGCCCGCGCCATCGCCGAGGCGGGCGAGGCCTGGCTCGACGCGCGCCACCGCGGCCTGCTCGCCGCCCGCCTCTACACCGTCGCCGACCACCTCGACCGGACCGGACTCCCCGAGCAGGCGCGCGCCGCGGCGGCGGCCGCCCGCGCCGTGGCCGCCGGCAGGCCCGCGGCCGAGGTGCCCTTCGCGCGGCTCCTGGTGGAGAAGGCCTTCCCGCCGCAGGAGGCACTCGCCCGGGCGGGCGGGGATCCGGCGCGCGAGCCGCTCATCGTCGGGCCTGGGGCCTGAGCGTGGCCGAATACCGCAACCCGAAGCCCACCGTGGATCTGGTGGTGCTCCTGCCGGGCGACCGGGTGGTGCTGATCGAGCGCGCCAACGAGCCCCGCGGCTGGGCGTTGCCGGGCGGCTTCGTCGACGAGGGCGAGGCGCTCGAGCGCGCGGCGGTCCGCGAGGCGCGTGAGGAGATCGGGCTCGAGGTGACGCTGGAGGAGCAGTTCCACGCCTACTCCGATCCGCGCCGCGACCCGCGCCAGCACAACATCACCACCGTCTTCATCGGCCGGGCCGCCGGCGAGCCGCGGGGCGGCGACGACGCCGCCAGCGCCCGAGCCTTCCCCTGGACGGCGCTCCCCTCGCCGCTCTGCTTCGACCACGCAGAGATCCTGGCCGACGTGCGCCGCTACCTCCTCACCGGCCAGCGGAGGCGGCTGTGAAGCCCCTCGACCCGGAGGAGCGCGCGGCGCTCCTCGGCCTCGCCCACCGGGCGCTGGCGCAGGCGCTGCGGCTCCCGCCGACGCCACCCGCGGCCAAAGCGCCGGCCGGGCGGGCGGGCGTCTTCGTCACCTGGACCGTGGACGGCGAGCGGCGCGGCAGCCTGGGCGCGCTCGCGCCGTCGGCCGCCCTGGAGCAGGAGCTGGCGACCCTGGCCGTCCGGGCTGCCCTCGAGGATCCGCGCGTCCCGCCCATCTCCGCCGCCGAGGCTCCGCGCGCCCGCTGCACCGTGGCCCTGGCCGGTCCGGCCTGGCCGATCGCCGGTCCGGAGGCGATCGACGTCGCGCGACACGGGCTCTCGGTGGTGAACGGCGCCCACGCCGCGGTGCTGCTGCCGAGCGCGGCCGTGGCGCAGGGGTGGGACGCGGCCACCTACCTCAAGCACACCTGCCTGCGGGCCGGGCTGCGGGCCGACGCCTCCAGGCTGCCCGACACCCGCGTGCTGGCCTTCGAGGTGGTGGAGGTCTCGGATGACCCAGCGGCCGGAGCGCCCGCCTCGGAGCCGTGACGTGGTAGGAAAGGCCGGATGATCCCCGCCGTGGTCCTCGCCTCCGCCGCGAGCTCGCTCGCCGTCCTCGCCATCGTCGTCATCGCCTTCGGGCTGCTCGTGGTGATCCACGAGGCCGGCCACTTCGCCGTCGCCCGCGCCTGCGGGATGCGGGTGGAGCGGTTCAGCGTGGGCTACGGGCCGGTCATCTGGTCCACCAAGCGCGGCGAGACCGAGTACGCCGTCTCGGCCATCCCCTTCGGCGGTTACGTCAAGATCGCCGGCATGTCGCCCGAGGAGCAGATCGCGGCCGACGACCCGGCCGCCTACTCGAACCAGCCCGCCTGGCGCCGCTTCCTGGTGATCCTCACCGGGCCCGCCATGAACTACCTCGGGGCCGTGCTGCTCGCCTGGGCGATGATCGCCACCACCGGCATCCGCGAGCCCGACCCCACCCCCACCGTGGGCGAGGTGGTCGCCGGGAGCGCCGCCGAGAAGGCCGGGCTGCAGGGCGGCGACCGCATCCTCACCGTGGACGGGGAGCCGGTGGCCTCCTGGACCGCGCTGGTCTCGGCGGTCCAGGCGCGCCCTGGACGGCCGGTGCGGATCGAGGTGCAGCGCGCCGGCGCGGCGGCCCCGCTCCCGCTCACCGCCGTGCCCGAGCCCGTGAAGGGCCGGGGCCGGCTCGGGCTCGGCCCCAACATGCTGGTGGTGCGGGCCAGCCCCGCCGCCGCGCTGGCCCGCGGCGTCGCGCTCACCAACGCCCGCGCCGGGGAGATCCTGGGCGGCCTGGGCCAGGTGGTGAGCCGCAAGCAGTCGGCCGAGCTGCGCGGGCCGGTGGGCATCGCGCAGGAGATGGCCAAGAGCGCGCAGGCCGGGCTCGCGCCCTTCCTCTCCATGGTCTGGTTCATCTCCATCGTCCTGGCGCTCTTCAACCTGCTGCCCATCCCTGCGCTCGACGGTGGACGCCTGGTCTTCCTCTGCTACGAGATCGTGACCCGGCGGCGAGTGAACGAGCGGGTGGAGAGCACCGTCCATCTCATCGGGTTCATTGCCATCTTCGGGCTGCTGCTCCTCACCGTCTTCGGGGACCTCGCCCGCATCTTCCGCCGCTGAGAAGCTGCTATACTGCTCCCGGGGAAGCTTCATGCGAGGGGGGCCCATGCCGATCTTCCGCTGCACCGCCTGCGGGGCGGTGAACCGCGTCGCGCCGAGGTCCGCGGCCGCCGAGTGCTCACGCTGCAAGCGGGTCCTCGACATCTCCGGCCAGCCGCAAGGGGTCGACGCCGCGGCCCTGGTGTCCACCCTGCTCTCCTCGCCGGCCCCGGTGCTGGTCGACTTCTGCAGCGACATCGCGTCCGCCGGGCTCGACCAGCTCGCCCGCGACCGCGCCGGCGACCTGCTGGTGCTGACGGTCGACCCGGCGGAGGAGCCGGCGGCGGCGCTCGCCTACGGGGTGGACCGCGTCCCCACGTTCATCCTCTTCTCCCAGGGGAGCGAGGTGCAGCGGACCGCCCAGCTCCCCGCCGAGGGAGAGCTGGGGAGCTGGATCGCGGCGGCGCCGCGCCGGGAGGCCGCCACCCCGCGGCCGCGCTAGAATCCCCGCATGAACCTCACCATCCTCTACTTCGCCGCCGCCCGCGAGGCCGCGGGGGCGGCCAGCGAGTCCTTGGCGCTGCCGGGCCCGGCCGACGTGGCGGCGCTCCGCCGCGCGTTGGCCGAGCGCCACCCGGCCCTGTCCCGGGTCCTCCCGCGCTGCCGGCTGGCGGTCGACGAGGAGCTGGCCGAGGACCATCACCCGCTGGCCGACGGCGCCGAGGTGGCGGTCATCCCGCCGGTCTCGGGCGGCGCGCCGGTCTTCCGGATCCAGGACCGGCCGCTGTCGCTCGCCGAGGTGGTGGCCGCGGTGGCCTCACCGGAGCGCGGCGCGGTGGTCACCTTCAGCGGCGACGTGCGCGCCGAGACCCGGGGCCGCAAGGTGCTCAGGCTCGAGTACGAGGCCTACCGCTCCATGGCCGAGAAGACGCTGGCCCGGATCGGCGCCGAGGTGGAGCGCGCCCACGGCGCGGTCCTCGCCATCCTGCACCGCGTCGGCACGCTCGAGCCCGGTGAGGCGGCGGTGGTCATCGCCGCGGCGGCGCCGCACCGCACCCCCGCCTTCCGCGCCTGCGAGGAGGCCATCGAGCGGCTCAAGCGCGAGGCGCCCATCTGGAAGCGCGAGGTCTTCGCCGACGGCACGGAGTGGGTGGGCCTTGGTCCTTGAGGGCCCGTCCGGAGATTCCGTCACGGGCCCTGACGCCGGCCCCCTCCCCGGGCTAGAATTGGGCTCCCGATGAAGCTCCTCATCGCCGACGACGACCGGCTCATCCGCGCCATGCTCTCCGACATCCTCGCCGATCTCGGGCACACGGTGCTGGCCGCGGCCGACGGCGAGGAGGCGGTGCGGCTCTTCCAGGCCGAGCGCCCGGACGCGGTGATCCTCGACTTCCTCATGCCGCGCCTGTCCGGCCTCGACGCCCTCCAGGCGATGCGCCGCGGCGGCGCCCGGGTGCCGGCGGCGCTCCTCACCGCCATCAGCGACGACAGCGTGCGCTCGGTCGACGGCGGCGACGCCCCCGACGCCTACCTCGAGAAGCCCTTCCGCCGCCGCACCATCGAGCGAGCGCTGGAGATCCTCGCCAGGGCGGCGCAGGGCGGATGAAGCTCTTCCGGGCCATCCTCGGCCTCATGCTCCTCTCGAGCGCCGTGCCGGTGGCGGTGCTCGGCGGGCTGCTCGCCACCCGCGCCGAGCTCGACCTCCTGGCCATCGGCGCGGGCGTCTTCTCGGTGGCGCTGTCGGTGGCGCTCTCCGCCTGGTTCGCCCGGCGCCTCACCCGGCCGGTGCGCGCCTGCGTGGCCGGCGCCCTGGAGATCGCGCGCGGGCGCTTCGGCCGCGAGGTGCCGGTGCAGGCGCGGAACGAGATCGGCGACCTCGCCTACACCTTCAACCACATGTCCCGGGAGCTCGCGAGCTACGACGCCGAGAACCGGCGGCTCATCGCGGCCCTGGAGCAGGGCTACCTCGACACGCTGCGGAGCCTGGCCGGGGCGATCGACGCCAAGGACCCATACACCCGCGGCCACAGCCAGCGGGTGGCGGCGCTCTCGGTGGAGATCGGCCGCGAGCTCGGGCTCCCGGCCGCGCAGCTCCAGGCGCTCGAGTGCGGCGGGCTGCTCCACGACGTGGGCAAGATCGGCATCGCCGAGCCCATTTTGCGCAAGGCGGGCGCGCTCACCGAGAGCGAGATGGCGATCATGCGGGCGCACCCGGTCATCGGCGCGGAGATCGTGCGCGGGGTGGAGTTCCTGGCCACGGCGCTGCCGGGCATCCGGTGGCACCACGAGCGTTGGGACGGCGCCGGTTACCCCGACGGCCTCGCCGGCGAGCGGATCCCGCTCGTGGCCCGGATCGTCTCGGCCGCCGACGTCTACGACGCGATGACCTCCGAGCGCTCCTACCAGCGCCCGCTGACCCCCGCCACCGCCACGGAGCGGGTCGCCAGCATGGCCGGCACGCAGATCGACCCCGGGGTGGCGATGGCCCTGGAGACGGTGCTGCGGCGGCAGGAGCGCGGCGCGGCGAACCAGGCGGCGAGCGGGGCCGCGCTGGCGGAGGGCGCGTGAGGCGGATCGCCCTGCTCGACCTCGACGGCACCCTCATCGACTCGCGCGAGGACCTCTGCCGCGCGGTCAATCACGCCCTCGCCGAGGTGGGCCTGCCGCGGCGGTCGCTCGAGGAGGTGACCACCTTCGTGGGCGAGGGGGCGGCGAAGCTGGTGGCCCGGGCGGTGGCGCCGCGTCAGGATCTCCTCGAGCCCGCCCTGGTCGCGTGGTGGGAGCACTACCGGGCGCACCTCCTCGACACCACCCAGCTCTATCCCGGGATGGCGGAGGCGCTGGCCGGCGCCGGCCGCTCGCTGGCGGTGCTCACCAACAAGCCCGGCCCGCTGGCCCGCCGCATCCTCGAGGGCCTCGGGGTCCTCGACCGCTTCGTCGAGGTGGTGGGCGGCGACGAGGCCCCGCGCAAGCCCGACCCCACCGGCGCCCGGGCGCTCCTGGCGCGGCTCGGGGGCCTCGCCGAGGACGCGCTCTTCGTCGGCGACAGCCGCATCGACGCGGCCACCGCGCGCGCCGCCGGCATCCCGCTGGTGGGGGTCACCTGGGGCTTCGGCGGCGAGGCGGAGCTGCGCGAAGCCGGCGCGGAGCGGCTGGTGAGCACGGCGGCGGAGCTCGCCGCCTGGCTGCGCTAGGCCCGAGCGAAAACTCGACCGCCTCCGGGCGGCGTGCCACCCTCCGCGCCATGATCTCGCTCCTCAAGTGGCTCCTCGTCGTCGGCACGCTGGCGGCGCTCTTCGCGCTGGTCCCGGTCGGCGGGCGGACGCTGCTGGAGCGCGCCCGGGTGCTGCGCGGCGGCGGAGGCCACCACCCGCGCGCGGCGCAGCTGCGCGAGGGGGAAGACGAGGCGCCCGAGCCGCCGGCGGCGGGCCGCCCCGCCGCGCCCCGGAGCCCCGCCGAGCGCTCCCAGCGGCCCATGCCGCGTGAACGCCACAGCCCCTCCGACCACGCCGCCCTCGATCGCCTGGTCGACGAGCGGGCGCGGTAGCGCCTCCCGCCGCCGCGCGCGCCGCTCGCTTGTCCGCGGCCCGCGGCGCACGCACCTTCTACCCGGGAGCCTCGCGGCTCCGTAGGAGGTGGGATGGGTCTCGCGGCGCTGTTCCTCGCGCTGGCGCTCGCCGCCGCGCCGCCCGAGGCCGGGACCGCACCGGCGGGCGGCGGGTCGCCCCTCTACACCGAGCTGCGCGGCGCCGCACCGCGCTCGCCGCTCCCGGACCTCACCCGGATCGTGAAGGGCGCCATGCCGGCGGTGGTGGGCGTGGTCACCACGGCGCCGCCCGAGCCGGGGAAGGGCCCGCGCGGGCCCGGCGCCCCCAACGACCTCTTCGACCGGAACCACGGGGGGACGCCGAGGAAGGGGCTCGGCACCGGCTTCGTCATCCACCGCGACGGCTGGATCCTCACCAACGCCCACGTGGTGGAGGGGGCCGCCGAGGTGGAGGTCGACCTCGGCGAGGAGGGGCAGCGCCTTCCGGCGCGGGTGGTCGGGGCCGACGCCCCCACCGACGTTGCGCTCCTCAAGATCGAGCCGCCGGAGCCGCTCCCGGTGGTGCCGCTCGGCGACTCGGATCGGGTGGAGATCGCCGAGTGGGCGCTGGTGCTCGGCAACCCCTTCGGCCTCAGCCACTCGGTGACCTTCGGCATCGTCAGCCACACCGGGCGCGACGACGTCTCGCCCGCCGGGCGCGACGGGTTCTACGACTTCATCCAGACCGACGCCTCCATCAACCCCGGCAACTCCGGGGGTCCGGTCCTGAACCTGCGGGGCGAGGTGGTGGGCATCGCCACCGCCGTCAACGCCACCGGTCAGGGGATCGGCTTCGCCGTCCCCATCAACATGGCGAAGGAGATCGTGGGGCAGCTCAGGGAGCACGGGAAGGTGGTGCGGAGCTGGCTCGGGGTCTCGGTGCGCGAGGTGTCGCGCGACCTCGCCCTGGCGGCCGGCCTCGGCGCCTCGCGCGGCGTGATGGTGACCGGGGTGGCGGCCGGAGGCCCCGCGGCCCAGGCCGGGCTGCGCGTCGGCGACCTCATCACCGGGTTCGGCGGACAGGCGGTGCGCACCGCCGCGCGCCTGCGGTGGCAGGTAGCCACCGCCGGAGTAGGCCGGAGGGTCTCGCTCCAGATCCGCCGCGGACCGGGCGAGGAGCGGGCTCTGGCGGTGGACCTGACCCTGGCCCCCGCGGGCGAGGTGTTGGCGGGGAGCCCCGAGGGGTCGACGCCCGACCCCGGCGGCGCGGGCACCGCATCCGGCGGCGACTGACGTCCCGCCCCCTCGCCAGGGTTGCCATTCGCGCCGCGCTCGGGTTATCTAGCCGCCGCCGCGCCGCCTGAGGCGCGCCGAAACACCTACCAGAGTCGAGAGATGGCCGAGACCAAGACCAAGAAGAAGGCGCCCGCGTCCAAGGGCGGCGGCAAGAAGGCCTGCAAGATCGAGGGCTGCAAGCGCGCCTACCGCGCCAAGGGGTTCTGCTTCTTCCACTACGACAAGTGGCGCCGCGACGAGCTGGAGAAGTTCCCCGGCCGTTACGACACCTGCGGCAAGGAAGGCTGCAAGAAGAAGGTGGTCGGCCACGGCCTCTGCCAGGATCACTACGACGCCTGGAAGAAGAGCCGCAAGAGCGCCAAGGCCGCCGCCGCGGCCGCCGAAGCTCCGGCCGCCAGCTAGGCAGCCGCGCCCCGCACCCGCGCCGTTCGAGGACCCTCCCCCGCTCGCCGGGGCGAGGGTTTTCGTGTCGGCGTTCAGCGGGGGAGGCGGAGCTGCCGCTCGAGCGACTTCACCGCCGCGGCGAGGAGCTCCACCTCGCGCTGCGACGGCTCGGCGCGCGCCAGCAGGCGTCGGAAGTCGGCCAGGATCTGCGTGGGGTTCTGCGGGTTGAGGTAGCCCGTCAGCGCGAGCACCGCCTCGAGCCGCGCGAAGAGCGCCTCCACCGTGGCGTGGCGGGCCGGCTCCGGGGCGGGAGGCGCGGCCAGGGTCGCCGCCCCCGCCTGCGAGATCTCGTAGCAGAGCACCGCCACCGCCTGCGCCAGGTTCATCGAGTCGTAGGCCGGGCTGGTCGGGATGGTGCAGGCCGCCTGGCAGAGCTCCAGCTCCTCGTCGGAGAGCCCCCGCCGCTCCTCGCCGAAGAGCACCGCCACGGTGCCGAGCTCGCTCCGCCGGCCCACCTCGGCGGCGAGCTCGCGCGGGGTGAGGCGCGGCCGGCCCTCCAGCGTCCGCGAGGTGGTCCCGCACACCCAGGCGGCATCGGCCAGCGCGGCCCGGGCGTCCTCCGCCACGGCGGCGGTCTCCAGCAGGTCGCTCGCCCGGCGGGCGAGCACCCGGGCCCGCGCCAGCACGTCCTCGCGCCCGCTGGCCGCGGCTCCGCTCCGGGCGGGGCCGCTCCAGGCGGGTGGCGCCACGATCGACAGCCGGGAGAGCCCGAAGTTCTTCATCGCCCGCGCCGCCGCGCCCACGTTGTCGGCGCTCGAGGGGCGGTGGAGGACGACGAGGACGCGGTCGGGGCGCATGGGCCGGACAGCCTACCTCATGAGGGCGGGAGAAGGCTCTTCCCCTGCCGCTGCCGGCTCGTTAGCATGCCTCCCTCATGATCCCCGAACAGCGCATCCGGGCCCAGCTCGCCCACACCCTCCGTGACTTCGACGCCGCCGGCCTCGGCACCCTCTACCGTGGCAAGGTCCGCGACAACTACTCGCAGGACGACCGCATCGTGATGGTCACCACCGACCGCGTGAGCGCCTTCGATCACGTGCTCGGCACCATCCCGTTCAAGGGCGAGGTGCTCTCGCGCCTGACCCTGTTCTGGTTCGACAAGGTGAAGGACATCGCTCCCACCCACGTCCTCTCCTCGCCCGATCCGAGCGTGATGGTGGTGAAGCGCGCGCAGGCGCTCCCGGTCGAGATCGTCATCCGCGGCTACATCACCGGCTCGCTCTGGCGCGACTACCAGGCCGGCAAGGCCGGCGCCTACGGCATCGAGTGGCCGAAGGGGCTCACGCGCGACCAGCGCTTCGAGCACGCGGTCATCACCCCCTCCACCAAGGCCGAGTACGGCAAGCACGACGAGCCGATCAGCGAGGCGGAGATCCTGAGGCAGGGGCTGGTGGCGCCCGAGGTCTGGAAGGAGGCGACCGCCGTCGCTCACCGGCTCTTCGCGCGCGGGCAGGAGCAGGCCCGCAGCCGCGGGCTGATCCTCGTCGACACCAAGTACGAGATGGGCATCGCCGACGGGAAGCTGGTGGTCATCGACGAGATCCACACTCCCGACAGCTCGCGTTACTGGGTGGCGGGGAGCTACGCCGAGCGGGTGGCGCGCGGCGACGAGCCGGAGATGCTCGACAAGGAGAACATCCGGCAGTGGCTCATCAAGGAGCACGGCTTCTCCGGACAGGGAAAGCCGCCCCCGCTCACCGACGACGTCCGGGTGATGCTCGCCCAGAAGTACATGGAGGTCTACGAGCGGCTCACGGGCGAGCCGTTCGAGTCCGAGGTGGGCAGCGTCGACGCCCGCATCCGGAAGAACCTCCAGGCGGCCGGGTTGCTTCGTTAGCGCCTCGCGGCACCCGCCTCCCTCCCTCTCCCGCATCAGCGGGGAGCGGCAGGGAGGGGGCGCCTCGCGGCTCGCTCAGGCCCGCGGCACGCCGCCGATCCCGTGAACGCCGTGGGGATCGTGGCAGCTGTTGCAGGCCATCCCGGCGCCCGGATCGGTGGGCAGCAGGGTGCCGTGCGCGCTGGTGTGGCAGGCGCGGCAGACGACCACCACCTCGGCCTTGAGGCGCGGCTGCCCCGGCTCGTGGCAGCTCGCGCAGTTCGGCCGCTCGGTGGGGAAGCTCTTGTCGCGCCCCGGCGCCTCGGCGCGCGCGCCCGACCCGGCGGCGCCGCCGGCGCAGGCCGAGAGCGCCAGCGTCAGCCCGATCGCCGCCCCGCGGACAGCGACGCTCATCGCCCGAAGACCCTGTCGAAGATCGTGTCCACGTGCTTGAGATGGTAGCCGAGGGCGAAGCAGGCGTCGACCTCGGCGTCGGTGAGCAGGCGGTGCACGTCGGGGTCGCGCTTGAGCGCGGTGCGGAAGTCGATCTTCTCCTCCCACACCTTCATGGCGTTGCGCTGTACGTAGACGTATCCCTGCTGCCGCGCCACCCCCTTGCCCACCAGCGCCAGCAGCACCCGCTGCGCCTCGTAGAGGCCGCCGGTGAGGTCCAGGTTCTCCTTCATCCGCTCCGGGTAGACGCGCAGGTTCTCGATCATCCCCGCGAAGCGGTGGAGGGCGAAGTCGAGGGCCAGCGTGGCGTCGGGACCGATGACCCGCTCCACCGAGGAGTGGCTGATGTCGCGCTCGTGCCAGAGCGCCACGTCCTCCAGCGCCGCCAGCGCGTACGAGCGCAGGAGCCGCGCGAGGCCGGTGAGGTTCTCGGAGAGGATGGGGTTGCGCTTGTGCGGCATCGCCGAGGAGCCCTTCTGCCCGGCGGTGAACGGCTCCTCCGCCTCGCGCACCTCGGTGCGCTGCAGGTGCCGGACCTCGGTGGCCTGCTGCTCGAGCGTGCCGCCGCAGAGCGCCAGCGCGCAGAAGAGCTCGGCGTGCCGGTCGCGGTTCACCACCTGCGTGGCGGCTCCCTCCGCGCCCTGGAGCTTCAGCTGCTCCATCACGAAGGCCTCGACCCGCGGGTCGACGTTGGCGAAGGTGCCCACCGCGCCGGAGATCTTGCCCACCGCGACGGTGCGGCCGGCGCGCTCCAGCGCCTCCCGGCGGCGCCCCCAGGCGTCGTACCAGCCGGCGAGCTTGAGCCCGAAGGTGATGGGCTCGGCGTGGATGCCATGGCTGCGCCCCACCATGGGCGTGAGCTTGTGCTCGAGGGCGCGCTGCTTCACCGCCGCCCGCACCCGATCGACCCCGGCCAGGAGCAGCGACACCGCCTCCCGCAGCTGCACCGCGAGGGTGGTGTCGAGCACGTCGGAGGAGGTCATCCCCTTGTGCAGGTGCCGGGCGGCCGGTCCGCCCAGCTCCTCCACGAACGTGAGGAAGGCGATGACGTCGTGCTTGACCGTCTTCTCGATCTCCTCGATCCGCGCCACGTCGGCGGCGCCGAACTGGAAGGCCTGGAAGCGCAGCTGGAGCGCGCCGTAGTCCTCCGCCGGCACCTCCCCGAGCCGCACCATCGCCTCGCAGGCGGCCAGCTCCACGTCGAGCCAGATGCGGTAGCGGCGCTCGGGCGACCAGATGGCCGCCATCTCGGGACGGGTGTAACGCGGGATCATCGCTCCTCCTCGGCCCCTCGGGCCTGGCGCTCCCCGGCGCGGGGAGCGGTGAACTTACCAGATGGACGGCGCGCCTCAGCGGCCGGTCGAGCCGAAGCCGCCGTCGCCACGCTCCGAGCCGGAGAGGACGCCGTCGAGCCGCAGCTCGACCCGGGCCACCGGCGACACCACCAGCTGGGCGATCCGCTCGCCCCGCCGGACCTCGAACGGCTCCGCGCCCCAGTTCACCAGGATCACGCCCACCTCGCCGCGGTAGTCGCTGTCGATGGTGCCAGGGGCGTTCACCATGCCCACGCCGTGGCGCAGCGCCAGGCCGGAGCGGGGGCGGACCTGCCCCTCGTAGCCGGGCGGGATCTCGAGCGCAAGCCCGGTGGGCACGAGGCGCCGCTCGCCGGGGGCGAGCCGGCAGGCCTCGTCCGCCCGCAGGTCGAGGCCGGCGGCGCCGGCCGTCTGGTACGAGGGCAGCTCGAGGGGCTCGCCCCGCGCGCCGACCCGGCTCACCTTCACGCTGACCGTCATGCCGTCCTCCCGCTCCTGGCTCTCGCGAGCCCCCGGAGCAGCAGCGCCGCGCCAGGGCGGACCCGGGCGCGGCGCAGGTTGAAGCCTCTCGAGAGCCTCGGCTCCGCTACTTCGTCTCGGGCTTGGCCTCGGCCTCGGGCTTCTTGCCGGCGGCGTCGGCGAGCGCCTCCTTGCGGGAGAGCCGGATCTTGCCGGCCCGGTCCACGGAGACCACCTTCACCATGACCTCCTCGCCCTCGGAGAGGACGTCGGAGACGCTCTTCACGCGCTTGTCGGAGAGCTCCGAGATGTGGATCAGGCCGTCAGTGCCCGGGAAGATCTCCACAAAGGCGCCGAACTCCACGATCTTGCGGACCGTGCCGAGGTAGGTCTTGCCGACCTCGGCGTCCTGGGTGAGGTCCTTGATGCGCTTGATGGCTGCCGCCACGCGCTCCTGGTCAGAGCTCGCCACCGAGACCGTGCCGTCGTCCTCGACGTTGATGGCGCAGCCGGTGGTGGCCACGATCTCCTTGATGACCTTGCCGCCGGGCCCGATGACGTCCTTGATGCGCTCGGGGCGGATCTTGAGGGTGGTGATGCGGGGCGCGTAGGCGCTGACGTCGCCGCGCGGCGCCGTGAGGGCCTTGGCCATCTCGCCGAGGATGTGCTTGCGGCCGTGGGCGGCCTGGTCGAGCGCGCGCTCCAGGATCTCGCGGGTCACGCCGCCGATCTTGATGTCCATCTGGATCGAGGTGATGCCGGCCTGGGTGCCGCACACCTTGAAGTCCATGTCGCCGAGGTGATCCTCGTCGCCGAGGATGTCGGAGAGGATGGCGATCTTCTCGCCCTCCTTGATGAGCCCCATGGCGATGCCGGCCACCGGGGCCTTGATGGGCACGCCGGCGTCCATGAGCGAGAGGCAGCCGCCGCAGACCGAGGCCATCGACGACGACCCGTTCGACTCCATGATGTCGGAGACGATGCGGACCGTGTACGGGAACTTGGCGCTGTCCGGCATCACCTGGCGCAGGGCGCGCTCGGCGAGGGCGCCGTGGCCGATCTCGCGCCGGCCGGGGCCGCGCAGGAACTTGGCCTCGCCGACCGAGAACGGCGGGAAGTTGTAGTGCAGCATGAACTTCTTGAAGCTCATGCCGGTGAGCAGCTCGACGCGCTGCTCGTCCTCGGCGGTGCCGAGGGTGGTGGCGACGAGCGCCTGGGTCTCGCCGCGGGTGAAGAGGGCCGAGCCGTGCACGCGCGGGAGCAGGCCGACCTCACAGGTGATCTTGCGGATGTCGGTCTCGCCGCGGCCACCGATGCGGCGCTTCTCATCGGTGATCATCCGGCGCATGTACTCGTACTTCACGTCCTCGTAGTAGCCCTTGATCTCCTTCTCGCGGAGGGCGACGGCGGCGAGCTTGGCGGCGTCGCCGGCGGCCTCGGCCTTGAGGGCCTCCATCAGCTCCTTCTTGATCTCGGAGAGGCGGCCGTAGCGGTCGTGCTTCTCGTTGCGACCGTAGGCCTCCTTCACCTTCTCCCAGGTGAGGGCCTTCACCTTCTCCCTCAGCGCCTCGTCGCTCTTGGGAGCCTCGAAGCCGCGCTTCACGCCACCGCCGAGGGCGGCCTTGCCGAGCGCCGCCTGGGCCTCGAGCAGCTCCTTCACGGCCGCCTGGCCGAAGAGGAGCGCGTCCACCATGGTCTTCTCGTCGACCTCGTGGGCGCCGCCCTCGACCATCACGATGGCGTCGCGCGAGGCGGCCATCACGATGTCCATGTCGCACTCGGCGCGCTGCGCCAGGGTGGGGTTGGCGACGAACTGGCCGTTGAGGCGGCCGACGCGGACGCCTGCGATGGGACCGTTGAAGGGGACGTTCGAGACCTGGAGGGCCGCCGAGGCGCCGGTCAGCGCCAGCACGTCGGTGTCGTTCTCCTGATCGAAGGAGACCACGGTCGCGATGATCTGCGTCTCGTTGGCGTAGCCCTCGGGGAAGAGCGGGCGGCAGGAGCGGTCGATGATGCGGGAGACCAGGGTCTCCTTCTCGGTGAGGCGCCCCTCGCGGCGGAAGAAGCTGCCCGGGATCTTGCCGGCGGCGAAGAGCTTCTCCTGATAGTCGACGGTGAGCGGGAAGAAGTCGATGCCCTCCTTCCGCTCCTTGGCCGAGACCACGGTCACGAGGACGATCGAGTCGCCCATGCGGACCCAGACGGCGCCGTCGGCCTGCTTCGCGATCTTGCCGGTCTCGAGGAGGATCTCCTTCGAGCCGCACTTCACCTTCTGCTGAATGGGGGTCATGTGCACCTCTGCTGCGGGTTGACCGGCCTTGGCCGGCTGGCGGCGCCCGCGAGGTGCTTCAGTTCCTGACTGCAGCGTCCCTCCGGGGAGGGGCGGTTCAATCGGAAACAGAAGCGCCTCCTGAGGAGCCGCCTTGCTGCTGATGCGACAGCGCCCCGGCCGTTGGGACCGGGGCGCCGTCGGCCAGGGGACTACTTGCGGATGCCGAGGTTGTCGATGAGGACCTTGTAGCGGTTCTGATCGACGGTGCGCAGGTAGTCGAGGAGCCGGCGCCGCTGCCCGACCAGCTTGAGCAGGCCGCGGCGGCTGTGGTGGTCCTTCTTGTGGGTCTTGAAGTGCTCGGTGAGGTAGGTGATGCGCTCGGTGAGCAGCGCCACCTGGACCTCGGGAGACCCCGTGTCGGAGTCGTGACGGCGGAACTTCTGGACGAGCTCGGACTTCTTCTCCTGGACCAACGCCATAGGTGCTTCCTTTCCGGTGACCACCTCGACCGTCGCCGGGGCGAAGGCGCGCGCCGCGGGCGACAGAGGGGTGGTAGTGAGGGGTGTGTTACTAAGCGATCCGGGGGGTTGTCGTCAATTCGTTCCTTGGAGCACCCGGACCGGCTTGAGCCGTTCACCCGAGGGCTCGCAGACGGCGAGCACCCGCCCCTCCGGATCGAGCGCGACCGAGTAGCCCGGTGGCACCGCCGGGAGCGGCAGGAGCTGGCCGTGGCGCAGGTCGCGCGCCTGCCCGGCCGTCAGGTGCACGGCCGGCAAGAAGTCGAGCGCGACCTCGAGCGGGACCACCCCGGCGGCGAGCCCGGCGGGGTCGTCGCGACCCAGCCGCTCGGCCTCCTCGAGGGGGATCGCCCGCGAGATCCCGAAGGGTCCGGCGGAGGTGCGGCGGAGCCCGCCGAGGTGCGCGGGGAGGCCGAGCGACCGGCCGAGGTCGACCGCCAGGGTCCGGACGTAGGTCCCCTTTCCGCAGGCCACCCGGAGCCGCGCCTGCGCCCTCCCCTCCCGGGCGGGGGTGAAGGAGAGGAGCTCGAGCGCGTCCACCCGGACCTGCCGCGCCGCGCGCTCCACCTCCTCGCCGCGCCGCGCCGCCTCGTGCAACCGTCGCCCGTCGACCCGGACCGCGGAGTACATGGGGGGCACCTGCTCGATGAGCCCCAGGAACCCGGGCAGCGCGTCGCGGAGCGCCTCCGCGTCCAGGCCGGCGGCGTCGCGCTCCTCGGTGACGGCGCCCTCGGCGTCCTCGGTGGTGGTGGCGGCGCCGAAGACCACCAGCGCCTCGTAGGCCTTGTCACCGTCGGCGAGGAAGCGCTGCAGCTTCACCGCCTCGCCGAGGCAGACGGGGAGCACGCCCGTGGCCGCCGGATCGAGGGTGCCGGTGTGGCCGGCCTTCTCCCGTCCGAAGAGGCGCGACACGCGCCGCACCACGTCGAAGCTGGTCGGGCCCGCGGGCTTGTCGATGACGAGGACGCCGGAGGTCACGCGGCCCGCCTACTTCTTCCAGCCTTCCTTCTCGGAGACTTCCTTGAGGAGCCGGTCGATCTTGTCGCCCTCCTCGATGCTCTCGTCGTAGGAGAAGCGGAGGTTGGGCACCAGCCGCAGCTTGAGGTTGCGGGCCACCTCGCGCTTCAGGTACGCGGCGGCCGCGGCGAGGCCGGCCAGGGTCTGGGTGCGCACCTGCTCCTCGCCGTGCACCGAGACGTAGACCGTGCAGTCGCGCAGGTCGGGCGACATCTTGGCGCCGGTGACGGTGATGAAGCCGGTGATGCGCGGGTCCTTGAGGCCCCGGGCGATGATCGCCGAGACCTCCCGCTGGACGTCGTGGGCCACGCGGGCCGGGCGGTCGTGGGTGCTCATGGGTTCTCGTCCTTGTCCCAGTCTTCTTCCAGGGCCTCGGCCTCGGCCTCGGCCAGGGTCCGCTCGCCGCGCGAGCCCAGCGTGTCGCCGTAGCTCTCGATCTCGAGCACCCGATCGATGATCTGCACCTGCCCGCCGTGCACGGAGCCGACGAAGTCGGACACCTTGTCGAGCGTCTCGTTGACGAAGGCGTGATCGTTGCCGACCGCCGACACCCCCACCACGCTCCGCTGCCAGAGGTCGTTGTCGCCGACCTCGGCGACCGAGACGTTGAACTTCGCCTTGACCCGATCGAGGGCCGAGCGCAGCAGGTGCCGCTTCGACTTCAGCGACCCCGGCTCGGGGAGATAGAGCGTCAGCCGCAGGATGCCTACGAACATGACGCCCTACCTCTCACTCAACGCTACTCGAGAGACTGGCGGATCTCCTCGAGCTCGTACGCGTCGATGACGTCGCCCGGCTTGAGGTCGGTGAAGCCCTCGATGCCGATGCCGCACTCGAAGCCCTGGGCCACTTCCTTCGCGTCGTCCTTGAAGCGGCGCAGGGTCGCGATCTTGCCGGAGAAGACCACCTTGCGCTCGCGCACGATGCGGACGTGCGCGCTGCGCTTGATGACGCCATCGGTGACCGACGAGCCGGCGATGGTGCCCGCCTTGGGGATGCTGAAGAGCTGGCGCACCTCGGCCTTGCCGAGCGGCTTCTCCTTGATGATGGGCTCGAGCAGGTCCTCCATCTCGGTGCGGACCGCGTCGACCGCCTCGTAGATGATGGAGAACATCAGGATCTTCACGCCCTGCTGGCTGGCGATCTGCTCGACCTTGGTCTCCGGCTTGGTGTTGAAGCCGACGATCACGGCGTTGCCGGCGGCGGCGGTGAGCACGTCCGACTCGGTGATGGCGCCCACGGCGGAGGAGAGGATCTTGACCCCCACCTTCTTGCCGGCCAGCTTCTTGAGGGCCTGCGAGACCGCCTCGGCCGAGCCCTGCACGTCGGCCTTGACGACGACGTTGAGCTCCTTCTGGCCGCCCGGCTTGGACTTGGCGAAGAGGTCCTCGAGGGTGGCGCGCTTGACCGAGCCGAGCTCCTTCTGGCGCGCCTTCTCGGCGCGGTGCTCGGCGACCTCCTTGGCCGACTTCTCGTCCTCGACGATGTTGAACTCGTCGCCGGCGGTGGGCACGCCCGAGAGCCCGAGCACCTCCACCGGGTAGCCCGGCGGCACCTCCTTCACCTGCTCGCCGCGCTCGTTCATCATGGCGCGCACGCGGCCGTAGTGGATGCCGGTGACGATGGCGTCGCCCACCTTGAGCGTACCCTCCTCGACCAGCACCGTGGCCACCGGGCCGCGGCCCTTCTCGAGCTTGGCCTCGATGACGTGGCCGGCGGCCAGCGTCTCGGGGTTCGACTTGAGGTCGAGCACCTCCGCCTGCAGCGCGATGTAGTCGAGCAGCTCCGGGACGCCCTGCTTGGTGCGGGCCGACACCGGCAGCATGATGGTCTGGCCACCCCACTGCTCGGGGACCAGCTGGTACTCGGTGAGCTGCTGCATGACGCGCTCGGGCGTGGCGCCCGGCTTGTCGATCTTGTTGATGGCGACGAGGATGGTCACCCCGGCCGCCTGGGCGTGCTTGATGGCCTCGGCGGTCTGCGGCATCACGCCGTCGTCGGCCGCCACCACCAGGACCACCAGGTCGGTGACCTTGGCGCCGCGCTCGCGCATGGCCGTGAAGGCCTCGTGGCCCGGCGTGTCGAGGAAGGTGATGGGCCCCCGAGCCGTCTGCACCGAGTAGGCGCCGATGTGCTGGGTGATGCCGCCCGCCTCGCCGGCGGCGACGTCGGCCTGGCGGATGGCGTCGAGCAGCGAGGTCTTGCCGTGGTCGACGTGACCCATCACCGTGACCACCGGCGGCCGGTTGACGAGCTTCGACTCGTCCACCTCCACCTCGGGGATGAACTCCTCGACCTCGAAGCCCTTCTTCTCGACGGTGAAGCCGAAGTCGGTGGCCAACAGCGCCGCCGTGTCGGCGTCGATGAGCTGGTTGATGGTGGCCATCTTGCCGAGCTGCATCAGCTTGCGGATGAGGTCGGCGGCCTTCACGCCCATCATCTGGGAGAGGGCGGAGACGGAGATCGACTCCTCCACGCGGATGACCTTCTTGTGCTCGGCCCGCTCGGTCACCAGCGTCTTCGCTCCCTTCTTGGTCGACTTCTTCTTCTTCCCGCGGATCGGGATGTAGGCCCGGTCGCTGATGGCGGCCTGCAGGAGCTCCTTGCCCGAGAGCGCCTGGGTGGTCTCGGAGGCCGGCCGGCCGCCGCCGCGCTTCTTCTTGGAGACGTCGATGATCTCGCGCTCGCGCCCGAGCATGCCCGGGACCACCTTGAACTCGCGCACCTCGCCGAGCGCCCGCGGTCCGGGGGCCGCGGGGTAGCTCTGCCGCGAGGACGTGGGCGGGGTCACGCGCCGCACCGGCACCAGCGGCCGGTTGATGACCACCGCCTGCGTCGAGGTGGGGCGGAGCGTGCGCGGGTCGACCGCCGGCTGGGCCGGAGGCGTGGGCTTCGGCTGCGGCTGCTGCGAGGAAGCTGCCATGGGCTGGACGGGGGCGTGCGTCTCGCCGGCCGGAGTGGCCGGACGCGGCGCAGCGCCTGGGCTGGCCGAAGGGGGAGCGGCGGGCACCGCCGGGGTGCTCGCGGGGGGGGGCGCGGCCCGCGCGACCGCGGGCTGGGCCGGCTGGGAATCGCCCGCCGGTGCGGTGACCGCCTCGGCGGCGGGCTGCTCGGCGACCGGCTGCTCGGAATCCTGCTGCTCGAACGCCGCCGGGATCTCCTCCTCCTGCGGCTCCGGCTCGGGCTGCTCGTAGACCGGGGCGGGCGGCGGGGGAGGCGGCGCCGCCGCGACCGGAGCGGGCTCGACGTGGGCGCGCTTGCGCACCACGAAGCCCGGGCCGGAGTGGCGGACCGGGGCCGGCTTCGGCTTCTTCTCGCCCACGATCTTCTCGAAGGCCGTGGCCGCCTGGTCGTCCTCGAGGGACGACGAGTGGCTCTTCACGTCGTACCCGAGCGCGTGGAGCTTCTCGACGAGCTCGTGGTTCGACAGCTCGATCCCCTGCTCCTCGAGCTGCTTCTTGAGCTCGTGTACCCGCTTCTTCGACATGAACCCGTCTCCTAATCCTTACGACAACTTCCCGTCAACTGTCCGCGCAGCGCCTCGCCGTCCACCGCCACCTGCCGCCGGAAGGCCCGCGCGAAGGCCTTCCTCTTGAGCGCCCGCTCCAGGCACGCCGGAGCGGGGTGCAGCCAGGCGCCTCTCCCCCCGGACCGCCCGCGGTCCACCGACACCGCCCCGCCCGCCGCCACCACCAGCCGGATGAGCGCGGCGCACCCGGCCTTGCCGCCGCACCCGATGCAGGTGCGCTCGGGCGCGCGCGTCGCCGGGCGGGCCGGGCCGCTAGATGGGGCTCTTGGCCCGCTCCGCATCCAGCTCGGCCCGCAGCCGGGCCTCCTCCTCCAGGTAGACGCCCACCGCGTGCTTGATCTGCCGCGCCTTCTTTACGCCGAGCGCGCTCGACTCGCCCAGCCTCATCACGTCGGCCTCGTTGTGGATCGACTCCACGGTCGGGTAGCCGGCGCTCTTGAGCTGCTCGATGGTCTTCTCCCCCACCCCGCGGACCCGCGCGAGCCGCTCGTCCTGCGACAGCGAGTCGGGGTGGCGGCGGGCCTCGGCGAGGCGCGCCTGCTCCCGCTCGGTCTCGAGCCGGATCTCCTCCTCGGCGTCGACGATGGCCTGCTCGCGGGCCCGCTTCTGCAGGTCCGGGATCATGTCCATGGTGAAGCCGGGGAACTGGGTGAGCATCTCCAGCGAGGCGCTGGCGATCTCCTGCGCCTTCCGGAACCCGTGCGCGTACAGCATCTCCTGGGTCTGCTCGGGGATGCCGATGGCGGTGAAGCTCTGGATGGCGAACTCGTGCATCTCCTTCACGCGCGACTCGCTGTTGATGTCGAGCTTCCAGCCGGTGAGCTGGCTGGCGAGGCGCACGTTCTGGCCGCGGCGGCCGATGGCGAGGGAGAGCTGGTCGTCCGGGACGATGATCTCCATGGCCCGGTTCTGGTCGTCGAGGAGCACGCGCGACACCTCGGCGGGCGCCAGCGCGTTGCAGACGAAGCGGGCCGGGTCCTCGTGCCAGGGCACGATGTCGATCTTCTCGCCGCGGAGCTCCTGCACCACCGCCTGCACGCGGCTGCCCTTCATGCCGACGCAGGCGCCGACCGGGTCGACGTCGCTGTTGCGCGAGCTGACGGCGATCTTGGCGCGGCCGCCCGGCTCGCGGGCGGCGGCCTCGATGACCACCTCGCCCTCGGCGATCTCCGGGACCTCCATCTCGAAGAGCTTGCGGAGCAGGTCCACCGAGGCGCGGGAGAGGATGATCTGCGGCCCCTTGGACTCGCGGAGCACGTCGAGGACCCAGGCCTGCAGCCGGTCGCCGGCCCGGTAGCTCTCGCGCGGCACCTGCTCGCGGACCGGCAGCACCGCCTCGGCGCGGCCGAGGTCGACGACGACGTTGCCGCGCTCGAAGCGGCGGACGATGCCGGTGATGACCTCGCCCTTGCGGTCCTTGTACTCGTTGAAGATCAGCTCGCGCTCGGCGTTGCGCGTGCCCTGGATCATCACCTGCTTGGCGGTCTGGGCGGCGATGCGGCCGAAGCTGCGGCGGTAGGTCTTGAGCTTGAGGAGGTCGCCCCACTGCTCGTCCTGGGCGCGCGCCTCCACCTCGTCCTCGGGGCGGTAGTAGATGGGGAAGTCGAGCTCGTCGCCCGCCTCCACCTCGATGCCCTTCTCTCGCGCCACGCTCACCGGGACCATGTTGGCCGGGTCGGCCAGCGGGCTCTCCTCGGTCGGGTCGGCCACGATGGTGAGCACCTGGAACAGGTCGATCTGCCCCTTGTCCTCGTCGTAGTGGGCCTTGAGGGCGCGCTCGACGCCGAAGTGCTTCTTGGCGGCCTGCGAGATGGCCTCCTCCAGGATCTGGATCAGGATCGGGCGTTCGATGCCCTTGTCCTTCGCCACCTGGTCGAGGATCAGGTTGAGGTTCACGTTCGGCTGCATGACGTCCTACTCCTTCCTCTGCAGATCGGCCTCGAAGTCGTACTCGAGGTTGGCCTTTGCGATCTTCTCGTGCGGGATGCGGTGGAGCTCTCCGTCCACGTCCACCTCGACCATCCCGTCCCGGAAGCCGCGAAGCGTGCCGGTCCAGTTCTTTCGAGGGCCGACGCCCGGCCTGGCCGGGACCGTTTCCACCGGCCCATAAGTCTTCACGTGCACCCGCTGCCCAGCGAACCGCTGGAAGTCCTTGGGCTTTCGGAGCGGGCGATCCACCCCGGGCGACGAGACCTCGAGCGAATAGGCGGGCTCGATGAAGTTCTCGACGTCGAGGATGGGCTCCACGGTGCGCGACGCGGCCTGGCAGTCGTCGATGGTGACGCCGCCCGGCCTGTCCACGAAGAGTCGGAGCACCCAGCTCCCGCCCTCGCGCTGCCACTCCACCTCGACGAGCTCGTAGCCGTCGGCCTCGAGCACGGGCTCGACGGCGCGGCGGACCTGCTCGGCGATGGATTCGGAGCCAATGGCAGTCATGTTCTGGAAAAAGAAAAAAGTGGGCGCTACCGCTGCCCACTTTCGTAACCGGGCGAGGCCCGGGGCGAAAATGTCCGCAGTAGGTAACAAATACACGCCCGCCGGTCAAGGAATGGCGGCGGGCGAGGCCCGGGACGGGCGGCGCAGGCTCCCCTCCGGCGGCCCTCCCGGAGGGGCTCCGCGGCGGCGAGCGCCTCCTAGAGGCGGACCCGCACCTCGTAGCGGCGGTTCTTCGCCTTCTTGGCCGCGGTGTCGTCCGGCTTCACCAGCGGCTGGTCGGCGCCCACGCCGACGGCGGCGATCTCGCCGTCCGGGATCCCCTTCGCGGCCAGCTCCTTCTTCATGCGCTCGGCGCGGCGCTGCGAGAGGTCCTTGTTGTGGGAGGCGCTCCCCGAGGTGTCGGTGTGTCCCGAGACCTCGAACTTGAAGTTCTCCACGCCGGCCGCCTTGAGCCGCTTCTTGGCGTCGACGAGGGCGTTGGCGAGCCGCTTGGCCTTGGGGTCGCAGCCGGGGGCGAGCTCGTCCGCGTCGGTCTTGAACGAGCACTGGTTCTTCCGGCTCTCGGCGAGGAGCCGCTTGTTGATCTCCTTCTCGAGCTTTCCCACCGCCGCGCCGCCGACCGCCTTCTTGCCGAGATCCCAGGCGGACTGGGAAGAGGCGAGCGCGGGGGCGAGCGAGAGGGCGAGGGCGAGCAGCAGGCGAGGTGACATGGGAGTCCTCCAGGGCAGGGGTGTGTTCGAGCGCGAGATGGAGCGGCAGTCTAGCCGACGGGGCCCAGGGATGTACCTGGAATGCGGGACGAGACGAAGCGGAATGCCCAGCTCGGCGCGGACGCGGCGCTCAGGGGCGCCCAGCGAGCCGGAGCCCGAGCAGCCACTCGCGGTTCCCCGCCGGCCCCTCGATGGGCGACTCGGCGTGGCCGATCACCTCGAACCCCAGCCCCCTGGCGGCCTCGGCCACCGCCTCCAGCGCCTCGCGCCGCTTCGCCTCGTCGCGCACCACCCCACCCTTCCCCACCTCGCCCTTGCCCACCTCGAACTGGGGCTTCACGAGCAGGACCGCGTCGCCGCCCTCCGCCAGGAGCTCCCGGACGGCCGGCAGGATCAGGCGGAGCGAGATGAAGGAGAGGTCGCCCACCACCAGCTGCACCGGCTCGCCGAGCGCGGCGGCGGTGAGGTGTCGGGCGTTCTCGCGCTCGCGCACCACCACCCTCGAGTCGCCGCGCACCTTGGGGTGGAGCTGCCCGTAGCCGACGTCCACCGCGTAGACCTTGCGCGCGCCGCGCTGCAGGAGCAGGTCGGTGAAGCCGCCGGTCGACGCGCCCAGGTCGGCGCACACCTTCCCCCGCGGATCGACCGGGAAGACCTCCAGCCCCTTCTCCAGCTTGAGGGCGCCGCGCGAGACGTACTTCTGGGGCGCCGCGTCCCCCTTGATGCGGAGCGGCAGCGCCGGATCGACCAGCGCGCCGGGCTTGTCCACCCGCGCCTCGCCCGCCACCACCGCCCCGGCCATCACCAGCGCCTGGGCGCGGGTGCGCGACTCCGCCAGCCCGCGCTCCACCAGCAGCAGGTCGATGCGCTGGCGCTTCACGCGACGGTGCGCCGGGCCCGCTCGCCCAGCAGCTCGCGGCAGGCGGCGGCGATGCCCTTGTCGTCGAGGCCGAAGGCGGCGCGCTGCTTCCCCGCGTCGCCGTGGGTGACGAACTGGTCGGGGATCCCGAGCCGCTTCACCGAGACGCCGGGCAGGAGCTTCGCCCGCTCGAAGGCCTCCAGGCAGGCGGTGCCGAAGCCGCCCTCCAGGCAGCCCTCCTCCACCGTGACCACCCGCCCGGCGGCGCGGGCGAGGTCGCAGATCAGCTCCTCGTCGAGCGGCTTCACGAAGCGGGCGTCGACCACCGCCGCCGAGAGGCCTTCCTCGGCCAGGGCGTCGGCCGCCGCCTGCGCGGCGGCGAGGGTGGTGCCGATGGAGGCGATGAGCACGTCGGGCCGGTTGCCGCCCGGCCGCACCAGGCGCCCCTTTCCGAGCGGGAGCGGCGCCGGCGCGGCGTCGAGCTGCACCCCCAGGCCGGAGCCGCGCGGGAAGCGGAAGGCCGCCGGGCCGTCGTGGGCGAGCGCGGTGGCGAGCATGTGGCGCAGCTCGTTCTCGTCGGCCGGCGCCATCACCACCAGGTTCGGGACGCAGCGCAGGTAGGCCAGGTCGAAGGCGCCCTGGTGCGTCTTGCCGTCGGCGCCCACCAGGCCGCCGCGGTCGAGCGCGAAGGTGACCGGGAGCTTCTGCAGCGCCACGTCGTGGATGATCTGGTCGTAGGCCCGCTGCAGGAAGGTGGAGTAGATGGCCACCACCGGCCGCACCCCCTCGCAGGCGAGCCCGGCCGCGAAGGTGACCGCGTGCTGCTCGGCGATCCCCACGTCCCAGGTGCGGTCCGGGTAGAGGTGCTTCGCCTTGATGAGCCCGGTGCCCTCGAGCATGGCGGCGGTGATCGCCACCACCCGCTTGTCGTGCTCCATCTGCTCGCAGAGCGCGTCGGCGAAGAGGTCGGTGTAGCTCTTCACCGCCGGCTTCTTGGCCACGCTCTTGCCGGTGGCGATGTCGAAGAAGGAGAGGCCGTGGCCGCGGGTGGCGGCGTCCGCCTCGGCCGGCTGGTAGCCCTTGCCCTTCATGGTGATGGCGTGCACCAGCACCGGCCCGTCGCAGGTGAGGAGCTTCTTGAAGCTCTCCACCAGCCCGACCACGTCGTGGCCGTCGACCGGACCCACGTACTGGAAGCCGAGCCCCTCGAAGAGGATGCCGGGGGTGACGAGCGCCTTGGTGGCGTTGATGGCGTGGCGGATGACCTTGATCGCCTCGGGCCCCTTGGGCACCACCGTGAGCACGTCCTTCACCGTGCGCCGCCAGCGGTTGAAGGTGCGCGAGGCGAACTTCTTCGAGAACCACTCCGAGAGCGCGCCCACGTTGGGCGAGATCGACATCTCGTTGTCGTTGAGGACCACCAGGAGGTCGCGCCCCAGCCAGCCGGCCTGGTTCAGCCCCTCGAAGGCCACCCCGCCGGTGAGGGCGCCGTCGCCCACCAGCGCCACCACCTTGCCCGCCTGCCCGTTCATGCGGCGCGCCTCGAGGATGCCGAGCGCGGCGCTGATGGCGGTCGAGGCGTGGCCCACGCCGAAGGCGTCGTGCTCCGACTCGTGCCGCTCCGGGAAGCCGGCCAGGCCGCCCTCGGTGCGGATGGTGCCGAAGGTCTCGCGCCGGCCGGTGAGGAGCTTGTGCGCGTAGGCCTGGTGGCCGACGTCGAACACCACGCTGTCCACCGGGGAGTTGAGCACGTAGTGGAGCGCGACGTTGAGCTCCACGGCGCCCAGCGAGGCGCCGAGGTGGCCGCCGTTCCTGGCGCAGGTGGCGATGATCTCCTCGCGGAGCTCCTGGCACAGGAGCGGCAGGTCGGCCGGCTTGAGCCGCTTCAGGTCGAGCGGGGAGTCGATGCGATCGAGCAGGCGGGTCACGTGGCCCTCCATGAGGTTCAGTTGCTCCGCGCCACCACGAAGCCGGCGAGGGCGCGCAGTGCCTCGGCCGCTGGTCCATAAGGCTCGAGGGCGGCCAGCGCTTCGTCGCGGAGGGCCTGCGCCCGCCGCCGCGCCTCGTCGACCCCCACCAGCGCAGGCAGGGTGCTCTTGCCGGCGGCGGCGTCCTTGCCGGCGCGCTTGCCCAGCTCCGCGGTGGAGGCGGTGAGGTCGAGCAGGTCGTCGGCGATCTGGAAGGCCAGGCCGAGCTTCAGCCCGATGGGGTGGAGCCCCTGCGGGGACCCGGTGGCGGCCACCGCCCCGCCCACCACCGCCGCCGCGACGAGGGCGCCGGTCTTGCCGGCCATGAGCTGCATCACCTGCGGCTCGGACAGCCGCTCGTGCTCGCCTGCGAGATCGAGCGCCTGGCCCTCCACCATCTGCCAGGCGCCCGTGGCCAGGATCGCGGCCAGCTCGGCGGCGTGCGGCTCGGGGGCGCCGAGCGGCGTGCGGGCGGCGAGCAGGTGCTGGAAGGCGAGCGACTGCAGCCCGTCGCCGCAGAGCACGGCGGTCGCCTCGTCGTAGGCGCGGTGCACGGTGGGGCGGCCGCGGCGCAGATCGTCGTCGTCCATGCACGGGAGGTCGTCGTGGACGAGCGAGTAGGTGTGGATCATCTCCAGCGCGGCGGCGAAGCGGAGCGCCAGCGAGCCCTCGCCCGCGTCGCCCCCGAGCGCCTCGGCGGTAGCGCAGACCAGCGCTGGCCGCAGGCGCTTTCCCGGCCCGAGCAGCGCGTAGCCCAGCGCGTCGCAGAGCCGCGCCGGACCGGTGCGGGCGCGCTCCTCGGCCAGTCCCCGCAGGGCGGCCTGGACGCGCGCCGCGACCTTCTGGAGGTAGTCCTCGACCGGGAAGGCGACGGAAGCCACGAGGCACACCTTGTAGCACGGCGGCCGGGGGGGCGTTCAATGGTTCTTGAAAATCGGGCTCCCCCTAGGCGGGGGTGGCGAGCCCGGCGGCGCGCTCGCCCAGGATCTCGCGGATCCGGGCGATGAGCCGGTCCATGTCGAGGGGCTTCGGGAAGTAGTCGATGGCCCCCGCCTCCATGCCCGCGCGCTCGTCCTCCACGCTCTTGCGCGCCGAGATGAAGATCACCGGGATGTCGCCGAAGCCTGGGTTCTTCTTGATGGCCCGGCAGAGCTCGAAGCCGTCGATCCAGCTCATCATCACGTCGAGCAGGATCACGTCCGGGCGGTCCACGTGCATCGCCGAGATGAGGCGCAAGCCGTTGGCCGCCTGGGACACCTCGAACCCCTCCAGCTCCAGCGCGAGCGTGAGCATCTCGCGCGTGTCCCGGTCGTCGTCGACGATGATGACCTTCGGCTTGCTCATGGGCGGGTCGGCCGTCATCCGTTGCCCTTGACTCCCCCCGCCTCGAGCGGAGCGCCCTCCTCCGAACCGTCGGCGTTGCGGACCAGGATCTCGACCCGCCGCTCGGCCTCGTCGAGCTTGCGGGTCGCCTCGCGGGCCAGCCTCACCCCCTCGGCGAACTTCTCGATGGAGGCCTCCAGAGGCAGGTTTCCGGTCTCCAGCTCACCGACGACCTGCTCCAGCCTGGCCACGAGGGCGTCGTAGGCCTCGGCGGCCGGGGCCTCGACGTTCTTCTGGGGACGGTCGGTCGGTGCGCTCAAGATTCCTCCGGCTGCGTTGACCTAATCATGATCGGGAGCCCGTTCAACAACGTCGCCGTCCCCCGTTCCTTCCCCGGCTCCCTCGGGGCGCGCCCGCCCGGGCAAAGGATCGCTTCCTGCATTGACGCCAGTCACGACGACGTCGAGCCAGCCTTCGGCCAGCGCGAGACGCAGCGCGTCACCCGGAGCCGCCTCGCTGCCGCGACGAAGGAGCCTGCCTCCCTCGAGTGCAAGAGCGAAGCCGCGCTTCAGCACCTCGGCCACGTTGGCCGGCGCGAGGCGCGCCTTCAGCCTTTCCAGCCGGAGCTCCTCCCGGCGGAAGGTAGCCGCCTGCCACGAACCGAGGCGACGGGTGGCGGCCTCTGCCCGCGCCACGAGCAGCCGCAGGCGGGCCCGCGGCTCCTGGCGGCCGAGGCGGCCCCGCAGGGACTCCTGGCGCTCCCGCTCGTCGCGCAGGCGGCCGCGGAGGAGCGCCTCGCCCTCGCGCAGCAGGTCGTCGAGCCGGTGACGCTGCTCCGAGAGGAGGTGCTTGGGATCGGAGAGCTCCGCCTTGAGCGCGCGCAGCTCGCGGCGCCTCCCGGCGATCGCCTCGGAGACCGCCCGCAGCAGCCGCGCGCGCGCTGCCTGCAGCCCGGCGAGCAGCTCGTCCCTGACCGGCGCCACCAGCTGCGCCGCGTGGGTGGGCGTGGCCGCGCGCACGTCGGCCACGAGGTCGGCCACCGTCACGTCGATCTCGTGCCCCACCGCGCTCACCACCGGCACCGGGCAGGCGGCGATGGCGCGCGCCAGCCGCTCGTCGTTGAACTCGGCGAGGTCGTCCTGGGAGCCGCCACCGCGGGTCACGACGATCACGTCCACCCCGGCCCGGCAGAGCGACCTGAGCGCGGAGGTCACGGTGGCGGCCGCGCCCGCCCCCTGCACGCGGCAGGGCGCCACCAGCACCGGCAGGCCAGGGAAGCGGGCGTGGAGCACCCGCAGCAGGTCCTTCAAGGCGGCGCCGCTCGGGCTGGTGGCGACGCCGACCCGGCGCGGCAGGAAGGGGAGCGGACGCTTGCGGGCGGGGTCGAGGAGGCCCTCGGCGAGGAGCCGCTCCTTGAGCTGCTGCAGCTGGAGCGCCTGGGCCCCGGCGCCGCGCGGCTCCAACTCGTTCACCACCAGCTGGTACTTGCCGTGGGGCGGGTAGATCTCGACGAAGCCGCGCGCCAGCACCTCCTGCCCGTCGGCCGGCGCGAACGGCAGGCGCCGCGCCTGCGACGCCCAGAGCACGGCGTTGATGCAGGCGCCCTCGTCCTTGAGCGAGAAGTAGAGGTGGCCGCTCGCCTGGCGGCGCAGGTTCGCCACCTCGCCCGAGACCCAGACGTCCTTGAAGCGCGGCTCGACCGCCACCCGCAGCGCCCGGGTGAGCTCCGTCACCGTGAGCGCCGGCGGCTTCACCTGGGCGAAGAGGTCACCGGTCTCGCCGGAGCGCGCGGCCATCCCGTGATCCTACGCGGCCGGTCCGACGAGCGCGCGCCGCCGCGCCGCGGCGCGCGAGGGGGCCCGCAGGGCCAGCCAGGTGGTGAGGAGGGCGTCCATCTCCTCCTGCGTGCGGAGCCGCCAGCGGGCGCGGGAGGCGCCAGGCCCGACCCGCACGCCCTCGATCCGCGGGGGGCCGACGGCGAAGACGTCCTCGTCGGTGACGTCGTCGCCGCAGAAGACCGCCTGCTCGCTGCCGGTCTCCTTCATGAGCCGGAGCACGGCGTCGCCCTTGTTGGGGAAGCTCGCCGGGACGCAGTTGAGGACGTGCTTGCCGTGCACCAGGCGCGCGCCGTCGAGCAGGGCCGCCGCGGCGTGCACCGCCGCCTCGGTGGCGCGCCAGTGGCGCTTCAGGCCGTAGTGGATGGAGAGCGTCGAGACCTTGTCCTCGATGAAGTATCCCTCCACGCCCTCCAGCGAGGCCTCGAGCGCCCGGACCCAGCGGCGCACCCGCGCCACCGTCGCCTTCGGCACCGCGCGGGCGTGTCCGTGCTCGAAGCCGTGGTTCCCCACGACGGTGGCGGAGACCCCGTCGACGAAGCCGGCCGCGTCCTTCCAGGCGCGCCCCGACACCACCGCCACCGGGTAGCGCTCCGCGAGGCGCGCCAGGAGCTTCTTCGTGCCCGGGCGCATGTGGGCGCCCTGCGGGGTGCGCGCCAGCGGCGCGAGCACGCCGTCGTAGTCGAAGGCGAGGAGCAGCTTCCCCTCGGACAGGCGGCGCAGATCGGAGAGGTGGCGAGGGGCGAGGATGTCCATCATGGCGTGCGGACTCTGGGGAACGGAGCGAGCCCTCAGGCGGCGGGGCGCGCGGCGGCGAGGCCGGTGCGCACCACGTCGGCGAGGGCCTCGATGAAGGCCGGGCGGGTGCCGAGCGCCGGCACGCGGAAGTAGGCGGCGGCCCCGGCCTCCTCGGCGGCGGCCCGCGCCAGGATGTCGAGGTCGTAGAGGGTCTCGAGGTGCTCGGAGACGAAGGCCACCGGCACGGTCACCACCGCCTTGCCGCGGGCGTGCTCGCGCAGGAACTCGACGGTGTCGGGGCCGAGCCACTTCACCGGCCCGACCCGGCTCTGGTAGGTGACCTGGTAGCTGCCCGCCACCCCGGCCCGCTCGGCGGCGCCGCGCGCCGAGAGCTCGACGTAGTCCGGGTAGGGATCGCCCTGGCGAACCTGGCTCATGGGGAGGCCGTGGGCGCTGAAGACCACCAGGAGCTTCCCGCGCTGCTCGAGCGTGAGCCGCTCCAGCGTCTCGGCGAGCGCCGCGCCGAGCGCGTCGAGGTAGCCCGCGTGGTCGTGGTAGGTGCAGACCTCCGCCAGCGGGCGCTCGCGCGGCCAGCGGCGGCGCAGCTCCTCGAGCGAGCTGCGGGTGGTGGCGTTGGCCCACTGCGGGTAGAGCGGCAGGGCCACCGCCTGCTCGGCACCGGCGGCGAGCGCCTCGGCGACGCCCTCGGCGGTGTTGGGGTGGCCGCAGCGCATGGCGAGGTGGCAGCTGAAGTCCGGCCCGAGCGCCGCCTGGAGCGCCCGCGCCTGGGCCTCGGTGCCCTCGACCAGCGGCGAGCGGCCGCCGATGAGCTGGTACTTCTCCGCCGAGGACGGCGCCCGGAAGTGGCTGATGAGCCTGGCGAGCAGCCGCCGGGCAGGGCCGAGCGGGATGGAGAGCACCGCCGGGTCGCTGAATAGGTCGTAGAGGTAGGGCTCGACCTCCGCGAGCGTGCGCGGGCCACCCAGGTTCATCAGGAAGACCGCGGTCCGCATGCCTACACCGTCCTCGAGAAGGTGGTCTTCTGCCCGGCGTGCTTCGGCAGGTAGGCGTCGAAGAGCATGGCCACGTTGCGCACCAGCAGCCGCCCGAGCGGCGTGACCGCGAGCAGGTCGCCGTCGAAGGTGACGAGCCCGTCCTCCTCCAGCTCCTTCACCCCGCCCTGCAGCGAGCCCTCTATGGCCTGCCGCGCCTCGGCGCCGAACTTCGCGGCGATCTCGCGCAGGTCGAGCCGGAAGAGGCACATCACCCGGTTGATGGTGAAGCGGCGGAGCACGTCGTCGTCGCTCTGCACCGTGCCGCGCTCGACCGGGAGCTTCCCGGACTCCACCTGCTCGCCCCAGTCCTTGAGCCGGTGGGCGTTCTGGGCGTAGCAGCCGCCCACGTCGGAGATGGAGGTCATGCCGAAGGCGACCGTCTCGTCGGCGTGGCGGGTGGTGTAGCCCTGGAAGTTGCGGGTGAGGTAGCCCTCGTCCTGGGCGCGGGCCAGCTCGTCCGTCTCGAGCGCGAAGTGATCGAGCCCGATCTGCCGGTAGCCGGCGTTGCCGAAGGTCTCGGCGGCGGTGAGGAAGAGCTGCACCCGCTGCTCGGTCGAGGGGAGCTCCGAGACCGGCAGCAGCTTCTGGTGGGGCTTGGCCCAGGGGACGTGGGCGTACCCGAACACCGCCATGCGGTCCGGGTGGATCGCCAGGATCCGCTCCAGGGTGTGCTTCCAGGAGTCGACGGTCTGGAAGGGCAGGCCGTAGATGAGGTCGAGGTTCACGCCCTCGAAGCCGTTGTCGCGCGACGCCTGCACCAGGTCGGCCGTCTCCTTCTCGCCCTGGATGCGGGCCACCGCCTGCTGCACCTTGGGCTCGAAGTCCTGCACGCCCATGGAGATGCGGTTGAAGCCCAGCTTCGCGAGCAGCTCCACCTGCGCCCGGGAGGTGATGGCCGGGTCGATCTCGATCGACTGCTCCGACTCGCGGGTGATGTGGAAGTGCTTCGCCAGAATGTCGTGGCACCGCTGCAGCTGCTTCAGGTCGAGGAAGGTGGGGGTGCCGCCGCCCCAGTGGAGCTGGGTCACCTCGCGCCGGCGCGGGAGGCGGGCGGCGACCAGCGCCACCTCCTTCTCGAGCACGTCGAGGTAGCCGTCGGGCCGGCTGCGGTCGTGGGTGGCGATGACGTTGCAGCCGCAGAACCGGCACATCTCGCGGCAGAACGGCAGGTGGACGTAGATCGACACCGGGCCGCCCTGTGCGTCGGCGCGCTCGAGGTGCTCCTCGTAGCTGCGCGGCCCGAAGGCGTCGGTCCACTCGGGCGCGGTGGGGTAGCTCGTGTAGCGGGGACCGGGACGGTCGTACTTCTTGATGAGCTCCAGCGGAGGGATGTGGATCACGCGCGCTCCTGCGGGACCGGCCAGCCGTGTACCAGCTCGACCAGGGCCTTCACGTTCTCGGGCGGGGTCGGCGGCTGGATGCCGTGGCCGAGGTTGAAGATGTAACCCGGCTCGCCGGCGGCCGCTTCCAGGAGCGCCCTGGCCCGGGCGAGCAGGGTCGCCTGCGGCCCGAGGAGCAGGGTGGAGTCGAGGTTGCCCTGGACCGCCACGCCGGGCAGCTGGCGCCGCGCCTCGGCGACGGGGACGCGCCAGTCGAACCCGACCACGTCGTAGCCGAGCTTGGAGAGTGGCTTCAGGTGGTTGCTCGTCCCGGTGGAGAAGATGATCGAAGGAACGCCGAGCGGGCGCATGGCCTCGGCGATGCGGGCGAGGTACGGGAAGCTGAACTCCTCGAGGTCCTCCCGCGCGAGCTCGCCGAGCCAGCTCTCGAAGACCTGGACGGCCTGGGCGCCGGCCGAGACCTGGGCCTGGAGCTGCACGATGGCTGCCTGGGTCAGCTTCTCGAACAGCGCGTGCGCCGCCGCCGGATCGGCGTAGAGCAGGGTCTTGAGCCGGGTGAAGCCCTGACTGCCGCCCTCGACGGCGTAGCTCGCGACCGTGAAGGGGCCGCCGACGAAGCCGATGAGCGGCACGCGCTCGGCGAGCACCCGGCGGATGGCCCTCACGCCGTCGAGCACGTACGGCAGGTCCTTCACCGGGTCGGGGATGCGCAGCGCGTCGATGGCGGCGCGGTCGCGCACCGGGTTGCCGATCTTGGGCCCGCCGTCGCCCTTGCCCTTCTCGCCCTTCTCGAAGGAGAGGTCGAGCCCCATGGCCGGGAGCGCCACCAGGATGTCGGAGAAGAGGATGGCGGCGTCGAACCCGAACTCGTCGATGGGGGCCGCGGTCACCTGGGCGATGAGCTCGGGGGAGCGGCAGAGCTCGAGGAAGCTCACCTTCTGGCGCACGGCCCGGTAGCTCGCCTGGTACCGCCCGGCCTGGCGCATGAGCCAGACGGGGATCCGGTCGACGGGTTCGCGGCGGCAGGCCTTCAGGAAGCGGGCGTTCTGGGGCATGGGGGCGGGATAATACCCGAGCGGGCCATCCCGTGCACCGCGCAAGCGACCGAGCCGACGCTGCCCGGACCGGCGCCGGATTCCCTACCCGAGCGCGACCTCGACCGCCGCCGCCCCCAGCCCCTCGACCCGCACCGTCTTCCGCCGGCCGCTCTCTCCCCGGACGATGGAGAGGTCGCCCTTGCGAACGCCCAGCGCGGAAGCGAGGAACTCGACGAGCGCCCGGTTGGCCTCGCCGTCGACCGGCGGGGCGGCGAGCTGCAGCTTGAGGCGGCCGTCGTGCTCGCCGACCGCCCTGGTGCGCGAGGCGCGCGGCTGGATGAGCAGCTCCAGCACCGCGCCGCCCGGCGCGTCGCGCACCCAGGCCGCCACCTAGATCCCCACCACCGCGATCCCGGCCCGATCCGCCTGGCGCACAAGCTCCTCGCGGTCCATCACCAGGGTGGCCCCGGCCTCCACCGCCAGCGCCGCCGCCCCCACCTCGGCGAGCACCGCCACGGTGTCGGGGCCGACCGCCGGCAGGTCGAAGCGCCGGTCCTGGCCCGGCTTCACCGCCTTCACCACCACCGCCCCGGCCTTGGCGAGCGCCCCGCCGCGCCGGATGCAGGCGTCGGTCCCCTCGATGGCCTCGACCGCCAGGGCCACCCTCCCCTTCACCACCACCGTCTGCCCGAGGTCGAGGCGCCCCACCGCCCGCGCCAGCTCGAGGCCGTAGCGGGCGTCGAGCCACTGCTCGCCGGTCGGCTCGCGCTTTCCCAGCCGGCCCGCCGGCGCCAGCCGGTCGGCGAGGTAGGGGGTGGGATCCACCACCGGCAGCCCCTCGGCCCCGAGGTGGTCGGCCACGGCGCGGAGCACGCTGTCGTCCCCGCGCACCGCCACCCGGGCCACCACCTTGAGCAGCGCCGCGTCCGGGAGGGCGTCCTTGAAGAAGCGCACCTTGGGCACCGCGCCGAGCATCACCGAGCAGGTGGCGCCCTCGCCCCGCAGGGCGGCGACGATCCTGCCGAGCTGGCCCAGCTTCACCCAGGCGCAGGCGTCCACCGCGCCGGCCAGCGCGGGATCGGTCACCCCCTGGTGCGCGGCCGCCACCACCCGGTGGCCGGCGCGCCGCGCGCTCTCGGCGAAGAGGAGCGGGAAGCGGCCGCTGCCGGCGATGAGGCCGATGGTGGACACTACCGGGTGACGCCGCGCTGGGAGCCCTCGAGGAACGAGAGCAGGTGCGCGATCTCCGGCTCCCGGCCCATCTCCGCCCGCAGCTCGGCGACGGCCTCCTCGAGCCTGAGCTTGCCGCGGAAGAGCTTGCGGTAGGCGGCGCGGACGCGGCCGTTCTGGGCGTCGTCGAAGCCGGCGCGGGCGAGCCCCACCGTGTTGAGGCCGGCCAGGGTGGCCCGGTCGCCCTGCACCGTGCAGTAGGGCGGCACGTCCATCACCACCACCGAGCCGGCGGCCAGGAAGGCGTAGCGCCCCAGCCGCACGAACTGGTGCACGCCGGAGAGGCCGCCGAAGATGACGTGATCCTCCGCCACCACGTGCCCGCCGAGCGCCACCGAGTTGGCGAGGATGCAGCCGTCGCCCACCTGGCAGTCGTGCGCGACGTGGGCGTTGGCCATGAGCAGGCAGCCCGAGCCGACGCGGGTCACGCCGCCGCCCCCGGCGGTGCCGAGGTGGACGGTGGTGAACTCGCGGAACTGGTTGCGGTCGCCGATCACCAGCCGCGTCGGCTCGCCGGCGTACTTGAGGTCCTGCGGGATCTGGCCCAGCACCGCGTGCGGGAACACCCGGTTGCCCGCGCCGAGGGTGGTGTCCCCCTCGAGCACCGCGTGCGCGCCGATCCGGTTGTCCGGGCCGAGCTTCACCGAGGGCCCGATCACCGCGAACGGGCCCACCTCGCAGGAGGGGTGGACCTCGGCGCCGGGCGCCACGACCGCCGTCGGATGGATCGCCATCGAGGCTCCTCCTCGCCCGCGCGTCAGGCGTCCTTGTCGGCCAGCATCGCCATGAACTCCGCCTCCGCGACCACCTCGCCGTCGACGCGGGCCGTCCCCTTCTCCTTCCAGACGGCCCCCTTGGCGCGGGTCACCTCGATGGTGAGCTCGAGCCGGTCGCCGGGGACCACCGGCTTGCGGAAGCGCGCCCCGTCGATCCCCATGAGGTAGGTGACCTTGTTGGCGAAGTCGCCGCCCATCGACTTCATCGCCAGGAGCGCGGCCGCCTGGGCCAGCGCCTCCAGGATGAGCACGCCCGGCATGACCGGGTGACCGGGGAAGTGGCCCTCGAAGAAGGGCTCGTTCATGGTCACCGACTTCCAGGCGGTGAGTGACTTCATCGGCTCCCAGGCCACCACCCGATCCACCAGCAGGAAGGGATAGCGGTGGGGCAGGATCTTCTGGATCTCGCGCACGTCGAGGACGGCGGGGGTCTTCGCTTCGCTCATTCGTTCTCCGGTTGGTCGGCGGGCCCGGCCGCCTTCTCGAGCGCGCGCACCCGCTTCGAGAGCTCGTCGAGGCGGCGCAGCTGGGCCTCGTCGCGCAGCCAGCGGCGCTGCGGACGGGCCGGGTAGCCGCCCCAGGTCTCGCCGGCCGGGACGTCGTTCATCACGCCCGACTGGGCGAGCAGGGTGGCGCGGTCGCCGACGTGGAGGTGCCCGGCGAGCCCCACCTGCCCGGCCAGCACCACCCCCTGCCCGAGCCGGGTCGAGCCGGACACGCCCACCTGCGCGCAGACGATCGAGAGCGGCCCCACCTGCACGTTGTGGGCGAGCTGCACCAGGTTGTCGATCTTGCTCCCCCGCCCCACCACCGTGGAGCCGAGGGTGGCCCGGTCGACGCAGGAGTTGGCGCCGATCTCGACGTCGTCCTCGACGATCACGTTGCCGGCCTGCGGCACCTTGTAGTGGCGCGGCCCGGAGCCGCCCTCGCCCTCCGGGTCGTAGGCGAAGCCGAAGCCGTCGGCCCCGATGACCACCCCGGGCTGCAGGATGCAGCGGTGCCCCACCACGCAGCGCTCGCGTACGTTCACGTTGGCGTAGAGCACGCAGTCGTCGCCGACGCGGGCCTCGGCCCCGAGCACCACCCCCGGGAAGAGGACGGTGCGGGCGCCCACCTCGACGCCCGGCCCGACGCAGGCGAAGGGCATCACCTGGGCGGAGGGGTGGACGTGGGCCGAGGGGTGCACCGCCGCCTGCGGCGCGATCTCCGGGGCCGACTCGCGCGGCGGGTGGAACAGGGTGGAGATGCGGGCGAAGGCCAGGTAGGCGTTCTTCACCCGCAGCACGGTGCGGCCGGCCGGCGCGGCGACGTCCGGCTCCAGCACCACCGCCCCGGCCCGAGAGGCCTCGAAGGCCGCCCGGTAGCGGGGGTTGGCGAAGAAGGAGAGGTCGGCCGGGCCGGCCTCCTCGAGGGGCGCCACCCGCTCGACCCGCAGCGCCCCGTCGCCCTGCACCTCGCCGCCCACGCGCGCGGCGAGCTCCGAGAGCAGGAAGTCCACGGGCGCCTCGCTACTTCTTCTTGCCGTTCGACTTCTTGGCCGCCGGCGCGCTGCCCTTGTGGCGGGCGTTGTACTTGCGGACCAGCTCGTTGGTCAGGTCGTACTGCGGGGGCGCGTAGATGAGCCCGGAGTCGGTCTTCTCGAAGACCATGGTGAAGCCCTCCTGCTCGGCCATCTCGCGGATGATGGCGTTCATCTTCTCGAAGATGCCGCGGGTCATCTCGCGCTCGCGCTCCGAGAGCTCCTTCTGCAGCTGGACGTAGGTGTTCTGCACGTCCACGAACTTGCGGTCGAACTCGCCCTGCTTCTCCTTCTTGGCGGCGTCCGACATGACCACCGACTGCTTGTCGTAGTCGGCCTTCATCCGCTTCAGATCTTCCTGCTTCTCGTCGAGCGTCTTCTGCTTCGCGTCGAACTCCTTCTTGAGCTGGGTCTTGGCGATCTTGCCGTCCTCGACCTCGTTGAGGGCGCGCTGCAAGTCGACGAAGCCGATCTTGACGTCGGCGGCGGCCGGCGCGGCGTAGAGCGCGGCGGCGAAGGCGAGGGCGGCGGTGGTGGCGAGGCGTCTCATGAAGTCCTCCGGGGAAACGTCGGCTAGAAGAAGTTGCCGATGGTGAACTGGAAGTCGCTCGAGGAGTCGATGGCGGCGCCGGTGAGCGGGTCCTTCCGCGGGTTGAGCGGGAAGCCCCACTCGAAGCGGAGCGGGCCGATGGGGCTCATCCAGCGCAGCCCGATGCCGACCGACTTGTACAGCGACAGCCCCACGTTCGGGTCCGACCACTGGCCGGCCGCGAAGGTGTTGCCCATGTCGAAGAAGACCACGCCGCGCACGCCCACCTTCTCCAGGATGGGGATCTCGGCCTCGGCGTTGAGGATGAGCTGCTTGTTGCCGCCCACCGCGATGCCGTTCAGCTCGGCGTCGGCGCGCGGGGTCGTCCCCGCCAGGACCTGCGGCGAGATGGAGAGCAGGCGGTAGCCGCGCACCGAGTTGATGCCGCCGAGGTAGTAGAGCTCCGACACCGGCACCGGGTGGGCGTCGTCCCAGTTGCGGATGTAGCCCGCGGTGAGCTTGAGCCGGCCGACGATGCCGCCGAAGAGCGGCCGGTAGTAGCGAGACTCGAAGCTGTAGCGGGAGAAGAGGTTCACCTGGCTGCCGAACACCGCGCTGGGGGCGAGCGCCGGCGGGGCCAGCTCGGCCGAGACCGACTCGTAGAAGCCGCTCGACGGGAAGAGCCGGTTGTCGCGCTTGTCCCACTGCAGCGAGAGGCGCATGGCGCTGGTGGTGCCGGAGCGGTAGCGGTTCGCGAGCAGGATGTCGGTCGCCGTCGGGGTCACCGAGACGAACTCGTTGGTGTAGGTCGCGAAGAGCCGCATGTCCTCCAGGTTCTTCGCGAACTTCAACCAGGGCGCGAGGCCGGAGAGCTCGTAGCCCCAGGTCAGCGAGCCGCCCACCGCCTTGCGGGTGAAGGTGCTGTAGATGCCCTCGGTGGCGTACAGGTCGAAGGCGAAGGTCCAGCGGGTGTCGAGGAAGTAGGGCTCGACGAACTGGAGCTGGCCGAGCTGCCGGATGGACGAGTACTGGACCTGCAGCGAGAGGGTCTGGCCCCACCCGAAGAAGTTGTTCTGCGAGATCTGGCCGGTGAGGATGAGGTTCTCGTAGGAGGAGAACCCGGCGCCCACCTGAAAGGTCCCGGTGGAGCGCTCCTTCACCTCGACCACGGCCACGATCTTGTCGTCGCCGCTGCCCTTCCTGGTCGTGACCTCCACCTTCTCGAAGTAGCCGAGCGCGTTGACCCGCTGCTTCGAGGTGTTGATGCCGGAGCCGCTGAAGAGCTCTCCCTCGTAGATGCGCAGCTCGCGCCGGATCACCTTGTCGCGGGTCTTGGCGTTGCCGACGATCTCGATGCGCTCGAAGTAGGTCTTCTGGCCGGGCTGGACGTCGTAGGTGAGGTCGATGGTCTTCGAGTCGGCGTGGACGTTCGTGACCGGGTTCACGTTGGCGTACGCGTAGCCCAGGTCCTTGTAGACGTCCTGCAGGTTCTGGATGTCCTTCGCCACCTTGGAGCGGGCGAAGATCATCCCCGGCTTGACCTGCACCAGCTTCTCGAGGAGCGGCGTCTGCTCGAGCAGCTCGCCGGAGAAGTCGATCTTGCCGGCGCGGTACTGCTCGCCCTCCTCGACGTGCAGCGAGATGTAGATCCACCGCTTGTCGGGGCTCATCTGCACCGACGGCTTGCCCACCTTGGCGTAGAGGTAGCCCTTGTCGCCGTAGATGAACTGGACCGCCTGCAGGTCGCGCTGGAAGCCCTCCTCCTTGTAGGTCCCGGCCGACGAGAGGAAGGAGAGGTAGCCGCCCTCCTGCGTCTGCATGAAGGGCGTGATCTCGTCCTTCGGCACGTGGGCGTTGCCGGAGATGTTCACCTGCCGCACCTGGACCTTGGCGTGCTCGTTGACCACGAACACCACGTTGGTCTGGTTGTCGGGCTGCGGGTCGAGCCGCCAGGTGACCTCGGCGAGGTAGAAGCCCTTCTCGACGTACTTCTCCTGGATCTTCTTCTGCGCCTTGCGGACCAGGTTGAGGTCGAGGATGGCGTAGGGCTTGAGCTCGGAGGCCTCCTTCACCAGGTCCTCGGCCGAGATCTCGTCCGCCCCCTCCACCTTGATCTCGCGGAGGGCCGGCTTCTCCGTCACCCGGAAGACCAGCACCGGGCGCTCGGGCGCGCCCTGCTCCTCCACCTGCACGTCGGAGAAGAAGCCGAGCTTCATCACCGCGCGGATGTCCTCGTCGACCTTCTTGAGGTCCAGCGCCTCGCCGGCCTTCTGCGTGATCACCGCCTTGACGGCGTCGATCTCCACCCGGCGGCTCCCCTCGACCTTGACCGCCTCGACGGCGGTCTCGCCCGCGTCGGCGGCGCGGGCCGGCGACGGCAGGGAAGCGGCAAGGCAGAGCGCGGCGAGGGCGAGGTGGAGGCGGCTCACGAAGCCGCGGAATCTAGTGGAAAGACGGCGAAAGCTCAAAGGGAAACCAGCCTGCCGGCCTCCAGCCGGAGCCGGCGCGGCAGCGCGCTCGCCAGCGCCTCGTTGTGGGTGACCACCACCATGGTGATGCCGAGCTCGCGGTTCAGGTCCCGCAGCAGCCCGTGGATCCCCTCCGCGGTCACCGGGTCGAGGTTGCCCGTCGGCTCGTCGGCGAGGAGCAGCCGCGGCTCGAGGCAGAGCGCGCGCGCCAGGGCCACCCGCTGCTGCTCGCCGCCCGAGAGCTCTCCCGGCTTGTGTTCCACCCGCTCGCCCAGCCCGACCAGCTCCAGCATGCGCAGCGCCCGGCGGCGGGCCTCGGCCCGGCCCATCCGGCGGATGAGCGCCGGCATCATGGCGTTCTCGAGGGCGGTGAACTCGGGGAGCAGGTGGTGGCTCTGGAAGACGAACCCCACGGTGTCGTTGCGGAAGGCCGCCAGGGCCGACTCGTCCCGGGCGAAGACGTCCTGCCCCTCGAAGAGCACCCGGCCGCGGGTGGGGACGTCGAGGGTGCCGAGGATGTGGAGGAAGGTGCTCTTGCCGGCGCCGGAGGGGCCGGTGAGGGCGGTGAGCTCGCCCCGGGCGATCTCGAGCTCGAGGCCGCGCAGCACCTGCACCGCGCGCACGTGGTGGCCGCCGCCGCGGTCCTCCATGAGGTAGGTCTTCTCGAGCCCCTCGACGCGGATGAACGGCGCCATCACTCGCTCCGGAGCCCTTCCACCGGCTGCAGCCGCGCGGCCTTGGTGGCGGGATAGATGGTGGCGAGGTAGGAGAGCCCCATGGCCACCAGCGCCACCAGGCCGAACTGCCCCGCGTCGACCAGCACCGGCAGGTTGGAGATGTAGTAGACCTCCGGGTCGAGCGGGATGCCCACCTTGTCGACGAGCAGGCAGGTGCCGTAGCCGAGCAGCAGCCCGAAGCCGGTCCCCACCGCGCCGATGATCAGCCCCTCGGCGACGAAGATCTTCATCACGCTCGAGAGCCCGGCCCCCATGCTCTTCAGCACCGCGATCTCACGGGTCTTCTCGAGCACCAGCATGATGAGGGTGGCGATGATGATGAAGCTCGCCACCAGCACGATGAAGCCCAGGATCACCGCCATCACCACCTTCTCCATCATCAGCGCGGAGAAGAGGTTGCGGTTCATCTCGCCCCAGTCCTTGACCCGGAACGGGTAGCCCTCGAGCGCCGCCAGGACCCGGCGGGTGACCGGGCGCGCGGCGTCGACGTTCCGCATCTTGAGCTCGAGGCCGGTGATCGCGTCGCCCGTGCCGAAGAAGCGCTGCGCCGCGCCCAGCTCGACGTAGGCGAACTTGGAGTCGTACTCGAACATCCCGCTGTAGAAGACCCCGGCCACGCGGAAGGGCCGGCTCTTGGGCTGCGGCCCGGCCGGGCCGAGGTCGCCGAGCGGGGAGATGACGTTCACCACGTCCCCCACGAAGATCCGCAGCGACCGCGCCAGCTCGCGCCCGATCACGATGCCCGGGAGCGTCTCGACGGCGGTGGGCGGGGGCGGCGGGGCGGCGGCCGACTTCGCCGTCGCGCCCGGGCGCTGCTCGAGCGAGTCGAAGGCGCGCCCCTCGGGCCCCGGCGGCGGGATCCGCTCCGGGTGGGCGAGGAAGTCGAGCCTCCCCTCCTCCAGCTTGCGCGGCCAGTCGGTGACCGTGCCCACCGTGGCCGGGTCGACGCCCTTGAGGACGGCGCCGGTGAGGTTCTGCCCGGCCGAGAGCATCACCTCCTCGTAGAGGAAGGGGGTGGCGGCGGCGATGCCCGGCACGCCCAGCACCGTGCCGCGCGCCTCGCGCCAGCGGGTGAACTCGGTCGGGCCGCCGTACTTCATCACCATGCCGTGGGCGTTCTGGCCCAGGATCTTGGCCTTGAGGTCGGCCTCGAAGCCGCTCATCACCGACAGCACCACCGTGAGCGCCCAGACCCCGATGGCCACCCCGCCGATGGAGATGAGCGTCATGAGCAGGGTGGCCGGCATGCGCCGCCGCCAGGCCACCTCGCCGCGCCGCCGCGCCGCGCGCTCGCGCCGGTCCTGCCAGACCGAGAAGGCGACCAGGGCGAGCAGCCCGGGGATGAGCCCGGTGACCACCATCCCGAAGAGCGCCAGCAGGGTCCGGGTGGAGAGGCGCAGGTGGCTCTTCGCCACGAAGAGCTCGTAGGAGAGCGACGGATCGAAGCGCCCCGAGCCGCCCGCCAGGTAGGAGAGCGTGGCGCCGACGAAGGTGCAGGTGGCGGCGAGCACCGCGGTGAGGAGCAGCCCCAGCACCAGCACCAGCTTCCCCTGCGCCTCCCAGCCGGCGAGCACCGCGCCGCCGCCGAGCCGCGCCCCGAGCGCCAGCAGCGGGCCGAGCTCGAGCAGCAGCAGCAGGAGCGCCGCGGCGGCGATCTCGTAGAAGGCGAGCCGCCGGCCCACCGCGGCCGCGAGCCCCCCGAGCGCCGCCGCCAGCGCCGCCCCGGCCAGCACCGCCAGGCCGGCCGCGAGCCCGCCGGGGAGCCCGAGCCGGTCGGCGAGGAGCAGCTGCGCCCCGGCCGCCGCCAGCGGGCCGCCGACCACTCCCAGCACCGCCAGGGCGAAGGCGCGCCCGGAGAAGACGGGGGGGACGACGCGCTCCACGTCCGCCACCCGGCTAGTCCCGGCTCTTGAGCAGCGGGAAGAGGATCACGTCGCGGATGGAGGCCGAGTCGGTGAGCAGCATCGCCAGTCGGTCGATCCCGATCCCCTCGCCGGCGGTGGGCGGCATGCCGTGCTCCAGGGCGCGCACGAAGTCCTCGTCGAAGGGCATGGCCTCCTCGTCGCCCTGGGCCTTCGCCTTCACCTGGGCCTCGAAGCGGGCGCGCTGATCGTCCGGATCGTTGAGCTCGCTGAAGGCGTTGGCGAGCTCCATCCCGGCCGCGAAGAGCTCGAAGCGGTCCACCAGCCGCGGATCGGCGTCGCGCCGGCGCGAGAGCGGGCTCGTCTGCAGCGGGAAGTCGACCACGAAGGAGGGCCGGTCCTTCGGCAGCTCTCCCTCGGCGAAGACCTCGAAGGCGATGGCGATGGCCTCCCCCGGCGAGCGCTGCGCGGCCTGCTCCAGCTTCCAGGCTCCCTCGGAGTCGTTCTCGCGCGAGGCGGCGCGGGCCACCGCCTCGGCGAGGCCCTTGCCGGCGAGGGCGTCCTCCGGCGTGAGCCCGAGCGCCCTCGCGCCCAGCTCCAGCATGGAGTAGCGCGGGAACGGAGGGGTGAAGTCGATCTCCTGCCCCTGGAAGGTCACCCGCGCCGAGCCGGTCACGTCCACCGCCAGCCGGTGCAGGAGCTGCTCGGTGAGCTGGATGAGGTCCTCGTGGGTGGCGTACGCCTGGTAGAACTCGATGCTGGTGAACTCGGGGTTGTGGCGGCGGTCGATCCCCTCGTTGCGGAAGATGCGGCCGATCTCGTAGACGCGCTCGAGCCCGCCCACCACCAGCCGCTTCAGGTGAAGCTCGGTGGCGATGCGGAGCTTGAGGTCGAGGTCGAGGGCGTTGTGGTGCGTCTGGAAGGGGCGCGCCGCGGCGCCGCCCGCCTCCTCCGGCTTGTGGAGCGTGGGGGTCTCCACCTCCAGGTAGCCCCGCTCGTCGAGGAAGCGGCGGATGCCGGAGACGATCCTCGCCCGCTTCTGGAAGGTCTCGCGGACGCCCGGGGTGACGATGAGGTCCACGTACCGCTGGCGGTAGCGCTGCTCCACGTCGGTGAGGCCGTGCCACTTCTCCGGCAGCGGCCGCAGCGCCTTGGTGAGGATGGTGAAGGCGCGGGCCTCCACGGTCAGCTCGCCGGTCTTGGTGCGGGTGGCCGGCCCCTCGGCCAGCACCACGTCGCCCACGTCGAGGAGCTTGAAGATCTCGAAGCCGCGCTCGCCGACCTTGTCCTTCTTGACCCAGATCTGGAGCTCGGCGGAGCGGTCGCGCACCCGCAGGAAGGCGGCCTTGCCGAAGCTGCGGACCGCGAGCACCCGGCCGGCCACCGACCAGTCGCCGGGGTCCCCGGCGATCTCCTCGGCCGGCGCCTCGCCGTAGCGGGCGTGCAGCTCCGCCGCCAGGTGGCGCGGCGCCTGCCCGTTGCCGAAGGGGTTCACGCCCAGGGCGCGGAGCGCCTCGGCCTTCTTCTGGCGCTGCGCGACGATCTCCCGCTCGGTGCTGCCCAGCTCTTCGGCCATCCTCGAAAGCCTCGCATCCACTCGATTGGAGTGGGGAAATACGTCTCGGAGGGCGCAGGCTAGTCTCGCCGCACCCGGGCGTCAACGCGGGAAGGCGACGCTCTCGCCGCGGCGCCGCTACTGCGCCGGCCGGTAGACCGCGTAGTCGATCTCGGGGAAGAGGTTGTCCTTCCCCTCGGCGTAGGCGAGCCACTGCGGATCGATGGCGCCCCGGCGCAGCTGGTCGTGCAGCCGGGTGAAGCGGAGCAGGTGCTCCTTGGTGCGCCGGATGGCGTAGTCGACCATGGTGCCGGTCTTCATGATGAAGGCCCAGTCGGAGGACTGCGCGAGGAGCAGCTCGCGCGCCGCCTGGTCGAGGGCGCGCCGCTCGAGCGGCGTCGGCGCCCGGTAGTCGCGCGCGAGCGCGATCATCCGCTCGGCCGCCTTGTGGAGGTGGCGGTAGATCCAGTCGTTGGAGCCGTCGAGCCAGACGCCGGCGTAGCCGCCCGCGCCCCACGAGCAGAGCGGCGGGGTCGCCACCTGCTGCTCCGGGTTCTCCCGCAGGTAGTCGCCCGGGGTGGCGAGACGGAAGATGCGCTGATCGTAGGCCGCCTTGCGGATGAGGAAGTCGATGAACATCGGCCCCTCGTACCACCAGTGGCCGTACAGCTCGGCGTCGTAGGGCGAGACCACGATGGGCCGGACCCCGCCCATGCGCGAGGACAGGTGCTCGATCTGCCGCTCGCGGTTGAACATGAAGTTGCCGGCGTGGGCGGCGGCCCGCTCGCGGGCGGCGTGCGGGCTGTAGGGCTCCTTGTGCGCGGTCTTCCCGGTGATGCGGAAGTACTTGATGCCCACGTTCTTCCGCTGCCCGGTGGGCTGGACGTAGTCCTTCACGTAGTCGAAGGGCAGGTCCCAGCCGATGTCCCGGTAGAACTCGCGGTAGTCGGCGTCGCCCGGATAGCCGCTCTCGGCGCTCCAGACCTGCATCGACGACTCCGGGTCGCGCCCGAAGGCGGCCGGGCCGGTGCCGGTGTAGATGGGCGCGTAGACGCCGTAGCGCGGCCGCGGGGTGGCGTCGGTGATGCCGTGGGTGTCCACGAAGAAGAAGCGGATGTTCTGCTCGGCCAGGAACTGGTCGGCGCCGGGGAAGTAGCCGCACTCCGGCAGCCAGATGCCGGCCGCGTCGCGGCCGAAGTGGCGCCGGTGGTGCGCCGCGGCCACCGCCACCTGGGCCCGCACCGCCTCCGGGTACATCTGCATGAGCGGCAGGAAGCCGTGGGTGGCGCCGCAGGTGACGAGCTCGAGCCGGCCCGCGTCCTCGAGCCGCTTGAACGCGGAGACGAGGTCGCGCCGGTAACGGTCGTTGAAGAGGTGCGACAGCTCCCGGAACTCGGCCTGGTAGTGGAGCGCCAGCGGGTGGAAGGTGGGGTCGTTGCGGGTGCGGTGGACCTCCTTGTCGCAGAGCTCGCAGAGGCTCTCCAGCCGCCGCGCGTACCGCGCCATGAGGAGGTCGTCGCGCAGCATCGCCACCAGCGGCGGCGACATGGTCATCGAGATCCGGAACGGGATCCCCTCGTCGGTGGCCCGGTCGAAGACCCGGAGCAGCGGCAGGTAGGTCTCGCTGATGGCCTCGTAGAGCCAGTCCTCCTCCAGGAAATCCTCGTACTCCGGGTGACGGACGAAGGGGAGGTGGGCGTGGAGGTGGATCGAGAGGTATCCCAGCACGTCGTGGCCCGCCATCGGCTAGTTCCTCCCCCCGCCGGACGGGCCGAAGGGCGAGGACGGGGAGGTGGGCCGCCCGCCCATGCCGCCCGCGCCGCTGCCGCCGCCGGGCCCCCAGCTCTCGCCGGTCCGGAAGCGCGACCAGTCCGAGAGGCGCGCCAGCTGGGCCCGGACGTCGGCCGAGAAGAGGCCGCCCGCCACCGACTGCTGCAGCCAGCGGATGAGCGACTCTCCCCAGAGGATGCGGGCGAAGCGGTCGTCGACGATGGGCGAGGCGCCGAAGGGCGGGAGCAGCACCTCGTTGGAGGGGTGCGCCAGCGCGTGCTCCTCGCCGGCGCGATCGACCACGTGCACCTCGGCGCGGTAGCTCCGCCCCGGCTCGAGGTCGTGCACGTAGAAGCTGCGCGACTCGAGCGCGAAGTCGATGGCGCGAAGCCGCTCCCAGCCCCCGTCCCCGCGCTGGCCGAAGATCCAGAGCTGGGCCCGGCCGCCCCGCTGGAAGCCTCGCGCGAGCGTGGCCGTCGAGTAGTCCCAGTACAGGAAGAGCGTGCGCGGATCGCGCGGCAGCGCCACGAAGGCGTCGTCGCCGTAGCTCCAGGGGAGCTCGCCCAGCTCCTCGTCGTAGGCCGGCCGCGCCGGCGCGGCGCCCTGCCGCCCCGACCTCGGCTGCGCCTCCCACTCCGCGGGAGCGCTCCCCTCGGCTCCAGACCCCTCGGCCGCCTCGTCCTCCAGGTCCTCGGCGTCGAGCGGGGCGCCCTTCGCCCCGCGAGCCTTCTCGACCGCACCCTCGGTCATGGGGTGCGGCGCCTTCTTCACCGCCGCCTCGCCGCGCACCCGGGCCACAAAGTAGCTCTCCGGATCGGGCTCCTCCTCGCCGCGGGCGGCCGCCACCACCGCGCGCGCGCCGGCCACCGCCGCCGCCGCGGCCGCCTCGGCGGTCTCGCGGAGGGTCTGCACCGCGCGACCGGCCCGCTGCACCGCCCGCCCGGCGGTCCCACGGGCCTTCCGGGGAGGCGCCGCCGCGTGCTTCGCCTCGGCCTGCTCGCGGGCGCGGGAGGCGCCGTTCTGCGCCTCCTTCACCACCTTGCGGGTGGCCCGGGCGGCGCGGCCGGTGGCGCGCTTCACCTTGGCCGCGGCCTTGCCGGCCTGCGTCGAGGCCTTCTTCTCCGCCGCCTCCAGCGCCTCGACCAGCTCGCCCTTGGTGAGCTTGGAGTACCCGCGGCCGAGCATCTTGTGCGCCAGCTCGCGCAGCTTCCGCACCGTCATGTTCTTGAAGTCGGCCATGGACCACCCGTTCAAAGCAGCCACCCTCCGCAGCGTCGGGACTGGAGGTCAACGGTTGTACCCCGCCCCTGCCGATCCCGCCTGTGCTTTCTTCGCGCGGCAGCGGCCACGCCACGATCGGGACCGACCCGGCCGGCGAATCAGGAGCGCCCGCGGCGCGTCCTTCACCGTACAATGGCCCGGATGCGGCACCTCCTGCCGGCGGCGCTCACGCTCGCCCTCCTCTCGACCTTCCCGGGCGCGGCGCGCTCCGAGGACGGCGCCGGGCCTCCCCAACCCAGGGCGGAGTCCGCCCCCCGCTACCTCATCGAGCGCATCGAGCTGGAGGGGCTGGAGCAGACCAGCCCGTCGGAGGTTCGGCGCCGGCTCCTGGTCGCGCCCGGCGAGGTGCTCGACGAGCAGCGGGTGCTCCTCTCCCGTTTACGGCTTTTGCAGCTCGGCTGGTTTTCCCGGGTCGAGAGCCGGGTGGAGCGCGGCACCGTCCGCGGCCAGGTGGTGCTGGTGTTCCAGGTGGTGGAGCGGAACACCCTGGTGATCTCCGATCTCTTCCTCGGCTCCACGCCGGCCCAGCCGCTCTACGGAGGCTTCGGGCTGACCCAGCAGAACTTCCTCGGGCGCGGGCTCGGGCTCTCCGGCGCGGTGGTCTACGGGGGAGCTCCGGCCGAGCTGCCCGGGGCGCCGCACCGCTTCTCGCTGCGCGGCTCCTTCTACGACTCGGACCTCGCGCTCGGAGACCTCCCCACCCTGGTGGCCGGGATCACCGGGCTCTGGGTGCGCGGCGACGAGCTCGCCTGCGCCGACGCGAGCTGCGACGACTTCAACGCTCACCTGGGACGCGCCCCCCGCCTCCGTTACGAGCGGATGGGGGGCGAGGCGACGCTCGGGATCCGCCCCGGCCCCTTCGATCGGCTGCTCGGGGGTCTCCGGCTCGAGCGGGTCGACGGCACCTTCCTGCCCGGGACCGCCACCGCCGCCCAGCTGGGGCCTTCGCCCTCGCTCCGGCTCGGCAAGTCGGCGCTCTTCGCCTTCACCGGCAGCTACGAGCGCGACACCCGCGACGACAGCTTCTTCCCGTCCGGCGGCTCGCGCTTCTCGGCCCAGGTCACCTTCTCCTCCCCCGCCATCGGCAGCGACTACGACTACGGCCGCTACCTCTTGCAGGCCGAGAAGGACCTGTCGCTCCCGCGCGGCCACGGCCTGCGGCTGCTGGCCGCGGCCGGGGCGGTGCAGGGCGACGCCCCGTTCTTCGAGCGCTTCTACGCCGCCGACTGGGCCTACTTCAGCGTCGGCCCGGCGCTGGGGCGCGCGCTCGAGCTCAACTTCTCCACCGACTCGCGTTACGACGCGCTGCTCCTCATGGGCGGCGGGGAGTACGCGGTCCCGCTCTGGCGCGGCGACGGGTTCTTCCAGCGCGGCTATCTCGCCATCGGCGCGCGGGCCCTCTACACCTCGGCGCGCTCCGGCGCCGGTCGCTCGCGCCTCTCCTCCACGCCCTTCTCGGGCGACCTGGCGCTCCGGCTCGACACGCCGGTGGGGAGCTTCAACCTCTCCGCCGCGTACGCCCTCGACAACTTCCTGTGAGGCGCCACCACCTCGCGCGGGCGTGCCTCGCCCTCTTCCTCGGCGCGCTCGCCGGGCCGGCCATTGCCCACGAGCTGCCCGCGGGCGCGGAGGTCCGCCTGGAGGTGCGCGGCGGCCGGTTGCTCGCCGGAGCCGACCTCTCCCAGGTGCTCCCGCCCGACCTCCCGCGCCACCTCGCGAGCGGGCTCACCAACGTCATCGCCGTCCACGCTGCCCTCCTGCCGGAGCACGGCGGGGAGCCGCAGGCCATCGCCGGGCGCGAGATCGACGTGCTCTACGACGTCTGGGAGGAGACCTACGCCGTCACCGTGAAGGACCGGGAGTGCCCGCGCGGCGAGCGGCGCGCGATCGCCGACGCGGCGCGCCTGCGCGCTTTCCTCGCCGACCTGCGCGGGCTCGACCTGGGGCCGGCGGCGGCGCTCGGGACCGGCGGCTTCGTGGTGCAGCTGCGGGTGGAGGTGAACCCGGTCTCGAAGGAGCTGCTGGAGCGGACCCGCGAGTTCATCGCCAACCCGAGCTCGAGCCGGGTCGGCGGCGGCCCGTCGCGCAGCGTGCTCGGCGCCATGGCGGCCTACCTCCTGCGTGGGGCCGACCCGGGCGCCGACGTCCACCTGGTGAAGAGCCGCCCCTTCACCCTCCGCGAGGTGACGGGGCGATGAGGCTCCGGCTGCCGCTCTCCGGCTTCGAGGCCCGCATCGCGCTGGCGCTGGTGGTGGCCGCGGTGCTGCCGCTCCTCGGCGCGCTCTGGCTCGCCAACCGGCTGGTGGCCGAGAACCTGGCGGTGGGGCTGAACCCGCGGGTGGTCGACCGGCTGGAGGCGATCCCGGCGCTCTACCGGGACCTGTTCCAGGCACGCAAGCAGCTCTACGCGGCGCAGGCGCGCGAGGTGCTGCGCGGCCTGCCCGCCGACAGGGCGGCGGTCCAGCCTTATCTGCGCCAGGCGGTGGCGCGCACGCCGCGGCTCCGGCGCGCGGCGGTGCTCGGGCCGGACGGCGCGGTGCTGGCGGAGGCCGAGGCGAGCGCGCCCGAGCCGCAGGAGTGGCGCGCCGCGCCGGCGCGGGTCGAGCTCCCGGACGGCGGCGCCCTCGAGTGCACCTTCGCCATCGAGGCCCGCTTCTTCGCCGAGCTGGACGAGGGGCGCGAGCTGGCCGAGGTGGTGCAGGGGGCCGAGGCGCTGCGCGCCGACATCCGCCGTTCCTACGTGAAGGCCTTCGGCGCGCTGCTGCTCGCCTGGGCCCTGGTGGCGGGGCTGGCCGGGCTCTGGCTGGCGCGGCGGACCACCCGCCGCATCTCGGACCTGGTGCGCGCGGTGCGGGAGCTGGCGCGGGGAAACCTGGAGGTGCAGGTGGACCCCGGCACGGCCGGCGACGAGGTGGCGGCGCTGGCCCGCGCCTTCAACGGGATGGTGCGCGAGGTGCGCGAGAGCCGCGACCGGATCGTCTACCTGGAGAAGATCTCCGGGTGGCAGGAGGTGGCGCGGCGGCTGGCCCACGAGATCAAGAACCCCCTCACGCCCATCCAGCTCGCCTTCCAGCAGCTCGAGGCGCGCTGGAGCGCGCTCCACCCCGCCGCGGCCGACGAGGCCGGGTTCGGCCGACTCCTGCGCGAGGCCGGCGAGATCGTGCGCGAGGAGGTCGGCACGCTGCGCCGCCTCACCGAGGACTTCTCCGCCTTCGCGAGGCTGCCGGAGGTGCGCCCCGAGCCGGCCGACCTCTCCGAGTTCACCGCCGAGTTCCTGCGCACCTCGCCGCAGCTCGCCGAGGAGGCGTCGGTCTCCTTCGCCCGGGCGGCGGAGCCCTGCCCGGTGGCCCTCGACCGCGCCCTCTTCCGCCGCGCGCTCGCGAACCTCACCAAGAACGCCGTGGAGGCGGCGCGGCCGGCCCGCGCCACCGTCGAGCTCTCGGTGCGCCGCGAGGGCGAGCGCGCCCTCCTCACCGTCGCCGACCGCGGGCCGGGGATCCCGCCCGAGGCCCGGGCGCGGATCTTCGATCCCTACTTCACCACCAAGGCGGAGGGGACCGGGCTCGGCCTCGCCATCGTGAAGAAGATCGTGCTCCAGCACGGGGGCGAGATCGCCGCCGTCGCGCGCCCCGGCGGCGGGGCGGCCTTCGAGGTGCGGCTGCCGCTCGCCGCCCTCGACAGCGGCGCGAAGTGATGCTTTCTTCTCGGCCCCCGACGCTCCCCACCCGGAGGAAACGCCCTTGGCAGAAGCGCTGAAGAAGGAAGCCCCGGCGCCGGCCGCGCCGCCCGCCCCCGCCCACAAGGAGCGCTGGACCCAGTGGGTGGCGCTCACCACCACCGTGCTCGCGGTCTGCGCCGCCATCTCCGCCCTCAAGGGCGGCGCCTACTCCACCAAGGTGCAGCTCGCCACCACCGACGAGTCGAACCGCTGGTCGCACTACCAGTCGAAGAGCATCAAGGACCACGGGCGAGCGGTGGAGAAGGAGCTCCTCGAGGTGCTGCGACTGGAGGCCCGCAGCCCGGAGGCGGCGAGGGCCATCGACGCCCGCATCGCCGCTGCCGGCGCCGAGGTGGCGCGCTACCGTAAGGAGGAGGCGGAGATCAAGGCCGAGGCCGAGAAGGTGAAGGCCGCGGAGGGGGACTTCAAGCGCCACGGCGCCCAGTTCGGGCTGGCGGTGATGCTCCTCCAGATCGCCATCATGCTCAACTCCATCGGCGCGCTGATGAAGAAGCCGATGATGTGGGGGGTGGGGCTCCTCTTCGGCGGGCTCGGTCTGGCCTACATGCTCGACGGTTTCTTCCTCTGGTTCTAAAGGAGCGCCACGTGGACACCTCTCTCGAGAACAAGACCGTGCTCGTCACCGGCGCCAGCGCCGGCTTCGGCAAGGCCTGCGCGGAGCGCTTCGCCCGGGCCGGCGCCCGGCTGGTGCTGGCGGGGCGCCGCGCCGATCGGCTGGAGGCGGTCCGCGCCGGGCTCGGCGTCCCGGCCATGGCCGCGGTGCTCGACGTGCGCGACCGGGCAGCGGTGGAGCGCTTCGTGGCCGGGCTGCCGCCCGAGTTCGCCGAGGTGGAGGTGCTCGTGAACAACGCCGGCCTGGCGCTCGGGCTCGAGCCGGCCCAGGCGGCGTCGCTCGACGACTGGGAGCAGATGCTCGACACCAACTGCCGCGGCTCGATGGTGCTCGCCCGCGCGCTCCTGCCGGGGATGGTGGCCCGCGGGCACGGGCACGTGGTGAACATCGGCTCGGTGGCCGCCAGCTACCCCTACCCCGGCGGCAACGTCTACGGCGCCACCAAGGCCTTCCTCCACCAGTTCAGCCAGAACTTGAAGGCGGACCTCGCCGGCACCGGGGTCCGGGTCACGGTCATCGAGCCCGGCATGGCCGAGACCGAGTTCTCGGTGGTGCGCATGAAGGGCGACGTCGAAAAGGCGAAGGCGGTCTACGCCGGCATGCAGCCGCTCAGCGCGGAGGACATCGCCGAGGCCGTCTTCTGGTGCACCACGCGCCCGGCCCACGTGAACGTCAACGTGCTCGAGCTCATGCCCCAGGCGCAGGGGTTCGGGCCGTTCACGGTGAAGCGGAAGGGATAGACCGCCCGGCCGCGGGCGGCGGCGGGCACCCGAACGTGACCACGTCGCGACGGCACGCGACGGCTACAACCCGGGCCCTGGAACAGGGCGGGCCGACCATCTACCACACCGGCGACACCGACCTCTTCGGCGACCTGCGGCTGGTCGGCGAGCGCTGGCCGGTGGACGTGATGCTGGCCTGCATCGGGGGCCGCTTCACCATGGACCCCGAGGGCGCGGCCGCCGCGGCGGCCCTGGTGGGCGCGAAGCAGGTGGTGCCGATGCACTACGGCACCTTCCCGCTCCTCTCCGGCACCCCGTCCGAGCTGGAGCGGGCGATCGCGGCGCGGGACGGCAAGGCGCGGGTGGTGGTGATGAAGCCGGGAGAGACCCGGAGGTTCTGAGCCGATGCCCCTATAATGCGGCATGACCCCGGGCCAGCAGACCGTCCTCGTCGTCGACGACGAGAAGAACATCCGCCGCACCCTGCGCATGGTCCTCGAGACCGAGGGCTACCAGGTCGCCGAGGCGGAGAGCGCCGAGGCGGCGCTGCGGCTGCTCGAGGCCGAGCCCTGCGACCTCGGCATCTTCGACATCCGGCTGCCGGGGATGGACGGCCTCGCCCTGCTGCAGAAGGCGCGCGAGCTCTGGCGCGACCTGCCGGTGGTGGTGATCTCCGGTCACGCCGAGACGCCCGACGTGGTCGAGGCGATGAAGCGCGGCGCGGCCGACTTCTTCTCCAAGCCGGTGGACCGCGAGCGGGTGCTGGTGAGCGTGAAGAACGCGCTCGCCCGCCGCGGGCTGGAGGAGCGGGTCCGCGACCTCTCCGCGCGCGAGCGGCGCTTCGGCGACGAGATGCTGGGCGAGAGCCCCGCCATGGAGAAGCTGCGCCTCGAGATCGCCAAGGTGGCGCCCACCAGCGGCCGGGTGCTGGTGCTGGGCGAGTCGGGCACCGGCAAGGAGCTCATCGCCCAGGAGCTGCACCGTCTCTCCCGGCGGGCGCAGGAGCCGTTCGTGAAGGTGAACTGCGCCGCCATCCCCGGCGAGCTCATCGAGAGCGAGCTCTTCGGCCACGAGAAGGGGAGCTTCTCCGGCGCCGGCGCGCGGCGGCGCGGGCAGTTCGAGGTGGCGCACGGCGGCACCCTCTTCCTCGACGAGGTGGGCGACATGAGCGCCTCGGCGCAGGCCAAGGTGCTGCGGGCCCTCCAGACCGGCGAGATCACCCGGGTGGGCGGCGAGAAGTCGCTCAACGTCGACGTCCGCGTGGTGGCGGCCACCAACAAGGACCTCGAGGAGGAGGTCCGCAACGGCGCCTTCCGCGAGGACCTCTACTTCCGCCTGAACGTGGTCCCGCTCCGCGCCCCGCCGCTCCGGGAGCGGCTCGAGGACGTGCCGCTCCTCGCCGAGCGCTTCTTCACCCTCGCCGTGCGCGAGAACGGCCTGCGGCCCAAGCCGGTGGACCCGGCGGTCTACGAGCGGCTGCGGCAGCACCGCTGGCCGGGCAACGTGCGCGAGCTGCGCAACCTCTGCGAGCGGATCGCCATCATGTCGGGCGACCGCATCGGCCCGGACGACGTGCCGGAGCTCTCGCGGCGGCCCCCCGCGGCGCCCCCCGCCGGCGCCTCCGACCTCTCCGGCTACGGCGAGGTGGGGCTGCGCGAGCTGCGCGACCTGGTGGAGCGCGACTACATCCTCAAGAAGCTCGAGGAGCACGACTGGAACATCACCCAGGCGGCGCAGGCGCTCGGGGTGGAGCGCACCAACCTGCACAAGAAGATCCGCCAGCACGGCCTCTCGCGCGCCGCGCGCGGCGCCGGCGAGCCGGAGGAGGACGGCGACTAGACGGGGGCAGCCACCTCCCGATCAATCCGCCCGCCCGGCGGCGGTGCGCGCCGGGGCCGCGCGCGGCGCGGTGCCGAGGACGTAGTCCCAGAACGGCGTGGTCACCCCGTAGCGCTCGCCGGTGTCCTGGAAGTGGTGCTGCAGGTGCCAGCGCTTCAGCTTGCGGCCGAGGGCGGTGCGGGCCTTGCCGTGGTGGGCCCAGTAGTGGGTGAGGTCGTACCAGAGGTAGCCGGCCACCAGCCCGCCGAAGAGCGGCGCGAAGGCGTGGGGCCCCACCGCGAGGTGCAGCGGCCAGCCGATGAGCACCGCCAGCACCGCCGCCACCGCCGGCGGCATCACCAGGCGATCGGGGTCGTGCGGGTAGTCGTGGTGGACCCCGTGGACCAGGTAGTGCAGGTCGCGGCCCAGCTCGCTCGCGCCGAAGTCGGCGTGGAAGGCGAAGCGGTGCAGGACGTACTCGAGCAGCGTCCAGGCGGCGAGCCCGCCGAGAGCCAGGGAGGCGGCCCGGCCGGGCGGGAGCGCCGGATCGAGCGCCGCGCGCCAGAAGAGCCAGGCGGCGAAGGGCGCCCAGACCACCACCACCTGCCACGGCCGGACGCGAGAGAGGTGCCGCTCGACGAAGTCGATCCGGAACATGCGCGGGCTGCCGGGCTGAGGCCGGTCTGGCGGCGGATGGGGGGCGAGCCAGAACATGCCCGCTCACCAACCGGCCGCCGGCGCGGCCGCCGCCGCGTCGGATGACCGGGCGGGACCCGAGGGCGCCCGGGTCATGCGGCTGCCGAGCGAGAGCGCCGGATCGAAGACGAAGCGCAGGAGGAGCCGGGTCCAGGAGCGGTGGGCGTGGAGCGGCTCGTAGAGCTCGGGGGCGAGCTGCTTCAGCGCTGGCAACCGGAACCAGGGCACCTTCGTGAGGTCGTGGTGCTCGTTGTGGTAGCCGACGTTGAAGGCGAGGAGGTTCATGGGCCCGTAGTAGGAGAAGGTCTCCTGCGTGCCCGGGAAGGTCAGGTAGTGCTCCTGGATCCAGCGGGCGCCCACCGGGTGCAGGCCGATGGCGAAGGCGCTGCTCGCGAAGAGGTAGGCGAGCGCCCGGGGTCCGAGCACTGCCCAGGCGAGGGCGGTGAAGGCGAGCTGGACGGCGAGGTTGGCCGCGTACCACCGGTCGAAGAACTTGATGCGCCTGAGCCGCGGGATCCGGGTGCTCTGGGCCACGAAGAAGAAGAGCAGCCAGAGCGCCTTGCGCCACCAGGCGTGGCCCACCAGGCGCACCTCGAGCGGGCTCGGCAGGTCGGCGTCGAGGTCCTCGGAGCCCTGCCAGGCGTGGTGGAGGAGGTGGTACTTGCGGAAGGAGACGGCCGCCGGGAAGAGGATCGGCAGGTTGGCGAGGATGCCGAGCCACTGGTTCGAAGCCGGCCGGCGGAAGACCAGGTCGTGGGAGCAGTCGTGGATGAGCACCCAGAGCGCGTGGTCGGCCACCGCGCCCAGCGCCCAGGCGGCGCCCAGGACGAGCCACCAGGGGCTCTGCCGCAGCGTGAAGGCCAGCGCCAGCTGCGCGGCCACGATCCCGACCACGAAGAGCGCCGTCGAGGGCGCGTTCCCGCAGAGCGCGCGCGCCTCGGGGTGGGCGGCGAGGAGCGCCCGCGTACGGTCGCGGTGCGGCTCGCGCCAGGTGACCCGCCGGAAACCGCTCTCCCCGTCCATGCTCGACCTCCCGACCTCTCCAGAGGCTCAATATGAGGGCCGGGACCGGAACGAGCCGGGCTCGCACGGGGGGGAGCGGAGGTTTTCCGGCGCGCGGAAGGATTGCGACCGGGCGGGGGGCGGGTAAGCTCAGGGGCACGTGAACACGCTCATCCCCCGGGTGCTGCTCGCCGGCATGGCCCTCCTGCAGTCCGGCGCCGCGCCCGCGCCCTCCCAACCCCCGCCGCCTGCCCCCTTCCTCAACGAGGAGAAGCTCCCGGTGAGCGACTTCCGCGTGGTGGAGCGCGACTCCGGGCCGGTGATGTACTACCAGGTCGAGGGGCCGCCCGAGGACCGCCACATCCACGCCGAGTACAAGCCGCCGCTCGAGACCGTCACCCTCGGGCTGCAGGTGCCGGACAAGCTCCACCAGAAGGCGCAGAAGCTCCGCTGGCGCTGGCGGGCGCTGGCGCTCCCCACCGGGGGCAACGACTGCGTGCCGGGCCGCGGCGACTCGGCCGCGCTGGTCTACGTGGTCTGGAAGTCCGGCCTCAAGTACTACGTGGTCAAGTTCGCCTGGGCCGGCGCCGGCCGGCGCGGTCGTTCCTGCCGGCAGTCGCACAACCTCTTCGCGGCGCAGGACGCGGTCATCCAGGAGAGCGGCGGCCCGCTCGGCAAGTGGGTCTCGGAGGAGATCGACCTGAAGGAGGTCTTCCGGACGCACTTCCGCGACGGCGACCCGCGCGCCGAGGTCCCGGACTTCGTCGGCGTCGGCCTCCTCACCGACGGCGACCAGACCCGGAGCGAGAGCGCCGCCGAGTACGCCGGCTTCTCCATCCTCTACTAGGGCGTCTCCCCCCATGACCTCCCATCTCCTGCTCGGAGTCCCGCCCGCGGACCCGTCCGCCGCCTGCGCCGAGCGGCTGCAGCGGCTGTCGCGCCGCTTCCCGGCCGACGCCGACCGGCTGGTGGCCCTGGCCCGGCGGGCGCCCGACCCCGACCTGGCGCTCGCCGGCGTGGAGCGCTTCGCCGACGCCGCCGGGGCGCTCCCGGCCGAGGAGGACCTCCGCGAGGCGCTGGTGCTGCTCTGCGGCAGCTCCCGCCTCGCCGCTCGGCTCCTGGCGCTCTCGCCCCGGCTGCTCCGCCGCGCGGCCCGCTCGCCCTGGCTCACGCGCCCGCGCGGCGAGCCCTCCCTGCGCCGGCTCCTGGCCCGCGCCGCCCGCGGGCTCGACCCCGCCGACGTGCCCGGCCTCGATCGCCTGCTGCGCCGCGTCCGCGCCCGCGAGGTGCTCCGCATCGCCCTGCGCGACCTGCGGCTCGCCCCCATGCGCGAGGTGACCGCCGAGCTCTCGGCCCTGGCGCTCGCCTGCACCGACGCGGCCATCCGCTTCCACGACCGCCGGCTCCGGGCCCGTCACGGCGCGCCAGCGGGCCTGGAGGGGCGCGAGGCGGGCGCCGGCTTCTGCGCCCTCGCGATGGGGAAGCTCGGGGCCAACGAGCTCAACTTCTCCTCCGACGTGGACCTCATCTACGTCTACGGTCAGGACGGCGAGGCGCCGGACGGCACCACCCACTTCGCCTACTTCGCCAAGCTGGCCGAGGCGGTCACCGAGTCCATCTCGCGGCACACCGAGGACGGCTTCGTCTTCCGCGTCGACCTGAACCTCCGCCCCGACGGCCGCAGCGGCCCCATCGTCAACGGGGTGCGCGCCGCGGAGCTCTACTACCAGTCGTTCGGCCGGAGCTGGGAGCGGAACGCGCTGCTCAAGGCGCGCCCGGGGGCGGGCGACCTCGCCGTGGGCGACGAGCTCCTCGCGCTCCTCGACGGCTTCATCTGGCGCCGCTCGCTCGACCTCGACGTGCTCGGCGAGATCCAGGCCATGAAGGCGCGCATCGACGCGCGCGCCGGCGCCGAGGGCCGGGACGACCTCAAGCTCGGCAAGGGCGGCATCCGCGAGGCCGAGTTCTTCGTCTCCGCGCTGCAGCTGGTGCACGGCGGCCGGCCCGGCGGCGAGCGGCTGCGCGAGCGCGCCGTGCTGCCGGCCGCCGACCGGCTGCTCTACGCCGGGGTGCTCCAGGCGCGCGACCGCGATGCCCTCGCCGACGCCTATCTCTTCCTGCGCCGCGCCGAGCACCGGGTCCAGATGATCGACGGGCGCCAGGTGCACCACCTCCCGCAGGGCGAGGACCGGCTGCTGGTCGCGCGGGCCATGGGGTTCGCCTCGGTGGCCGCCTTCGAGGAGGCGCTCTGGGGTCACCGGGACAAGGTGGCGGCGCTCTTTGCCGGCCTGCTGGGGGTCGAGAGCCGCCCCCCGCTCGACCCGGAGCTGGCGCTGCTCGCCGACCCGCAGGTCGAGCCGGAGCGCCGGGCGGAGATCGCGCTGCGCCGGGGGCTCGCCGATCCCGACCGTGCCCTCGCCGCCATCGACGCGCTGGCGCGCCGGCGCACCCCCTTCTCGCCGCTGGGTGACCCGGCGCTGGCGGTGGACCTCCTGGCCGAGGCGCTCGCCACCCCCGATCCCGACCAGGCCCTCTCGCACTTGTCCGAGTTCGCCGCGGCGCTCCATTCGCCGGAGGCCTACTTCCGGCTCCTCGGAGAGCACCGGCGGGTGGCCCGGCTGCTCCTCTCCCTCTTCGGCACCTCCGATTTCCTGTCGAAGCGCTTCCTGCGCCACCCGGAGCTGCTCGATGGTCTCTTGCGCGAGGACCAGGTGGCGCTCGCCAAGAGTCGCGCCGAGCTGGCGGCCGAGGCCGACGAGCGGCTGGCGCTGCTCGGGCCGGAGCTGCAGCTCGACGAGCGGGTGGAGCGGCGGCTGGCCGAGCTGCGCCGCTTCAAGAACGAGGAGGTGCTCCGGATCGCCATCCACGACATCGCCGGCACCATCCGGCTCGGCGAGGTGGCGGCGCAGCTCACGGCGCTCGCCGAGGTCTGCCTGGAGCGGGCGCTCGCGCTGGCCGAGGAGGAGGCGCGCGAGAAGGGGCGCGCCACGCCGGGCCGGCTCTGCGTGGTCGCCATGGGCAAGCTCGGCGGCGCGGAGCTCGGCTACCACTCCGACCTCGACCTCATCTTCCTCTACCCGGAGGGCGAGGAGCCCGAGCACGCCGCCTACGCGCGCCTCGCCCAGCGCCTCATCTCCTTCCTGCAGGTGCCGCTGCGCGAGGGGGTGCTCTACAAGATCGACACCCGCCTGCGCCCCTCCGGCAACCAGGGCGCCCTCGTCACCAGCGCCAGCGGCTTTGCCCGCTACCACACCGGGAAGGGCGGCGGCGCCGAGCCGGTGCGCAGCCAGCTCTGGGAGCGACAGGCGCTGCTGCGCGCGCGCCCGGTGGCCGGCGACTTCGGAGCCTTCGAGCGCGTCCGGGCGACCGTGCTCGAGGAGGTGGTCTACGGCCCCCCGGGCGATCCCCGCGAGCTGGCGGGCGAGATCCGGCGCATGCGCCAGCGGATCGAGGACGAGATCGGGCAGGAGCGCGAGCGCGGCATGAACCCCAAGGCCGGCCGCGGAGGGCTCATCGACGTCGAGTTCGCGGTCCAGTACCTCCAGCTCGCCCACGGCCACGCCTGGCCGGCGCTCCGCGTCCCCTCCACCCCGCTCGCGCTCGAGCGGCTCCGGGCGGCCGGGATCCTCCGCGAGGGGCCCCACGAGGCCCTCGCCAGGGGCTACGAGTTCCTGCGCCGCCTGGAGCTCCGGCTGCGGATCGTCCACGACTACACCATCGACCACCTCCCCCGCGGCGGGCGCGCGCTGGCGCAGCTGGCCCGCCGGCTCGGCTACGCCGGGGACGATCCGGGGGAGCGGCTCCTGGCCGACTACCGGCGGGTGACCGAGCGGGTCCGCGCCGCCTTCGACGAGGTCACCGGGTAGGCTCGCCTCCCCCCTTCGCCTTCACGGGCGTTCCCGGCCGCCCGCCGGAATGCTAACTTCCGCGCCGCCTTGACCATGGACCCAGCCAACCCTGCCCCCGCCGCTCCGCCGCCCCCCCCCAAGTCGCGCCTGAAGCGCCTGCTCTTCGGCGCGCCTCGCAACATCCAGGACCCGCAGACCTACCACAGCATCTCGCTCATCGCCTTCCTGGCCTGGGTCGGGCTGGGCGCTGACGGCCTCTCTTCCTCCGCCTACGGTCCGGACGAGGCCTTCCGCGCGCTCGGCTCGCACCACTACATGGGCGTCGCGCTGGCCCTCGCCACCGCGCTGACCGTCTTCGTCATCTCGGTCGCCTACTCGCAGATCATCAAGCGCTTCCCGTTCGGCGGCGGCGGCTACGTGGTGGCCACCCACCTGCTCGGCCCCCGCTTCGGCGTGATCTCCGGGTCGGCGCTGCTGGTGGACTACGTCCTCACCATCGCCACCTCGATCGCCTCGGGCGCGAACCAGGTGTTCAGCGTGCTGCCGCCGCACCTGGCGCCATACAAGGTCATCGTCGAGGCGGTGGTGATCGGGCTGCTGGTCATCATGAACCTGCGCGGCGTGCGCGAGTCGGTGACCATCCTCACCCCCATCTTCCTCCTCTTCCTGCTCACCCACACCATCCTCATCGTGGGCGGCGTCGCCGGCCACGCCATGGAGGTGCCGCGGGTGGTGGGGGAGGTGCGCCAGGGCTTCGCCTCGGGCTTCGCCACCCTGGGCCTGGCCGGCATGTTCGGCATCTTCCTCAAGGCCTACTCGATGGGCGGCGGCACCTACACCGGCATCGAGGCGGTCTCGAACGGCCTGCAGATCATGCGCGAGCCCAAGGTGGAGACGGCGCGCCGCACCATGGTCTACATGTCCATCTCGCTGGCGCTCACGGCGGGCGGGATCCTGCTGCTCTACATGCTCTTCCACATCGCCCCCGAGGGCGACAAGACCATGAACGCCATCCTGCTCGAGCGGTGGGCCGGCGGGTTCCGGGCCGGCGGGCTCCCGCTCGGCGTCTGGTTCACCTGGCTCACGCTGGCGGCGGAGGCGGCGCTGCTCTTCGTGGCCGCCCAGGCCGGCTTCATCGACGGCCCCCGGGTGATGGCCAACATGGCCACCGACTCCTGGCTGCCGCACCGCTTCGCCCAGCTCTCCGATCGGCTCACCATGCAGGACGGCGTGCTGCTCATGGGCGGCGCCTCGCTGGCGGTGCTCTTCTACACGCGCGGCGACATCACCGCCCTGGTCACGATGTACTCCATCAACGTGTTCGTGACCTTCTCCCTCTCGCAGGCCTCCATGGTCCGCTACTGGCTCGGCAAGGGGGGCGAGAGCGGCAAGAAGCGCGGGCTCACGGTGCACGGCATCGCCCTGGCGCTCTGCCTCGCCATCCTCGCCGGCACCATCTACGAGAAGGCCGAGCAGGGCGGCTGGGTCACGCTGGCGGTCACCGGCGTTCTCGTGGGGGTCTGCTTCCTCATCCGCCGCCACTACACGGTGGTGAAGCAGAACCTGGCGCGGCTCAACGAGATCATGAACGCGCTCCCGGCGCACCCGACCGGCGAGCACCACCAGCTCGACCCCAAGCTCCCCACCGCGGTGATGATGGTGGGCGGCTACTCCGGCCTCGGGATCCACGCCCTGCTCACCGTGCAGCGGCTCTTCCCGGGCCACTTCAAGAACTACGTCTTCGTCTCGGTGGGCGTCATCGACTCCGCCACCATGAAGGGGGTGGAGGAGGTGGACCACGTCCGCGAGAAGACCGAGCAGAACCTGAAGCGCTACGTGGACCTGGGCCGGCGGCTCGGGCTCGCCGCCGACTACCGCATGGCGGTGGGCACCGAGGCGGTGACCGAGGCGGAGCACCTCGCCATCCAGATCGCCCGCGAGTTCCCGCGCTCGGTCTTCTTCGCCGGGAAGCTGGTCTTCGAGCAGGAGAAGTGGTTCCAGCGGCTGCTCCACAACGAGACCGCCTACCAGCTGCAGCGGCGGCTCCAGTTCGCCGGCCTCAACGCCATGGTGCTGCCGGTGCGGGTGATGTCCCAGGCCGCGTGACGAGCGTGACCCCGGGCGCCGATCTCGACGCGCTCCGCGCCAAGCTGCGCCCCTTCGAGGAGGCAGAGCTCGCGCTGCTCCGCAGCGTGGTGAGCCGGCCCAGCTGGCTCACCGAGCGGGACGAGGCGGCGCTCCGCTACGCCCTCAACCTGGCGCGGGTGACGCTGCTGCGCTCGGCCGACGGCGGGGACCTCGACCTCGAGGAGCTGCTCGACCCCTTCCGGCAGGAGCTGCAGGCCATCATCGAGCCGCTCCTGCTGCGGCCCGGCGGCGTGGACCGCGGCGCGGCGGCGCGGCTGGCGCCCCACCTCGCCGGGCGCGCCCTCGCCTGGCGCCAGCGGGCGCTCCGGGCCTTCCCGGCGCTCTCCCCGGCGGCGCTCGACCGCGAGGTCTGCGAGAAGGCGCTGGTGCTGGTGTGCGGGGGAGGCGGCGGCGTCTCCTGGAGCTACCTCGGCGCCTTCGCGCTGCTCGAGCAGTACGGCCTCGTACCGCGGCTGCTCGCCGGCGCCAGCATGGGCGCGACGCTCCTCCTCCTCCGGGCCCGCCGCGTCCACTACTCCGAGGACGAGGTGCGCGAGGTGCTCTCCCGGCTCACCTTCCGCGGGGTCTTCCGCTTCCTGGAGACCGAGTCGCGCTACGGCCTCCCGGGGGCGATGCGCCTCTACCTGCGGCAGGCCCTGGGCGAGCTCCTGCAGGCGCCCGGCGGCCGCCCGCTCACCCTCGCCGACCTCCCCATCCCGCTGATGGTGGCGGTCACCGGCATCCGCAACGGCGCCCTCCCCCACGACCCGAGCTTCTACGAGCACCTGCTCGACTTCGCCGGGCGCATGCCCCGGCCGCACGTGGTGAAGCGCGCCGTCGCCGACCTGCGCGCCGTCATCACCGAGCTCATCACCCAGCGCGATCGCTTCGCGCGCATCTACCTCGGCGCCGACGCCGAGACCGCCGCCTTCGACGCGGTGGACGCGGTCGGCTTCTCCTCGGCCCTGCCCGGCGTCATCCACTACGACGTGCTGCGCGACGACGAACGCATGCACCGCATGCTGGCCGAGCTCTTCCGCCGACACGACCTGTTCCGGCTCATGGACGGCGGCATCACCGACAACCTGCCGGCCCGCGCCGCCTTCGACCTGGTCCACCGAGGGGCCATCGGCACCCGCAACGCCTTCCTGGTCGCCTTCGACGCCTTCGGCCCCAAGCTCACCCACCCGCTCTGGTTCACCCTGCAGCAGCTGGTGGCCCAGAACGTCGCCCGCAACCGGCCGTTCATCGGCCACGCCAAGAGCTTCCAGAAGGTGCTCTCGCCGGTGGAGGTGATCCCCTCGGCCTCGCACCTCACCCGCGCCATCCAGTGGGGCAAGGAGGAGCTGCTGCCGGAGATGCCGCTCCTGTCTCGCATGTGCCGGCCGTTCGCCCTGCCGACCGCTGCCTCCGAGCCGTGAAGGAGCGGCGGCTCCGGTGACGGGGCGGCGCTCCCGTCCCGCCGCCGACTCCGCGGGCCCGCCATCCCGATCGCGGCGTTGATCAACCGGCCCCCTTGGGGCAAAGTCGGTCGTTCACCCCGCGGACTGGAGGAAGGCCCACATGATGAAGGCGGACAAGATCTGGATGGACGGCAAGCTCGTGGGCTGGGACCAGGCCCAGGTGCACGTGCTGACCCACGCCCTGCACTACGGCCTCGGGGTGTTCGAGGGCATCCGCGCCTACCGCACCGCCGACGGCCGCTCCGCCGTCTTCCGCCTGCGCGAGCACATGCAGCGGCTGCTCGAATCGGCGCACATCCTCATGATGGACGTGCCCTTCTCGCTCGAGGCGCTCTCCGAGGCCACGGTCGACCTGCTGCGCGCCAACAAGATGCCGGAGGCCTACATCCGGCCGCTCGCCTTCTCCGGCTACGGCACCCTCGGCGTCGGCGCCCAGAACCCCATCCAGGTGATCATCGCCGCCTGGCCCTGGGGCGCCTACCTGTCCGAGGAGGGCATGAAGAAGGGCATCCGCGCCAAGGTGTCCTCGTTCACCCGCATGCACGTGAACGTAAACGTGGTGCGGGCGAAGGTCTCGGGGCAGTACGTCAACTCGATCCTCGCGAACCGCGAGGCGGTCATGTCGGGCTACGACGAGGCCATCCTGCTCGACACCGACGGCTACGTGGCCGAGGGCTCCGGCGAGAACATCTACATCGTGAAGGACGGCACGCTCTTCACCCCGCCGCTCAGCTCGCCGGTGCTCGCCGGCATCACCCGCGATTCGGTGCTCAAGCTCGCGAAGGAGCACGGCATCCCGGTGGTGGAGCAGAAGTTCACCCGCGACACCATGTACATCGCCGACGAGCTGTTCATGAGCGGGACGGCCGCCGAGATCACCCCCGTGCGCGAGGTGGACAACCGGCGCGTCGGGAAGGGAGAGCCCGGTCCGGTGACCCACGCGCTCCAGACCGCCTTCTTCAAGGCAGTGAAGGGCGAGGATCCCAAGTACCGGGACTGGCTCACAATTTACTGATTCGAGGGGGGAGGGAACATTCCTCCCCTTCCGGTGTTCCTCTCTCGTCGGAGCCCGGCCGTCCCGGAAATGGGTGGCCGGCCGGGTCGCCGTCGACTATACTCGCGGAATCCCGAGACATTCCTGGGATTTCTTGCCGCTCACCCGCCACCCGGGTCGAGCCGAGAGGAGCGCACGCACCATGCGGAGCCGGTATATCGACATCGACGATCGCAGCCAGGATCTCGCCGAGATCCTGGGTGACGAACCCGAGGTCGGGGCGGAGTTCCTGAAGGTCTACGAGCTCTCGTGGCTGCACCACGAGAACGCCCTCGAGGGCGCCGTCTACACCGCCCAGGAGCTCTCGCAAGCGCTCCACAACCATCCGGTCAACGACTCGATCTCGATCGCCGCCCACCGCGAGGTGCGCAACCACAAGGCCGCCATCGACCTCATCCGCGCCGAGGCGAAGCAGAAGCGGCTCAAGATCAACATGGCGGTGGTGAAGCGGCTCTACGAGACGCTGGGCCAGGGCTTCGAGCACCGGCAGGCAGCCGAGCTCCGCAAGGAGATGCCGCTCCACCGGGCCTACTTCCACGAGATCGCCCAGCCGGCCAAGATCCAGCCGCTGCTGGCGAAGCTCTTCGAGCAGGCCGACAGCGCCGAGTTCCGAAGCACCCACCCGGTGCAGCAGGCCTCCCGGATCCACCATGGGTTCATGCAGATCTACCCCTTCACCGAGAACTCGGGGAAGGTGGCGCGCCTGCTCGCGAACCTGCTGCTGCTCCACGCCGGCCTCTTGCCTTGCATCATCCACTCCATCGATCGGCAGCGGTACTACGACTCGCTCAAGCAGCCGGAGACGGCGCTGCGCGAGCTGATGCTCGAGGCCATCGAGAACGGCCTCGTCAACGCCGAGAAGCTGGTCCGCGAGGCCCGCGCCGAGCGCCGCAAGCTGGCGCGCTAGGGGCGAGCGCGTCCACCCGGGGTGCGTCGGCGCGTGGCGCCGCCCCGCGCCGTGGAGTATGAGTAGCGCCCCACATGATCCTGGGCGCTCACGAGGGCATCGCCGGAGGGGTCTCCACCGCGTTCGCGCGGGCCGAGGCCGACGGCGCCGACTGCCTGCAGATCTTCACGCGCAACGCTCGCGGCTGGGCGGCGAAGCCGCTCGACCCCGACGAGGTGGCGCGCTTCAGGGCCGAGGCGGCGCGCACCCGCAAGCCCACCGCCGCCCACTGCACCTACCTCGTGAACCTCTGCGCCTCGGACGCGGCGATCCGGCGCAAGAGCTGGGACGCGCTCGCCGACGAGCTCGGGCGATGCGAGGCCCTGGGGGTGCCGTCGCTGGTCTTCCACCCGGGCAGCTGCGAGGACGAGCGCGAGGGGACGAAGCTCATCGCCGAGGGCATGACCGAGGCCCTCGAGCGCGCTCCAGGCAAGTCGGGCCTCCTCCTCGAGACCACCGCCGGCCAGGGCGCCTCCATCGGGTGGCGCTTCGAGCAGCTCGCCGCGCTGCGGGCGGCGGTGCCCGGCAAGCTGCGCCGCCGCGTCGGGGTCTGCGTCGACACGTGCCACGTCCACGCCGCCGGCTACGACCTGCTCACCGAGGAGGGCTACGAGGCGACCGTCGCCGAGCTCGACCGGGCGCTGGGGCTCGAGCTGGTGAAGGCCTTCCACCTCAACGACAGCAAGAAGGAGCGGGGCTGCCGGGTGGACCGCCACGAGCACATCGGCCAGGGCGCGCTCGGCAAGGAGCCCTTCCGCCGACTCGTCAACGACGCCCGCTTCGCGGCGGTGCCGGCCTTCCTCGAGACCGACCTCCGCTTCAAGGAGAACCTCGAGGTCCTGCGCTCGCTCCTGCGATGACTCCCGCCCCCCGCTCGCGCTCCCGGGCGCGCCCTCGCGCCCGCCCCCTCCGGCCAGGCCGTCCGAGCGCCGCCGCGCGCCGCGCCGAGGGCCAGCGGCTCAAGCTCGACCGGCTGGTGGCGTTCGCCAAGGGGCACCGTCGCGCGCTGGTGCTCACCCACGACAACCCCGACCCCGACGCCCTGGCGGCGGCGGTGGCCCTGGCCTTCATCCTCGAGAAGCTCGCGGGGGTGCGCGCGCAGGTGGCCTACGGCGGGATCGTGGGGCGGGCCGAGAACCGGGCCTTCCTGCGGGTGCTGAAGCTCCCGGTCACGCCCATCTCGCGGGTGGTCTTCGCCGAGCACGACCTCATCTGCATGGTCGACACCCAGCCCGAGCAGGGGAACCACTCGCTGCCGGCGCGCCACTTCCCCGACGTGGTCATCGACCACCACCCGGAGCGGCCCGAGACGCGCAACGTGCGGTTCGCCGACGTCGGCGGGCGGCTCGGCGCCACCTCCACCGTGCTCACCGAGTACATCCGCGCGAGCGGGCTGGCCCTGCCCCAGGGGATCGCCACCGCCCTCTACTACGGGATCAAGGCCGACACGCGCGACCTGGGCCGCGAGACCACCCCGCCCGACGTGGCGAGCTACCTCTGGCTCTTCCCGCAGGTGGACAAGGAGGCGCTGGCGGCCATCGAGCACCCCCGCCTGCCCATCGAGTACTTCCGGCTCTACCACACGGCCATCGAGCGGGCCCAGGTGTACGACGGCGTGGTGGTGTGCGACGTGGGCGAGATCTACTCGCCGGACATGGTGGCCGAGGTGGCGGAGCGGTTCCTCTTCCTCGGCGAGGTGAAGTGGTCGCTCGCCTGGGCGGAGTACGACGGGCAGCTCTTCTTCTCCTTGCGCACCAGTGACCGGCGGATGAACGCCGGGCGGCTCATCCGCGAGGTGATCGAGGCCAGGGGCGGCTCGGCGGGCGGCCACGGCTCGATGGCCGGCGCGCGGGTGCCGCTCCGCGGCCTCTCGCCCACCGGCCGCAAGAAGCTGGAGCAGGAGCTGGTGACGAGCTTCCTCAAGGCCTTCGGCGTGAAGAGCCGCAAGCCGCACCACATCGTGTGACCCCGTGATCTACCTCGACCACAACGCCATCACCCCCATGCGCCCGGAGTCGGTGGCGGCGGTGATGGGCGCCCTCGAGACCTTCGGGAACCCCGCCTCCACGCACGCCGCCGGCCGCGCCGCCCGGGTCCTGCTCGACGGCGCGCGCGCCCAGGTCGCTTCCGCGCTCTCGGCCCGGCCGGGGGAGATCGTCTTCACCTCGGGCGCCACCGAGTCTGCCGCCATCGCCATCGAGGGCGTCCTCCGCGCCGCGCCGGCGGAGCGGCGCGAGCTGGTGGTGACGTCGGTGGAGCACCCTTGCGTCCTCTCCCTCGCCGAGGCGCTCGCCGCGCGCGGCACGCCGGTGCGGGTGGTCCCGGTGGACGGTCAGGGGCTCCCGGATGAGGACGCCTGGCGGGCCGCGCTCACGCCCCGCACCGCGCTCGCCTGCGCCATGCTCGCCAACAACGAGACCGGGGTGGTGCTGCCGGTCTCGCGGCTCGCCGCCGCCGCCCGCCAGGTGGGCGCGCTCTTCTTCTGCGACGCGGTGCAGGCGGTGGGCAAGCTCGAGGTGGACGTGCGCACGCTGGGGGCCGATCTCCTCGCCCTCACCGGCCAGAAGTTCGGCGGGCCGCGCGGCGCCGGCGCGCTCTTCGTGCGCCCGGGCATCCCGCTCGCGCCGCTCTTCGGCGGGCACCAGGAGCGGGAGCGCCGGGCCGGCACCGAGAACCTGCCCGGCATCGCCGGCCTGGGCGCGGCCCTCGCCGCCGCCACCGCCGCCCGCGGGCTGGAGCAGCCCAGGATCGGCGCCCTGCGCGACCAGCTCGAGGCGAGGCTCGTCGCGAGCTGGCCGGGGGCGCGCGTGAACGGCGCCGCCGCGCCCCGCCTCCCCGGCACGCTCTCCCTCACCCTCCCCGGCTGCGACGCCGAGGCGCTCCTCATGGCGCTCGACCTCGAGGGACTCTGCGCCAGCGCCGGCAGCGCCTGCACCTCGGGCTCGAGCACGCCCTCCCACGTGCTCTCGGCCATGGGGCTCTCGGCGGCGGAGGCGCGCGCCACCCTGCGGCTGAGCCTCGGCTGGACCAGCACCGCCGCCGAGGTAGAGGCGGCGGCGGAGGTGATCCCGAGGCTCGCCGCCCGGGTCCGGAGCGCCATCTAACCGCGCGCGCCGTCGCGGTAGGGCGCGGTCCCGAGTCCCTCCGGGGCGCTCCAAGTTGGCCGGGCGCTCCCCCTCGGTGCGCCTTGACAGGACCGCTGCGAGGGCGTTACGCTCTAATCATAAAAGCTGCGTCATTTGGCGCGGTTGTAGCTCTTTGAACGGTCTTGATCTGCCCCCTGCCGGGCTCGTGATTCGGCTCTGAGTCGTTTGGGCCGACTTTGTAAAAAGAGGAGCGCCCGGCCGGCTCCATGTGCAAGCTCCCAGCAGCGAGGGAGAAGCCTACGGTGTCCGGTCATACCCGAGTGCCCCACCTGTGAAAATACAGGTCCAAGCAACCGAGCCACACGGCCATGGCGGGGGGCTTTTTTTCATCCCGCGCGCGACATGACGCCAGCCCCCTCCCCGTCAGACGTCGCGCTCGCGAAGGTCCAGCTCCGCCAGCAGCTCACCACCACCCGCGCCCGGCTCGATCCGGTGGCGCGCGCCGCCGCCAGCGCGGCCATCGCGCGCGCGGTGCTGGCGCTGCCGGCGTGGGATTCCGCCACCGCCGTCGCGCTCTACGCCGCGACCGGAGGCGAGGTCGAGACCAGCGGGATCGCGGCCGCCGCCCTCCGCGCCGGCAAGGTGCTCGCCTGGCCGGTGATCGTGGCGGGGGACCGCCGCCTCTCGTTCGCCAGCGCCGCGCCCGAGGCGCTCGTGCCCGGTCCCTTCGGCGTGCGCCGCCCGCCGGCCGGCGCTCCCCCGGTGGACCGCGGAGAGATCGGGCTGTTCCTCGTGCCGGGCATCGGCTTCGATCTCTCCTGCAACCGGCTCGGGCGCGGGGCCGGCTTCTACGACGCCACGCTGGCGGCGCTGGAGGGCAAGGCCACCCGGGTGGGTCTCGCCTTCGAGCTCCAGCTGGTGGACTCCCTCCCGCGCGAGCCGCACGACGTGGCGCTCGATGCGGTGGCGACCGAGGCGCGACTCCTCCTGCGGGCGCCCTCCCTGCTCCGGCCGTTGCACGTTGACTCCGGAGCCCGCTAAGGCTCCAATGCCCCCGCCTTGAAAGTCCTCTTCCTCGGAGACGTGTTCGCGAAGCCCGGCCGCCAGGCCGTGAAGCACTTCGTGCCGAAGCTCATCGGCCGCCACGGCATCGACCTGGTGGTCGCCAACGCGGAGAACAGCGCGGGAGGGAACGGCGTCACGCCCGACTCGGCCGAAGAGCTGCTGTCCGCGGAGGTGAACCTCCTGACCGGCGGGAACCACAGCTGGTCGAAGCGCGAGATCGTCGCCTACCTCGAGAAGGCCGGCTCGCGCTTGCTCCGCCCCGCCAACTACCCCAAGGGAACGCCGGGCCAGGGCAGCGCGGTGGTGAAGACGCCCGATGGGCGAAAGCTGGGCGTGGTGAACCTCGAGGGGCGGGTCTTCATGCGCAACCTCGACGACCCCTTCGTGGTGGTGCGCGAGGAGATCGCCAAGCTGCGCGCCGCCGGCGCCAAGTCGATCCTGGTCGACATGCACTGCGAGGCAACCAGCGAGAAGAACGCCATGGGGCACTACCTCGACGGCGAGGTCTCGGCGGTGGTCGGCACCCACACCCACGTGCAGACCGCCGACGCCCGGGTGCTCCCCGGCGGCACCGCCTTCATCACCGACGTGGGCATGTGCGGCCCCTGGGACTCGGTCATCGGGGTCCGCAAGGAGCTCGTCATCCAGCGCTTCCTCACGCAGCGGCCGGTGGGCTTCGAGCCGGCGAAGCGCGAGGTCTGGCTCCAGGGCGCGGTGATCGACGTCGACGACGCCACCGGCAAGGCGCGCTCCATCGAGCGGGTGCAGGAGCGGCTGCCGGACTGAGCGGGGAGGCGCGCTCCTCCAATCAGCGCTGGTAGGCCGCCGGCTCGGGGACGGGCTCGAGCAGGATGGGCGCCGCGTGCAGGTAGGCCGTGGTGCGCCGCTTCTGGTCGATGTCGTCGTAGACCCGCCGCACCTGCTCCGGCGCGAGCTGCAGCACGTCCGCGGCCGCCTCCGCCGGCACCTCGTGGTTCCGGGCCCAGAGCAGGAGGTCGAGCGTCGGCAGGTCCACCGAGAAGAAGAACTCGTCCTGTCCCTGCGGCAGGCTGAAGGTGTCGGTGGTGGGCGGGCGCTCCAGGATCGCGGGGAGGACGCCGAGGTGCGCCGCGAGCGCGTAGACCTGCGTCTTGTAGAGGCTGGCGATGGGCTTCACGTCGGCCGCACCGTCGCCGAGCTTCACGAAGAAGCCCTGGTCGTACTCGAGCCGGTTGGGCGTCCCCGCCACCGCGTAGCCCAGGCGGTCGGCCCAGGTGTACTCCATCATCTTGCGGGTGCGCTGCTTCAGGTTGGTGGCCGCCACGATGTCGGCGTAGGCGCCCGGCGGCAGGCGGAAGCGGCGGTCGCCGGCCGGGGTCCGCACCACCGCGTACGGCAGGTTGAGCGCGTCCACGTGTAGCCGATCGCCGTGCATGGCCAGCTTCCAGGGCATGTCGGGGGTGAGCTCCGGGAAGACCGACCGCAGCGCCTGGTCGCGCAGGCGGTAGCAGCCGGCCGCCTCGAGCACCGGCGCGATGTCCTGGAGGTGGGGCTCGATCCCGAGCGCCCGGCACTGGGCGAGCCCGTAGCGGGTGGACTCGCTGGACGAGTCGCGCTCCGGCAGGAGCAGCGCCGCCACGCGCTGCGGCCCCACCGCCCGCGCCGCCAGGGCGGCGACGCAGGCGGAGTCGACGCCGCCCGAGACCGCCACCACCAGCCCCCGCCTCCGCAGCCGGCGCTGCACGGCGTCCCGCAGCGCCGCCGCCAGCGAGGCGGCCCTCGACTCCACGTCGAACCGGAGCACTTCCCTCGAGAAGGGGGTCACGCGTCCTCCATGGCCAGCGCCAGCCGCGCCAGCTCCTGGCGCAGGAGCTTCCCGGAGGTGCTGCGCGGCAGCGAGGGCAGGAAGCGCACCGCCACCGGGACGCAGTGCGCCGGCAGGTGCTGGCGGCAGAAGGCGCGCAGCTCGCGCTCCCCGGCCGAGCGATCCGGCCGGCGCACCACGAACATCGCCGGGACCTCCCCCATCAGCGCGTCGGGGACGCCTGCCACCGCCACCTCCAGCACGTCGGGGTGCTGCAGCGCCACCTGCTCGATGCGCGCCGGGCTCTCCCGGTGGCCCCCGATCTTGAGCATCTCCTTGGCCCGGCCGGCGATGAAGAAGAACCCGTCCTCGTCGCGCCGGGCGAGGTCGCCGGTGTGCAGGCCGTCCTCGCGGAAGGTCGCCGCGGTCTCCGCGGGCGCCCCGAGGTAGCCGGCGGTGACGTTGTCGCCGCGCGCCACCAGCTCGCCCACCTCTCCCGCCGGGAGCTCGCCGCCGTCCGGCCCCACCACGCGCAGCTCGACCCCGGGGATGGCGATCCCGATGGAGCCGGCCTTCTCCTCGGCGCGCTCGGGGGGCAGGTAGGCGAGCCGGGCGGTGGCCTCGGTCTGGCCGTACATGACGTAGAGCAGCGCCGGATGGAAGGCCTGGCGCGCCCAGCGGATGGTCTCCTGGGCCATGGCGCCGCCCGCCTGCGTGAGGTAGCGCAGCCGCGGCTTCGGGGCGGCCGCCGCGTCGCACTGGCGCCGGAGCAGCTCGAAGGTGAGCGGCACGCCCGCGAACCCGGTGCAGCCCTCGGCGGCGATCCCGTCGAGCACCACCCGCGGGTACATCGAGCGCGGCTCGAGGAACACCGACCCGCCCACGTACAGGTGCGTCTGCAGCACCGAGAGGCCGTAGCAGTAGAAGAGCGGGAGGATCGCCATGGCGCGGTCGTCCCGGCGCAGGCCCAGGTACTCCACGATGGAGCGCGTGTTGGCGAGGAGGTTGCCGTAGGTCTGCACCACGCCGCGCGGCTCGCCGGTGCTGCCAGAGGTGAAGAGCACCAGCGCCTCGTCGCCAGGCGCGACCGGCCAGGGCTCCGCCGGCGCGCTCGACGGGCGGACCGGCGCCCCGCGAAGGTCGAGCCGGGCCTCCCACTCGCCCGCGGCCGCGGGCGCCTCCCCTGCCTCGCCGGAGGGCACCGTCCAGAGCCGCTCGGGCCTGGCCGCGCCCAGCGCCGTCCAGATCGGCAGGTCCGGCGCCCAGCCCACGGCGTGCCGGGCGCCGGTCTGAGCCAGGACGTTCCGGAGGGCCGCGCCGCCCGCGCCGCGATCGAGGGGGACCGCCGACCCGCCCGCCAGCTGCGCCGCGAGCAGGGCGACCACCGCGGAGGGGGCGCTCGGCAGCGCCACCACCAGCCTCCGCCCCGGGCCGAAGCCGGCCGCGCGGAGCTCCGCCGCCAGCGCCCCCGCCGCCCGCGCCAGCTCGCCGTAGGTGAGCCGCACCCCCGAACCGTCCACCGCCGGCGCGTCCGGGCGCGCGCGGGCGTGCTCCCAGGCCCATGCCGCGGGTGAGATCGCCATCATGCCGCCTCCGCCTCGGGCTCGAGCACGAAGGAACCGCCGGCCTGGTCTGGCCACTCCCGGCGGCCGAGGAACGCCCGGGCCAGGAGCTGCGTGCTCGCGACCGCCATGAGGGCCGTGGAGTCCGCCTCGGTCGCGCGCGCCGGGTCGGGCGCGAGCTTGGCGGCGAGCCTCGCCACCTTGCCGGCGTCGAACACGGCGGTGGCCCGAACCGCCTCGGGCGAGAGGACCTCGCGAGCCCACTCGGGGGCCGCCGGCCCCACCAGCGCCGTCGCGACCGGCGCGCGGTAGGGGAACTTGGTGCGGGCGCGCAGCGAGGCCGGGAGCCAGCGCTCGGCGCAGCGGCGCAGCAGGTACTTCTCGCGCAGCCCCCGCAGCTTGAGCCGCTCGGGCAGCCGCGCCGCCAGCTCCAGCAGACGGTGGTCGAGGAACGGGAAGCGCGCCTCCACCCCGTGCGCCATCTGCATCCGATCTCCCTGGGCGGAGAGCAGGTATCCCGAGAGCAGCGTCTCCATCTCGAGGTACTGCGCGCGGGCGAGCGGCCTCCAACCGGCGACCCGCGCCGGGAGCGACGCCAGCAACTGCTCCACCGGATCGAGCCGCGCCGTCTCCTCCAGGAACCCCGCCGCGCAGAAGCGCAGTACGCGTCCGCTGCTCGCCCAGCGGAGCAGGTGGGAGAAGTCGACGCGGCCCGGCTCCTCGAGCCCGGCGCCGTAGAACTGCTCCAGCAGGGCCGCCGACCCCTCGCCCACGGGCGGGAGCGACGGGTAGAGGCGGCGCAGCAGGGCCGCCCGCCAGCGCGCCGAGGGATCGCGCGCCCAGAACTGCCGGACCTTGGTCTCCTTGAAGATGTCGTAGCCGAGGAAGGCCTCGTCGGAGCCCTCCCCGGTCAACACCACCTTGATGCCGTGCCGCCGGACGAAGGCGCTCAGCGCCAGGAAGGGGGCCGGCGCCGACCGGAGCAGCGCCTGCTCCGCGTGAACCACGGCCTCCGGGAGCAGGTCGCCGGTGGCGCGGTCGCGGATCTCCAGGGCACGGTGGCACGTCCCGAGGTGGCGCGCCGCCTCCTCCTGGTGGCCTCGCTCGTCGTAGCGGGCGTCCTCGAAGGCGAGGGAGAAGGTGGAGAGGGTCCCGTGGAGCTGGTGGTTGGCGATGGCGCAGATCAGGCTCGAGTCGAGGCCGCCGGAGAGGTAGGCGGCCACCGGCACGTCGGCGCGCAGCCTGAGCCGGACCGCATCCTCGAGCCGCTCGTCCAGCTCGGCCTGCGCCCGGGCCTCGTCCACCTCCGCGGCCGGCGCCCGGGCGGAGAGGTCGAGGTCCCAGTAGCGTCGCACCTCCAGCCGCCCTTCCCGGAAGCAGGCCACCGAGCGCGGCGGGAGCTGCCGGACCCGCTCGAAGCAGGTGCGCGGCGCGACCGGGGCCCAGAGCTGGAAGGTCTCCTTGAGCCCGCCCGCGTCGAGCGCGGGCTCCACGCAGCCGCCGGCGAAGAGCGCCTTCACCTCCGACGCGAAGGCGAGCCCGTGCGCGGTCTCGGCGTAGAAGAGCGGCAGGATCCCCACCCGGTCGCGCGCCAGCCAGAGCGCGCGCGAGCGCGGCTCCCAGAGGGCGAAGGCGAACTGGCCGTTCAGCTCGTCGAGCGCGGCCGGCCCCCACGCCAGCCAGGCGGCGAGGAGCACCTCGGTGTCCGACCGCGTGCGGAAGCGGTGGGCGCCCTCGAGGCGGCGGCGCAGCTCCGGGTGGTTGAAGATCTCCCCGTTGAAAACGATCGCGGCGCCGCTCGCCGGGTCGCGCATGGGCTGCGCCCCGCCCTCGAGGTCCACGATGGCGAGCCTCGCGTGGCCGAGCGCGATCCCATCGAGCAGCACGCCGCGCTGGGCGTCGGGCCCGCGGTGGCCGATGGCGGCGGTCATCCTCCGCAGCTGCTCGCCGTGGCGCGCGCGCCGCTCCGGCGGGTGCAAGCCGACGGGGAGGCTGAAGCCTGCGATGCCGCACATGGTCCGCTCAGCCGGCCCGCCGGCGCTTGCGATCGAGGAACGCGACCACGCGATCGAGCGAGTCGAGGTTCTCCGGGAGGAGCTCGTCGTCCGAGACGGCGATGCCGAACTCCTGCTCCAGGAAGGCGACGAGCTGGGTCATGCCCATCGAGTCCACGATGCCGCTCCGCAGGAAGGAGGCGTCGTCCGCGAAGTCATCGACGAAGAAGCTCTCGACGATGAAATCCCGAATGCGCTGGCGGGGCGTCGCGGCGGCCAGGAGGGAGGGGGAGCCGGAATCCTTCATCGGCGCACCCCGGTATTAGCCATGGCAGATAGCATATCAGTCGACGCCGTCCGCACCACGTCACCTACAGGCCCGCGTACCGTCTTGGGGCCTCCGCCCCCCCTGGTCACTGGCAGCTCACCGTGCTGGCGCCGACGCCGACATCCCTGCACGCCAGCGCCTTCGAGATGAACCCATTCCAGGGTGACGGGAGGTTCGTGTAGCTCCATTTGGTGGAGTCGGCGCCGGCGTTGTTCCCGACGGCGAGGTGGCCGCTCGCGAGGTCCGGCACCGGGATGCCGGACACGGTGTTCCCCACCTGGATGTCGTCGGCGTAGAGCCTCTGCTGCCCGGAGGCCGAGAGACACCCCTTGACGTTGTGTTTCGATCCGGCCGCCCAGGCGGGGGCCCAGCAGGACGACCCCGTCGCGCCGGTCACCAGGAAGCAGATGCCGGCGCCGCTCGAGAAGAGCTGCGCCGTGACGGGCTGGGCGTCGCCGATCCAGGCCGCCATGCCGCTCGGGACCTTGAACGGCGACATCCAGGAGAGCCCGTCGAAGGGCTGGGCGTCGACCGAGAGGCAGAACCCGGTCGAGGCGGTGCTGGTCGGCACCGGCGGGAGCTCGACCACGTCCACCGAATGCTGCGGTCGCTGGAATTCGGCGTCTCCCCACCATGCGAAGGGGCCGCTCCAGTCGTACATCGCCAGCCCCGGATCGAAGGAGCCGAGGTCACCGCCCCCGCCGATCTGGGTGAGATCGACGCCCCAGGCGTCGAAGGTGATCGGCCCCGAGTTGGTGGATGCGGCGGTGAGGGTCACGGTTCCCGCCGCCCCATCGGTGGTGAGCCCATTCAGCCAGACGCGCGTCCAGGCGTTGGGGACCAGTGAGCCGAGATCGACGTCGTGCCGGCTGGTGCCCGCCACCCCGCCGCTCAAGGCGGGATTGCTGGTGGTGACCTGGAGCGACCCGGCCGTCGCCGACGGGACCAGGAGCCAGATCTGGCCGTGCACCGGTCCGGGGGCCTCGAAGGCACCCAGCGCCGCGGACAGCGATGCCCCGGGCGCGAGGGTGACGAGCTCCGCGGAAGGCTTCTCGCTGTCGCCCGGCGGCGCGAGCTGGTCCTTCAGGACCGTCGCTCCCGGGCTCGCGGTCCAAAGATCGAGCGCCTCGCCCGCCGCGACGATGCGGACGGCCGCGGGATCGCCGCAGGCGACGGGCGCGCCCGCCGACGTCGTGCAGTAGCTCACCCGGTTCCACCCCTGGAGCCCGAAGAGGAAGCCCTTGACGGGGTCGATGCGCGGTCCGTTCCGCCAGGTGGTGTGATAGCCGCCGTCGACGCCGGTGAACGGGCCCTCGCGATTGCGCGTGTAGTCGACCGGAGTGGGATCGGTCGCGCTCATCGCCAGCCCCTCCACCGCGGCGAACTTGGCCTGGACGTTCTGCGGAGTGGCCGGCTCGGCCCACACCGCCGTCTCGTAGACCCTGCCCGGGAAGACGTGGTTCAGGTCGTTGGTGTCGTAGCCTCCGATGGTCGCGTGATGGCCGCCGCTCGAGTCGAGGACCACGGCGCCCACGCCGGTCAAGGTGGCCGGATAGATGTCGGTCGCGGGGAAGTTGTTGGCGGCCGCGAAGATCTGGTTCCCGCTGCGCCCGGCGCACACCACCACGAACGTCGGGTTGAGCGGCCCGGTGTTCTGCATGCCCTGGTCCGCGAAGCCCGTCGGCGTGTACGCCATGTTCATGAAGGTGTTCCCGAGGGAGTCGCGCCCCTGGTAGTGGAAGCAGAACTGCGAGTGCATCTGCATCAGCACCCACCCGCCGCCCGGCTGGCTCGTCCCGCCGATCCCCACTCCCTTCGCGAAGATCGCCTTCTCCTGCCCGTCCCCGACGTCCGTCGGGTCGTAGTCCGGCTTCACGATGGCGCAGACCAGCATGTCGCCGGGCAGGTCGAGCGCTCCGTCGTTGGCGGTCGCCTGGTACCGCGGCGAGGTCGAGGCCCCGCTGGCCGGACTGAACGGGCCGGCCCCCCAGCGAGTAAACGACGGGAAGCCATCGAACCGCTTCGGCGGCCCGAGCGGCCCGTTCACGAGGCTCCAGGCCACGCCGGTCTGCTCGTTGATGGCCGTGTCCGTCCCGGCCGTCGGGCCGAAGTAGGCGTGCTCCACCATGTGGCCGTCGTCCTGCCAGACCGCTCCCCAGGTCGTCGGAGCCTCCCACCGCTGCGCCACCACCACGATGGAGCAGCTCACGACGATCGAGGTGACGGCAGCGGCGCCCATGGTGCCGCTGCCGCCGGTGACCGTGCAGGCCTGACCCTGCGGCGGCGTCTTGACCGTCACCGCGTAGCCGGCGCCGAGCGCGACCGGGGTCGGGAAGGTGAAGGAGCCGCTGGCGGAGGCCGTCAGGTCGTTCCCGCCGTTGAGCTGGAGGACGAGCGGCCCGAAGGGCATCGAGGCGTTGCCGCCGACCGTGTAGCCGTTGCCTGAGCAGGTGACGGTCACCGAGGTGACGTTCCCCGCCCCCACGGTGCCGGCGCCCCCCGCGACGGTACAGGCCTGGCCGGGGGGCGGCGTCTTCACCGTCACGGCGTAAGTCGCGCCGGAGGGCAGCGGGGAGGACGCGAAGCTGAACGCCCCGGCCGAGGACATGGTCAGGTCGTTCGCGCCATTGAGCTGCAGCGTCAGGGGCCCGGCGGACATCGCGGCGTTGCCGCCGACCGTGTAGCTGTTGGTCGTGCAGGTGACCTGGAGCGAGGTGACGTCGGCGGACGCCACCGTACCGCTCCCGTGTCCGCTGTCACCTCCGGTCACCGTGCAGGTCTGCGCCGGCGCCCCGGGCTGCTTCGTGACCGCGGCCGAGTAGGACGTGCCGCTCGCCAGTCGCGTGGCGAAGGCGAAGGGACCGTCGGCGGCGATGGCGAGGTCCTCGCCGAAGCTCCCGTGGATGGTCAGCCCCGAGCTGGCGAGGCCAGTGACGACTCCGCCGATCAGGTAGCTCGGCTGGGTCGTCTTGGAAGAGGTCCCGCCCGAACAGCTCAGCATCGCGAGGCCACTGGCGATGGCGATGGCGGTGGCGGTGGCGGTGGTCTTGTTCGAGATCATGGCGTGCACGCTCCGTCGGATCGCGAGTGGCGAAGATGTGCATCGTTTCGGGATCGGCACGTCCCTCGATCTCCGGCACTCAAGGAGGGCCGTCTTCCGAAGCGGGCCATGGGGTGAGGAGTTGACTCACCGCTAACCGATGCGTCACCCGCGGGTCGCACCGTCGACCGGCGCCGCCAGCGCACGAAGGCCCGTTCAGCGGAGGAACGCGCTCCCCGTCAGCCCCTCGCTGACCGACCAGAGCCGCTCCTTGGCGCGCCGGTCATGGGACGCCGGCGAAGAGCGCGCCTCCCGGCACTCCTGGAAATACCGGCCGGAGATCCCGGTCACCTCCGGGCTGCTGGCGAGCCAGACGCTGGTCCTCGCGCCCTCCTCCGGAGCGACGAGCCCGCGCCGGAGCAGGTTTCGCAGCTTCGTCCGCAGCCAGCCGTCGTCGCTGCCCAGGTTCGTGGCGACGAGTCCGGGATGCAACGCGTTCGCGGTCACCTGGGTCCCGGCCGCCCGGCGCGCCAGCTCGTAGGTGAAGAGCAGGTTCGCCAGCTTCGACGCTCCGTACGCGGCGAGCCGATCGTAGCGCCGCTCACCCTGCAGGTCGTCGAAGTCGAGGCGGCCCTGCTCATGGGCCACCGAGGAGACGTTCACCACTCGCCCCGCCGGGCTCGCTGCGAGCAGGTCGAAGAGCAGGCCCGTCAGCAGGAAGCTCCCGAGGTGGTTCAGCGCAAACGTCATCTCCAGCCCGTCGGCGCTCAGCCTCCGCCGCATGAAGTAAGAGCCGGCGTTGTTCACCAGGACGTCGAGGGCCCGAAAGCGGCGCGCCACCTCCCGCGCGAGGCCGCGGACCTGGGCCTGAGACGAGAGGTCAGCGGCGAGGTACTCGACGCGGCCCCCGGTGCAGGCTCGGATCTGCCCTGCCGCGCGGGCGCACCGCCCCGGGCTCCGGCCGGAGACGATCACCGTCGCCCCTGCGCGCGCCAGCTCCCGCGCCGTGACCGCGCCGATGCCGGAGGTCGACCCCGTCACCAGGCAGACCTTCCCGGCGAGTACCCGCGAGGGTTCGTCCACCGGCGTCGAGTCGCGCTCCATCCTCGCCTTCCTCCGCCCGGCGGCCACGCTCGCTCCGGGTTTTGCGCCGAGCACCTGGTGCTCGCGCCGGCCAGGCGGCCCCCTTCGTTCCCATGAGCCGGGCTGCGCGAGCCGACATCGTATTCGTAGGAAGGGCGGCGGCCGGCCGCCGCTTCACCGAACGGCGAAAGCGGGGGCGCGGACTCGCACAGAGGATTCCATGAGCATCGCCGCGACCGCCAAGGTCCACCCCTGGGCCAAGATCATCCACGACGGCACCAACTTCTCCTTGGGTGCCCACTCGCAGATCGACGACTTCGTGCTGGTGAACGCCGGAAAACGTTGCACCCTGGGCAGATTCGTCCACATCGCCTCGTTCGTGAGCGTCATCGGCGGCGGCGAGCTCCTCATCGACGACTTCTCCGGCCTCAGCGCCGGGTGCCGCGTGATCACGGGTACCGACGACTACACGGGGCCGTTCATGACCAACCCGACCGTCCCGGCCGAGCTCACGCACCACGAGGCCTCCTCGGTGATCATCGAGAAGCACGTCATCGTCGGGACCAACGCGGTCATCTTTCCCGGAGTGACCATCGGCGAGGGCGCCGCGGTCGGGGCCTGCGGGGTGGTCCACCGGAGCCTTCCACCCTGGGGCATCTACGCGGGAGAGCCGCTGCGGAAGATCGGCGAGCGGGACGCCGCGGCCATCCGTCAGAAGGCGCGCCTGCTGCTCGAGCGGCTGGCGGCGGGACTCCTGGGCTGAGCGCGGCGCGGCGGCGGGCGGTGATCAGCCCTCCGCGATCAGCAGCGCGTGGTTGCGCTTCCCCTTCTGCAGCATCACGTACCGGCCGTGGAGCAGGTCGGGCGCGGCGACCGTCCGCTCGGGGGCGGGGATGGTCTCGCCGTTGAGGAGGAAGCCCTTCCCCTGGATTCCCCGGCGGGCGTCGCCCTTGGAGGTCGCGAGGCCGCTCCGCACCAGCGCGTCGAGCACGGGGAGCCCGTCGAGCTCGGCCCGCGGGAGCCGCTGCACCGGCAGCTCCCGCGAGAGCACCTCCAGCACGCCCGCGCTGGCCTCGCGCAGGGGGACGCCGCCGAAGAGGAGCCGGCTCGCCTCCACCACGTTGCGGGCCGCCTCCGCGCCGTGGATGCGGGCGGTCATCTCCTCCGCCAGCCGCCGCTGCGCCGGGCGCTTCCCCGGGTCGCGCGCCTGCTCGGCCAGGATCCCGTCGATCTCCGCCACCGGGAAGAAGGTGAAGAACTTGAGGCAGCGCTCCACGTCGCGGTCGTCGGTGTTGAGCCAGAACTGGAAGAACTGGTAGGGCGAGGTCTTCTCGGGGTCGAGCCAGACGTTGCCCTGCTCGCTCTTGCCGAACTTGGCGCCGGTGGCGGTGGTGAGGAGCGGGAAGGTGAGGCCGTGGGCGCTCGTCCCCTCCTTGCGCGAGATGAGCTCGGTGCCGGCGGTGATGTTGCCCCACTGGTCGCTGCCGCCCATCTGCAGCTCGCAGCGCTCCAGGCGGAAGAGCCGCCAGAAGTCGTAGGCCTGCACCAGCATGTAGGTGAACTCGGTGAAGGACATGCCCGCTTCCATGCGGTTCTTCACCGAGTCCTTGGCGAGCATGTAGTTGATGGTGAAGTGCTTGCCGGCGTCGCGCAGGAACTCCATCAGGCCGAGCGGCCGCAGCCACTCGGCGTTGTTGCGGACGCGGGCCGCGTTCTCGCCCTCGAAGGAGAGGAAGCGCTCGAGCTGCGACCGGATGCGCGCGGCGTTGTGGTCGATCTGCTCGAGGGAGAGCACCGGCCGCTCCGTCCGCTTGCCGGAGGGATCGCCGACCATCCCGGTGCCGCCGCCGACGACGATGATGGGCGTGCCGCCGCAGCGCTGCAGCCAGGCGAGGCCCATGACCGGCACCAGGTTGCCGACGTGCAGGGAGTCGGCGGTGGGGTCGAAGCCGACGTAGCCGGTGATGGGCCCCTCGGCCAGGCGGTCCTCGAGCCCCGGGGTCTGGTCGTGGATGAAGCCGCGCGGGGAGAGCTCTTCGAGAAGCGTGGACATGGGGTGGGCAGATTACCGGATCTTGGGCGCGCGGAAGCCCTTCCCGACCACGTAGCACTCGAAGCTGTGCTCGCGGGTCGCCTCCGGGCGGACCACCTTCACCTCGTCGAATCGCTCCTGCAGCTCCTTCTTGAAGATGGGGAAGTCGCCGCCCATGAAGACCTTGCACACGAAGGCGCCGCCGCGCTGCAGCAGCGCCTCGGCGGTGCCGAGCGCCATCCGGCAGAGCTCGAGCGAGCGCGCCTCGTCGGTGATCTTCACGCCGATGGTCTTGGGGGCCATGTCGCTGGTGACGAGGTGGTAGGGGCCGGGGTGGAGCGCCCGGATGCGGTCCACCGCGCCCGCGGCGAGCAGGTCGACCATCGCGGTCTTGATCCAGGGCTTGCCGAGGTTGCGGATGGGCTCGAGGTCCACCCCCACCGCCACCCCGCGCTCCCCGACCGCGTCGCCGAGGATCTGCAGGAAGCCTCCCGGGGCGGCGCCCAGGTCGAGGACCGCCTGCCCCTTCGCCAGCAGGCGGTGCCGGCGCAGGATCTCGTCGATCTTGTAGGCGGAGCGGGCGCGCAGCCCCTCCTGCTTGGCCTTGCGGTAGTAGAAATCCTTGGGATCGTAGGGCTTGGACATGCGGGCGCACTCTAGCAGCGTTTGCGGACCGGACGAATCCACTTTGAGCGAAATTGACCAGCTCCGCCGGTTGGAGAGGTCTCTTCGACCGTTTCCCCTTTGTTTCCAATGGACTTCACAGGTCCAGATAGGGCCTGGTTGGCTTGACCGGACCCTCCTCTCCGTGCGATGACACGTGCCCTCCCCACCCCATGTCGCGCCCGACTGGCGCACGAGAGGAACCAGCAGATGGCGATGAAGATCACCGAAGAGTGCATCAACTGCGGCGCCTGCGAGCCCGAGTGCCCCAACACCGCCATCAGCCAGGGCGACGACATCTACGTCATCGACGCCGTCAAGTGCACCGAGTGCAAGGGCCAGCACGACGAGCCCGCCTGCGCCGCGGTGTGCCCGGTCGACTGCTGCGTCCTGTAGCCGGACCCCTTCCTCCGGCACCCCGAGGAGCCTGCGATGGCCACCATCATCACCGAAGAGTGCATCAACTGCGGCGCCTGTGAGCCGGAGTGCCCGAACGGCGCGATCACCCAGGGCGACGACATCTACGTCATCGCCCCGGCGCTCTGCACCGAGTGCGTCGGGTTCCACGATGAGGAGGCCTGCGCCACGGTCTGCCCGGTCGACTGCTGCGTGACCGACGCCGCCCACGCCGAGACGGAGGAGGCGCTCTACGCCAAGCTCGCCACGGTGCATGCGGACAAGCAGTTCCCGCCGCTCGCCGAGCTTCCGGCGAACCTGTCGCGGTTCCGCAAGTCCGCGTAGCGCGGTCGCCGCGCTGGCGGCCTCGAGAGGCCCCGTGTGCCCACAGGCGCGCGGGGCCTTTCTGCGTTAGACCAAGTGGATGACCCTGACCGGCGGCCAGCTCGTCGCGCGCATGCTGAAGCGCGAAGGCGTGACCACCGCCTTCACCCTCTCCGGCCTCCACGTGGCGCCCATCTACGCGGGCTGCGTCGACGAGGGCGTCCGGCTGGTGGACACCCGCCACGAGCAGGCTGCCGCGCACGCGGCCGACGCCTGGGCCCGCCTCACCCGAGGCGTCGGGGTGGCCATCGTCACCGCCGGGCCCGGGGTCACCGACGCCGTGACCGGCGTCGCCAACGCCTGGGCCGCGAGCGTGCCCCTGGTCCTCCTCGGCGGCGCCGCGCCCACTTTCAACCAGGGGCGCGGCTCGCTGCAGGAGATGCCGCAGACGCAGCTCTTCGCCGGCATCACCAAGTGGAGCGACCGGGTCCCCTCCCCCGAGCTCATCCCGAGCTTCCTCGCCAAGGCCTTCCGGGTGGCGCTGGCCGGCCGGCCCGGCCCGGTGTTCCTCGAGCTCCCCTGGGACGTGCTCTCGAACGGCGCCGACGAGGCGCTCGCGGAGCAGCAGACGGGCTACCGCACCACCGCCCGCAGCCCCGGGGATCCGGCGCAGGTGGAAGCGGCGCTCGCGCTCCTCGGGCGCGCGGAGCGGCCGGTGCTGGTCGCCGGCTCGTCGGTCTACTGGGATGGCGCCGAGGAGCCGCTCGCGGAGCTCTCGCGGCGCGCCGGCCTGCCGGTCTACCTGAACGGCATGGCCCGCGGCTGCCTGCCGCCGGAGCACCCGCACCTCCTGCAGCTCTCGCGCAAGGACGCGCTCTCCCAGGCCGACCTGGTGCTGGTGGTCGGCACCCCGCTCGACTTCCGCCTCGGCTACGGCGCCGAGCCCGGCTTCGCCGCCGGCGCCAGGGTGGTTCAGGTGGACGTGGACGGGGCCGAGATCGGGCGGAACCGGCCGGTCGAGGTGGGCATCGTCGGCGACAGCCGGAGCGTGCTCGGTCAGCTCGCGGACGGCGCGCCGCGGCGCGACGGCGGGGCATGGCTGGTGGCGCTCCGAGAGCACGAGGGGGAGCGAGCGTCGCGGCAGCGCGCCTTCGAGGAGAGCGCCCAGCGGCCCATCCACCACTTCCGGCTCGCCCGCGAGCTCGACGCCGCCGCGAGGCGGGCCGGCGACATCACCTTCGTCGGCGACGGCGGGAACGTGGTGGCGGTGGCGGCCAAGGTGCTGCGGGTCTCGAAGCCCGGGCGCTGGCTCGACCCCGGCCCGCTCGGCTGCCTCGGGGTCGGCGCGCCCTTCGCGCTCGCCGCCAAGCTCCTCGCCCCCGACCGGCCGGTCTGCGTGGTGCAGGGCGACGGCGCCTTCGGCCTGAACGGCATGGACTACGAGACCGCGGTCCGCTTCCGGCTGCCCATGGTGGTGGTGGTGGGGAACGACGCCGCCTGGGGCCAGATCCTCATCCCGCAGCGCGCCACCTATGGCGAGGAGCGCTCGCCCGCCACCCGGCTCGCCCCCACCCGCTACGACCGCATCGTGCAGGCCATGGGCGGTGACGGAGAGCACGTGGACGACCCTGCCGACCTGCCCGCCGCGCTCGACCGCGCCTTCGCCTCCGGCACCGTCTACTGCGTGGACGTGGCCATCGACCCCGAGGCGGCCGCCGCCAGCGGCGCCGCCGGATACGCCGTGTAGTCATCCCTCAAGGAGCTGCCATGACCGCCCCCATCCGCCTCGATCCCGCCCGCGCCTGCGTCCTCGTCGTCGACGTCCAGGAGCGGCTCTGCACCGCCATGCCGCAGGAGCCGCTCGACCGGCTCGTGAAGTACACCCGCGCCCTCGTCGGCGCCGCCCAGGAGCTCGGCCTGCCCGTGCTCGCCACCGAGCAGTACCCCAAGGGCCTCGGCGCCACCCTCGGCGCCGTCCGCGAGGTGCTGCCCGCGGCGCCGCTCGTGAAGAGCACCTTCTCCTGCGGCGCCGACCCGGCCTTCGCCGCCGCGCTCGAGACCACCGGGCGCCGGCAGGTGATCCTGGCCGGCATGGAGACCCACGTCTGCGTCTTCCAGACCGCTCGCGACCTCGTGGAGCGCGGCTACGAGGTGCAGGTCTGCGCCGACGCCGTGACCAGCCGCTTCGAGCTGCACCGCCAGGCCGGCCTCGAGCTGTGCCGGGCCGCCGGGGCGGTGATCACCACCGCCGAGACCGCCATCTTCGACCTGCTGCACGAGTGCGGGACGCCGGCGTTCAAGAAGGTGTCGCCGCTGGTGCGCTAGGAGCGGGATGGCCCTCGGGCGCGCTCTCGCGGGCCGCCGGTGAATCGGGTTGACCCGGCCGGTTTCGGGATGTTAGGAAGCGAGTCCCTGTCGTACCGGGGCGTAGCGCAGCCTGGTAGCGCACTTGCTTGGGGTGCAAGTGGTCGCTGGTTCAAATCCAGTCGCCCCGACCAATAGAAGGCCCCGAAGTTACTCGGTTCTTCCGAGAGCTTCGGGGCCTTCTTCTTTGTCGCCCCTGGCCGGCAGTAGCAAGGGAGCAGTCAGGGGACGGGTTTCAGCGCCATGGCGGGCTTGATGACCTCGCCGCTGGCCTTCTCTCCGATGTTCCTGTCGGCCTCGCCGCTGATGTTGTTGCTGACCTTGCCGCCGGTGTTGCCGCTGACGCCGCTGATGAGTTGCAGGTGGGGGTGGACGGTGGATCCCAGGGTGTTGACGGCCTTCAGCATGTCGCCCATGTCGAGGTGGCCGTAGACGCCGGCGGTGATCGCCGGGTCGGTGTGCCGCAACACCTTCTGCACCACTGCCAAGGGCACGCCGGCCTTCAGCAACAACGTGGCCGTCGTGTGGCGGGTGTCGTGGAAGCGGGTGGGGCGGGGGATGGGCTTCACCCAGAGCTTCATCGAGCAGCGGGGGCACTTCGACTCAGCGGCATCCTGTCTCTTCTCTTGGAAGCCGCAGCCCTTGCGACGGCACTTGTGGTTGTAGCCCTGAACGATCCCGGCCCTGCCCATGGCCCGGCGCAGGACGAGGTGTAGCGCAAGATCGGCCGGGTACTGGGTGCCGTCGGACTTCGAGAACAGCAGCTCGGACTTCGACTGCTTCACGGCCTCGACGAGGTAGGGCAGCAGCTCCTCGGCGACGGGGATCATGTCCTCGTGATCGCCCTTGGTGGTCTCCTCGGCGTTGGAGCGGTGGACCTTGATCGCCCGGCTCTCCAGGTCCACGTCGGTCTTCAAGAGCGCCAACAGCTCGCCCTTTCTCAGGCCTGTGAAGAAGGCGGTGGCGAAGAGCGACCGCCACTTGGGTGCCAGGGCGATGAGCACCTTGCCAACCTCGTGCGGGCGCAGGTACTCGGGCTTCTTCTTGGTCACCCGGTACTTCTTCACCAAGCTGGCCGGGTTGGCCCCGTTCCACATCTCCCGGCGGCTGGCGTAGTTGAAGATGCGGCGGACGTAGGATCTCAGGTGGTTGATGGACTGCGGCGACAGCTCGGCGAGCTTGGCGTTGAAGAGCTGCTCCAGCTTGCCGCTGGTGATGTCGCCGAGGACGAGATCGCCGAAGGCACGGCGGAGGTGCTTGTCGGCGAAGGGCTGGATGGTCTTCGAGCGCAGCAGGTTCTCGTGCTCGGCCCACCAGTCGTCCATCAACTTGCCGAAGGTGACGATCTTGATCGTGAGGATGGGATCGAGCCCGAGGCGCTGGCGCTCGATCTTGTGCTCCAGGTCATGTGCCAGGAGCTTGGCCAGCGCCTTGGTGTCGGCCTTGGTCGGGATGTCCTTCCAGCGGCCGGCGACGTCCTTGTACCGGATCCACCATCGCCGCTGCTTGCGATACACGGATGACATGGTTGTTCTCCTTCATCACCTCCTTCAGCGGGGGCTCTTGGGGTTGATCGGAATGACCTTCCGCTCGGCGATGCCGCCGGAGAGGAAGAACTTCTTCACGGCCTGCGGCTCGAAGCGGAGGAGACCGCCGACCTTGATGCAGGGGATGAGGCCAGCGGCGGCGTGCTGGTAGACCCAGCTCCGGCTCGTCTTGGCCCATCGAGCGACGTCCTCGGCGGTCCAAAGGCCGAAGGGCTCGTTGGGGTTCTCGTCGATCTTCTTGGTGTCCGTGGTCATCATCACCTCGCCGAAGGCGAGGAAGCCACGGATGCAGAGTGAGGTCCCCAGGGAGCGGAGCAGCAACCGCTCCAGATCCTTATCCCGTCATGGCGACGGTTTTGGGAGCTTCTTCCTGGCGAGAGCCTTCTCCAGGTTCGAGACCAAGGCCCGGCGCACCTTCTTGCTCATGGTGCGCCAGCGTTCGGCCATCTCCTGCAACGAGGCGGGAGCGTCGGCGAGATCGTGGCCTTGGTGGATGGCGCTGAGCTGCACCAGCGTCTCCAGTTCCTTGGGCTCCACCCTGGCCTTCTCAATGCCGAGCTTCTTCTCGATGCGGTTGACGTAGACGGAGATCACCTGCTGCTCGCTGGCGAGCTGCCGTCGGTTGTTCAAGAGCACTCGGTTGGCCTTGAGGAAGGCGTTCATCTCGTTCACGTCGACGGCCAGGGCCTTGGCTTCACGCCGCAAGGCGGCAGCCTTCTCGACGAGGGAGAAGCTCTTGGCTCCCAACTCGTCGAGGGACGCAAGGACCTCGTCCTGCTGCGGATGAAGCGGCCGGTCCATCGTGAGGTCGGCGACCTCGTTCAAGAGGGCCACGGCGTCGAGAATCTTGAACATGACGGCGGCTGCTCCTGCCACGGCGAAGCCTTGCTCAACCGCTGTGCCCACGGCCTGGATGAACTCCTCGGAGCGCACCCGCTGGCCCTTCTTGGTCCGGCGGATGAACTTGAGGCCCTCGTGGGAGTCGGCCCACCTGTCGGATCTCTTCGGGGCCGTCTTGCCCTTCGTCGGACGGGCATGGGTTGACGGATCAGGGATCTTCCTCGACATCACCGCCTCCTCCAGCGGTCCTCAAGAACAACGGGGCAGGCCGCTGAGGATGGCGGCTTTTCGGGTGGCCTCCCTAGCCCCAGGAGAGCGTCGTCTTTCGAGGGCAGCATCGCACCTGGGAGTGGTTGCGGAAACGCTCCCGGTCGATCCCTTGCCCGAGCTTCCCCCAGACTCCTCGGCCTAGGAGGTACGTCGTCACCACGACACGGTGACGCTCACCAGGGCCGCCACCCAGAAGGCCGACGTGAGCGAGGTCCCTTCGACGGCAAGCAGGTGACCATCCGGTGCCGATGCTTCAGCGAGCCCGCTTGGTCAACGCCTCGAAGGGCAAGCCCAGGTTCCCGTTCTTTCATAGGTCGGGGATCTGGTCCTGGTGCGGGCTGAGGGGGAAGGGATGCTTCGCATCTACTCCCACTCACCTTGGACGCAGATCCCCGAGGAGCTGAAGATCATGAGCACGCAGAACTGGCAGATCATCAGCGGCGTCAAGGTCAACAACGAGATCGCTGTTGCGCTCACCTGCGCCGGCCTCGTGATCGAGGTCGACGAGGAGAGCGGCTATCCATGGGTCAGGCATCGCCCCGCATCATGGGCTCCCGGCGATCCTCCTCCGCCGGCCGGGCGGGTGATGGTCCTTCACGTCTACGTCTGGAACCACTTCATGGGCACCACCCGGCCCATTGGGTCCGGCGAGGTGATCCACCACAAGAACACCGACAAGCTAGACGCCCGGATCAAGAACCTCGGGATCGGATCGAGGGCGCAGCACGTCGAGAGCCACAACCGGAAGAACCGAAGGTTCAGCCGCAGGAAGCGAGACAACCTTGGCGGCTTTCGCCACCGCCCTCCTCAGCCGGCGAAGGTCTTCTCCCGGGCGGAGCTGGTCGGTCAGGTGGTCGTGGTCGAGCGCACGGCCCCGAAGCCTCGCACGCTTGGCGAGCAGCTCTTCGACATCGAGGAGAAGCTCAAGGGGCAGCTCCCCTCGGCCATGGAGCGCATGGCGGTCTTCAAGGACCAGGGCGTGCCCATCCCCAGGGCGGCGACCAGGAAGGAATGGCGTGAGCCGGCGACGAGGCGGATGGGGCTCAGGATGCCGAGGATGGCCTGCGACGAAGCGGAGGCGGCCTTCGTGTTGATGCTCATCGGCCAAGGCTTCGACCTCGAAGCCGTTGCCCAAGATCTGGGCGAGCCGGTGGAGTTGTTGCGGACGTTCTTGAAGAGGGTCCCGGTCAACGTGGCCATCGAGCGGTGGCGCTACTACCGCCGGCTTCCCGAGCCGTGCAAGGCCACGGTGGCCAAGAAGTAGTCCTCCCCAACCGAGGGATTCACCTGGACAATGGAAGCATGAGCCAGCGCAGCCAGATCCAGGCCGAGACCGCCCGCATCAACGGCGCTCGATCCCATGGACCGAAGAGCATCGAGGGCAGGACGAAGGTGGGCATGAACGCAGTGCGGACGGGCATCCGTGCCCGCCGGGTGCTGCTGCCGACCGAGTCCGTGGAAAGCTATGCCGACGAGGCGAAGACCTGGGTCGAGTCCCTTTGCCCGGAGACCGACGCCGAAACCGAAGTCGTGCTCGACATCGTCGACGCTCGGGTCTGCCTCGGCCGTCTTGAGCTGGCCGAGAAGCGTCGGCTCGAAGCAGCCCTCCGAGAAGCGATGGAGGTCAAGACCGAGGTCAAGCGGCTCCACTCTATCGACCAAGCTATCGCTGGGCTCGACGCCATGAAGAAGACCGTGGAGGCGATGAGCGCCAAGAAGATCAGCAACCTCGGTGGCTTCATCTCGGCGGCGGAGAAGGTCGTCGAGATGGCCAAGGCCGCCGAGGACCTCGACATCACCTTGGTGCCCGGCCTCGATGCCCTCGGCAAGGCCATGGTTCAGCTCGGCGCTCTCGCCGAAGACAGCTCGCCCGACGATCTCTTCCGTTCTCTGGCGGGGCTCGCCCACCTCGTCGAAGAAGAGCTGCACCGCCGTCGGGACCGGGACTTGGTGACCGTCAGGAACATCGAGACCGAGCTGGCCAGGGAGGCCGTGCCCAGGAGCGACCCGGACAGCCGTCGCCTCGACCTCTACCGGCGGCAGCTAGATCGGCGGCTAGAAGCCCTGTTCGACCGGCTTGAGGCCCTGCGGCGGCTGCGCCCGACCTCGTCGGGTTCGTTTGATCGCCCCGTAGAGGTCCATCTTCGGCGAGCGCCAGCTCCCGCCCCGGCGAACCTCGCCTGCCAGTAGGGCTAAGAAGAACGGTTCCCCCTCGCCAACCAGGGCCACGGTCTCCCGTGCGACGTTGGGGCCCCACGAGGGGTCCGGGGCCCGGCCCAGATTTCTTTCTTGGGGCCCAGATCGGGAACACGGACAGCTAAAGAGGCGGTCGGCTCTTGAAGACCTCCGACCGCCCCCGGCTCGTCATCGCCGCCGGGAAACCTCCTTCTGGATCATGGTCACCACCGCCAAGGCCACGGCGACGGCGATCTTCTTCGTCAGGGGGTTTCGCAGCACCTTCAACCACACTGCCATGAAGGCCCTCCTTGCCCGCCGGCCGGCGGAAGTGGGAAGAGGAGGGGCGGGACGGGCTTCACGAGCAGGCCATCGCCGGGTACAACGGGGGGACCGTGCAAGAACACCTCTACGTCTTCGGGTATGAAGATCCCATCGAGGCGAAGTCGAACGACACGCATGGCACCGACTTCGAGTCTTCGCTCTGCTTCAAGATCCTGGCCGAGACCGAGGAAGAGGCTCTGCGGTGGGGCCAAGAGCTCTCCGAGTCCTTCGTGAAGAAGCTTTTCGGAGATCCCGCCAAGAGCTGGAAAGCAGAGAGGTTCGCCAACTGGATCGAACACGAGCCTGATGCTCTTCTTCAGGAGGCTGCCCAGAGGATGCCGCCGGTCAGGGTAGGGGAGCACCCGGACTTCGAGGCGATCCAGGAGATCTGGCACTCGTGATCATGAGCGACGTCCGAGGCAAAGCCCGGAGGAGACGCACCCCAGTTATCGTTGCGGGTCTTTCTTGTCTTGCGGTCGTGCTCGCCGTGGGCGTCTTCGGTGTGGTCGCAACGGCTTGCAGGCCAGGCGGCCGGCTCGCCGGGAGCGAGTACGCTCACGCCGTCTCACTCGTCGTGAATCTGGGCCGAGCAACCCTCGATGCTGGTCCAGGCGTCGAGCGAGCCAAGGTTCGGATCACGGAGTACAACCCGGAGTGGCGGGAACCGATCATCATCTTCGACGGCAGGGCCTTCGCCACCATTCCTCACGAGTACGGGGAGAACGACTTCCTGATCGAGTATGGGGGCGCTCGGATCTGCGCTTTCCGACACTTCAGATTCAGCAACTGGCATGTTGCCGACTACCGCTTCACTTGCACCTCGGATGGTCCATCTGTCGTCTGCGGAGCCGAGATCCTCGAAGGGCCAGGCCCCCACAAGGTTCAGACGGACCCGGCCGGGTGTGCGAAGGGTGCGGCTCGATGGGGACCGAAGATGGCCTCGGGCAGCGACCTGGATGGCCGCCGCCGGACCTGCGTTAGCAGCAGCAAGGGAGCAGCAAACGCCTTGCGCCTGGAATGCACCGGATGGAACGGTTGGACGCCGAGCTGGCCAACTCCCCGAGGGAAACGGACCTGAACGCACGGCCTGATACCGGCTGGACGGCTCCCGAGGTTGCTTGGGGTGCAAGTGGTCGCTGGTTCAAATCCAGTCGCCCCGACAGACGGACAAGAAGGGCCCGAGGCAACTCGGGCCCTTTGTTTTTGGGTCGCAGGTCACAGCCCAGGTAACAGGGCACGGCTGTTACCTCGGCAGGGCGCCGTCCAACGCGGTTCGACGCGCCAGCGCTCGCCCTGGGCGACGTAGCGCGCCTTCCTATCGGCAGCTC